>JBBILQ010000055.1:0-18073 GCA_037444845.1 Candidatus Aminicenantota bacterium | reverse complement strand
AATGCATGAACGCGATGAGTAATATGTCATTGCGAGGCATGATAAGTATAGAATACAGAATGTCATTGCGAGGCATCGAAGATGCCGAAGCAATCCGACGCAGTCGCCGCGAGCGCAGCGTGGCGGTCTCATGCCTATTTCGCACTTGATGAGATCCCTCGCCAGGCTCGGGACGGCCCAAAGGGCCGGATTGCCTCGCTCCCAAAGGTCGCTCGCATGACGATGTGTGATCGTTAAGTGCGTATAACCTTGATGGATAAGATGGTGTAGCAATGAAGGGATTAATTCTCAGCGGCGGCAAAGGGACGAGGCTCCGGCCTCTGACATTCACTCAGGCGAAGCAGTTAGTGCCGGTGGCCAACAAGCCCGTCCTCTTCTACGGCATCGAGGCGCTCGTCGAGGCGGGAATTTGCGATATCGGGATCATCGTCGGCGACACGAAAAACGAAATCATGGAGGCGGTGGGCGACGGCACGCGCTGGGGCGCCGATGTCAGGATCACGTACATCGACCAACCCGAGCCCTTAGGCCTGGCGCACGCCGTGCTGATTTCGGAGGAATTTCTGGGCGGGGAGCCGTTTGTCATGTACTTAGGCGATAATATCCTCAAGAGCGGCATCCTCTCGCTCGTTCGAGAATTCGAGGAGCGCCAGCCGAACGCCCTGATCCTCTTGACCGAGGTGCCCAACCCCCAGATGTTTGGCGTGGCCGAGCTCAGGGATGGGAAAGTCGTCAGGCTCGTCGAGAAACCGAAGCAGCCGGCCAGCAACCTGGCTTTGGTGGGCGTCTACATGTTTGACCCTCATGTCTTTGAAGCGGTTAAAGCCATCAAGCCGTCCTGGCGCGACGAGTTAGAGATCACTGACGCCATCCAGTACCTGGTTGACCGCGGCTACACGGTCCAACCGCATCTCGTTTCGGGATGGTGGAAGGACACGGGAAAGATCGAGGACATCCTCGAGGCCAACCGCCTGATCTTAGAGGGCATCTCGATCTCGATCGAGGGCGAAGTGGACGAGGCCTCGAGGGTGAACGGCCAGGTCATCATCGAGAAGGGAGCCGCGATAAGGTCGAGTATCATCCGCGGCCCGGCCATCATCGGCGCCGGCACGGAAATCGTCGATTCCTACATCGGGCCTTTCACCTCGATCCAGAAGAAGTGCCGGATCGTCAAAACCGAGATCGAGCACAGCATCATCTTAGAGGGGAGCGAAATCGTCGATATCGGGAGCCGGATCGACGACAGCCTGATTGGCCGGGAAGTCCGCATCTTCAAGTGTCCGCCCAAGCCGCAGGTCTACCGTTTCATGGTCGGTGACAAGAGCGAAATCGGCTTGAAGTAACTGTGATAGAGTCCGTGAAGTAATTGTTATGTTGTCATTGCGAGGAACGGAGTGACAAAGCAATCTCAGGGAAGAACGAGATCGCCACGCTGCGCTCGCGATGACGATGTAAACAAATCTGACGCATCTGTATTTGGATGAGTTATTGAACCTGGACTATTCACGAAATGAAAGGAAAAAATCCCCTCTCCCCATGTGGGAGAGGGTCGGGGTGAGGGGGATCATTCAAAGATTCCCCCTCCCCTCTATCCCCTCCCGCCAGGGGAGGGGGCGTTTTATCGTATCATTTTGTGAATAGATCAGGTGAATTGATAACATGGAGAAAAAGATGATCGACGGCGTGAAAACGAAGGAGCTCCGGGTCATTCCGGACGAGCGGGGCCGGCTCATGGAAATCCTGCGCCGGGATGACGAGCTTTTCCAGGGCTTCGGCCAGGTCTACATGACGACGACTTATCCGGGCGTGGTCAAGGCCTGGCACAAGCACTCGAAGCAGACAGATAATATCGCCTGCCTGGCGGGCATGATCAAGATGGCCCTCTACGATGGCCGCGCCGGGTCGCCGACTCATGGAGAGATAAACGAATTCTACCTTGGCGTCCACAACCCGACGCTGGTCCAGGTGCCGGCGGGAGTCTACCACGGCTGGATGTGTGTGAGCGAGGAGGAAGCGCTCGTCGTCAACATCCCGACAGAGCCGTACGACCGCGCCAACCCCGACGAACAGCGGCTCGACCCGCACAAAAACGACATCCCCTACGACTGGAAACGCAAGGATGGCTGAACCGGCCGACCTTACCCGAGACGCTAACCTCTATGCCCCTCCTAATTCCCTAGGAGGGGTAGGGGAGGTTAATATCTTAAGGACAGAAATTTGGGGGCGTCTCGGAATGTTAGGCCGCCCCGAGCGTTTGATGCCACCCATCTCTTTGGTTGATAATAAACGACAAAGGCCGAGAGCGATGGGGACGGGTCATTGCGAGGAGCTCTTAGCGACGAAGCAATCTCATGAAGGGAACGATGACCATGGAAAGACAGATTGACGGCAAGGCGCTGCTCGTCACGGGCGGGGCGGGTTTTATCGGCAGTAACTTCATCCATTTCATTCTCAAGAAATACCCGCAAACGAAAATTATCAACCTTGACAAGCTCACCTACGCCGGAAACCTCGATAACCTCAAGGACGTCGAGGCCGACCCCCGCTACGAGTTTGTCCACGGCGACATCCGCGACCGGGACCTTGTCCGAAGCCTTTTCCAGAAAGTCCGGGGTGTCGTCCATTTTGCCGCCGAGACTCACGTCGACCGCTCCATCTTGGACGCCGGCGAATTCGTCCTCACAGATGTCCACGGCACGTTCGTTCTCCTCGAGGCCCAGAGGGTGTCGCCGGAGGTCGAGTTTTTCGTCCATATCTCCACGGACGAAGTCTACGGCAGCCGCGACGAGGGGTTTTCGAGCGAGACCGACGCGCTCAACCCATCCTCGCCTTACGCCGCCAGCAAGGCCGGGGCGGACCGGCTGGCCTATGCTTACACCGTTACATACGGGCTTCCGGTCATCATTGCCCGGCCGAGCAACAATTTTGGCCCCTACCAATACCCGGAAAAATTCATCCCTCTTTTCGTCACCCATGCCCTTGAGGATAAGCCTTTGCCCCTCTACGGCCAGGGGACGAACGTCCGGGACTGGCTTTATGTTGACGACAATTGCCGCGCCATTGACGTGCTCATGCGGAAAGGAAAAACGGGCGAGGCCTATAACATCGGCGCCGGCAATGAAGTTCCCAATATCCGCATCGCTGAGCAAATCTGCGACCTGTTAGGAAAGCCGCGCAAGCTGATCACGTTCGTGCCCGACCGGCCCGGCCACGACCGGCGCTACGCTCTTGACTGCCAAAAAATCCAGGCGCTCGGATGGAAGCCGGAGGCGGAATTCGAGCGGGCCCTCGAGGCGACAGTCCGCTGGTATAAGGATAACGAAGAGTGGTGGCGGAAAATCAAGGAGCGCAGCCCCCATTTCCGCGCCTTCTACGACGAATACTACCGAAGCCGCAAATAATATCTGATGCCGATAGAATCATCTCATTGTGAATGAAGAGCAGCAGAGCGGTGTCATTGCGAGGAGCCTTGCAACGAGGCAATCTCACGCGAAGGGGCCATCTCGAATGAAACTATACGCTGAGTTGTCATTGCGAGCTTCAGCGAAGCAATCCCAAACTGAGATTGCTTTGGCATCTTCGATGCCTCGCAATGACATTTTTGGCCTGCATATCTTCCCTCCTCGCCAAGAATCTGGTGGTTCACTTCGCTTCGCCCCTCACGATGATATAATCAGAACATTTTTAGACTTATAAAGTGGCTACTTATGTCTGGGCAGTATTTCGTATATATCATGACAAACAATAATAATACGGTTTTATATACGGGAATAACAAATGATTTAAAGAGAAGAGTCTATCAGCATAAAGAGAATATTATCGGAGGATTTACAAAAAAATACAAAATCAATAGACTTGTTTATTACGAAGTGTATGACGAGGCTTACAGTGCTATTGCCAGAGAGAAAAAAATAAAAGGCGGTTCTCGATCGAAAAAAGCCCTTCTCGTTTCCGGAATGAATCCTGGTTGGGAGGACTTATATGATAAATTATGAGATTGCTTCGCTTGCGCTCGCAATGACAGGGGAAAAGCGAGGAATTAAAATTGAAAAAGCAAGGAATTAAGATTGTAAAGACGGAGAAAGAAACTTGAAAAAAACGAAAAGAAGCTTGAAAAGGGAGGAAGGATGAGAGTACTGATCACGGGAATAACCGGGTTTGCGGGCAGCCACCTGGCGGAGTATATCCTCAATCATCAGCCTGGCGTCGAAGTTTACGGCACTGTCCGCTGGCGGAGCCGGATGGAAAACATCCAGCATCTCCAGGGAAAAATCGAGCTTTGCGAAGCTGATATAAAAGACATCGTCTCGCTCCAGAGCTGCCTGGCCCACGTCAAGCCGGACCGCATCTTCCACCTGGCCGCCCAGAGCTTCGTCCCGACATCCTGGAAATGCCCGGCCGAGACCTTCGCCATCAACGCCATCGGACAGGTTAACCTGTTCGAGGCCGTGCGCAGCCTGAATCTTTCCCCGCGCATCCAGGTGGCAGGGTCGTCGGAAGAATACGGCCAGGTCAACTCCAACGAGGTGCCGATGGTAGAGACAAACGCGCTCCGGCCCCTGAGCCCCTATGCCGTGAGCAAGGTGGCCCAGGATTTTCTTGGCTATCAATATTACAAGAGTTACGGGATGCACATCGTCCGGACGCGCGGGTTCAACCACACCGGCCCCCGCCGGGGCGAGGTCTTTGTCACTTCTTCTTTCGCCAAGCAGATTGCTGAGATCGAGGCAGGGAAAAAAGATCCGGTCATCCATGTCGGAAACCTCGAGGCCCGGCGCGATTTCACCGATGTCCGCGACATGGTCGAAGCCTACTGGCTGAGCCTGGAGAAAGGAGAGGCCGGCGATGTCTATAACATTGGCTCCGGCGTCGCCCGTTCAGCGAAGGAGGTGCTGGAGACGCTCCTTTCGCTGAGCAAGGTCAGCGTCCGGGTCGAGGTTGACCCGAAAAGGCTCCGGCCTTCCGACGTGCCCATCCTCCTTGCCGATTCTAACAAGTTCATGACGCTCACGGGCTGGAAGCCGAAAATTCCCTTTTGTCAAACGCTCAGAGACCTCCTTGACTACTGGCGGGAGAGAGTCTAAGGTGCCGCCGAAGATCAGAGCCTTCATAACGGGCGCCACGGGTTTTGCTGGCCGCCACCTGATGAACGCCCTGCCGGCGACTGAATTCAGCGTTTACGGCACCTCCTTCCCCCAGCCGCCGAACCATGCCGAACAGAACGTCTTCCATATCGACCTGAGGTCGGAGAGGGATGTCTTTGAGATCATCAAGGCCGTCCTGCCGCAGTGGGTTTTTCATCTGGCCGGCGTCTCCAACGTCAAGCATTCCTGGGAAAATAAAAAGGAGGCCATGGAGACGAATATCCTGGGGACCTTCCATCTTTTAGAGGCGGTTAAAAAGTTTGTGCCAGGGGCCCGCGTCCTCTATGTGAGCTCTTCCGACGTCTACGGTCTCGCCCTCGAAAAGGACAGCTCGAATGAAAGAGTTTTCTGCGAGGACGACCGGTTCCACATTTTGAGCCCGTATGCCCTGTCCAAGGCTGGGAGCGAGCTCATATGCGGGTTTTACACGGAGGTCGAAGGCCTCGACATCGTTATCGCACGGCCGTTTCCCCATACGGGCCCCGGACAGAGCCCCGATTTTGTCTGCTCAGACTGGGCCCGGCAGGTCGTCCAGGTCGAACGCGGCACGAGCGGGGCAGTGATCAGGGTCGGCAACCTCGGCGTGAGGCGCGATTTTACCGACGTCAGGGATACCGTGCAGGCCTATGTGCTGTTGATGCGGAAAGGGAGGAAAGGGGAGGTCTACAACATCTGCCGCGGGGAGGGCATCGCTCTCCGCCGGATTCTTGAGATCCTCCTCTCGTCCACCTTGAAAGAGGTGAAGGTCGAGCAGGATCCGGCCAGGTTGAGGAAGACGGACATCCCGGTGCTGGTAGGCGATAACCGGAAAATCAAGGCCGAGACCGGCTGGGAACTTCATATCCCCATCGAACATACGCTTCTCGAGCTCATGGATTACTGGCGCACCCGCCCCTAAGATGGGGGTCGGACCACAACAACAAACTGAAAATAAAGAAATTAACCTTCAATTAAGCCGCTTTTTCTGCCCTAAACCCGCATTTTGATGCCCAAAATTGTTCAACCTCCCGCATTCAGCTTTTTGACTTTTAACGGAGGGTTGGCTATCATTTGACTGGCAGTGAAAACGCAATCCCGCGACACATGGCTTTCCGCCGAACACATTCAGCTTGAGTTAATCCGGAAAGCTTCGGTCGCAAAACGTTTGGCGCTCGTCCGCTCGCTGACAAAGACGGTTTTTGAACTTTCATGGCAGGGCATCAGAAGCCGCTACCCGGAGGAAAACCATCTGGATTCACTCCGGCGTTTCCTTTCTCTGAACTACGGCAGCGAGGAGCTGGCCGACCGTTTCGTCCAGCGCCTCGCCGAAAGAAGCGCGGCGCACAAATGACATCGCCCGATCTCCTCGACATCACTTTTCGAGTTACTCGCGTCCTGGAAAAACTCGGCATTCCTTATTATATCGGCGGATCGCTGGCGAGTTCCGCATTTGGGATGGCCAGGGCCACGCTGGATGTCGACCTGGTGGCCGATATAAAAAACGAGCACGTTTTGGCTCTGGAAAAAGCCTTGGAAAATGATTTTTATATAGACAAAGAGATGGCCCTTGAGGCCGTCAGGCAACGCACGTGTTTCAATGTCATCCACATGAACACGGCATTCAAAGTTGACATTTTCATCGTCAAAGACAGGGAGTTGAGCAGGACGGCTTTAAAGCGCCGGGTTAAAAAAAACATCTCTGAAAAAGCATCCCAGGAACTTTATTTTGCCTCCCCGGAAGATATCATCCTGGCCAAGCTGGAGTGGCATAAAGCAGGCGGACAAATCGGTGAGCGGCAATGGCTGGACATTCTTGGGGTCATAAAAGTTCAGGCATCACTGCTGGATGTTGATTATCTTAAGAAGTGGGCAGCGAGAATAAACGCTCTGGACTTGCTGGTGAAAGCTCTCCGCGAGGGGGGAATGGGATAAGAGCTGGAGACGATCCTCCCAGAGGACCGTCCCCGTTCTTAATCCAATATTCAATTTGAACTGCGCTCTCAAGGTATATTGACATAAGAGCTTGAGCATGCTATTGAAAAAGCACAGGCTGCATAAATTATGAATCTTTTAAGGGGAGGTCTCTGGCAATGAGGAGGAATGGGCAAAAAAAATCTTTTTTGTTAGTTTTCTTGTTATCCTGGACTATTCACGAAATGAAAGGAAAAAATCTCCTCTCCCCATGTGGGAGAGGGTCGGGGTGAGGGGGATCATTCAAAGATTCCCCCTCCCCTCTATCCCCTCCCGCCAGGGGAGGGGGCGTTTTATCGTATCATTTTGTGAATAGATCAGGCTAAATGTTCAGTTCGAGCTGGGCGTCGTGGGCGGTTTTTCTTTCCGCCTCGATTTCCTTGAGCATTTCCGGCGTGACGTCGCCGGTCGGGTAGATGCCATCGAAGCACGCGCCGCAAAAATGGCTGATCTTGGGGTTTCCAGCCCTGACGGCCTTCATCAGGTTGTCGAGCGTCTGGTAGATGACCTTGTCGGCGCCGATTTTCCTTGCGACCTGGTCGGCGTCGGCGTTCCGGGCGACGAATTCCGTCCGCGTCTGCATGTCGATTCCGTAAACGCAGGGGAAGCGGAGGGGCGGTGAGTAGGCCGCAAAATAGACTTTTTTCGCCCCGCATTCCCGGACGAGCTCGACGATGGCCCGGGAGGTGTTGCCTCGGACGATGCTGTCGTCCACGAGGAGGACGTTCTTTCCCTTGAACTCAGAGGCGATGGGGTTGAGTTTCTGGCGGACCGAGCTTTTCCGCTTGTCTTCGGCGGGCATGATGAACGTCCGGCCGATGTAGCGGTTCTTGACGAGCGCTTCCCGGTATTCGAGGTTGAGGGCCCGGGCGATCTCGATGGCCGCGTCGCGGGCCGAATCCGGCACCGGCACGACCACGTCGATCTTGAGATTCAGGTTTCTTATCTCTTCAGCCAGCAGGCGGCCGAGGTCGAGCCGGCAGAGGTAAACATTGACGTTGTCGATGAAAGAGTCAGGCCTTGCGAAATAGACCCATTCGAAGAGGCAGGGCGAATGGGGGCAATGGGCAATTTTTTTCCGGTGGAGGGTGCGGCCACGGTCTAAAAAGACGGCCTCGCCGGCGGCCACATTCTTGATCTGCGAGAAGCCCATGATGTTCAGGGCCACGCTCTCCGAGGCGAAAGCGCAGGAAGGCTGGAGGCCGTCAGGGCGAAGGCCGAAAACCAGGGGTTTTATCCCGTAGGGGTCGCGGAAGGCGACCAGACCCTGCTCGGCGATGTAGGCCACGACCGAATAGCTTCCCTTGACCTTCTTGAAAACGCCGTCCACAGCTTTGAAGACATGGCCGGGCCTGAGGTCTCTGGTGCGCTGGGCCGCCAGATCCTCGGCGAAGACATTCAGGATGACTTCGACGTCGTTGTCGGAGTCTAAGAGGCGATGGTATTTCTCGAAAAGCTCCTTCTTGAGCTCCTTGAAGTTGATGACGTTGCCGTTGTGGGCCATGATGATGCCGAACGGCGAGTTGACCTGGAAGGGCTGAGCGTCCTCGCCCCGGCCGCCGCCGATCGTCGGGTAGCGGGTGTGGCCGATCCCGATTCTCCCCCGCAGGCGCTGGGCATTCTCGGGGGTAAAGATATCGTGCACCAGGCCGTTGCCTTTCTTGGTGTGGAAGCGGCCGTCGTAGGTGATGATGCCGGCAGCATCCTGGCCGCGGTGCTGGACGGCGAGCAACCCCTGGTAAAGGTCTTTAAAGACCTCGCCGTTGCCAACGACGCCGATAACGCCGCACATTTCCTGCTCTTATTATAGTATTAAACGCGGCCATTCTCAATCGCCGTGATCATCGCTTATGATGCAGGCCCGCTCATACCCAAAATGGCCCTTAGAAAAGCGTCTCCCCTGTCATCGCGAGCACCTCTTGGGTGCGTGGCGATCTCAATTTTATCGCACAAGATATCTCGCTATGCTCGGGACAACGCGAGGCGGTCAGATTGCTTCGGCATCGGAGATGCCTCGCAATGACTGCGTTGGATCATCAAAACAAAGAGAGGAGCTCGTCAGGAGTGACCGTGGCCGTGCCGATTTTCCCGACGACGATCCCGGCTGCGGCGTTGGCGATAGAGGCCGCCTCCCGGATTGTGGCGCCGGCCAGGAGCGCCAGGGAAGCCGTGGCGATGACCGTGTCGCCCGCTCCCGTCACGTCAAAGACCTCCCGCGCGACCGTCGGGATGTGGATTGGGGGCCTTTCCTTCTCAAACACCGTCATGCCGTGCTCTCCCCGCTTGATGATGAGGTAGTGGGCCGAGATGAGGGAGAGGATCTTCCGGCCAGCCCTTTCGACATCGGCATCGGTGCGGCAGGAGTGGTTGACAATTTTTTCGGCTTCGTTGTGGTTAGGGGTGATGAGCGTAATGGGCGAGAAGAGGGAGAAATGCTCGATCTTTGGGTCGACAAACACGGGGATGCGCTTTTTGCGGGCAAACGGGAGCGCCTGGCCGAGAACCGACGCGTTGACCATTCCCTTGCTGTAGTCCGAAACGATGAGGCCGTCGTATTTTTCGTGGCGGATCAGACGGAGAATTTTTTCTTCGAGGGCGGCCGGGACAGTGCTCTTTTTCTCCCAGTCAACCCTGACCACCTGCTGATGGTGGGCGATAATCCGCGTCTTGACCGTGGTCGGCCTGGAGTTGTCGATGAGGACGCCTCGGTTATTGAGCACATGCCTGCGGATCCAGCGGCCTTCTTCGTCGTCGCCGACGATGCCTACAAGAAGGGGGGAGGCGCCCAGGCTGATGAGGTTCTGGGCGACGTTTCCGGCCCCTCCGAGGCAGGATGATTCCCGGTGGACCTCGACCACCGGCACCGGCGCCTCTGGAGAGATGCGAGAGACGTTTCCCCAGATGTACCTGTCAAGCATGAGGTCGCCCAGGACAAGAACCCTTTTCTTCTTGAAATTCCTGATGACGCGGGCCAGTCTTTTTGAATCGGGAGCGAGTTTTTTCACTTTTCGTCCTTTCTTAAGAAAATAGGGTTAGAGACAATCCAGGGAATGTCACTGGCGAGCGGCGACCATTCCCTGAGGTAAACTTCAACCCGGTACGTTCCGGGCTCGTCGGCGGCGACGGATGTGTCCTTTTCGGCTGCAGTGCGGATTGTTTTGCCGTTATGGATAAAACGCGTCTCGACGGCCGAAGGGAAAGGAACAAGAACATGGAGCTCCAGGGATGACGCTGAGGTCACCGGGATGACAGATCCCATCGGGAAGCGGCTGCCGTTTCCCTCGGCCCAGAAGCGGAAACCCGCGGCATTTCCGGCGGCGTTAACGGCGCTGTAGAACCTGCCCTGCCGGAGGGCGCCAAAAACCTGACACCGTGCTGTGTCGAACTCAGCAGAGAGAGGCTCGTCTAAGAGAACATGAAGATGAAACCCGGGGAGAATCACGCGGTAGAGAAGATGGGCATCGGCGCTGAAATAGCCGTAAAGGACATGGGTTTCGTTGAGTTCATCCCATTTTCTGAGAGTCTGGCCTGGCCGCTCGAGCGTCTTGAGGATGTAGAAGCGCGGTTTGAAAAGGAGCGCAGGGAGATAGGGAAGAGAGGGCAGGAGATTCTTTTTGAACATGCTGTCGGCGTCGACGATCTCCAGGCCGGCGTAATCGACCTCCTTTCCCCACGACCATCGAGTCTTGGAAAAGGGATGGGCGATGACCGAAAACCCGCCGTTGGCCCGGATTTCGCGGGCTGCCTCGGCGGCGTTCTGAGAGAAGGGCCGGCGGGGCGGAGCGAAATCCAGAGCTACCAAGTGGCCGCGGCTCACCGAGAGCTCGCTTCCGGCCAGGACTAACAGGCCATCTTTCCAGCCCTGGCTTTCAAGACAGCGGAGGTTGGGCTTGCCGTGGTCGGTCAGGATGATGAAGTCGAGGCCCTGACGGCGCGCGATCCGGGCGATTTTATCGGGCGAACTCCAGCCATCAGAAAAAGTCGTGTGAATATGGTAAACCCCAACGATTTCGTGGGGCGGGCCTCCTTCGGGTTTCGAGTCTATCCTCTGCGGCTCGAACCGGATAATCTGAGCGCCGAGCCAGAAGCTGTAGAGAAGGACCAGGAAGGCCAGGCCGAAGAGCAGCCTCTTCTTTGCCAACCGATGCTTCATTCTTCAGCCTTCTTAGACGAAGCGAACGGAACGGTGAGGAGATAGAGGAAGAGGACGGCGATCTCCGAGTCGGCGAAATTGTATTCGAAGAGTCCTGATGTGACCAAGGCCAGGAGGGCGGCTGCCGCGGCTGAAGCGTGCGGGAAGACGGGCGAGCCGCGGTTCTTGAGGAGCCTCGAAAGAGAAAGAAAGGCCCAGATGATGAACACAAGCCAGGCCGTTAGAGTCGGGATACCCCGTTCGGCCGCGATCTGGATGATGTTGTTGTGGAGGTGGACATTCCGCCTCGCTTCGGCGGAGAGGCCGTACTTCGGGTCCTGGAAAACCATGTCCACGGTATCCGGGCCAGTCCCGAAGACAGGCCGTTCTTTGATGATCTGGACTCCCGCTTTGATGTACTGGATCCTCTGCCGGTTGGAAGAGCTTTCCAGGCTGAAAATGCTCAGGGCCCTTCGTTTGACCGGCTGGGGGCTGAGGAAAAAGACAAGCGCCACGGCCACGGGCAGGAGGATGAGAGTTTTGGGCTTCCAGAGAAGAAGGATGAAAGCGGCAGCCACAACAAGCCCGACCCAGGCGCTCCGCGTGAGCGTCAGGGCGAGGCACACCCCGGCCAGAGGGATGGCTGTCGCCCAGAGCCAGCGCATGAGACTGCGGACAGCCTTCCTCAGGAATGGAGGCGATCCTCCGGGAGGGCCGTCCCCAAAGGCGAAAAGACTCATGGCTGCGCAGAGGAAAAGAAGGAGGAGCCCTGCTTGAGTCATGTAATGGCCCATGAACCCCTGGATCCGCTCTCCCGGATGGGCTTTGAAAGCGAAATAGCCAAGAGAGTAGACGATGCTGAGATACCCGGAGACAAGAAGGGCAAGGGTTGTCCTAACGCGGCCGGCCGTTGTGGCGGCAGCGCTCATAGTGATCGGTACGATGAGGTAGAGCAGGAGCTCGCGGGCGTCCTTTAGGCTCATCTCAGGGTTGACCGAAAAAAAACAGGCGATGAGCGAGAGCCCGGCGTAAACGACAAGCGGCCAGAAAAATCCCGGGACGGCGAGCTTTTCTTTCTTCTGCGCCAGGAGGACGACCCATAAAATGAAAGACAGGGCGAGAAAGCTTTCCATCGCCGTGATCGAAACGAGCGAGAAAAGCAGGCTCGCAGCCAGTGAAAGCGATAGGATTTTCATCCGAATTCAGGTTTATTAGATTAGCTTAATAGAGATAAAGATTGCAAGCTATCGGGGACGGTTCCCCATTTTGAATCGAGACGATGATGCGGACGTACGCCAAGCTGGCCCGCGTTACTTTTATTGTTTTTCCGCTACAGACTATCGGTTCGTAGGTCAGCCGAAGAAAACGCCGGCGTCTTCTTGGCTATGCCCACCATTCGTTGGATTTCTCTACTGGAATTTTGGTAATTACGTATGCTGTCCCCCGATTAATTATCGAGATAACTAAGGCAGGCGGCGAAGACTTCCTCTGGCCGGATGCTCTGGAGGCAGCGGAAGTCTTTCGTCACGCATCGCCTCTGTTTGCAAGGCCGGCAGTCGAGATCCCTTGCGATGAGCGTTGCTTTGGCTTGCCAGGGAGCGAAGTTCTCGGGGAGGGTGGGGCCGAAGAGGGCGACGATCGGCGTGCCTGCAGCCGCCGCGATGTGCATCGGACCGCTGTCCGGGCCGACGAAAAGCGCCGCCCGGCTGAGGAGTTCTTTGAGTTCGATCAGGTTGAGCCCGTCCACAAGAGTTAAAAAAGACCGACTGGCCTGTCCCATTATTTCCTTTTCCCTGGCCTTATCCTCCGCCGACCCGACCAGGATGACCTTGACACCGCTTCTTCCGGCTAAAAGCTCGGCCAGAGCAGTCAGGTTCTCCGCGCCCCAGTCGCGGAAGGCGTTGCCGGCGCCGATATGGAGGACCACGGATTTTGTCCCCTCGAGATTTTTTTCAGCCCAGCAGGCGTCGATTCCTTTTATTTCTTCCTGCCGCGCGCGCGGAAGCTCAAGAGGCGGCGGCCCGGAGAAGGCAATGCCCAACGCTTTAACCAGGTTGAGATGGTTTTCCACGCTGTGGATATATCCGTTCTTGCGGCTTCGGGGAATCCGGATGTCGTAGACAAAATTCTTGTATTTTAGTTTGTATCCCGCCTTCACTCGGGCCCGGGCGAGAAAGGCGATCCGCGAGGCTCTCGGTCCGCCGTGAAAGTCGACGAGAGCGTCATACTTCACTCGCCGCAGACTCCGGATGAAGCCGAGAAAATCAAGGAAGCCCTGATCAGGAGGCAGGCTGATGACGCGGTCCAGCCGCGGGTTTCCCTCGACCAGCCGTCTGTACGGCTCTTCGACGATGTAGGTGAGGGAAGCGTGAGGGAGCGACTTTTTGAGGGCCGCGACTGCCGGCGTCGTCATGACCACGTCGCCGATGCGGCGGAGCCGGATGAGAAGGATTCTATTTAATGTCGAAGGCTCAATCCTTGGTCTTTCTTTCCGGCTCAATGGTGGCCTCGTCGATGAGCATGACCGGGATGTCCTCTCTGATTGGGTAAACTCGGTGACACTTGACGCATTTCAGGCCCTTCAAGTCCTCTGTCAGTTTCACGTCTGTTTTGCACAGGGGACAGGCCAGAATTTCGAGGAGTTGGGGGTCGATTGCCATGGTTTTCTCCTGCGTTTTTTTGCCGGCTTATCTTACCCCAGTCATCCTCCCTCCGTCAACTTGAGTTGCAAAAAAGGAGCGTCTGGTTTATTTTGGGGAAGACAAAAATGGATGTCTGCTTTTTCGGCGGGTACGATTCCGGCTACCCTCGAAACTCCATCCTCAGGCGGGGGCTGAGCGCTCACGATGTCCTCGTCACTGAAGCCCACCTCAGGCGCGGCCACAAGTTCTGGATTCGCTATCCGCTCTTGTTTTTGCGATGGCTGCGCCATGGCCGGAGACGAGCTGAGCCACCCCCGCTTCTTTTTGTGCCAGAGTTCTGCCAGAAAGACATCTTTCTGGCCCGGGCCATCGCCATCCTGAGCGCGGGGAGAATCGTATTCGACCCCCTGGCCTCTCGTTATGAGACGAAAGTCTTAGACTGGCGGAGGAAGCCAGAGGGGTCTCTTGCCGCCTGGTTGAACAGGGCGATCGACCGGCTGGCGTTTAAAGCCTCTGACCTTGTCCTGGCCGACACCGAGGCGCACAAACAGTATTACTGCCGGGAATTCGGCGTGAGCCCCTGGAAGGTTGAGGTTGTGCCCGTCGGGTTTGATGACCGCGTTTTCACAAGAAGCCTGGCCCAGCGCCCCACACTTTCCAGTCTGCGTGAATCTCCCTTTACGGTTTTGTTTTTCGGCTCTTTTCTTCCGCTACACGGTGTGGCGACGGCCGTCGAGGCGGCTTTTCATGTCTGGAAAAAAGATAAAACCGTCCGTTTCAAGTTCATCGGCTCTGGCCAGACCTTTCCCAGCGCGAGAAAGATGGCCTCCGACCTTGGCCTGGCCAACATCTCCTTTGAGGGATGGATGGGCCAGGTTTCGCTGGCGGAACAGATTGCTTCAGAGGCCGACATCTGCCTGGGAATTTTCGGCCGGACCGAAAAAGCCTCCCGCGTCGTCCCGCATAAGATATTTCAGGCGATGGCCCTTTCAAAACCGGTTATCACCGGCCAGACCCCGGCTGTTAGCGAATTCTTTACTCACGGGAAGGACATCTACCTCTGCCCGGCAGGCGACCCGGAATCGCTTGCCCGGGCCATCCTGGAATTGCGCGAAGATATGGCCCTAAGGGATGGCATCGCTCGGCAGGGTTATGAATTGGCCTGGAGGAAGTTTACACCGCAAAGCCTCGGCCGCCGGCTCAAGGAGATACTGGCCGGACGTTTTGCGGGCTGAGCGTCTGGGTGGGATAATGAGAGAAGATTCTAAGACTGGCTCGGGACAGAAAGATGACGTCAGGCCACTCACTCTCGGACTGTATAAAGGCTGGATCCTGGCAGCCTATGATACCCCTGATTTCCTTGGGGCGATCTCGCCGCCTGAAAAAATATGGACCCGGCCAGGGGTCAGGATGCTGTTAGATTCGAGAAACCGCGTCGGCGCCGTGCGGCTTCCCCACTCCGGCGAAAAAGAGGCGGACATCGTTGTCAAAGAATTTTCCTCCCGCGGCATGGCCAGGTTCAAGAGCCTTGTCCTGCCGTCCAAGGCGGCCCGGGCCTGGCGGGGAGCGATCGCCTTAAAAGAAAGAGGGTTGAGCACAGCTTCAGCCGTGGCCTATCTGGAGAGCAGGAAAAGAGGGTTTGTTCGGCGAAGCTTTTTTCTGACCGAAGAAATCAAGGCAGCCGATGAGATCCGGGGGCTTTTTCGCAGCCTTCCTCCTTCCGGGCTTCGGTCCCTCCTCGGTGCGCTGGCGGCTCATCTCTCGCTCTGTCACGACCGCGGCATCCTCCACCGGGACCTTTCGGACGGAAACATCCTCGTCGGGAAGGACGAAGCCGGGAATTTGGGTTTTTCTTTTTTAGACACGAACAGGATCCGCCTCCGCAAACGCCTGGGCCGATGCGCGCGCGTCAAAAACCTCATCCGTCTCGGCGTGCCGGCTGAGCTCCAGGATTTTTTCCTCCAGGAATATTTTAGCGAAAAAACGCTGCGGAAGCGGTTTCGCTTTTGGTATAAACTAAACAAGCGAATCTTCACCGGCTACGTGAAGGCGAAAAAAAAGCTGCGCCTGCGAAAAATCGCCCGGAAGCTGGGGGTTCAGTGAGATGACTTTTCCGTTTGCCTGGAATGAGTTTGCCGACCAGCCGCACAACGTGGCTCCGCGCTGGGAGAGGTTCTGGCACCATTTCCGTCACGCCGAAAGCTACGTCAGCCTGGTCGCCTCGAACCTCAGCGTCGCTGTCCCGGCTCTGCGCTTGTACCGACAGTACAGAAGATGGATGCACTGCCGGCCTGTGGACTTGGCTCAACCCTTCGGATTAGCTTGCTCCCCAGCGCAGGGAAAGACAGAAGAAATCATCTCCGCCCTCAGGGACGCGGGCATCCGCCGCACGCTGGTCAGGCTTCCTTCCTGGGAGCGGCCGCTCCTTTCCCGGCATGAGAAATTCATCAGGAACCTCTGCCGCGAAGGGTTCGACGTCACTGTCTCGCTCCTCCAGCGCCGGGAGGATGTCGTCAACCCGGCCGGCTGGGCCGCCTTCCTTGAGGAGGTTTTTTCCCGGTTTTCTTCTCTCTGCTCCCACTTTGAAGTCGGGCATGCCTGGAACAGGACCAAGTGGGGTGTCTGGGACTATCGGGAGTACATCGACCTGGCCCGGCTCGCCTTTTCTCTGGCGCAGAAGCACCAAGCGCGCCTCGTCGGCCCGGCCGTGATCGACTTCGAGTTCCATCTTTACGCGCCGACGCTCAAAGCCCTGCCTTTTGACAAGGTCAGCTCTCTCCTCTACGTTGACCGGACAGGAGCCCCGGAGAACGCCCAGTTTGGCTGGACCACGGCCGGAAAAGTCGCTCTCTGGCGGGCGGTTACGGACGCATCACTTCCCGAGAGGAGGGGATGCTGGATAACCGAGGTGAACTGGCCGCTCAGAGGAACAGGAAAGTATTCGCCGGCGCCAGGAAAGCCGAGTGTGACCGAAGAGGAGCAGGCGAACTACCTCGTCCGCTATTTTGTCATCGTTCTGGCCAGCGGCCTGGTGGAGAGAATCTACTGGTGGCAGCTCGCCGCCCCCGGCTACGGCTTGATCGACAGCCGCTCTGAGCCCTGGCGGAAGCGGCCCGGCTTTTTTGCTCTCAAGACGATGGCTGCGCTTCTTGAAGGAAGCCGTTTTGTCGGCAAGGCCAGAGACAGCGCGGCCGAGGTCTTCTTTTTCCAGAAAAACGGAGAGGACTTTGCCGTCTGCTGGACAAGAAAAGGCCGGCGGGAACACAGGTTTAGCCGAAAAATCAGCTCGATCGTCGTCCGGGACGGTGAGAGGAAGACGTTCGCATCAGCCGGAGCCGTCTCAGTTGAAGAAAGGCCTCAGTATGTTTTTTTCAGTTAACGTGCCATTTAACGAGCGTGAAGTCCGGGATTATGAACGCCGGCGCTACCGCGGCCTCGACCAGAGGCTTGTCCACCGCCGCGAAGTCAGGATTCTCGGCGCCATCATGAAGCTCATCGGGCCGACACCCGACCGGGCCTCTCCCGGTTCACCCCCGGAGCACCTGGCCCTGGACGCGCCCTGCGGTTATGGCCGCTTCTCCAGGTTCCTCCTGGAGAGGGGGTATCGCTTGGCGAGCGCCGATCTTTCTTTTGCTATGGTGAAACGGGCGCGGGGCCGGGAAAATATTCCTGCTATTCCCATTATTCCGATGGGAATTGTATGTAATTTTGTGGCCGGCCTTCCTTTCAAGCCCGCTGTTTTCGAAATCATCTTATCCATGCGCCTGTTTCACCACCTCCATCGGCCGGAAGAGAGGCAGAGCGTACTCCGCGAATTTGGCCGCGCTGCGGGCGGATGGGTCATCCTCTCTTATTATCAGGCAAATCTCCTTCACCGGTTCCAGAGGACCGTCCGCCGGGCGATTAAAAGGAGCCGGACCCGCATCAAGATGATCAGCCGCCGGGAGTTTCGGGAGGAGGTCGGGGCTGCGGGGTTTGAAATTGTCCGCGTCTTCCCCCTGTTCAGGGGAATCCACGGCCATCACATCGCCCTTCTCAAAATTGGTGACAGCATACATAATACACAAAACTATGGCACCAAAAACTAAGGTCGCCTTGATTTGTTTCAAGATCACAGGGAATTTAGCGCATGGAAATTAAGTGCATTGGAATTAACCTGGACTATTCACGAAATGAAAGGAAAAAATCTCCTCTCCCCATGTGGG
>JBBILQ010000054.1:0-18188 GCA_037444845.1 Candidatus Aminicenantota bacterium | reverse complement strand
GATCTACACAGGGATGACGATCGCCGAGTACTTCAGGGATATGGGCTACTCGGTCGCCCTCATGGCTGACTCCTCCAGCCGCTGGGCCGAAGCCCTGCGGGAAATATCAGGCCGGATGGAAGAGATGCCCGGCGAGGAAGGCTATCCCGCCTACCTGGCCAGCCGGATTGCCGAGTTCTACGAGCGGGCTGGCAAAGTCATCTGCTTAGGCTCGGATGAACGACCGGCAGCTCTGAGCGTGATCGGGGCCGTCTCTCCGCCGGGAGGAGACCTGTCCGACCCTGTCGTCCAGGCCACGCTTAAAGTCGTCAAAGTCTTCTGGGGGCTTGACGATCGCCTGGCCAACATGCGCCATTTCCCGGCCATCAACTGGCTCCTGAGCTATTCCCTTTACAGCGAGAACATCAAATCATTCCTCAAGAACAAGGTCGCTGAGGATTTCTCCGATCTCCGCCAGGAAGCCATGCTCCTTTTAGAGGAAGAGGCGGAGCTCCGGGAAATCGCCCGCCTGGTTGGCGTCGAATCCCTGTCAGCCAAAGAGCGGCTTATTCTGGAATCAGCGCGCTCCATCCGCGAAGATTTTCTCCACCAGAATGCTTTTCATCCCCAGGACACGTACACATCCATGAGAAAACAGTACCTGATGCTGAGGTCCATCCTTCATTTCCATCATCAAGGGCTGAGAGCTCTTGAGGAAGGGAGGCCCTTAGAAAGTGTTCTCGCGCTCAAGGTGAGGGAAAGGATCTCGCAGATGAAATACCTGCCCGAGGAGGACGCGGGGCTCTTAGAGGTCTACTTGGAGATCGACGGCTCCTTCAAGAACCTCAGAGAGGGCCAGGAGTGAGAGGCTGTCCATGTATAAAGAATATTTGACGGTTTCCAACATCGTCGGGCCGCTCCTTATTGTCGAAAAAATCAGAGAGGTCAAGTACGGCGAGCTGGTGGAGATAGAAACGGCTGCCGGGCTGCTCCGCCGCGGCACCGTCCTCGATGTGTCCACAGACCGGGCCATCGTCCAGGTTTTCGAGGGCACTGTCGGCCTGGATGTGGAAAGGTCGAGGGTGAGGTTTCTGGGCCGGTCCCAGGCCCTCGGTGTGTCCGAAGAGATCATCGGCCGCGTCTTTGACGGCTCTGGCCGGCCGAAAGACGGAGGCCCTCAGATCATCGCCAAAAAGCAGGTTGATATTTCCGGAAACCCCATCAACCCCGATGCGCGCGATTACCCGTCCGAGTTTATCGAAACGGGCATTTCTTCGATCGACGGCATGAACCCGCTCGTGCGCGGCCAGAAGCTGCCTCTTTTTTCGGGAAGCGGGCTTCCCCACGCGCGAATCGCCGCTCAGATAGCGCGGCAGGCCAAGGTGCTGGGAAAAGAGGAGAAATTCGCCGTCGTCTTCGGGGCCATGGGCATCACTTTTGAAGAAGCCAATTTCTTCATCGAGGATTTCCGCAACACCGGCGCTCTGGAAAGGGCGGTTCTGTTTCTGAACCTGGCCAATGAGCCGCCGATCGAGCGCATCGCCACGCCGCGCTTAACGCTGACGTGCGCCGAGTACCTCGCCTTCGACCTGGACATGCACGTCCTGGTCATCTTGGTGGACATGACGTTCTATGCCGAAGCCCTGCGCGAGATTTCAGCGGCGCGCAAGGAGATCCCCGGACGGCGCGGCTATCCCGGCTACCTTTACACCGACCTGGCCTCAACGTACGAGAGGGCCGGCCGGATCAAGGGCAAGACCGGGTCGATCACGCTCATCCCCATCCTGACCATGCCGGAAGACGACAAGACGCATCCGATCGCCGACCTCACAGGTTACATCACCGAGGGACAGATCATGCTCAGCCGCGAACTCCACCGGAAAGGCATTTATCCTCCTATCGACGTCCTGCCCAGCCTTTCCCGGCTTAAAGACAAAGGGATTGGCGCCGGGAAAACCCGACAGGACCATGCTGACGTCCTGAACCAGATCTTCGCCTGTTACGCCCGCGGCAAGGAGGCCCGTGAGCTGGCTCTCATCTTGGGCGAGGCCTCGCTGAGCGACCTGGACAAGCTCTACCTCGAGTTCTCCGATGCCTTTGAGAATGAGTTCGTCCGGCAGAGTGAGTTCGACGCACGGAGTGTCATCGAGACTCTGGAGATCGGCTGGCGTCTTCTCCGGCTCATCCCGCGAGCCGAGCTGAAACGCATCCGGCCGGAGTACCTCGATAATTATTACTGACAGGAAGGTTTCGTGATGCAGTTGCGAGGAGATCCGCGACGAAGCGATCCTCTGCGGGATTCCTGGCTTCGCTCGGAATGACATTGGAGAGACCGGTTTAGTCATGAGACTCAGCGTCAACCCGAACCGGATGGAGCTGCTGCGGCTGCGCCGCCGGCTGGCGCTGGCTGAGCGCGGCCACAAGTTACTCAAGGACAAGCTCGAGGAGCTGATGCGGCAATTCCTCGAGACCATCCGCCGTCTTTCCGAAATCCAGGAGAGCGTGAGCTCCAAGCTCAGGAAGATATTTCTTTCTTTTGCCCTGGCCCGGACAAGGCATTCCCTGGCCGATTTGGAAAGGCTTTTGCCCGAAGGGAAGCTTGTCCTGGAAACAAAAAAAGAGCGCATTCTTAACCTCGCTGTTCCCCGGTTTGCGGTCGAATCGCTCGAGGTTTCTGATTATGACCTGTTGAATACAGAAGCTGAACTGGATATCGGCATCAAAAAGGCCAAAGAGACTCTGGACGACCTTTTAGAGATGGCGAGGCTCTGGAAGGCGGCTGAGCTCCTTTCCTCAGAGATCGAATCCACGCGGCGCCGCGTCAACGCCCTCGAACACATCCTCATCCCGAATATCAAGGAGACCATTGCCTACATCTCCTCGCGGCTGGAAGAAATCGAGCGGTCCTACCAGGTCCAGTTGATGCGCGTCAAGGAGATCGTCCGCGGCCACTAAGTTAGAGCCAGCCTGAGCTCCGTGATACGGCTGGCCACGGGCACTCCCCGGCCGCAGGTTGCCCGGCAGGACTCACAGGCAGAACAGGCCCGGAATCCTTTGCTCCCCGACATTCCCTCAAGAGTCTGGCTGGCCAGGCTCGGATTGGAGTAACAGGTCAGGTACATGTGAGTCCGCATCAAAGAGGGGATGTCAACGGCCTGCGGGCAGGTGGAAACGCAGCGGGAACACTGCACGCAGTAAGCCAGGGTTGTTTTGACTTTCCTGTCATCGAGGAATTTTCCTTCCTCCTGAGTGTAGGCGAGGTCAAAAGCGACCCGCCAATCAGCCTCGAGCTGCTCTAAGGTGGTGCACCCGGGAACCGCGGTCGTGATGGCATCATGCCGGAGGACCCATTTCAGGAGGGCTGAATGGAGGATCTGGCCTTCGTAATACTGCTGCTTGGAGGCAGAGACATGTTCCCTGTACCAGTACTGACTGCACTGTGTTTTCATGGCAATGAGGCCGATCCCAGAGTCCCTGGCTTTTTGGAAGGAGGAGAGCAGCTCTGTGTCATCAGCCAAGGCATAATTAAAAGTGGTGAGAACAACGTCGTAGAATTTGCCGCGGCAAGCTTCCTCGAGACAGGCGGCCATGTTGGCATGGGTGGAAAACCCGACGAAGCGCGTTTTTTTCTGATCTTTGAGCAGAGCCAAAGCCTCGGTGATGCCCGGATTACTTACTTCCCCGGTGTCCTTGACATCATGGACATAGAGGATATCGATATAATCGGTCCTAAGCCTCCTGAGGCTTTCTTCCACGGCTTTAACGAAATTCTGTTTTATCTGCTGCGGCGTCTTGCCCTCCCTTTCCCGCGGGGTCATGGCCTTGGTGGCGATGACGGTTTTTTCGCGGACTCCGAGTTCCCTGATCACGCTGCCGACCATGTCCTCATTCCGGCCGCGCTGATAGACATGAGCTGTGTCGAAATGGCGGATTCCCTTGTCAACGGCTCTGCGCACGAGATCAGGGTTGTCGGCGTTCATCACACCCAGGCTGACGATGGGCAGGCTGAGGCCCGTTTTCCCCAGCGATCGCTGGATGGGCTCTCTACCAGGAGCTTCTCCTGGTCTCGCGCCGGGCCGATCGCCAAAAGGCGATCCTTTGGTTCTCGCCAGCCCAAAGCAGGCCAGCCCAAAAAGACTGTGGCCAAAAAATTCTCTCCGGCTGATTCTTTTATGTTGGCGTCGCATGGCCTTCTTATACATGGAGCGCGGATGAAATTCAAGCTCCTGAAAAAGATTGATGGTTTTTGAAGTTGAAAAAGGGCCGCAAAAAAGATATAAAGAATGCCGACATCAATCGGACAGAGAACCATGGAAGCATGGAACCGGGCTTAGAAACCCGGAAATAACAAGGAGGAACTCAAGATGATTTTCCGAGCCAGGTCTTTGGCGTTGGTTGTTTTCCTGTGCTTTTTGGCGGCCCTGATCTTCCCGTCCTGCCGACAGGCGGAACAGGCTCTTCATCAAGAAATTGTGCTCAGCGAAGGCTGGTTTATCAAGTCGGCGGAGAAAATCGACGCGACAGGGGAAATCATATCAACGGCAGGACTGGACTTGAACGGCTGGTACCCCGCCACTGTCCCCTCAACTGTGCTTGCAGCGCTCATCAAAAACGGCGAGTATCAAGACCCGTTTTTTGGAAGAAACTTAGAGAGAATCCCCGGCGAACGGTTTGACGTTTCGTGGTGGTACAGGAAGGAATTTGACCTGCCGACAATAAAAAGCCTGTCCCGCGCACGGCTGTTTTTCGACGGCCTCAACTACCGGGCCAATGTCTGGCTCAACGGCAAGCAGATTGCCAACAAAGAGCAAATCGTCGGGGCGTTTCGGGTGTTCGGGCTTGACGTCACGGAAGGAGTCAAGCCGGGCAAAAACATCCTGGCTGTAGAAGTTTTCCCGCCGCAGCCTGGAGATTTTACCATCGGGTTCGTCGATTGGAACCCGAAACCTCCGGACAAAAACATGGGAATCTGGCGGCCGGTGACCGTGCGGCTCACTGGCCCGGTGGCCATCGAAGATCCTTTCGTCAGGAGCGAGGTCAACTGTGAATCGCTGGCCGAGGCCTCTCTGACCATCACTTCAGATTTAATCAACACCTCCTCCCGAACAGTCAAGGGAACGGTCCGGGCGGAGCTTGAGGACATCGTCCTCAATCAGGAAGTGGAGTTGAGCCCAGGTGAGAGAAAGGCCGTCATCTTCACCCCGCAGCAATTCGCCGAGCTCAACCTCCATCAGCCCCGGCTGTGGTGGCCGAACAATTGGGGCGAACAAAATCTTTACACGCTCAAATTGAGGTTTTTCGTGAAAGGCGGCGTCTGCGACGAAAAAACGGTTTCCTTCGGCATCCGCACGGTCACGGATTATATAAACGAGGAGGGGCATCGCGGGTACAGAATCAACGGCCAGAAAATCCTCATTCGAGGCGGCGGCTGGGTGGATGATATTTTCCTGGCGGATGATGACCGGACTCTCGAAGCCAAGGTTCGGTACACCAAGCACATGAACTTAAACGCTATCCGCCTCGAGGGATTCTGGGGAAGCAGCCGTAAACTCTACGAGCTTTGCGATCAGCACGGCATTTTGATCATGGCCGGCTGGAGCTGCCAGTGGGAGTGGGACGACTATGCTGGCAAACCCTGCGACAAGCACGGCGGCGTCCAGACACCCGAAGAGATGGAGCTCGTGGCGCGGTCGTTTCAGGACCAGGTCATCTTGTGGAGGAACCATCCGAGCGTCTTCGTCTGGTTTTTGGCAAGCGACAAGCTGCCCCGGCCCGACCTGGAGAGAAAATACGTCCAAATCCTGGAGAAATACGACCCGAGCCGGCCGCATCTGGCGGCAGCCGCCTGGCTGACGAGCGAGGTGAGCGGTCCAACTGGCGTCAAGATGAAAGGGCCTTACGATTATGTGCCGCCGGTCTACTGGTTTGAGGACAGGAAGCATGGAGGAGCGTACGGGTTTAACACAGAGACGGGGCCCGGTCCGCAGCCGCCGCCGGTCGAAAGCCTGAAGAAAATGATCCCCGAAAATCATCTCTGGCCAATCGACGACATCTGGGAGTTTCACTGCGCACGGAATGAGTTCGGGACGTTGAATCGCTACACGGAGGCGCTCACCCGCCGTTACGGCGGGCCCAAGGATGTCCATGATTTTGTCCGGAAAGCCCAGGTGGCCAACTACGAGGCCATGAGGGGCATGTTCGAGGCCTTTGTCGCCCGCAAGCACGCCGCCACAGGCGTCATCCAGTGGATGTTGAACGCAGCCTGGCCCAAGCTGTGGTGGCAACTGTATGATTACTACCTGATGCCCAACGGCGCTTTCTACGGCGCCAAGAAGGCGTGCGAACCCGTGCACATCCTCTACCATTGCCAGGAGAACGCGATTTATGTGTCCAACGACCTTCTCACACGGCGGGACAATCTGAGAGCGGAAATCAAGGCGCTGGATTTCCGCGGCCGGGAGATGTTCAAAGAAATCAGAAATGTCCATATGGAGCCTAACAGCTCAGCCCGGGTCATGCTGCTTCCCGCTCTTTGCGGCCGTGGTCCAGTGTGTTTTCTCGATTTGAAGCTCAAAAACTCAGCCGGCAAAATCCTCAGCGATAATCTCTATTGGCTTTCAGCGAGGAAAGACGTCATGGATTACCCTGCGACCAAGTGGTTTGTCACGCCGGTCAAGGAATTCGCTGATTTCCGGGCGCTCGAAAGCCTGCCGCGCGTGACACTTAAGGCCCGCCATGAGGTTGAGCGGGTTGGAGCCGAGGGGAAGGTCCGGGTGAGCCTGGAGAATCCTTCGGAGGCCGTCGCTTTCTTCATAGAGGTCAGGCTCATCAGGGAGCGTAGCGGAGAGTCGGTCTTGCCTGTTTACTGGGACGACAACTTTGTCACGCTTCTGCCCGCTGAAAGCAAATCGATCGCTGCACGGTTTCTCCTGGAAGACCTGGGCGGAGATGAGCCAGCCGTGGTCGTGAGCGGCTGGAACGTGGGAGGTGGAAATTGACCGAGGTTGAGCACGAGGAGGCCTGAGCCATGAAAAGGAATTATTTTGTCGTCGTGTTGATTTTCTTGATTTTTTTCGTCATCTCTTTCCTGACGAATATCTTGGGGCCGATCATCCCGGACGTCATCGCAAGCTTCAGCTTAAGCCTGATGCTGGCCGGGTTTCTGCCTTTTTCGTTTTTCATCGCCTACGGCGTCATGTCCATTCCTGCCGGGATGCTTGTAGAGCGCTACAAGGAAAAGCCGGTCTTGTTGGCAGCCTTCATCGTCGCTTTTGCTGGCTCTCTCTCTTTCGGTGCCGTGCCCCGATTCTCCGTTGCCTTGGCTTCGCTGTTTCTTATCGGCATCGGGATGGCCATGCTCCAGGTCGCCATTAACCCGCTTCTCAGAGTCGCGGGAGGAGAAGAGCATTTTGCCTTCAACTCCGTCCTGGCCCAGCTCGTTTTTGGCCTGGCCTCCTTCATCAGCCCGCAGGTTTATTCCTACTTGGTGCTGAGCCTGCCCGAAGTTACCGGGAAGGCGAACGTGATCCTCAAAGCGTTGAGCAAGGTTGTGCCCGAGAGGCTTCCCTGGGTTTCGCTGTACTGGGTGTTTGCCGCCGTCACGCTGGCCATGGTTCTGGTCATCTCCTTGGTCAAGCTTCCCAGGGTCGAACGCAAAGACGATGAGCGCATCGGCGCCGTGGCGAGCTACGGGGAGCTCTTCAAGCGAAAAATTGTCGTCCTCTATTTTTTCGGCATCTTCGCCTACGTCGGTTCAGAGCAGGGAGTGGCCAACTGGATCTCGAAATTTCTCGCCACGTACCACGGCATCGACCCCCAGACAAGGGGAGCGGACGCCGTTTCCCATTTCTGGGGCTTGTTGACGGTCGGTTGCTTTCTCGGCCTCGTCTTCCTGAAGCTCTTCGACAGCCGGAAAGTCCTCGTCTGGTTTTCGGGTGCAGCCATCATCTCCTTGACGCTCGCCCTGTTCGGAAGCGCGCAGATGGCGCTAACGGCTTTTCCGCTCGTTGGATTTTTCGCTTCGGTGATGTGGTCAATCATCTTCTCGCTGGCCCTCAACTCAGTAGACCGGCACCACGGCTCGTTCTCCGGGATCCTGTGCACGGCGATCATCGGCGGGGCGGTCGTGCCGCTCGTCATCGGCTGGCTGGGCGACATTTTCGGGTTGCGCTTCGGCATGCTCTTCCTTTACTTGACCCTCGGATACATCCTGAGCATTGGTTTCTGGGCCAGGCCGCTCATCACAAACGCAACCATTCGTTTAAGGAGGAAAAAGGCAGAGGGGTGAGGCCATGACCAGAGAAACGATCATCGGCGTGGACCTGGGCGGGACTAAGGTCAGCGCCGGGAGGGTTGAAGGAAGCCGCGTCGTCAGGAGCGTCACGTCCGAAATATCCGCTGAAGAATCGGAAGCGCGGGTGCTTGATCAGGTCGTTGAGGCGATCAAAAAGATTTTCATTCCATCTGTCTCCGGAATCGGCGTCGGAGTCCCTAGTCTGGTTGATGTCCAAGAAGGCGTAGTTTACAATGTCCAGAACATCCCATCGTGGCGGGAGGTTCATTTAAAAAAGATACTGGAAGAGCACTTCCACCGGCCGGTGTTCGTCAACAATGACGCCAATTGTTTCGCAGTCGGGGAGAAGCATTTTGGCAAGGGGAAAAAACATCAGAACCTGGTCGGGCTGACTATCGGCACTGGCCTGGGAGCGGGGATCATCATCGGCGGCCGGCTTTACAGCGGCTCGAACTGCGGCGCCGGCGAGTTCGGTTCCATTCCTTATAAGGGCTCCATCTTAGAGTATTACTGCAGCGGGCAGTTTTTCGCGGGCGTGCACGGCATCAAGGGAAGCGAACTTGACAAGATGGCCAGACAAGGCGACAAGAGGGCCCTGGAAATCTTCCGCGAGTTTGGCGGCCATCTTGGCGAGGCCATGATGATCATCATGCTAACGGTGGACCCGGAAGCGATCATCCTCGGCGGGTCGGTTTCGCGGGCTTTCCCTTTTTTTGAAGAGTCCATGCGGGAAAGGATGAAGTCCTTCCCTTATCCGCACGCCGTCGAGAGGTTGGTAGTTGATACGAGCGCCGAGCCACATATCGCCATCCTCGGAGCTGCCGCGCTATTCCTTAACGCCCGCGCTTAGATGGATCATCAAGAAACTCTGGGTGCTTTCTAACCTGGACTATTCACGAAATGAAAGGAAAAAATCCCCTCTCCCCATGTGGGAGAGGGTCGGGGTGAGGGGGATCATTCAAAGATTCCCCCTCCCCTCTATCCCCTCCCGCCAGGGGAGGGGGCGTTTTATCGTATCATTTTGTGAATAGATCAGGCTAAATATTTCCGGTATTTTGCTGCTAACCCAGAAACAGACTCAGCGCCACATTTTGTTGTGTCACAAATCCGGGACACTCAAAAAAAAGTAGTATTTTTTGGAAAAAGTATTGACATTTAGAAAAATTCGTTTATATTACATAATGAAATCAGGAAGAGAGAAAGAAAAAAAGAAAAAAATATTCAAGAATGATCACAAAACGGGGGACATTCATTAACCTATAGGAAAACCGGACGACGCTAAGATGAAGATCGCCTTCCTCTACAGCTCGAAAAACGGGGTGGCCTCATCATTGAACGAGCATTGCCTCAGGGAAAAAAGGGAGGAAGACGACCCTCCACCTGATTGGCTCGCCGAGTGCGATTCTGACGAGACTCTCTTGGCGATCGAACATGCGCTCGGCGAGAGACATGATGTTTTCCCGATCGAAGCCGATGAAGAAGCATACGACTGTCTGAAAAAGCTAAAGCCGGACCTTGTCTTCAATATCGCCGAGCGGCTGGTCGGGCCCTCGCGCGAATCTCACATCCCGACGATCTGCGAAATCCTGAATATTCCCTACACCGGCTCCGACCCGCTGACGCTCGGCATCTGTCTCGATAAATCCCGGGCCAAAGAAATTCTTTCTTTCCACAAAATCCCCACGCCGGCTTTCTGCGTCGTCAAGCCTAACAGCGAGATTCCGGAAGGGATCTGCCTTCCTGCCATCGTCAAACCTCTCTATGAGGGCTCGAGCAAAGGAATCCGGAACGACTCGGTTGTGACGAACCTCGGTGACCTCGAAGCCCGCGTTCGGGAGGTCCAGGCTCTTTACAGAGAGCCCGCCATCGTCGAGCGGTTCCTTCGCGGCCGCGAATTCACGGTCGGCGTCTTGGGCAACCCGCCCAACGTCGAGATATTGCCCATCGTGGAGATCGACCATAGCCAGCTTCCGGCTGGTGCAAACCCGATTTATTCCTACGAGGCCAAGTGGGTCTGGGACAGGCCCGAGCAGCCGCTCGAAATCTTCCGCTGTCCGGCTGACATCGGCGATCGCTTGAAAGCCAGGATAGAATCCATCGTCGAGCGCGCCTGCGATGTGTTGCGGATTCGCGACTGGTGCCGGGTCGACATCCGGCTCGATGAGAGAGGCGAGCCCAACATCCTTGAAATGAACCCTCTGCCGGGCATCCTGCCGAACCCGGAAGATAACTCCTGTCTTCCCAAAGCCGCCAGAACAGCCGGCTATTCCTATTCGGCGTTGCTTCACCGAATCGTCGAGGAAGCAGCCGCCAGGTACGGGATTAAAAATGCAAAAAGAAAATATCCTCGTCGGGATTGCTTACAACGCATATGATCCGGTCCTCTTCCGGACTGAGGAACGACAATCCGAAGAATCTGTGGCAAAGGTAGCGGAGGCTGTTTTCTCGGCGATCTCTGACGACGGGTTTACCGCGGTCATCCTGCCACTCAGGGAAAGCCTGATGACTCTCCTCCGCCGGACGAGAGAGCTCAAGGTGGACGTGCTCATCAACCTGTGCGAAGGGTTCCTGGGCCGGCCGCAGCTTGAGGCGAACGTGGCCGCGGTGTTCGAAGCCTTCGGCATACCCTTCACGGGGAATCCGTCGAAAGCGCTGGCCCTCTGCCAGGATAAATTTAAGGCCAAGGCTATTCTAAGTTCCTTCGGCCTCCCCACGGCCCGAGGAAGGCTGGTGACTTCGGTCGATCAGAAAGTTGACGTCGGCTTTCCGGCCATCGTCAAGCCTAACTATGAAGATGCCAGCTCGGGCATTTACCGGGATGCCGTGGTCACGGACCAGGAATCGCTCAGCCAAAGGATCAGCAAGATCATCAACGGCTACAAACAGCCAGCCCTGGTCGAGGAGTTCATCCAGGGCCGGGAATTTAACGTCGCTGTCCTGGAGAGTGACAAGCTCGAAGCCCTGCCCGTATCCGAGATCGATTTTTCAGGCATGCCCGAGGATGCCCCCCACATCTGCAGTTATGAAGCCAAGTGGTTTGAAGACCACATCCTCTACATCACCACCCCGCCGGTCTGCCCCGCCTCCATAGAGGATTCGCTGCGCCAAAAACTCCAGCAGCACGCCCTGGCGGCGTTCCAGGCGATGGGCTGCCGGGATTACGCCCGCGTGGATTTCCGGATGGCCGCCGATGGCCGCATCTTCATCCTCGAAGTCAACCCCAACCCTGATGCCAGCCTCGATGCCGGCTACTGCCGGGCTCTGAAAGCCGCGGGAATTGATTGCGCCCAGTTCTGGCGCCGGATGATCGAGAATGCCCTCAGACGCAAAGAGGAGCCGTGGTTCAGCTCGGACGATGTACGCATCGAGTATCCGTTTTTCTGGCATCACCTGCTGGAGAAGGCGTTGCGGAAAAAAGGCCGGAAATGGTAAGGCCGATGAAGACAGAAGACAGGGAAGCTGTCTTAGACATCGTTCGGGCGACCGGAATGTTCACGCCGGTTGAATTCTTGTGCGCCCAGGAACAGGTCGATATCTACCTTGGCCAGCCTGGCCAGCAGGATTACTCTCTCGTTGTCGCCGAGAATGAAAAGGGCCAGGTTGTCGGATACATGTCCTACGGGCCGACACCTCTGGCTGAAGGAGCCTATGACGTTTACTGGATGGCTGTGGCGCCCGGAGCGCAGGGCCGCGGCCACGGCCGTAAGCTCGTCGGCTGGCTCGAAGATAGAGTCAAGGACTGGGGAGGCCGCCTGATCCTCATCGAGACCTCTTCGCAGCCCAGGTACGAGCGGACCCGCCGGTTTTATCTCAGCCTCGATTACAGGGAAGTGGCGCGCATCCCCGATTTCTACAAGCCCGGGGATGACCGGATCACCTTCGCCAAATATATTGAGCCAAAGGAGCGAAATTAAGATGGAAGAAGAGTGGCAACAGCTTCTAAAGCGCAGTCTCAAATCTCCTGAAGAGATTGCCCGCTTCTTCAATTTAGATGTTGAGAAGGTCAGGAAAGTGAGACGGTTGTTCCGGGTCCAGATTACCCCGCACTATGCGAGCCTGATCAAGAGCAAGGGGGATGCCATCTACCGCCAGGTTGTGCCGGATGAGGCGGAGCTCGAAGAAACCCAGGGCGCGACCGACCCGTTGAGCGAGGATGAGGATTCGCCGGTGCCGAGCATTATCCACCGCTATCCGGACAGGGTGCTCTTCCTTGTCTCTCACCTCTGTGCTTCCTACTGCCGTTTCTGCACCCGGAAGCGCAAGGTCGGCGACCCGGGCAAGATTCATCCTCGCGACATCGAAGACGGCCTGGCCTACATCCGTAACCATCGTGAAGTAAGGGACGTCATCGTCTCGGGCGGCGATCCGTTGATGTTAGGCGACAGGAAGCTCGAGATCATCCTGAAGTCCCTGCGGGAGATTCCTCACGTCGAAATCCTGCGCATCGGAACGCGGATACCCTGCTACCTGCCGCAGAGGATAACGCCGAACCTCACGGCCACGCTGCGGAAATACCATCCCCTTTACGTCAACGTTCACTTCAACCACCCGGATGAGATTACCCCGGAATCAACCCGGGCGCTCAACCTGCTGGCCGACGCCGGAATCCCGCTGGGCAACCAGACCGTTCTCCTGCGCGGCGTGAATGACGACCCGGCCGTAATGAAGGTCCTGATGCAGAAGCTTCTGACGGTGCGAGTGAAGCCCTACTACATCTACCAGGCCGACTATGTCAGAGGCACAGCCCACCTCCGGACGACTGTGGAAAAAGGGATTGAGATCATGGATTCGTTGCGAGGCTGGACATCTGGCCTGGCCGTTCCTTATTTTGTCATCGACGCGCCCGGCGGCGGAGGTAAGATCCCGGTTCTTCCTTCCTATATTCAGTCCATCAGCGACGAGCAAGTGGTTTTGCGCAACTACGCCGGCGAGCTGTTCGTCTATCCCCAGGTCAAAGACAAGCCGGAGAAACGGCCGCACGTCCCGCCCTGCTACGCCTATCCTTTCCCCTCCGTCTGATTAATCAAGGGGAATCCAGGCCTTTAGTCCCGGTCAAAAAGAGAATCAAGAAAGAGACTCGCCGCCAGTCTCAGCGGCCATCCGGAGTTCCTGTGTCTTTTCAGATGGCAATAGATGGCCAGGTTCAGCGGGACATATAGCCTGGACTATTCACGAAATGAAAGGAAAAAATCCCCTCTCCCCATGTGGGAGAGGGTCGGGGTGAGGGGGATCATTCAAAGATTCCCCCTCCCCTCTATCCCCTCCCCCCAGGGGAGGGGCCTGCTTTCTGGCATAATTTGTGAATAGGGCAGAATAGAACATTTTTTGATTTTGTAGGAATTTGCTTTTCAGCTGCGCTGGCTGGGTGAGCGTCTTTGTCCTCATTTTCCCATTCAACCGAGCAGAATCGCTTCCTTCCCTTTGCGAACAGGAATGTCCCGTGATATGAGGATGGCGTTTTCAGAATAAAAAACGAATCGTGATTTTTTCTTGAGAGCGGAAGATATTGAACGCGAACCGGACGTCTTCGTCGGAAAGCCTCAAATCACCAGTTAGAAAAAAGGCTGAAATCAATCGGCGTTGATTAAAGTTTTTGCGGTCGCCACGACAAATCTGGCGTCCTTGACAGCTTTCCTCGCGTCTTGACTGGTGTATTCTTCAGTCGGAATGAAATCTATATCACCGTAAAAAGCCAGCTCTCTCTCCTTTCGCAATACTTTTGAGATACGAGAAAGTCTTTGCAGATTCCTGGCAACCGTTTTAGGGAATTTGTCTTTGTGCTCAAGCAAAAGGCCGCCGACATCGTGAAGTTTTGGCGGCTCGACTCCCACCAGCCTGAGCATGCTTTTCAGGGATAATTCCACGACCTCCTGCGCTTCTCGGATGACGTCAGAAAATGCCCTTTTTTTGTAAAGCAAATCAAGAACATCGAGTCGGTCCTCCGCCTTTTTCAGATAACTCAGGGCCAGAGTCCTATTATTCATAACTCGATGACTTCGCCGGGCCGATAATCCGGTTTCAAAACCCAGTGCCAGACGTTTCCTGTCCAGACTCTTTTTGCGCCCAGCTCCTTCAGCCTGTTTCGCAGCCTGTCGAGGACTCTGGAGAAGAAAAAGTCGCGGTCATAAAGAATCAAAGCGTCTTCCACCATATCAAGGAAGAGAGGGCTTCCCCTTTGAGCTTCCTCGGGCGTTTTAAAAATTGGGGAGATATCTGCATAAATCCCTTCTTTTCGGAGAGATTCTAAAAAAGGCTCCACCCATTTTTCGATATCCGCAAACTGGCCTATTCTCTTCATTCTGCCTCGGGGAAGTTCTTCTGCAATAATCAAGATATCCAGGTCGGAATCAAATCGATATGTCTTTCTGGCCACGGAGCCGAAGACAACGAAGGAGACCAGCTTATCCCCATAAAAGGCTTTAGCTTCTACGAGAAGCCTATCCTGAAGTTCCCTGAACCGCTCTTTTAACATGGAGAATTAGTTAAATTCTACAAATATCTGGATAATCAGTCAACTTTTTATAGGAATTTGCTTTTCAGCTGTGCTGGCTGGGTGAGCATCTTTGTCCTCATTTTCCCATTCAACCATCGTGGGGAAATACAAATCGTGACAAAAGAGATGTCAAGGACAACGGAATAGTTGGTGAGGAAGGCGATGATGCGCATCTGGCCTCTGCACTGGAGACAGAGCAGTGGGTCCACCTCGAACTTACCAGTGTTGTTTTACCAGATCCACTTTTTCCGACGAGTGCAATCGCTTTGCCTGGTTCAATAAGATGATAATGCTTTAATTTCTGAACCCGTGAGCATATTGGTGCCAAAGATAGATTCGTTTTTTGCTGCGATTATCGAATGAGCGATCATGCGCCGATTTTGATCTTCATATGGCGAAAAACGTGAACGCTTTAATATTTGACGCCACCTTCTCCTTCCCCATCGGCCCAAATCAAGTTTGACAAGGAAGTGCCGTCCGCTTATAATTTAGTCAAGAGAGAACAATAGATAAGTTCCTTTCTTCCATCTTCATTGTCAGTTTGCGGTATTAGAAAGATGATGTCGTTGTTCTCAAAATAATAGAAGGGAGGTTTGGAATGGCAACTTATATCATTCTCAGCCGTTTTTCCCCAGAAGCGTTCCGGGACCCCAAAGATTTTAAGGAATTGGCGGTGGCTGTTTCCTCAAAAATAAAGAGCGAATGCCCGGGCGCTGTCTGGAAGGATAGCTTCGCCGTCATGGGCCGATTTGACGTCGTCGATGTTGTCGAAGCTGATGATCCCAAGACTATCGAGAAAGTCGCCATGATCATCCGGGCGTACGGGCACTCGACAACTGAAACTTTGCTGGCGACACCCTGGGAAGAGTTCCTAGAAATGCTTTGATATGAAAGTGCTTTTAAGCCTGTTTCTCCTTAGCCCGCTCTGTCTCTCTGCCCCTATGAGTTATCTTTATGCGGATTTGTCCGGAGTCCCGGAGAATGAAAAAAGGTGCGAAGAGGAGATTTTCCAGAACCTCAAAGAAGCGGAGGAATATCTTAAATCTCACCTGAAACAAAAAGAGATACTGACCGGAGATTTTTGGGGAATCAATATCACAGCTTACCGTTATTCACATGCCTTTTATCCTCGAGGTTATATTGCCTACAAAATTAATAAGATTGACGCAGAAATAAAAAAGATAAGACAGCAAATTGACAGGCTAAAAAATCAAAAGAGCGCAGACGCTGCTCCGAAATAACCTCTTTGTCTCAATCCGACAAACGTCGCTGTTTCAATCTCCACTCTAATATCATTTGGCTTGGGCGGCAATTCATGTGGACAAAAGGGAGATTGATTTTTGAAATGAATTCGCTCCGCTTTTCCGATGTACCGCCCAATGGCTAAATTCCGTGGCGGCTATCAGCCATCCACAAGAGTGACTTGTTAGATTTTTTTCTTATAGACATCGCGCCTGTGGCCAACTCTAAGGACAAGGACATTCTCTCCTAGAATTGCATAAATGACCCTATGATCACCGATTCGATATTTGCGAAGACCAGCAAATTGCCCCTTGAGAACAGGATAGGTATCCGCCTTCTTTGAAAGCTCGTCCTCAATTTGATCTAGAATGCGTGAGGCCTCTGCCTTAGAGAGCTTTTTCAGATCGCGATGGACTGACTTCTTATAAATGATATTATAAGCCAAGGGATTTTCTCAGCTCTTTACCTGAAACGATAGGGTCTGTTTTGTCATGGAGGCGGTCGAGGGCCACTTGAAGATCCGCGTAGTCTTCTATATACCACTCCAACGCTTTTTGAATGATGTAAGAACGAGGCCGTTCTGTCTCCCTGGCTATAGTATCAAGCTGGTCAGCAAGCTCTTTGGGGAGTCTCACTGAAATAGCTGTATTCATAAAGCTCCTCTTGATATTGTCGTAATACATTGTATACAATACCCAAGAAAAGTCAAGTATTATTGAACAGGAGTTCCCCCAAAAATTTATGGGTCGAAGAGGATGAGCTGGGCATTTTCTTCGAGCCATTGACGACGGAAGGCTTGTAAGCCCTTCTGACGGCCGAAAAGATACTCCCGAATACCATCCGGCTAGTGTCCCGTCTCGTAAGTACCTTGCCGAAGTCCTCCGCAGAGACGGGACACTTCCATGGGGGAGTCAAGCTCCCCCCTCGGCGCTTCGCTACGCTCCGCTGACCCCCTGAGGGGAACGACGCCGTCCCCCTCAAACTCCCCCGCGGGTGGTGCGCCTTCAGGGACCGCGACTTAAGTGAAGTTATTTATGAGACGCACCACTAGCCCAAGTTCGACAAATTTGAGGTTTTTGGATAGCTAAGTCCTTTATTTTCAACAAATCGATTTTCAAGTCTTCACTACAAATAAGGATTACTGGCCAAAGCATTTCCATAAGACATAAGCCAGGAAACAAACTAAGATGTGGGCCTGGACACGGCTTTCTTTTTGGTGCCAGATGGGACGCAGCCGGAGGTCGTCTTTCTGGATACGGAACGCTTTTTCGGCATCGGTCAGTTGGATGTAAGCCTTCCACAGCTCTTGCGGCGACCATTCCTTGACGTTGCTCCGTAGAACATAGCAGCCTTCGCTCTGACGGGCCCAGGTGAGTTGCTGTTTGCGCCGCGACCAGGTGAACTTCACCCGCCCATTCTGTTTTTCGACTGTGGTGGTAAAAAATCTGGCCGCTCGATGATAGCGTTCCAGCAGTCTCCCGCAGCGGCGCTCGGCTCGCTTTACAGTCCGGACTCGTCCGGCGGCACAGCTTCGCTCCAGGCGACGAAACCCGGCTTCCAGCCGTCCCAGAAAACGATCATGAATGGCTTTTTCTTTGGCTTGCCGAGCCGTGCTCCGGCAGAGAATGAAAACCTCATCCGTCCCAAAAGGCGACCGGCAGAGCTTGACTTCAAGACCCGGGTGAACAGGCTTCCAGCCACCCCGGAGAACGTCCGCTTCAAACTTCCTCAACAGGCTTTTGGGCGTGCCCAGGATATAGCGGCGATTCTCCCGGCTCAAGAGATTGAGTGTTGCGGCGCTCCCCATCCCCCGGTCCATAATCCAGATCCGGTCGGCTTGGCCGTAAAGCTGCTCGACCTTCCGGACAATGCTCTCTACAGTCTGGCAGTCGTGCTTGTTGCCTTCAAACACTTCATAGCCCAAGGGGATACCTTCTTTGGCCACCACCAGCGCGATCAGGACTTGCTTGCAGTCGGGGCGATGGTCCCGCGAATAGCCCCGACGAGCCAAAGGATTTTTCGCCGCCTCTCCTTCAAAATAGACCGAGGTCACATCATACAGAATCAAGTCATAACTGATCCGGAAAAGTTCCCCGAACCGGTCTTTGAGAAACTTCTGAAGCCTCTGTCTGACGTCAACTATTTTTTCTCTCTGACGACAATTATTTTTCCCGTTTCTTG
>JBBILQ010000053.1:0-19527 GCA_037444845.1 Candidatus Aminicenantota bacterium | reverse complement strand
GAATCCGAGGCGGAATAATCCAATTGAATAACCTGAAGAGAGGCAAGTCCTTTATTTTTCCTGCCTTTTTAGGACCGGCCATCCTGTGGGCGCTCGTTATTCCCCAAGAAGTTCTTGCTTCTCAGCAGGTTGATCCCTTTTACACGGGGCTGTTTGAAAAAGCCGAGAAGGCATTCCTGGCCAAGAAATACGCGGACGCGGCCAGGAAGTTCGAAATCGCTTCCTTTGGATTCATGGCGGATAAAACTATGAGGGCCAAAGCTTATGTCTATTTGGGTTTATGCCATTACTATCTTAAAAATACTGCCAGGAGCGAAGACTTCTTGCGACAGGCTTCTGAGCTTATGGGAGAGGAAGGGTTTGAGTCGGCCGGAATAGCAGAGGCGGCGCTTCCTGAGCTTGATAAATTATTGATTTTTTTCAATATAAGGCCTGCCCAGCGGCCTGTTCCTGTCAAAGGTTCGGCTCAACCCGTAGGGAAGGCAGAAACCCAAGAAAAGATTGCCGCCCAGAGGGAAGATCCTAAGTCTCCCCAGAAATCACCGACAACAAAAGCAAAGGAGCCGGAAAGCGCCTCCCCAAAAGAACTGCAGGAAATACAACCGGTCACCCTTGACCAGATCAAAGAGGGCGGTCTCGTGCCGCTTGAGATGGTAGAAACCAAGCCAGTGGCGATAAAGCGAATTCAACCCAGATATCCTCCCGAGGCGCTAAGGGCAGGGATAGAAGGGACGGTTGTGGTCAATGCGCTCATTTCGGAAACGGGGGCTGTGGTTAGGACCGAGGTGATAAGGGGAATAAAAGGGGCGCTTGAATTGGATGCGGCTGCGCAGCGGGCGGTGGCGCAGTGGAAGTTCGAGCCAGCCACGATCAAGGGAATCAGGGTCAAGGTCTGGCTGCCCATCGCAATCGAGTTCCGTAAAGAAGAGGCAAAACAATAGTTCGGGGGACACGATCCCGATTTAAGAAAATCGGGTCATGTCCCCAGTTATCCGCGCAAATCCAGTTGTAATCCTGGGCGGGGAGATGTAAACTATAATATCTTAAAGAAATGACACAATTAGAACATGCTCGCAAGGGAAGACTCACGCGGGCCATGAAAAAAGTGGCTGCCGACGAAGAGATTGACCCGGATTCTCTCTTAGCTCTCATCGCTTCGGGTAAAGTCGTCATCCCGTTTAATCCCAGGCATATTCCAAATAGCGCGGGACCGGGACGTTGTGGGGCGGAAGGCCCATTGCGGCGTTTGCGCCCGGCCATGGGTCCTCGGCCGGCCCGGAGTTCACGGGCAGCCCGCGAAGAGCGCCAAACCCAGGGTGGCCCTGAGAGGCCGGCTGGGATCGGGTTTTCCCTACGGACTAAGGTAAACGTCAATCTCGGCACCTCGGCCGACTTTCCGCGGCTCGAAGACGAGCTCAAAAAAGTCGCAATTTCCCTCAGGTACGGCGCCGATGCCATCATGGACCTGAGCACGGGTGGCGACCTCCGCAGAATCCGGCACCGCATCCTCAGCCGCTCCCCCATTCCCCTTGGCACGGTGCCCGTCTACCAGGCTGCCATCGAGGCCATTGATAGGCGCGGCTCGATCGTCAAAATGACCGAGGACGACCTTTTCGCCGTGATCGAGGCCCAGGCACAGGATGGCGTCGACTTCATGACGGTCCACTGCGGCCTCACCCAGAAGGCGATCGGCCGGCTGCGCAATCAGGGCCGCGTCGCCGACATCGTCTCGCGGGGCGGGGCTTTTCATTTGGCCTGGATGCTCCACCACAACAAAGAAAATCCGCTCTATGCCGGCTATGACAGGCTCTTAGACATCGCCCGGCGCTACGACATCACCTTGAGCCTCGGCGATGGCCTCCGTCCAGGCTCGATTTTAGACGCCACGGATAGGCCTCAGGTTGAAGAGCTCCTGACGCTCGGCGAGCTCGTTAAGAGGGCCTGGGAGGCCGGCGTCCAGGTCATGGTCGAAGGCCCCGGCCACATCCCTCTCGACCAGGTCGAGATGAACGTCAAGCTCCAGAAGCGCGTTTGCCACGACGCGCCTTTTTATGTGTTAGGCCCGCTCGTCACGGATATCGCTCCTGGTTATGACCATTTAGTTTCGGCTATTGGCGGCGCGATCGCGGCCGCCGCCGGCGCCGACTTCCTCTGCTATGTCACGCCGGCCGAACACTTGGGCCTACCCACGGTCGATGACGTCCGCGACGGCCTCATCGCTTCGAAGATCGCCGCCCACGCCGCCGACATCGTCAAGGGCGTCAAGGGCGCTCTGGAGCGAGACCTCAAGCTCTCCCGGGCCCGCAAGCAGCTCGACTGGAGCGCCCAGCAGAAACTCGTCATCGACCCCCATAAATTCGCAGAAATCCGGAAACGAAGGAGATCCAGAACCAAGGCCTGTTCCATGTGCGGCGAATACTGCGCCATGCGCATCGTCAGCCAATTCCTCAACTCCCGTGGGAAGGCTGATGACACCTGTTTTTGAGGCGCGGGGGGAGGCGGAGAAGGCGTTGCACCCCGGCACGGATGGAGAGGCAGAAGTGGCCGGGGAGGGGTCGCCTGCGAGGGCAGTCGCAAGGCCAGCAAGGCTTCTCTTCGGGACAGCCGGGGTTCCCCTCTCTGCACCCATCTCGACAACATTGGCGGCCATCGAACACGTCCACAAGATAGGGCTCGACTGCTTGGAGGTCGAGTTCGTCAAGGGCATAAAGATGAGGAGCGAAACGGCCGAGGAGATCAGAAAAAAGGCGGAAGCTCGTGGAATCCGGCTGAGCGCCCACGCCCCCTACTACATCAACTTTAACTCGCCCGAACAAGGGAAAAGGTTGGCCAGCCAGGAAAGATTGACGGCGACCTGCCGGATGGCTGAAGTCTGCGGCGCGCGCAACGTCGTCTTCCACGGCGGCTATTACGGACAAAGTTCCTTTGAAGACGCTTATAGAACCATCAAAACCGGGCTTCGGGAAATCCTGTCCATACTCAGGGCGGAAAAGAATGCGGTCACTCTGCGAATCGAGACAATGGGGAGGAGGGCCCAGTTCGGGTCGCTGGACGAGGTGTTATTCCTGTGCCGCGAGGTCGAAGGTCTTCTCCCCTGCCTCGATTTTTCTCACATCCACGCCCGGGAGGGAGGAGCGAATTCTTACCGGGATTTTCAGCGCGTCCTGAGGAAAGTCGCAAAGAAACTGGGCGAAGAGGTCCTCCAGAACCTTCATGTCCACATCTCCGGCGTGCTCTACGGGGGTAGAGGGGAGATCAAGCATCTCGACCTTCGGGAGTCTGATTTCCATTACGATAGCTGGATCCGGGCGCTCAAGGACTGCGGGGCAGCCGGGATGGTCATCTGCGAAAGCCCGAACCTGGAGACCGACGCCGTGATGCTCAAAAACCTCTACCATTCATATAGAATAAAAGGCTAACAACAAATTGGGGATTTATAATTCGTGAAAGACCCCCGGTTCACCCATATTTTCAATTTCTCTAACCTGACCTATTCACAAATTATGCCAGAAAGCAGGCCCCTCCCCTGGGGGGAGGGGGAATCTTTGAATGATCCCCCTCACCCCGACCCTCTCCCACATGGGGAGAGGGGATTTTTTCCTTTCATTTCGTGAATAGTCCAGGCTAACTCGAAGAAGAAAATAAATAGGGCATGTCCCAAAGTGAGGGGAGAAAAATTGGAGACAGCTTACCTGTTTACCTGTTTTCTCCGATCCCGATTTAAAAAAATCGGGTCATGTCCCTGAATTTTCCCTTCCAAATTTTAGCAAATTGCTTGACAGACATGGTAATGACATATAATATAGCCATTGTATTGGCCAAATTTGGTTAAATTTGGCCAATTGATTGGCCAAAATGAGCATTGAACGAACCGCCGAGCATAATCCATGGTGGGCAGATCGTTCTGCAATCAGGCAAGACAAGCACCTTTCTGAATTCTACAAAGCCCGGTTGCGGTGGCATCCGGCCATTCTGGATGAAATCCTTCTTACCGAGGATCTTGTCTATATCATCCGCGGTCCCAGGCAAATCGGCAAAACGACAACCCTCAAACTCCTTATCGAAGCTCTCTTGCACAATGGCACTGATCCCCGCCAGATTTGTTATCTGGATTGCGAACTGGCGGGGATAAGGAATTTCAAAGAGCTCATCGATATGATCGACGGCCACATAGCTTTCATGAAGCCTGTGCTCGGGTCAAAGCGGCTCTATCTTTTCCTGGATGAGGTCACATTCATCAGGGACTGGGCGATAGCAATTAAGGCTCTTTCGGACAAAGGCGTTTTAGAGAACATCACGACGATTATGACGGGTTCAAATGCTGTCGATTTAAAAAAAGGCGGTGAGAGGATGCCCGGACGAAGGGGGGAGCGGGCTGGCCTTGACAAAAAACTTCTGCCGCTGACTTTCAGGGAGTATGTCTTTGCTTTTGCCCCTGAAATGAAAGAAAAAATTCCCGACATCTACATCTCTTTCGGCCTGGACTCAAAAAACATTCAAGAAAAAATTCTCGAGATGTCAGTGATAGATAGAAAACTCGCCTCTCTTTTCACCCAGTACATATTGACTGGTGGATTCCCGAGACCAATCAATTCTTTTCTCAAGACAGGAAAAGTTGAAGATTTTGTCTATGAACTCCACCGAGATTCCATCATCGGAGAAGTGACCAGAATAGGAAAGAAAGAGAGCTATCTGAGAGAAATCATCACCTGGATCACGGAAAGGCATGGGAATCCTTTTGACTGGAGGGATATTTCCAGAGAGACAGATATCGGCAAGCACGATACGGCCAGAGATTATGCCGAAGACCTTGAGCTTCTTTTCCTCTGGGATGTTTTTTTCAAGTCCCAAAGCCTGGATAGACCCTCCCCGGCTTTTCGAAGCCAAAAAAAAATCTACTTCAAAGACCCTTTTCTCTTTCAAGCTTTCCGGAGCTGGTCGCGGGGGACGCCTGAGCCGTGGAGAACAACGATGGATTACCTGATGAATCCCTCGAACAAGGCGGCGCTCGTTGAATCCATTATCGCTGCCCACCTGAAGAATAAATTCGGAGGAGAAGTATTTTACTGGAAGCCTGACCATGAAGTCGATTTATTAGTTTTCAGAGAAGGCAAACTTCATCAATTAATCGAAGTCAAATATCGAGAAAGAACCCGCGCCGAAAATTTTAGACACCTGAAGAAAGCAGGAAGGGGACTTCTTCTTTCCAAGTCTGATTTCAATATTCTCGAAGGAAATATCCTGGTCATGCCGGCCCATGCGTTTCTGGCTGCGCTCGGTTAATTCGGGGGACGCCATACGTAATTCACTAAACTCACAAGATTCTGGGGACACTGCTGGCGCGAAAATTCAAGGGACAAGAGCCCGATTTAAAAAAATTGGGTCATCTCTCCCTGAATTTTATGGGATACGGGCTTAATATTTTGGGGACACGATACGATAAAACGCCCCCTCCCCTGGCGGGAGGGGATAGAGGGAAGGGGGATTTTCTTGTTGTCACCCTCACCCCGACCTTTTCCCCTCCTGGGAGAGGGAATTTCTTCTGCTTCATTTCGTGAATAATCCAGGTTATTAAGCCCCGCATAAATAATGGATACGATTCTTGTGGGAGAAGATGGCATCAATTAGTTTTGCGTAATGCAATAATAAGCTGAGATTGCTTCGCTTCGCTCGCAACGACATCGTTTTTTGATCCCTCGTCATTCAAAAATCCGGTAAATATATAAACTGTCCCCAATTTACGATTTTGTATAGAATAGGAGGCGGAGGATAGGCGCATGAAAGAATATAAGCTTCTAATCAACGGGCAGTGGAAAGAATCGAAAACAGTCAAGGAAATAAAATCACCTTACGACCAGAGTGTGGTCGGTAGAGTCCATTTTGCGTCGAGGGAGCAGGTCGAGGAGGCACTGGCCGCAGCTCAGAACGCCTTCGAAAAGACGCGCCGGCTTTCAAGCTATGAGCGTGCCGTCGTCCTCGAGAAGATATCGCGCGGAATCGAGAAGCGCAAGGAAGAGCTGGCCCGCTCGATCACTCTCCAGTCGGGCAAGGTCATCCGGGAAGCACGGACAGAGGTAGACAGGGCCGTTATGACATTCGACATCGCATCCGAGGAAGCCAAGCGGCTCGGCGGCGATCTTATCCCTCTCGACCTGAGCGCGGCGACGGCGCGGCGGTGGGGCCTGGTGCGCCGGTTCCCGGTGGGCGTCATCACGGCCATCTCGCCGTTTAACTTCCCGCTGAATCTTGTCGCTCATAAAGTCGCGCCTGCCCTCGCCTCCGGGAACACAGTCATCTTGCGGCCCGCCTCCCAGGTCCCTATTACGTCGCTCCTCTTAGGTGAAATCGTCACTGAAGCAGGTTACCCGCAGGGCGGGCTGAACGTGTTGCCGTCCGGCTACAGAGAAGCCGAAATTCTCCTCACTGACGATGTGGTCAAGAAGGTGACCTTTACGGGAAGCCCGGCTGTCGGCTGGGAGATCAAGAAAAAAGCCTACCAGAAAAGGGTGACGCTTGAGCTTGGCGGAAATGCTGCGGTCGTCGTCGAACCCGATGCTGACCTTGAGTACGCTCTTTCCCGCATCGTCACCGGCTCTTTTTCTTACTCTGGCCAGATATGCATCTCTATCCAGCGCATTTTCCTCCATAAGAAAATTTATGACAGGTTCATGGCCGACTTCACAGCTCGCACGAAAAAGCTCAAGATGGGCGACCCGCTCGACGAGGCCACCGACATCGGCCCGATGATCACGGTCGAGGCGGCCAAGCAGACAGAGGAATGGATCGAGGAGGCGGTCGGGATGGGGGCGCGCATCGCCTGCGGCGGCCGCCGGGACGGCGCCATGTTCGAGCCGACGATCCTCGAGAATGTCATCCCCGATTTGCGCATCTCATGGCTTGAGGCTTTTGCGCCAGTGGTCGTCGTCTATCCGTATGAGGATTTCGCCAAGGCGCTCGAGGCCGTCAACTATTCCATCTACGGCCTCCAGGCCGGGGTCTTCACCAACGACCTCCGCAAGGCCTTCGAGGCGTACGAGCGGCTCGATGTCGGCGGCGTCATCATCAACGACATCCCGACCTTCAGGATCGACCACATGCCTTACGGCGGCGTGAAACAGAGCGGGTTCGGCCGCGAGGGTGTCCGCTACGCCATCGAAGAAATGACCGAGCTCAAACTCCTCGCCCTCAACCTTAAATAATCAAATTTTGGGCAAATTTGGGGGCAGTAAACCCCGTCGGCCGTTTTCGGCTTATTAAGCGGGGAGCTGCAGGCAGTCTTTGGTTTAATCAGGAAGCCTGGGCCCAAAAGAGTGAGTCCTCTGTTCCCTTTACTTCTTGCCAAAGGGAAAGACGCCGCCCCGGGCCTCCCCGAAGTCGAGGACGCCCGCAACCGGCTGGCCGGATTGAAGAAAAAATGAATGAAGGGCTTGACTAAAGGAGATTTATTAAATATACTGCACAAAAACAAATAATATTGAGCAGTAATATGGAATATTTAAGGATCAAGCAGGCGATCATCGACCAGAAGGCCGAGCTCGAGAACGTCTTCCGCACCGAGAAGATCATCCCGAGAGAAAACCTGGAAATATACGGGAAACTCCCGGGTTCGGACCAGATCAAGGTCATCACCGGCCCCAGGCGGGCGGGAAAGTCAGTCTTTTGCCTCCAGCTTCTCCAGGGCAGGGAATTCGCCTATGCCAATTTCGATGATGAGAACCTGGCAGGTTTGCGCAAAGAAGATTTGAACCTCGTCCTCCAGGCATTCTATGAAATCCATGGGAAGCCGGAATTTCTGTTCCTCGACGAGGTCCAGAACGTCGAGGGTTGGGAGCTGTTCGTCAACCGCCTGAAAAGGTCCGGTTTCAACATCATCGTCACGGGGAGCAACGCCCGGCTCCTCGGCCGGGAGCTGGCGACGCATTTGACGGGGCGGCACTTCGCACTCGAGCTTTTCCCTTTTTCCTTCCGCGAGTTCCTGGAATATTTCGGGTTCGAGCCCGGGGATGCCCCTTTGACGACGGAGAAAACAGCCCAGATCCGGAGAGAGCTCGAACGGTACATCTCCATCGGCGGTTTTCCCGAAACCTACAAGGAACCGGATCCCAGGAGATATCTCTCGTCGCTCTATACATCGATCCTCACCCGCGATATCCTGCTCCGCCATCGGGTCAAGTACATCAAGGCGCTGCGGGAGTTGTCTCATTATCTCCTTACCAATTTTTCCTGCCGGATGACGTCTACCAAATTGAAAAACGTCTTCGGGTTCAAGAGCGTCCATACGGCCCAAAACTATTTTTCCTTTTTGGAAGAGAGTTATCTCGTCTTGCAGATCGAAAAATTCTCCTTCAAAGCCAAAGAAAAAAGCATCGCTCCGCGCAAGGTCTATGCGATCGACACGGGCTTGATCAAAAGCTTGGCAGGACGGGGATCCGTGGATATGGGCAGGCTTTATGAAAACCTTGTCGCCGTGGAGCTTTTTAGACGCATGAGCCGCGAGCCCGACCTCGAGATCTATTACTGGCAGGATTATTCCGGCAAGGAAGTCGATTTCGTACTGAAGAAAGGTGCTTCGGTCGTCGAGTTGATCCAGGTGTGTTTGGACCTGGAGGATTACAATGTTCGGGCAAGGGAGTTCAAATCGCTCGTGAGAGCGGGCCGGGAGCTTAAGTGCTCGGAAATGCTGGTCATTACATCGGAGAGAAACGGGATTGAGAAATTCAGAGGAAAAACCATTCGACTCGTGCCTCTGTGGCAGTGGCTTCTGGAAGGGAAAAAATCAGCGCCATGAAATGCCCGTTTTTCATTTTTTCTTGACACCACCTGAGGACAGTCCTAAACTAAAACGTCACTCGCCGCTATCATGGCTCAGCTCATATGGCATAGCTATTATAGATCGGCTATCATAGCCCATCCTTAGGAGGTATTTTGTGAAAATCATAAAATTATCCGAAGTCAGGGACAGGATAAAAAACCTTGTCCAGGAAGCCAATTTCGAGCTCCAGGACGACGTCCTCAAAGTCATCAAAGAAATGGCCGCAAAAGAGGAATCGCCAGCCGGAAAAGAAGTCTTCAACCAAATGTTAGAGAATGCCGACATCGCCCGCCAGGAAAAGTTAGGGCTCTGCCAGGATACGGGTCTGGCCGTGTTCTTTGTGGAGCTCGGCGAGGACGTGAAACTCGATAAAGACGACGGCCTCGGAAGCCTCCGCGAGGCCATCACCGAGGGGACCCGCCTCGGCTACAAGGAAGGCTACCTCCGCAAATCGGTCGTAGAGGACCCGGTCCGCCGCAAGAACACGGGCGATAACACCCCTGCTTACATCCACTGGGAGCTTGTCCCGGGCGATGCCTTCAAGCTCACTTTCATCGCCAAGGGCGGGGGCGCCGAGAACATGAGCGCCGTCCGGATGTTCGCTCCAGCCGCGGGCCTCGAGGGGATCGAAGATTTCGTGGTCGAGACAGCCGACAAGGGGAGCTCAAACCCGTGCCCGCCGATTGTCGTCGGCGTCGGCGTGGGCGGCAATTTCGAGTACTCGGCGCTCCTGGCCAAGAAGGCCCTGCTCCGGCGGCCGTTAGGCTCGCACAACCCCGACCCCTTCTACGCTGACATGGAGAGCCGCCTTCTCGGGAAAATCAACAACCTGGGCATCGGGCCGCAGGGCATGGGCGGGAGGATCACGGCCCTGGCCGTCCACGTCGAAGCTTACCCCTGCCACATCGCTTCGATGCCGGCCGCCGTCAACATCGAGTGCCATGCCCACCGGGTCATGGAGTTCGAGCTCTAAGCGGAGGAGACGCTGATGATTGAAATTCGATTCCACGGCCGCGGCGGCCAGGGGACGGTCGTTGCCTCCAAGGTGCTCGCCGATGCGTTAGCCAAAGAAGGAAACTACGTCCAGGCCTATCCGGAATTCGGGGTCGAGAGGCGGGGAGCTCCCGTCTTTGCCTTCATCCGAATCGACGATAAGCCCATTTACGACAAGAGCCGCATCTACACCCCCGACCACATCGTCGTCGTCGAACCAACGCTTGTCGATGCCATCGACGTCACTGAAGGGCTCAAGGACGGCGGCGTCATCATCATCAACAGCGACAAGAAGCCCGAGGAGTTCAAGTTCCCGAACAAGTACAGGGTGGCGACAGTTCCGGCGACCGAGATTGCTGTAAAGCACAAGCTGGGCACCTTAGTCGCGCCCATCGTCAACACGGCTATCGTCGGCGCTGTGATCAGGATCTTAAACCTCGCCAAGCTCGACTCGCTCGTCGCCGCCATTAAGGAAGGAATCTCCATCAAGCTCGAAGATAACGTCGCCGCCGCTCGAGAAGCCTATGAGCGCGCCGATAGGTTGCTATAGAATGGGATTGCTTCGTCGCAAAGCTCCTCGCAACGACACAGTTGGTGGGGTCGCCCATGAAGAGGCAATGGGGCGGGAAAGAGATTTGCAACAGAATTATTGGCGATACAACGGGTCAGCGATTCTGCAATTATGGTTATTGGCGGCATAGGGCTTAAAAATAATTGACTAATCCTATATAATATATAGTAATAGTAGTGATTAGCATTTTAAGTCAAAATAGATTGAGATTAAAGAAATTGCGTTTTTTTCGCGCAAACAGCTCCAAATTCGTGCCGGTTTCACCGCCATTCAAGTACCTCTGGAAAGGACGGAAATGAAACAAAAGAAAAAAGCGGGAAAAATCATCTTTGAATCAGAGAAAGACGTCCCCCTGATGCCGATTTCGCTGGGCTCGATGCTTTTTAACAAGACCGGCGCCTGGCGCAACATCCGGCCGGAGATGAACCTGGCCGACTGCATCCAGTGCGGCATCTGCTGGAAGTTCTGCCCGGACGTGGCCATCTTCATCGAGAACGAGTTTCCGGTCATCGACTACGACTACTGCAAGGGCTGCGGCATCTGCGCCGAGGAGTGTCCGACCAAGTGCATCGCCATGGTGGAGGAACGAAAATGAAAAAAGTCATCATGGGAAACCACGCCCTCTCCTGGGGTGCTTCGCTCAGCCGCGCTCAGGTCATCGCCGCCTACCCGATCACTCCGCAGACCCAGGTGGTCGAGCTCCTCTCGGAGATGTGCGCTTCAGGCGAACTCAACGCCAAATTTATCAAGGTCGAATCCGAACACTCGGCCATGGCCGCCTGCATCGCCGCCTCGCTCGCCGGCGCGCGCACTTTCACTGCGACTTCAGCGCACGGCCTGACGCTGATGCACGAGCTTCTCCACTGGGCCTCGTACGGACGGTTGCCGGTTGTCATGGGGAACATCAACCGGGCATTGGCTCCAGGCTGGAACATCTGGGCCGACCAGAACGACAGCCTCTCCCAGCGCGATACGGGCTGGATTCAGTTTTACTGCTCATCGAACCAGGAGGTGCTGGACACGGTCATCCAGGCTTTCAAGGTGTCGGAGGCGCTCCTCATCCCGAGCATGGTCATCTTAGACGCTTTCGCGCTCTCGCATACCTTTGAGGTCGTGCACATCCCCGACCAAGACAAGGTCGATTCTTTCCTTCCGCGCTTTAACCCGCCCATTCGTCTGACTCCCTCCGACCCGCATGCTTTCGGCGGCTTGACCTCGCCCGATCATTATTTTGAGATCCGCTATAAGCTTCAGAAAAACATGGAGAAAGTGCCCGCTCTCATCGAAGAAACAGGCCGTGATTACGAGAAACTTTTCGGCCGGTATCTCGGCCAGGTTGAGGATTATCGTTGCGAGGATGCTGATCTCATCCTCGTTTCCTCCGGCACAGCCGGATACACCGCCCGCGTCGCCGTGGACGAGCTGCGGGAGGCGGGCATCAAGGCCGGCAACCTGCGCATCAAGGTGTTCCGGCCCTTTCCCTTCGAGAAAGTGCGCCAGATTCTCGGCCGGGCAAAGAAAGTGGCCGTCGTCGACAGGAATATCTGCTATGGCCTTCACGGCATCTTCTACCAGGAGGTCAAATCGGCTCTCTACGGGCACAGCGACGGCGTGCCCGTTTTCGGGTTCATCACCGGACTCGGTGGCAGGGACATAACGCCCGAAACCTTCAAGGAGATTGCGGAGGCGGCGCTGGCCAGGGACAAAGCGGACGAGGAGATCATCTGGATAGGAGTGAAAAAATGAAAAGCGAAGCCCCATTGAAAGAGAAGAAAGAAAAGACGATGAAGCTAAGCCTGCCGGCCGAAGAGCTGATGAGCTCCGGCCATCTGGCCTGCCAGGGCTGCGGCGCCACTCTGGCCATGCGCTATGTCCTCAAGGCGCTCGGCCAGAAAACGGCCCTGTGCATCCCTGCCTGCTGCTGGGCAGTCATCGACGGGCCCTTCCCCTATACCAGCCTCGACGTCCCTATCTTCCACTGCGCTTTCGAGACGGCAGCGTCGTCGGCGGCCGGGCTCAAGGCGGGGCTCGAGATGGTCGGCGACACCGAAACGACCGTCGTCGCCTGGGCCGGCGACGGCGGCACCTTCGACATCGGTATCCAGGCACTGAGCGGCGCGGCCGAGCGGAACGATGATATCCTCTACATCTGCTACGACAACGAAGCCTACATGAACACGGGCAACCAGCGGTCGAGTGCCACCCCCTTCGGCGCGTGGACAACGACAACGCCGGTGAAGCATTTCAAGAAGAGGCCGAAAAAAGACATCGATGCCATCATGGCCGCCCACCGCATCCCCTACCAGGCCACCGCCAGCATCGGCTATCCGGAAGACCTCTGTAAGAAGACGAAGAAGGCCAAGGAAATTAAGGGCACGCGCTTCCTGCATATTTACGCGTCTTGCCCGGCGGGGTGGAAAAGCAGGCCTGAGGACACGATCAAGCTGGCCCGGATGGCCGTCCAGAGCTGCAGCTTCCCGCTCTACGAGGTCGAGTCCGGCGAAAAATACACGATCAACATCCGACCGCGGGAAAAGAAGCCGATCGACGATTATTTGAGGCTCCAGGGCCGCTTCCATCACCTCACCGAAGAGCACATCAAGATGATCCAGGAAGAAGTCGACCGCAACTGGGAGCGGCTTCTGCGCCGCGCTGAAGCGCAGTAAGCCGCAAGCATGGCCCAAGGAATTCGCCCTGGATTATTTTTCGGGCGGATGGTAAATTGAATGCGGCAAGATTTTCTCAAGAAGCTAACTTGCGATCCAATTGCTTCTGAAAGGATAGCCCGATGAAAAATAGACTGGCGACGTTAACCTTCTTCGGTTTCCTGACCTTGCTGGTTTCTGCAGCTCATACGGCCGCCGGGCCCGCCGCGGGGAGCACAGCCAACAGCCAGGGAAATCCCGTTTATGCCCCCGATTTTGAGCTGACCGACCTCGCCGGCAAGACAATCTCTCTTTCCGCTTACAAGGGCAAAGTCCTGTTCCTCAATTTCTGGGCGACGTGGTGTCCACCGTGCCGGGAAGAGATCCCTGATTTTGTCGAGGCCTATAAAGAAAACAAGGACAAAGGCCTGGAAATCCTCGGCGTCTCCTTGGACACTAAGAGCAAGGACTTCGTCATCGCCTTTGTCGAGAAATACAAGATCAATTATCCGGTCGTCCTGGAATCAAGGTCGAAAACGCAGCGGCTTATCGATGACTACGAACCCGGCCAGTTCATCCCAACGACCATCATCATAGACAAACATGGTCGTATCCGCCACAAACAGGTCGGCCTGATGAACAAAGCGACGCTCCTGAAATATTTCAGCCAGTACGCCTCTGAGCCATCCTGACACAAACGTTCTAAGATTATGTCGGGCGCAGAAAACATATCGCTCGTGGCCGCCCTGTCGGCAGGGCTGCTGTCTTTCCTCTCGCCGTGCGTTCTGCCTCTCGTCCCGTCCTATATAGCCTTCATCTCCGGCGTATCGATCGAGGAGCTTTCGAGCCAGGAGAGCGTCCGGCGTGTCAGGCGAAAAGTCATCCTCAGCGCGCTTTTTTTCGTCTTCGGGTTTTCATTGATTTTTATCGCTCTCGGCGCATCGGCTACCTTCATCGGCAAGTTCATGGCCAAAAACATCCGCTGGGTGGAAGTCATCGGCGGGCTCTTCATCATCCTGATGGGGCTTCATTTTGCCGGGATTCTAAGGCTTCGCTTCTTGGACCGGGAGAGGGCGGTGCATCTTGAGAAAAAGCCTTTAGGGTTGTTCGGCACTCTCGTCGTGGGCATGGCGTTCGGCGCTGGCTGGACGCCCTGCGTCGGGCCAATCTTGGGGTCGATCCTGATGTTGGCGGCCACGACTCAGAGTGTCGTAAAGGGAGTAATCCTGTTAGCCTTTTATTCGGCCGGGCTGGGCCTCCCCTTCCTTGTCGCCGGCTTTCTCATCCACCGCTTCTTCGAGTATTTCCAGTCGATCCGGAAGCACTTCAGGGCGATCGCCATCGCCGGCGGCGTGCTTCTCATCGTCGTGGGCGCGGCCCTGCTTACAGGCTACTTCTCCCACCTCACGGCCGTCCTCCAATAAATGGCGGTTACCAGCGGTAGACGACGGCGGCCCAGGTGAACCCGGCGCCAAAGGCGTCCATGAGGACGATGTCCCCTTTTTTGAGCTTCCCATCCTCGCAGAGCTCGTGGAGGCTTATGGGAATCGAGGCCACGGAGACGTTCCCGTACCTCTGGATATTGACGTAGACTTTGTCCGGCGGAAGATGGACCCTCTTCCCTGTGGCTTCGATGATCCGCGTGTTGGCCTGGTGCGGAATGAGCCAATTGACGTCCTCTTTTTTCAGGCCCGCTTTGCTGAGGGCTTCGACCGCAGCCTCGCCCATGCGCTTGACAGCATGCTTGAAGACCTCATTCCCTTTCATCTGGAGGCAATGGAGGTTATCGGCCACAGTTTGCGCCGAGGCGGGCATTCGCGTTCCGCCGGCCGGCATGATGAGCAGGTTACCGAGCGACCCGTCAGCACTCCAGTAATGCGAAAGCATGCCCGAGTCGTCGTTGCTTTCCTCGAGGACGACCGCGCCGGCAGCGTCGCCAAAGAGCACGCAGGTCGAGCGGTCCTGCCAGTTTGTGATCTTCGTCAGGAGTTCGCCGCCAACAAGGAGGATGCGCCTGGCTATCCCGTTCAGGAGCAAGCCCTCAGCCAGGATCATCCCGTAGAGGAAGCCCGTGCAGCCGGCGCTTATGTCGAACGCGGCGACATGATTAGCCTCAAGCCCTTGCTGCACCCAGCAGGCTGTGGAGGGAAAAAGCGTATCGGGTGTAGAAGTCGCCACGATGATGAGGTCGATGTCCTTGGTTTCGAAGTTGCCCTTCCGGAGGGTCCGGCGGGCGGCTTCCAGGCAGAGGTCGGAAGTAGCCTGATCGTCAGCAGCGACCCGCCGTTCTTTGATTCCCGTCCGGGTGACGATCCACTCATCTGTCGTGTCGACCATTTTCTCGAGGTCGGCGTTGGTCAGGATCTTGTCGGGCGCATAGAACCCGGTGGCAGTGATTTTGATCATCCGTCCGTGCTCTTTTTTCATCGGCATTTCTTCGCGCTAAAAGAGTTATTCTATAGCATACCTTCCCTCTATTTTGCAAATTTGCTGGTTGGGCTGGTGATAGGGACTTTGCTCTCAAATTTAGGTAATTACGTATGCTGTCCCCCTATTTTCCTATTTTTACAAAAAGAGACAAAGGTGGTAGAATCAATGTCTATCGTTATGGCCAAGCGTAGCGCCCTCGCAAGTCTTGTGGCTCTGGCCGTCGTTCTCTCTTTCCCACCACGCTCCCCGGCCCAGCTCGTCCTCGGCCAGTATGAGGATGAGGCGCCGCTCCGGACCTGGAATATCTTCGGGTTTCAAACCGCTTCGTCCCTTGGACGCGCCGACACGTCATTCGCCCTTGCCTCGGACAGCGCATCGGCGCTCGCCAACCCGGCTCTTCTCCTCAGCCTCCCCCGTTTCACGGTGACGTTGAGCGGCACCGCCTCGTCCACTTCCCTCTATAAATTCTCCATCGTCAACACGGGCGTCCTCTCAACACAAGACAATCTATCTCTTGGCCTCTATGCCTTAGACTTTGCCGGCATCAGTTTCCAGAGCAAAGGCTGGGCCATCGGCCTCGCCGTCTATCTCTCTGAAATATACGACCGTCCCCGCGTGAACTACGATTATTATTATCGCAACGTGCTCGCCTACACCCTCGACTTTCATCAAACCGGGCTGCTGAGGAATTTCAGCCTCGCTCTGGCCAGAAAGGTCAGCGGCCGCATCCAGGCAGGGGTCGGGCTGACCTTCTTTTCAGGGGAGTTTTCGAGAGAAATTGAGGAAGAGTGGCTAACGAGCGGCGTTACCATCAGCGACTCCAAGGAACAGGAATTTTCAGGTTTTTATGCCAACGCTGGGGTCGTTATCCGCGTCACTGAAAAGTTAGACCTGGCGGTTGTCGGCCGGACCGCCCACAAGAAAAAAGCGCCGGCCAAAAGTGAGCTTGTCTATGACTCGTCATCCACAGGGACGAACATCAGGATCGACGGCGAAGCCACAAACACCTACAAGCAGCCGTTTGTGGCCGGCCTGGGAGCAAGCTACAGGTTCTTGCCGCGGCTCATGGCTGCAGCGGACGTTGCTTTCTTCAACTGGGCCGGTTACCGGGTGGACTATTTCGATGAAGAATCAGGGCGGGATTTCAAAAACACGATAAAGGCGAGCCTGGGAGCGGAATATGCGGCGCCGGTCAGGCTGTTCAAGAAGGAGGGGGCTATCCCCATCAGGGCTGGGGTTGGCTACGACATGCAGCCAATGAAAGAGCCGCGATCTTCCTACACATACTTTTCGGCCGGAGCGGGTTTTTATTGGAGTATCGTTCAGCTTGATTTTGGAGCTTCCTTCGGCCGGGAGAAAGGGTCGGGCAACTCTCTCACAACGCGGAGAATGACGCTCTCCCTGACCTTGAAGCTATGATAACTCATGATTGCAATGTGGTTGAATAAACGGGTCCTGTCGTTGCTAAAAGCGGAGCGACAAAGCAGCCCTACGGGGATGGCCTTGCCACGCCTCCTTGGGAGGCCCGCGATGACAGCTAAGCCCAACGATGCGCTGCGGGCGTTGCGGCGACATGCGCAGCGCCACACGTTCTTTCGCAGCAATTTGAAGAGACTTTTTTGGAACGCCTGGTGGTAACAATAAAATGAAAGTAACGGTCACAAGAAAAAAGGCTATGCTTCTTGTTCTTTTTTGCCTGGCGCTGGTACCGGCGCCGATGAGCGGCCAGACCGCTCGCGGCGAAGACCTCAGCATCATCAGCGTCGAGAAATCGGAAGAATTCGCCTCCGCGCTCCGCGAGCTCGACCTCGATTGTCTCTTCGAATGGGAGGGCCGCATCTACGCCCTCGCCCGGCCGCAGGACCTCAGAAGCCTCGACAGCTCCGCTGTCCCTTATTTTTTCGAGACTCATAAGTTTCCAGCGCTGACGTATCCTCAACTTTCCGTCTTGAGCAGCATTAACGGCGAATACCATTCTTATAAAGAGCTCGAAGCTGACCTCGAAAGCCTGCAGGCTGCTTATCCTGCCCTGGCAAAGCTTTACACCATCGGATCGAGCCTTGAGAAGAGGAACATCTACGCCCTCAAAATCAGCGACAACGTCACGTTGGACGAGGAAGAGGCCGAAGTCCTTTTTCTCGGCTGCCATCACGCCAGGGAGTGGATATCGGTCGAGGTCCCCTACTTTTTGGGAAAACATCTTCTCGAAAACTATGGCACGGACGCTGAGGTCCGAAGGCTTGTCAACCAGAGTGAAATCTGGATTGTTCCCCTGGTCAACCCGGACGGCCTGGAATACACGATTCATTATTACCGCTACTGGCGGAAAAACAGGCGCCTGAACGCCGACGGAAGCTACGGCGTTGACCTCAACAGGAACTACGGCTACCTCTGGGGCTACGATAACAAGGGGTCAAGCCCCGAGCCTGGCTCGGCCGTCTACCGAGGCCCCGCGGCCTTCTCCGAGCCGGAAACAAGGGCTGTGCGCGACTTCTTTCTCCAGAAAAGCTTCCAGGCGATGATTAGCTATCATAGCTACTCGCAGGTCATCCTTTATCCCTGGGGATACACCGTGACGCCCTCGACCAAAGACTCGCTTCTTCGACAGATCGCCAGTCGGATGTCGGCCCTTATGGAGCCCGTGAACGGCCGTCTCTATGAGTTTGGCCAGGCCGGCGCAAAGCTTTACCTCACTAACGGCACCACGGACGACTGGACGTTCGGGACAGCCGGAATCCCCTCTTTCACGATCGAGCTTCCGCCCCTCGACCATCTTCAGGGAGGCTTTTTCAACCTCGAGAAGGATATCCAGACGATATTCCGCGAGAACCTCCCCGCCGCCCTCTTCCTCATCGACTGGTCCATCCAAAATTTCGGATTTTCCGACAGCGAAGCTAAAAGGAATGCGCTCAGGCTCCGCTTCCCTCATCCTTTGAAAATACGCTCCTCCCCCACAAGAAATTAGAAAAAAAGCAAAAAGATAAGCTGTCCCCCATTTTCATCAGAGAGCCAAAAAATTGTTGACAAATCCGGCGTTTCAGGGTAATTAAAAAAGCACCTGAGAAGCCTGGCCCCTCCAGGCCAAACCGAGCCAAGGAGGATTATTGGAGATCATCGCCTTCCAGGCTCAGCCGTCTTTGCAGCGGGAGGGCTTACCCTACTGGCTGTTCTGGTTTCTTCTCTGCATCATCATGCTCCTTGTTGTCTTCATCTTCCTGCGCGACAAGCAGCTCCGGGTGCGTTTGAGCTCCTTTTTAGCCGGTGCCAGGCGAAGGTCTCTGCTCTTCCGGCTCAAGTTTCAACTGAAGAAAGAAAATCAAAAAAGGGGAAAGCTGCTGAGGCAGCTGGGAGAAAAAGCTTGGGCCGAGGACATCCCTGTCGAGGGAAGCGATCTCATCAGGACAGAGCTGGCCAGGCTCTTCGAAAAAAGAAACGCCAGCCAGATGGAATGGAAAAAGGCGTTCGCTGAGATCGAAAGGCTTCACAAAGAGCTCGAAGCTTCGACCCGCCTCCACGGTGAAAAAAGAGAGAAGCAGAAGACAGAAAAATCGCCTTTTGACGAGCTCATGAGGAGGAAGAAGGGCGAGGAGAAAGCGCTCAAAAAAACCCTCAAGGACAGGGAAAGGGAGAGGCAGGTGGCCGAGGTCAGGCGGGAAAAAGAGGAAATAAGGAAAAAAATCGACGAATTCGAGGACACCCTCAAGGATATAGACTCAGAAGCCAAGGCCAAACGCCGCGAGTTGGAGAGAGCCATCCGGCATCAGGAAAGGCTAAAAGAAAGAATCGAGCACCGGCTCAAGGACATCGAAGCCCAGGAAGAAACACTGTTCCTCTCACTGGGCCGGCTGTTGGAGCAAACCCGCGTGGCCAACCAGGACCTCACTAGCCTTTACTCCGAGATCGACGTCATCAATCACCGTATTTCCACGCTCCAGCACCGCATCGAGACCCTCTCCGGCGGCTGACCCCCAAAAAATGGGGACAGCTTACCCGTTTACTCAATTTCTCTCTCTAATTTCCCTTAGTTAGCCTGACCTATTCACAAATTATGCCAGAAAGCAGGCCCCTCCCCTGGG
>JBBILQ010000052.1:0-20686 GCA_037444845.1 Candidatus Aminicenantota bacterium | reverse complement strand
ACAAAGATAATTATCGCCATTCAAGTTGGTTATCCATGATGAACGACCGCATGAGAACGGCGCAACGTCTTTTATCATCAGGAAACGGTACCCTTTGGATAAACCTTGATGATAACGAAGTTCACCGTGCCGTGCAGTTCATGAGTGTCGTTTTTGGAGAAGAAACATTTGTCGGAAACATTGCTTGGAAAAAAACAACAGGAGACAATAAACCCGACTTCGCGTTTACTCATGACAACGTTCTGATCTACAAAAAAACTGTAGATACCATATGTAGACGAGCGGGGCTGACAAAAGAACAAAGAAAAGCGTATTCCAATCCAGACAATGATCCACGGGGAGATTGGGCGCCAGGAGATTGCCGATCTAAGTGGACAAAAGCTGAAAGACCCAACTTGTACTACGCGATAGTTCATCCAAAAACTAAAGAAAAGATATATCCTGACACTTACAGCGATTCGCCACGCGTATGGGGTTGCTCTCCGGAGACCCATGACGAGAATGTTACACAGAACCTTGTCTGGTGGGGAAATGATCTGGAATTAAAAGAACCAAAGAAAAAGAGATTTCTGAAAGATCATGGTGGTGTAAATATTAGGAGTGTATGGGATGATGCTGGCACAAATGAAGACGCATCACAGCTACTCAGAGATTTGTTTGGCATTGGAAAAATCTATCCTACTCCGAAACCGCCTACTTTAGTTGAAAAAGTGATGCGCTACTCAGTAGACAGCGGAGAAATAATTATTGACTTCTTCTCTGGTTCTGGTACCACCGGCCACGCAGTCATTAACCTCAACCGAGAGGATGGGGGGAGGCGCAAGTTTATTCTCGTGGAGATGGCCGATTACTTCGACACGGTGCTTTTGCCTCGCATCAAGAAGGTCACCTTCACGCCTGAATGGAAAGACGGGAAGCCAAAGCGCCCCGCGACGCGCGACGAGGCGGAGCGCAGCCCGCGCATAGTCAAGTACATCCGCCTCGAGTCCTACGAAGACGCGTTGAACAACATCGCTTTTGACGATGCCTCCGGCCAAAAGGCAATCCAATTTGATGATTATTTTCTCAAGTACATGCTCAAATGGGAGTCGCGGGCAAGCGAAACATTGCTTAATGTGGAGAAATTAGTCCTCCCGTTTCAGTACAAATTGCACATCCATGCCGACGGCCAGACCAGAGAGAAGCTGGTTGACATTCCTGAAACGTTCAATTACTTGCTCGGCCTGCATGTTCGGACGCGCCGCGTTTATAAGGACGGGGAACGACGCTACCTTGTGCACCGCGGCAGGATCGACCACAGGGACATCGCCGTGATCTGGCGCGACACCGATGGCTGGCAGAAATCCGACTTCGAGCGGGATAAGAAATTCGTGACCAAGCAGAAACTTACCGAGGGCGCGGACGAAGTTTTCGTCAACGGCGATTCTCTCATCCCGAACGCTCGCGCCCTGGAGCCGATCTTCAAAGCCAGCATGTTCGCGGGGATGGAGGGATAACGATGGGTATGAGAATAGAGCTTCCAAAAGAACAAATTGCCGGGTTTTGCCGGCGAAATCACATCCGCCGCCTGGCGGTTTTTGGTTCCGCCTTACGCGCTGATTTCAATGAGTCCAGCGACATTGACATTCTGGTCGAGTTCGAACCGGACCATATCCCCGGCCTGTTTGGAATGGCGCGCCTGGAACGCGAATTATCAATCGTCCTGGGGCGCAAGGTGGATTTGCGCACACCGGAAGACCTGAGCCGGTATTTCCGTCAAGAGGTGATGAAGGAGGCGGAGGTGCAGTATGCGCAAGGATGACCTTGTCCGCCTGCGGCATATGTTAGATGCAACTTGTGAAGCCGTCGCTTTCATTAAAGATAGCCGCCGCGAGGATCTGGACAATGACCGGAAACTGACCCTTGCCCTGGTCAAGGACATTGAGATCATCGGGGAAGCCGCCTATCAGATATCGGAGGAAACGCGGCAAAACCTGCCGGATATTCCCTGGGACGATATTGTCGGTATGCGTCACCGTCTCGTCCATGCCTATTTTGACATCAACCTGGATGTCCTCTGGAAGACGGTACAAGAAGACCTTCCGCCGCTTGTGCAGATTCTTTCCGCGGCTTTGGGCGAGGAATAAATTATGCCGAACGGCATCCAGCAGTATGTTAAGCTCGAAGAGCGCCTCGTTTTGCTGGCCTGGATGAACGATCTCTTTGGCTACGAGCGCAACCGGGACCTTCTGGCCGACATGAAAGGGACCGCTGAGGGATTCGATTCGTCAGGACGGAGTTTTGTGTATCACCGGCTGATGGCAAGAGGTGATAAGGTCAAAATCCCGCCGGGGGAGCTGGCCCGTCATGATGATAACATCCGAGCCCATTTGCAGGCGATGAATGCCCGCCGGCCCGAGCCGGTCACTCTGCGCTACTTCCAACACCTCGCCGCGCTCTATACGGAACTCTTTCTTGACTATTACTTCTGTCGCCAGGCCGAGATGCTCCGTTCGCTGAATGCGTTTGTCGCAGTGCGAAACGCCGGGCGCCTTCCCGGTGAACCCCTGGATACTTCTTTTACTGAGGAAGATCTCAGAAAACTGGCCTTCTGGATGGCTACCGGAAGCGGCAAAACTCTGATCATGCACCTCAACTACAGGCAGTTCCTCTACTATAACACCAGTCCACTGGACAACATTTTGCTCATCACGCCGAATGAGGGCATGACCGAGCAACACCTGGGGGAACTTGCGGCCTCGGATATTCCTGCCCGGCGCTTCGACCTGAACGAAAGCGGGCTCGGTCTCGCAGCGAAGAATACCGTCCGGGTCATCGAGATTACGAAGCTGGTAGAAGAAAAGCGCGGCGGCGGGGTGACCGTGCCGGTAGAAGCTTTTGAGGGCAATAACCTGATTTTTGTGGATGAGGGCCATAAAGGCTCGGGCGGCGAGGTCTGGCGCAAATATCGCGATGAACTTGGAGAGACGGGCTTTACCTTCGAATACAGCGCCACATTCGGCCAGGCCCTTACCGCGGCGCGGAACGACTTGCTTACGGCAGAGTACGGGAAGGCGATAGTTTTCGATTATTCCTACCGCTACTTTCACGGCGACGGCTACGGGAAGGATTTCCGCGTCCTGAATCTCAAACAGGAGACGACAGAAGAACAAACGGAGACGTTGCTCCTGGGAAATCTGCTTTCGTTTTGCGAGCAGCAATGTATTTTCGAAGAGAAGGCAAATGTCTTGCATCCCTATAATCTGGAGCGACCGCTGTGGATTTTTATTGGAAGCACCGTGAACGCGGTCTATACCGAGGATAAAGAGAAGAGAAGCGATGTCCTGACAGTGGTTCGCTTTTTACATCATGTATTAGAGAACAAACGCCGCTGGGTTGTTAAGACTATCGAGAGATTGATCCAGGGCAAAAGCGGTCTAACCACCCCTGATGGCGTGGACGTTTTTGCGGGCAAGTTTAGCTATCTCCAGGAAAGCGGCCTTTCTCCGGCAGATGTGTATCAGGATATTCTTGGTAAGGTGTTTCACGCTCCCACGCCGGGCGCTTTGCATCTGTGTGATATCCGCGGCAGCGCCGGAGAAATTGGCCTTAGGGCGGGCGGCGCGGAGGAATATTTCGGGCTCATCTATATTGGCGATACGGGCGCATTCAAGAAGCTCGTGGAAGAAGACGGCTCCGGGATGGTGCTCGAAGAAGACGCCATCAGCAGCTCGCTCTTCGGGAACATCGCCAAGCCGGATACAACAATCGAAATCCTCATCGGTTCCAAGAAATTCATGGAAGGCTGGAATTCCTGGCGTGTCTCGGCCATGGGATTGCTCAACATCGGCCGTCAGGAGGGTTCGCAAATTATCCAATTGTTCGGGCGGGGCGTGCGCCTGCGCGGGAGAGGACTCAGCCTGAAGAGAAGTTCGGCGCTTGACGGTGCCCATCCGCCGCACATCGGCCACCTTGAGACATTGAACATCTTTGCCGTGCGGGCCAATTATATGGGTCAATTCCGCGAGTATCTGGAGAAGGAGGGAGTGGAGACCGAAGAGGCAGTCGAGTTGCCCCTTTTCGTGCGGACAAACAAAGAGTTTTTGCGAAAAGGCCTGTTTATGCCGCGCGTGCCGGAGAGCCGCATTTTCGAGACCGGAACGGCTGTCATGCTGAGTCCCGATCCGGCGGTTCAGGTGCGCGTGGACATATCGATGAAGGTCGAGACGATCCAAAGCGGCCCGCCTGGCTTTCTGTCAACGGCAGGTCGCGCGGGACGTGAGGTGGCTATTCCGGATGAGACTCTGCAGCTCGTGGATTGGGAACAAGCTTACATTGACCTTCTTGAGTACAAGCAGCGCAAATGCCTCGATAATCTGATAATTCCGCGGGATGCCGTGAAGAAAATTATCAAACACAAAACCGAAAAGGGAACGCGGCTTTACCAGCTGGTCGCCGACGAGTCTGTCGTTAGACCGACGGCATTCGGCGGCAGGATACTTCTGCAAGAGGCTGTGACTAATATACTCAGGAAGTATTCGGACGACTTCTATCGCGTAAAGAGGGAACAATGGGAATCGGGGCAGATGGTTTATAAGACGCTGAGCGAGCGCGATCCGAATATCAGTTTCGGAAGACAGGTGAAGGAAGCCAGGCCGGAGTATGTGGTAAAGATACAGCGGTCCAAGAAAGATTTGGTATTGGCTATCCGGGCTCTTATTGACGACGCGGAGAAACTTTATCGGGAAGAAAACCACAGACTGCCGCGCATATATTTCGACAGGCACCTTTATCAGCCGTTGCTCCTCGAATATGAGGATCAGATCAAAATGGTTCCTCCCGGTCTTAATGAAAGTGAAGCCCAGTTCGTCCGTGATCTCAAGGAATATTGGGCTAAGGAAAGGGACAATTCATTAGCAGGTTATGAGGTGTACCTGCTTCGAAACCTGAGCCGGGGGAGCGGCATCGGTTTCTTTGAGGAGCGAGGCTTTTATCCAGACTTTATCTTATGGATCGTTAACCGTAAGAAGCAGCATATTATATTCATCGAGCCGCACGGGATGCTACATGCCAAAGCTTACCAATACGATGAGAAGGCTCGGCTGCATGAAGTTCTGCCGGCCCTGGCAAAAGAAATCGCCTCACGAAGCAAAACGAACAAGCACGTTACTGTTGATTCATATATTATTTCGGCTACGAAATATGAAGACCTCTACAGGAAATACGACGACGGAACCTGGGATAGGCAGAAGTTCTCGAAGACGCATATCTTATTCCTGGAGAGAACCAGCGAATACGACTATATGGACAGAATATTCAAGGAACAAATGCGCAAGCGCAGTGCATGAACCCATTAAATTCGACGGCCGAAATACCATCCTGGCGGGGCGGATTGAACAGGCCTTAAAAAATTTGTGCACCCGAGTGCGGAACGGAATTTGGAAGCCTCGAGAGAAATATTGAGCAAAATGCTATAAACGGAGGCTATGGGAGCTGATCTTCCAGTAGCCATTTCCATAGCGGGCGGAATCGAATTCTCCCCCTGAGGCCAAACCAATCTGCATCCTCCTCGCCATCATAATCATCCGTAAGGATCACGAGTTCCTTGAAGTTCAGGTCCTTATCAGATACCCAAACTGCGCCGTTCTGGAGAGTTCATGGAGCGCGAAAAAACTTTTGCCCGCTCTTCGCGGGCCGATGATAACCTTGTTGATGGGCTTATCGAGGTTGATGATCTTCAAAGACCTGGAAATGTATGGCTCCTCGACGCTATCCTGGACCTCTCTTTTTTAGAGAGTAAGAGCATCTATTATTTTCTGCATGCCTATATTTTAATGCACAAAAATTAAGGTTAATATATAAGCTGTCCCCATTTTTGAGTTGACGAACGCGGCCCGGCAGCGCTAAATTAAGGCCAGTCTGCATGAATGATTTCAGAGCTGAATTTGACTCGATTAGAAAGACGCTCGAATCTCTCCGGGCCAGGCTTCAGGGGCCTAAGCCGGGGCTGAAGGCCCAGCTAAAAATGGTCACCAGCCCGAGGCCGGGCGATAAAACCTACCCGGACGTCGGGGATTCTTGCCTCAAGGCAGGGGTTCTCGTGCTCCTCTACCCCTGGCAGGAGAAACTTTGCCTTGTCCTGACGAGGCGGACATCGACAGTGGCTCATCACCAGGCTCAGATTTCTCTTCCGGGCGGCCGCATGGACAGGGAGGAAAGCGCTGTCGAGGCCGCCGTCAGGGAAGCCCGGGAAGAGCTTCAGATCATGCCCGATTCGATCAGGATTCTGGGAGAACTAACTCCCCTCTATGTTCCGCCGAGCAACTACTGCATCTATCCCGTTGTTGCTGCCGCGGAAAAGCGGCCCGATTTCCGGCCCTCTGATGTCGAGGTCGCGGAAATAATCGAGGTTCCCGTTGACCATCTCCTGGACGCAAAAAATGTCCGCCAGGAAACCTGGCTCCTGAGAGGGATGGACGTCAGAGTCCCGTTCTATTTCTACCGGGGGCATAAAATCTGGGGCGCTACAGCCATGATCCTGGCTGAGCTGGTCGATCTATTCTCATCAATTACAGAACCATAAATTCAGGCGAGCTTATCCACCTCGGCTTCGCCCCAGCCTGACGGCCTTATGCCCGCCCAAAAAAGAATTTTTAGTTTTTCGCTTTCTTGAAGCTGACGGCAAGGCCTGACCAGCTATCCGGATGGATGGAGGTTTCAAACCCGGGCTGATTGACCATGAACTCATAATAATCCGTTCCGCCCATTCTCCAGCGGCGGCCCGTCGACCGGGGCGCATGCACATTGTGCGCCGCGATGCACCCGCCGGCCTCGAGCTTCGGGATGACTGCTCTGGCATAATTGACATACCAATCCTTGTCGGCGTCGATAAAAACAAAATCAAACGGGCCTTCGAGCTTCTCGACCAGCTCGTGGGCGTCAGCCAGGCGGGCGTCAATATATTCGCTCAGTCCCGCTTCTTTGAAATTGGCCAGCGCCTCCCGGTAACGCCTTTCGTCAATCTCGATGGTGATTAGCCTGCCTCCCGTTTTGCTGAGAGCCCAGGCAATCCAGATCGCCGAATGCCCGGTAGAAGTGCCGATATCAAGCGCCCGCGTGTAATTATTCTGGATGACCAGATCATAAAGAATTTTCCCGTCGGCCTCGGGGACATTCATGTCCCGCCAGGAATACCTGTGCCTGTCCAAGAAATTTCGCACTTTTTCATCGAGGCTCTGAACCGCACCGGTTTCATTCGCGGATGGGAAGACCCAGAAAGACAAAAAAAGGAACAAGAGCGTAAAAGTTACAGGGAACATTCTTTTAATTGACCGGTGCCTTAATAGCTTCATAGCTAACTCTTTCTTTAGACGACATGAATGCCTCTTTTCTTCCCGGAGTCAGAAAATGCTTTTGAATTGAACCTGAAGCGGCTTAGGAAGAAAAGAAGGAAAGCAACGAGAGAAACGGCTCCTGGCCATTAGGCCAGGGTGAGCTGGTGATGAGCCAGAAGCAGCATCCCCTGCACAGGCACGCCATAAGGACAAGCCTTCTCGCAATGGCCCGGGCAGTCCGAGCAGGCATCGGCTCTGGCGCCTGGAATCCGACTGTATTGAAGCATCGCCTCTTTTTCGCGGCCCTGGGCCAGGAAATAGTGGCTATACCGCATGATCGTGTTAACAGGAACGCGCCGCGGGCACTTGAGCTCACAGAGGCCGCAGGCATGCCGGCAGTAGAATTCACCGCAGGCCGCCTTGTAGTTAGTGAGAGCCGCCCGGCCTTCCGGGCTGAGCCGACTCCCGGAAAGGCGGACGACCTGTTCCATCTCCTCGTACGTCCTCACAGAACAGCAGACCGTATGGACATCCGGGTTGCTCAAGACGAAACGGATAGCAGCGGCTTTGACCTCCTCAGGGTTTTTCAAGCCATGTTTTTTGATGAAGTCCTCCGCTCTGTCGGCCTTGTCGCGGAAGCGTTTCAGCCCGTCCTGGTAGAATGGATGGATTTCCTTCCCTTCCTTTTCCAGTAGTTCGAGCCGCGATTTGAGGATTTCGTATTTGGTCACGGGCGTTGTTTTCATCAGCGCTATGCCAATCTTCTTCGGCCGGCTGGCTTCGAGGACGCGTTCAGCCTGGTCCATCTGGAGGAAATTGTAAGCCATGAGAAAAACGTCGAACCGTCCATCTTCAGCGGCAGCCAGGAGCACTTTTTCCATCGTCTCCTTCGGGTCCCTGAACCAGAACGACCCATGATTCGACAGGCCGACAAAGCGGACCCTTCCCTCAGCCCTGAGCTCTTGTATGGCCGCGTGGAAGCCTTCGTTTTTGAGCTCTTCGGCCGTCTCCGGCATGTGGAGCATCATGCAATCGACGTAGCCGGTTCCGAGGTCTTCCAGGCTTTTTCGCGCCCGCTTGATAAAACCCTCTTTAGTTATGTCTCCTTCAGCCAGCATTTTCGTGTTGATGAACAACGATTTCCGTTCCCTGTCTTTGATGGCGCTGCCGACGAGTCTGTGGTGTCCAGGATAGCTTTCCGCCGTATCGATAAAGTTTACTCCCGTGTCCAGCATGGCGCTGAGCACCCCGCCGTCCATGATGCTTCCTGTGGCTAAGTCTGAGACTTTAAACCCCGTCCGGCCGAGAAGCCGGTAGCCCTGTATTTTCGGAAAAGGATCATGTTGTTCACGGGCAGCTCGCGCCCCGGGCTGGGCGTATCCTTTCCCCGCGGCAACGCCGGCCCAGGCAACCGCGATTTTCAAGAAATGCCGCCGGCCCTGGGATACTTTTCTATCCATATGGCCTCCGTTCATCTGCGCTTGTTATTGCGGCCTTCTTTTCCGGTAGAGGCTTTCATCGACAGCAGAGATCATGCCGGCCATGTTCGCTTCCTCCCAGCCGAAGTGTTCGCAGATTTTTCTTATCTGACCCGCCGGGTCAGTGACAATCTCATTGTAGCTGACGAAAAGGACATCGATATCTTCCCTTTTAGTGACCATATCCTTGATCATTTCGTTCAGTTTGATGAAACTGGGCTTGGTGTCTTCGCGCTTCTCGTCGCGGATTCTGGCCATTTTTTCCATGGAATCCATGACCTCTTCGATGTTGCGCTCTGTGTAAATGATGCGATACGTTCCAGGGGGAAGAAACTTCAACCCGTAAGCAGTGATCTTGATAAACTTTCCCTTGTAGTCAGCCAGGGGAAAAACGCCGTCCATGAGGCGGTTGATGATTTTCCCGCCATCAAGCTCGAAATAGCCGCGCGGGTTGTTATCGTCCGGCGGCCGCGACTCCGTGTCAAAAGCCGTGGGCACGCCTCCGGCCTGGAGAATCTGCATGAGCAGAGAGGTCCCAGACCGTTCCAGGCCTGAGACGATATAATTTATCGTGTTATCCAGCTCAATCATGCCCCTTATCATAGGGAAATTTCCCCCGCCCTTCAAGCAGGCGACAGGAATGGCAAGGGCACAGGACAGGTTTCTTAAACCCGGCCCGCGCCCCGCCAGGCTTTTTTACTCGATCTTCAGAGGCATGAACGGGCCAAAGAGAGAAAACCCGGCATCGTGGAGCGTCTTTTTGAACTCCTCTATATCTTTCTGGTAGAACTCATTAAGCTTGGAGACGAAGGAATCAACGAGGGACTTTGCCTTTGCGTACTTCACGAGTGCAGGTTGAGATACGGGTCCAATTTCCGTCCTGGTGATGCCGGAGACGGCGCTCATCACCTGGTTGCTGAGTCCAGCCGAGCGGTCGGCGATGCCCTGTTTGGGAGGAGTCGGGTTCAGGGTTTCAGAGAATTCTTTGATCTTCTTCTCCAGAGCTTCGGCTGCTTTAACGAGGTCGGCCATCCTGGGATCCCGGCTCATCCTGGCGGTCTCTCTGACAGTTTGGAGAGCCCTTTGCGTCTGCTGAATCTGACGACCGGCCCGGGTGATGACACGTGACAATCTCTGTGCCTCTTTGGCCTTCTCGTAGTTCGCTTTCAGAACATCGAGGTCCACTTTAAGGCGGGGGTCTGTCCTCACTTCAAATGTCTGGCTGATTTCCTGGTCATCGTACTTGATCCTGGCGGTGTATGTGCCGGGGAGGACGCTCATTCCTGCTCCCCTGCCGAAAAACGTCATCGGGCTTCTCTCCTCCGTCTGCTCCTGTTCCCCGGGAGGCTGAGGTTCAGTCTCCCGGAGATTCCAATAAACACGATTGATTCCTTTCTCCTCTGTCCCGCTGAGCTGGCTGACGAACTTTCCTTCGGAGTCCAGGATCGTGATGTTAACCCTTGCGGATGGACGTCTGAACACCTGGTCCATCATTCCCGGCGGCGTCTGGCCGGCCATCCGGCTCATCCTGGCCATCATGGCGCTGCGCTCGGCGGCCGTCGCCTCCTCGGCCTTCTCCTCGGGTTTCTTCTCGCTCGGAATCAGGTAATAAGTGATGCAGGCGCCCAGGGGCTTGTTCGCGCCAACAAAGGCCGTGTCACCCGGGCTCAGATAAGTGCTCAACCTTCCCTGGACGAAAGCATAGGCAGCAGGCACTGAAAACAGGTGCATTCTCTTCCCGGTTATTTCCTCTGAGATCTCTCTCAGGGGCGTTATGTCGTCGATGACGTACAGGGAGCGGCCGTGTGTGGCAATGATGAGGTCGTTTTCCCTGGGGTGGATGGCCAGGTCATAAACAGGACAGGTCGGCAATCCGGCTGTCCATTTCATCCAGCTTCCGCCCCCGTTGAAGCTCACAAAAAGCCCAAATTCCGTTCCCACAAAGAGGAGGTTTCTCGTGACCGGGTCTTCCTTGATCACAAAACAGTATCCGTCAATCTCCGACGTCACCAAGCTCTTCCAGGTTTTGCCGTAATCGCGGGTGACGAAGACATAAGGAGCGAAATTCGAGCGGCGATGGTCGTCTAACACGACATAAGCCGTGGCTTCGTCGAAACGGGACGGCTCGATATGAGGGACAGCGGCGCCCTTCGGCGCAAGGGGCTTTTTCCCCGCCGTCATTGGCGTCGAGACCAGCTCCCAGGTCTTGCCGCCGTCCCGGGTTAGCTGGATGTTTCCGTCGTCTGTGCCCGCCCAGATGAGTCCTTCTTTAATCGGACTGGGAGCGATGCTAAGGATCGTGCAGTAATTCTCCGCGTTGGTGACGTCGAGAGTCAGCCCTCCGCTTTCTGATTGCTTCTGCTTTTCCAGGTCGTTGGTCGTGAGGTCCGGGCTTATGACCTCCCAGGTGTATCCCTTGTCGGGACTGCGGTGGACAAACTGGCTGCCGAAGTAGATCGTCGCCGGCCGGAACGGGTCGACGGCAAACCCGGCGTTCCAGTTGAAGCGATGCTTGACATCAGACTCTGTCGGGACAATAGTGCGGCTTGTGCCGGTCGTGATGTCGAAATAGTAGAGGTTCCCACCCTGCGACATGCCGTAGCCACAGTTCGCATTCTCCGGGTCGGGTGCAGTGTCGAACCCGTCGCCGCCGCCCACGTTGATCCAGTGGTGATTGCCGAGGGATCTCTCCTTGAGCGTGTAGGCGGGACCGCGCCATGTGCCGTTATCCTGTAGTCCTCCGTAAACGTTGTAGGGAATCTCCATGTCGAAATTAACGTGATAATATTGCCCGAGCGGAAGGTTCCCGACAAAGCGCCAGCTCCGGCCTCGGTTTGTGCTTATGACGATGCCGCCGTCGTTCCCGACGATCATCCGCTCGCCATCCGGATGAATCCACATGGCATGAAAATCCGGATGGGCCTGGCGGGAGCCAGTCAGCGGGGTGAAGGTCTTGCCGCCGTCTTCGCTCACAGAAAGCTGCGTGGCCAGCATATAAAGGAGGTTTTCGTTCCTGGGGTTGACCCAAAGGCGGCTGTAGTAGAAGGGACGGTTGTGGACGTTATCCGTGTTATTGACAACCTGCCAGTTGAGCCCTCCGTCTGTCGAGCGAAGGACGACGCTCTTTTTGGCCTCGACCAGCGCGTAGGCGACCTCAGGCCTGCTCGGCGCAAACGCCAGGCCGCAACGGCCGAGCTCACCTGAGGGAAGACCGTTCTTTTCAGTCAGCCTCTCCCACTTCTCGCCGCCGTCGGTCGTGAGGTAAATCCCGCTCCCTGGCCCGCCTGAGATAAAGAACCAGGGCCAGCGCCTGTGCTCCCACATCGCAACCAGCATTCTATTGGGGTTGGACGGGTCCATAGCCAGGTCCGCAGCTCCCGTTTTCTCGTTGACGTAGAGGATCTTTTTCCAGGTTTTACCTCCGTCCATGCTCTTGAAAACGCCGCGCTCCTGGCTATCTCCCCAGGTAGCGCCAAGGGCGGCGACGAACACGACATCCGGGTTATCAGGATGAATCAGGATCTTGGAAATTTTCTCTGTTTTCTCGAGTCCCATGCACTTCCATGTCCGTCCACCGTCGATGGTGAGGTAAACGCCGCGGCCGACGCTCACCGAATTGCGAGGCTTTGACTCGCCCGTTCCTGCCCAGACGATTTCTGGGTTTTTCTGGTAAACAGCGATAGCGCCGATCGACGCGACAGGCTGATCATCGAAAACCGGAGTCCACGTCATCCCGCCGTCTATGGATTTCCAGACTCCGCCCGCGGCCGTGCCCGCATAGATTATATTGGGGTCGTTCATCACGGCATCGATGTCGCTGATGCGGCCGCTCATGTTGGCCGGTCCGATGCTCCGCGCTTTCAAACCGGCAAAAATGTCGGGTTTGATTTGAGCCGATAAAAATGAAACCGTCAAGAAAAGACCGAGCAAGAGAAAAACTCCGCTCGCGAAAAACCGTTGATTCTTGGAAGCTCTCAACGTTCCTCCTCCTTAAGTAATTTTTTTTATAGTCTAAGGACTTTCCTGCTGAACACAGGATCTTTTTAGAGAAATCACAAATGTCGAGGCTTGAGCGTTTCTCCGCTAAAGAGTCGGCTCTTCGCCCTGCTCAGACGGCGTTTTGTGTTTAGCGAAACGCCTTTGCCTCTTTTCTTCCTGCTTTTTCTGGCGGAGAAGCTCTTTTGTTCTCTTTGCGCTCTTGTAAGCGCGGCTGCTCTTTGCCAAGGGTCCTCCTCCTTGTCATTTGCGCTTATGATAGCACAACTTGGGCTGAAACGACAGGTCCAATCATAAAATCCATGGCGGCGTGGGCGCAGGGTCTGCTCGAATCGAGGCTGAAGGAGTTTTTATCCCGGCCAGGCTGATAAATTCTTGAGCTTTTTCTGTCTCCCCAAGATGGAACGAAGCGCGACCGATCCCCCGCCCCCCTCATGGAAAGCCCCTGCCAGGCATCAGGAAGAATTTCGCGTCGTCGAGGAAGCTTTGGCCATCTTCTCCTGGTACATTCTCTCATCGGCCTCATTGAGGACCGTCGCCAGAGGCATGCTCTTTGAGGCCGTCGCCGTTCCGAGAGATAGCTGAAGGGGCCGATCGGGATAGCTCCGGTTGTGCTCTTCGAGACGGCTCTTCAGCCGGCTGACGATTGTCTTGGCGACGCCCGTGTCCACGCCGGGAAGGATGACGGCGAATTCATCCCCGCCGATCCTGGCGACGATATCCTCCGGCCGGAAAGTCACCCGCAAGATATCAGCAGTCCTCAGGAGGAGCTTGTCTCCCTCAGCGTGGCCGAGAGTGTCGTTTGTCTTTTTTAGTTCATCCACATCGGCCATCAGGACAGTGACGGGATAATTCCGGCTCCGCTCAGTCCTGGCCAGTTCTTCCTCGAAGAAACTCCGGTTAAAAAGCTGAGTGAGGCCGTCGCGGTGACTCATGTCGCGCAGCTTCTCCTCGACTTCCTTCTGCTCGGTGATGTCCAGGCAGGAGCCGATGTAACCGGCGAATTTCCCTTCGAGGTCGAAGAATGGCCTGCCCGTGTTGATAACCCAGCGATAGACTCCATCATAACGCCGCAGCCTGAATTCTATTTCAAAGGCTTTTCTCGCCCGGAATGAACTCTGATAAACCCTGGTGAATTTCGGAGCTTCACTCGGATGGATGCCGCTCATCCAATTATCGCCCAACTCCTGTTGAAGAGAGCGGCCAGTAAAGGCCAACCAGGTCTTGTTGAAGTAGTCGCACCGTCCGTCGAGTCCCGACCGCCAGATAAGAGTCGGGAATTCTTCCAGGACCGTAATGTAGAAATCTCTCGCCCGGACGATAGCGTCATCGGCTCTTTTCCGTTCTAAGGCGACGGCGTAAAGGGAAGCCAGGCGTTCCAGCGTGGCCAGGTCGAGCGCCGTGTAGTCGCGTCTGGCATTGGCCATGCAGATTTGACCCAAGAGCCTCTCGCCAAGAAGAACGGGCGTCGAAAGAAACCGGGTGATGACGATCTTGGTTTGTTCGGGCAAGGCGAAGCGGGGGTCTCCTGAGGCAGAATTGGTCAGCAACGGCCTTTTTGTTTCAAGAGGCCATTTCCAGAGGCCAACAATTTTCCCGGACAAATCCTCCTTTTCCTTGACCTGAAAAAGCTCGCCGATCTCCGCCGTCATGGCGGCGCAAATGTGATGTCCCGTGAGCGGGTCGATGTAGCTGACATAGCCGATAATGCTTCCCGTCAGAGACCTGGCGTTGTCGAGGACAAGGTTGGAGATTGATTCGATCGTCTCGGATGAGAGGAGGGAGTTGGAAAGCTCGGCTATGGCAGAGTTGGCGACGAGCATCCGCCTGAATTCCTCTTCTGTCCTTTTGCGCTCGCTGATGTTCTGGAGGCTCCCTTCGTAGTAGAGGATTTTGCCGGTGGTATCGCGAATGGCGCGTCCGTTGTCCTCGACCCAGATTGTCGACCCGTCAAGCCGGATGATCTCGACTTCGTAGCTGTTGACGACGCTTTGACGCTCCATCAACTCTTGCCAGCGACTCCGGTCGATCGGCTCCTTGTAGAAATCGGTCGCCTTCATGTTGAAAAGGCTCTCCCGGTCAGGGAGGCCGAGCAACTGGATCAGAGCGGGGTTGGCGTCGATGAATTGCCCGTCTGGGCTTGTCCTGTAGAGTCCCAGGGGCGTGTTCTCAAAAAGGGCCTGATAACGGGCTTGCGTTTCGGTCAGGGCCGCCACGGCCTTCTGCTTTTCCTGGATCAGATTCCTCTCCGAGAGAACCCTTTCGACAACGCGGGGAAGGAATTCGAGAAAGTGGCCCTCATCGTCCTTGACGATATAGTCCTTAGCGCCCAATTTCATCGCTTCGACAGCAATCCTTTCGTCCCCGCTGCCGGTGACCATGATCGTAGAGGGAAAGATACCCTTGGCCCCCAAAATCCGGATGAGCTCAAGGCCGTTGCGGCCGGGAAGTGAATAGTCAACAACCAAGACATCAAAAGTTTCTGAAACAACCTTGCTTATGCCTGAATCGCTATCACGAGCATGCTCGATCGTGTACCCGATCTTCTCCAGCCTTTTCCTGAGGAGACGGGCGGTAACCAAGTCATCCTCAATCACCAGGATCCGGACGGGTTGAGATTCGTTCATCGGTCAGGTTTTTAGCTTAAAAAAATAGTAACGCATGACCGGCAAAGAAGTCAAGACATCAAAAAGCTTTTCCGTTCTCTCCCACGCGGCTCCCCGCGCAGTACCATCGGCACCAGAGGGCTTAACTTCCTGCCTTTTATCCGTTGAGCGATGGCCCTTCCATGCGGGACCACCGGATCACTAAGCCCTGGTTTCCCACCTGCTCGAGATGTTCACAAGCCTTTCCTTTCTTTGATTATTTTCCCATCCTCGAGTTCTATGACCTTATCAATTCCGTAGATATCTTTCTTTTTGTGAGAGATGATCAGGTATGTTTTATCCTTGAAGTTATCTTTAATCAATTGCTCGACCTTACTCTCTGATTCTTTATCAAGATGGGCTGTCGCTTCATCAAAAATCAAAATATCCGCCTCTTTAAGAAGGGCCCGGGCTATGGCAATCTTCTGTTTTTCTCCACCGGAAAGCCTTTTCCCAGTCTCGCCGACCTTGGTCATGTATCCTTCTTCGAGTTTCTGGATGAATTCTGCAGAACCTGAAAGCTCAACGGCTTTCTTTATATCCGCCTCAGACGCCTCTGGCCGACTGTAGAAAACATTGTTCCATATGGTATCATTAAAAAGAAATGTGTTCTGGGAAACGATGCTTATTTTCTCCCTTAAGGAAGAAAGAGACAGGTTTTCCACCTTGTGGCCATCGATAAGAATCTCTCCTTCCTGCGCCCGATAGAGCCCCAGCATGAGCTTAACCAGCGTGCTTTTCCCTGAACCATTAGGGCCCGCAATCAAGACTCTCTCCCCTGCGCTAATCTTAAAGCTTACATTCCTGAGCGCGGGCTTTGAATCATAGGCAAAGGAGACATCCCTGAACTCTATTACGCCCTGAAGCCTGTCAATCTTTATTCCGCTATCCTTCTCTTCACCTCCAAGACCCATGAGCTCTGACACTCTCTGCAGAGCAGTGAAGGCGGGCTGGAAGGATAATCCGATATTGGCCAGCATGTGAGTCGGACCGTATAGCTTGGCCAGATAACCTGAAAAGGCAATGTAACTTCCTACCGTGAAATTCCCTCTAATGATATCCCAGCCGCTGTACCAGAGAACCAGGAAACCCCCGGCTGCTCCGATAAGAGAAAGGAGCTCCGAGGAGTAGGTGAAAATTACAGTTCGCTTGATATTTGCCCGCTTATAATCCTCAAGGAAGTTGTGGATTCTGGCTGTTTCCCTCTCCTCTGAAGAAAACACCTTGACCACATCCACACCGGAAAGGGTATCCTGAATCTGGCGGGAAAGAACCGCTCCCTTCTCCATCACCTCCCGGCTAATCTTCCGTATTCCCCGGGAATAAAGCCTTGTCGCCAGATAAAGAAAGGGGAGATGATCGTCAGTTTCCAGTTGAGATGAATCAAGATGGCCAGAGAGAAGATAAATTCAAAAAATCCGATAATCACGCGAACAAAGGTGTTGGAGAAGAAGAAATTCAGACCTTCCACCTCACCAATTCGGGAGAGCAGGTAGCCGGTTTGGTTCTTATCAAAGAAGGAGAGAGGAAGCCGGAGGATTTTATGAAAAAAATCCTTCTTCATATGGGTTAAGGTTTTTTGGCTGAAAACGTCGAAAAGATAGCCGGTGAGGAAAGAAAAGATTAACTTAGCAATTTGTATCCCCAAAAAAAGCAGAATTATCAGATTGAGCAGCCGAAAATTTTTATTCGTCAGAACATCGTCGATGATGAATTTCATTAGATAAGGCGTGGGGAGCGCGAGGAGGGAAACGACTATCATCAAAAATGAAGCTATTATGACTTCTTTTTTGCAAAAAGCGAAATAAGGGAAAAGAATTTTTATTAAGTTCAATTGAAATTTCATCCAATTCTACTATCTATTATTTTGATGCAGTCGAGTTCAAATAAATAATTTTCATTTTTCAGCTATCCTATTTGGGCTCCACTTCAGTTAATTTTAATTTCATTTAAAAGTTACGTCTGTTTCTACAGTAAAAAACTTGTAATTTTTGTAAATCACAATTGTTTCAGAAGCTAACAATCTTTTTCCCTTTCTTCCAATATAAATTTCCTTTACATGAAATTTAGAAGGAAATCTAATTCCATTCTTATCATAACCATATTCAGAAGAGGAAATAATAAGGGGTCTTGCATTCAATTCTTTTGCTTTTTTTTCGATAACCTCAAAATTGCCAAAAGATTCTTGAGCCCATTCAATTTTGAGAATACTAAAATCGTCTTTTCTTATCCAGATATTTCCAAATAGATGTTCGCTATCTCGAATTTGCTTCTTTGGAACAGCTTCTATTATGAGTGCCTTTTCTCCATTATGTTCAATTTGTTCGTCAATTATACAATAATTATGTTGACTCTGATTGTGCTCACTAAGAAGGCCAATTGGTCCGAAAATAGCGTGCTTATAATCGATTACACTTGTCTTCAGCCTGGCCTCTTTCTCAAACTTTTTTTCTTTATTTTCTTGTAAAAGATTTCTTCGCTCAGTTATTCTATTGTCTTTTCTTACCAACTGATAATCATAAATATAATTATTTTCTTTGAAAAACCGATAAGCGCCCCTCGCATAAGAAACCCGCTCCTTTATTTCCTCCAAACATACAAAATCAACGGAAGCTTTTTTCAATCTTTCGCAATAATTTGATGTTTTATGCAAAATTTCACCCAACAAGTATCCAGAATCTAAGCTCTTTTCACTATCTGCAGCAAGCGCGCTTTTTTCAGATGGAATCTTAAGGGGCGAAAATTTATAAACCAGCCGTGTCATCGAAGGGCTAAGAAAATAAAAATTATTGGAGTTATCGATAAGAACTTTAGTGCATGGAACTGGCAACTCACATTTTTCAATAAACTTTCCGGATTGATCAAATTTATAAAGGTCGCAGCTTTCTTTCTTTTTATGGTCTTTAGCCACTAAAAGAAATATGTTTCCTTCATTATCTACGACAATATCATAACAAACAGGATATTCTTCCAATCCAAACGCAAATTTTCCCACCGCTATTCCGCCTTCCTCTGTCTGCTCCCTATAAATGGTTTCTTTGCTCAATAAAACCCCAACTACAGGACTTTTTTTATTATTTATGACAGGATCATATTCAAACTCCAAGAGAGATTCTCCCTCAATGGAATATTTTTTTACCTTTGGTTTAAACCTATAAGCTACAAATATATTCCCATTTTTATCTGAAGCTAAGTTGACATCATTCTCGGACTTTCGAGATATTCTATTTCGTTTATCAGTTTTATCAGAGATTTCGCCAAAAGCTGATACTAAATTCCCGTATTTTGAATATTTATAAATTAAGTAATCTCCGTAATATCCGTTTTCAGGTAAGAAAACAAACCCTTGGCCATAAAGCAATTTATTAGGTGTTAAAAAAGGAATATTAAAGAAACTTTCTAATTCTCCCTTTTTAGATATTTCATAAATTATTTTTCCCCTTGAATTATCAACTTGGCCAAGAACATAAATGCTTTCGTTTGTAGTTCTATCTAAAGCCATCTCATCCAGCACAATCTGGCCTTTTATAGGTATGTTTAGTATACTTTGTAAATCTAAATATTTTAAGAAGTTCCCCGAACTTGAAAACATAAAAATCTTTTTTTCCTTATCATCTAAAATATAAATATTCCCTTGGTTGTCAATTTTAAAAGATGAGGGAGAGATAAATTTATATTCCTTTCTTTTCTCTAATCCTAAAATTAGATCTTGCTTTAGAATAATACCTGAGAGGATTATTCCTTGATCTTGAATAAGAATGACACCTTTTGTTCTGCACCCATATAAGCTAAAGCCCATCAATAAAAAAATAATAATAGCGAATTTCTGTTTCATGTTCTTTTATGAAGTAAAAAATGTCCCACCAAGCTGGTCTACCTTATAAATCATCTGGCTATCTTGTATTTGATAATTTCAAACAATCCATTATCATCCGCCACTCTCACCCAGAAGCAATCCTCAGCAAAATCTAAGAAAATAATTTCGTTAGAATGGATATTATCAATAAATCGAATGGTATTTATATAATTTCCCTCGGAGTCAAAAACGTCATAATTTTCATATTTATTGTCGGTCGTTTCTTTGTTGATATGAACCAGTATATTCTCTTTAGAGTCAATAAAAATGCTATTAAAGTAAGGTTTTGTTTTAGGAAAATGGGTATGCTTCTTGATATAATCGGGAGCGCCTCTTCTAATTGATGTGCTTTGACCACCTATTGTCCCGAATACCTGACTATTAAAAAATTCTTCTTTATCTCTTTGAGTTACTTTCGCAGGAACCAAAGAGCCAGAGAAAGAAAATAGTTTGCCAATATGAGGATCATAAATCTCTATTTCGTATTTTTTGGAGAAGGCAATTGCAATTTTTCCCCGCGGCGACACTTCCCAGAATACGTCAGGCTGAAAAGGCTGCGGAACATTGGTTCTTATTGGTTCTATTATGAATTTATTTCTCCAAACTTCCTGAGAATAGATAGTTTTTTTGTGTTCAAGATGAGGGCTATATATTTCAATAGTACAATTCTGAGGTTTCTCAACCTCAAAAAAATATGATTTTTCCCTTTCCATCACTACATCGCCGTTTGCCAAAGCTCTCAATTTTCGTGGATAGCCTTCTCCAGGATAAACTCTTATAAATTTAATGAATTTGCCTTCAGCATCAAAAAAGCTGAATCTACGATTTCTTAGTTCCCAAATGAATAACCTATCTCTGGCAAAAACCATCAAAGATGGCCCATTTAAGTCCCCAGGTCCCTGTCCTTCTCTGCCAATAATTTTTAGAAAATTCCCTTTCGCATCGAATTTTTTTATGTTATTTGCCCGAAAATCAGAGACATAAATATGGCCTTGATTATCGCGAACCAGGCTTATAGGCAGTTCTAATAAGGCAGTTTTAGGAATGGAATTTTTATTTAGCATAGGCGCTTTTATTAATTTTACCTCTCCTTTTTCATATAAGTTATCGTTATAATTGCTTAGAAGGGTCTTCCCTGAAAAAAGACAGATTGATAAATTTAAAATGAAAATAATGCTTATCCGGAAGAAACTATTTTTTCTCACACCCGTGTAAATTTTTTAAGCCGATATTTTTTTATTACTACATTATTTTGATATTGTCAAATGGCTTGAATGCTTCGGGATTTTTCTCTTTAATTTCGCAATAATCTATGAGATCTTGTTCCAGAGTTAATAATTTATCCTGAAACCTGCGTGAAATTATTGGATTTTTGAATTTTTTTGTCTTATAAACGTG
>JBBILQ010000051.1:0-20868 GCA_037444845.1 Candidatus Aminicenantota bacterium | reverse complement strand
CCTCAGTGGGAATTCAGGCAATCCTGATGTTTATCCGTGGCGGAATCCTGCCCGTTTCCTTTAGGGCAGACATGGTTTTCAAGCATCTGGAGATATCGCCCCTTTTGCTCGGGAGTCAAAAGCTTTTTTTCCTGGAAAAGATGAAGAACTGCCTTTTTCTGGATTTCCGCTTGCAACCGGCTGATGTCCTCAATGAGCTTGTCGATGGATGCCTGGTCGAGCGTTTCTTTTTTCATCTCTTCAACTAAGAGCCTTCTTTTTTCCTGGAGCTGACCCTGGATTTCTTTAACCTCAGCGTCATAAGAGGCCATGAGGTCCTTCAGGCAGGTTTTTTGCTCGCCGCTCAAGCAGAGGTGCTCCTCAAAAGCAGGGCTCGAAGCGGCGTCCTTCCCTTGCGGCCGGAGCCAGCGGTGGTAGGCGAAGGTGACCAGAGCGGAGATGTTGATAACGACAATTAGGGCAAGCCCGGAGGCGAAGATTTTATTTTTCATTTTTTTCTCTCTGCGGGCTCTGCCGGCTCACATAAAAATCAGCCACCGAGCCTGGGGGGACATCCTCAAAGCTCCCGAGGAGACGAACGGCGAAGGAGTAGTCAAGTCGGGCTCTGTCTCGTGAGATTCTCCCCAGTTCGTGCCCGGCAAGGACTCCAGCCAACAACAGGAGGAAGGCAACGGCTGGCCGGAAGAACCGCCTGGCAGAAATAAAAACCTCAGGCCAGCGGGAGGGATGTTCATCGTAGGCGGCCACCTTTCCCATTAAGCTCCTCAGAGACACGGAAGAGCGGGACATCTCCATCCGAACAGACATGTTTTGCCAGGTCTGGCTGAAGTTTCGACAGAGGCGGGCACATGGCTGGCAGTGCTCGAGATGTCCCTTGATTTCACGGAATGTAGCGTTTTCAAGGTCGTTTTCAGCTATCCCGATCAGGTTTCTCTCGATCAGGCGGCAGCCCTTTTTGCTTTTCAACGTCTTCATCACTTCCATTCCATAACAATAGACACGCCAGCGCCGAAAAAACTTACGGCTACCCTAAGTTTTCTTCAGGCGGGCAGCGAGTTTCTTTTGAAGATTGACCTTTGCCCGGTGGAGACATGCCTCCACCGCCGATACTGATGTGTTCATGATGTCGGCAATTTCCTGGTAGGAAAAACCTTCGAGTTTGTTCAGGGTGAGCATTGTCTTCTGTTTCTCTGAGAGCGAGGCGATGGCCTCCCGGATAAGGCGTCTGCGCTCGGCCTCTTGGAGTGCGGATTCGGGGCCGTCTTCAGCCGAGGGCCGGAAAGCATCCCTCCAACGGGCCTTGTTTTCTGAGGCCTCGTCGAGCCGCGCCAGCCAGCGAAACTTTCTGTTGTCGCGGTTGAAATTCAGGCAGCGGTTGACGGCGATCCGGCGGACCCAGGTGGAGACGCTCGAGTCGTGGCGGAATTTCGCGGCCGACTTATAAACCTGGAAAAAAACTTCCTGGGCGATGTCGTCGGCATTTCCGGGGTCATCCAGCAGGCTGCGGCAGGTTCTTAGGACTAACGCTTGATACCGATCGACGAGAATCTGGAAAGCCAGATGGTCTTTCCGGGCGATTCTTCGGATGAGCTCTTGATCTTCCGCCATGCGCTTGACCGAGGAGGATCAATTCAGGGCACTAAACTGGGCGATGAAAAAACCCATTTTATATTATAGACACGTGGGAAACTATAAAAAGTGATACCCCGGGATGTCAAATTGAGCCCAAAATGGTGGAGGCTGGTCTTAGGTTTTTTCAGGCGCTAAAGGCTTAAGAAACCAGACAGCGGCGTCATGGACTTGAATATTTTCGGGAACGTTTCTGGCCGTCTCGGGAAAGAGGGTCACCACCTCCAGAGCGGCGCGGGGATGTTCTTTCGCTGCCGAGAGCAGCCCGCGGACCTCCCTTTCCATAGCGCCTGTCTCGGCGAGATCGAGACAGGCTTGAATCAGAGCTTCATGTCCCTCCGGAGAACGGGCCAGGAAATCAACCTCAAATCCGTCCTTTGTCCGGACGTAAGAGCTTGCCAGACCTCGGCGCTCGAGCTCGATCCGGACGGCCGTCTCCAGGGCATGACCCAGATTGCTCCGGCCGGAGCGGTCGAAGACGGGAATCAGGCCGGGATCGACGGGGTATACCTTTCGCGGATTAACCATCCGCCTCCTCTCGGAGGCCCCTTCTATCCAGGAAACCCTGATGAGAAAACAATCCTCAAGAAAGCCAAGGAGCTCGTGCAACGTATCTCGAGCCACGGGCAGTCCCTGGGATTTCAAAGCCGCATGAAACTTCTCGACACTGAAAAGGCCTCCCGGATTTCCCAGCAGATGCCGGACCAGCCAGCGGAGGCTCACGATGTTTCTCACTCTGTGCCGTTCGACAACATCGCGAAGCATGGCCACATCGACATAATCCAAAAGGAGCTGAAAGCGAGTTTCCCCATCCAGGCTCTGGGCTTCGGGGAATCCGCCGGCGTTGAGGTATTCTCTGAGCGCGCCCTGTAAAGACGATCGCTCCTTTGCCGATATCAGGTCGAGCCTCTTCGGAGCCTCCTTCTTGTGATGCCGCAGGTATTCCTCAAAGCTGAAAGGAAAGATGGTCACTTCCCAGGCCCTGCCGCGAAGAGCCGTGGCGATCTCGCGGGAAAGAAGGGCTGCCGACGACCCGCTGAGATAGACGTCCACTTTCTCGCTGTCAAGCAGCCGGCGGACGAAGCGTTCCCATCCGGGCACATTCTGGATCTCGTCAAAGCACCAGACTACCGTTTCCTTTCCCCGCCAGGCGGGAAATCGCCGGTAATATTCCTCGATTAGAATCGATAGTTCATTTGCCGTTAGGCCGGCGAGCCGTTCATCCTCAAAGTTGACATAGGGAAGGCGCTCCCGAGGGATTCCCTGATCTATGAGGGTTCGCCTGACCTGATGGAGAAACGTGGTCTTGCCGGCGCGCCGCATGCCGACCACAGCAGTGGCCTTGCCGGGGAAAGCGATTCGCCTAAAAACGCGCCTTTCCGTCGCTTCCGGAAAAGGGGCTGTCAGAGAATTGGCAAGTTGCTCGACCAGGCGAGACCGAAAAGCGGAATAGTCTGGGCCTATCGAGGAGGGAAAATTTTTCGCGTTTTTTGTCCTGGACACTAAATATCTCCCTAATCGGAGGAGAATATATCATTAAATTCTCCTTCTGTCAAGGAGAATTATTTTGCTTGTTAAGCATTGATCGCCACCAATTAAGGAGCGTATTTCGAGCTATGTACTCAAAAGTGCATAAGAGCATCGGAATGTCAACATCGATCCAGAAGTCATTGGTCAAAGGCTCCTGACAAAAAAGGACTATTCGCCTATTCTATATATGAAAATATTATCATATGTTCATGCTTAATTAAAAACGATGATAAACACGATAAACATCCTAAACGGTCTCGCCAACGAAAACCGTCTCCAGTTGTTTTTGACCCTTCTGGAAAAGGATTTTTGCGTTTGTGAGCTTCAGGAGATCCTGAACATGGAGCAATCCCGTCTTTCGCACCAGCTCCGTATATTAAAATTCTATGGCTTGCTTGAAGCAAAGCAAGATGGACGGTGGATCGTCTATTCCGTTCCAGACGAAGTCAGGAAGAATCCAGTTATTGAAGCAATCAAGCGCACCGCTGAACTCTCCCCGACCCTGAAAGGAAAAATTCCTCAAGTCAGGATCAGAGGAATCAGAGTGAGTTAAGAGGCGAGCTTATCAAGGGAGAAACAAATATGATCTGGGAGATTATAAGGGGAGGCTTTCTTGCTCTGAAGGAATACATAGCCCTCCATGTCCTTACTTGCCTCATTCCGGCTTTTCTTCTGGCGGGTGCCATGGTCAGCTTTATTTCCAAAGAAGCGATTATCCGTTATCTGGGCGCCGCCGCGAATCGAGTCTACTCCTTTCTTTTAGCCTCGGTCAGCAGTTTTTTCGTCGCTATTTGTTCCTGCACGGTGATCCCTGTAGCCAGCGGGTTGTATTATCAGGGGGCGGGTGTTGGCTCGGCCTTTATCATCCTCTGGGTGGCCCCGGCGGCCAACATCCTGGCCTTAATGTATACCGGGGCTATTCTTGGTTATAACATGGCCCTGGTAAGGGTAATCGCGGCTTTGCTGATGGCCTTTGTTGTCGGAGGCATCATGAGCACCTTCTTCCTAAAGGAGGAGAAAGGCCGCGAGTTTCAGATAGAATCCGGGGCGAAAAGAATTATCAAGCGGAACGATATCGTTTTACTGCTGCTCATTCTGGCTTCCCTCTTAGCGCCCAATTATTTAATCAGAAAGGGCCCTTATCTCCATAAAATTTATGTCTGGGCGGCGGCGACTCTGCTCGTCGTTGCTTTCGCTATCTATGCCAAAAGCAGGGAAGAAATTAAAGGCTGGCTCACCGAAACGTGGTGGTTTGTGAAAATCATCTTCCCACTGCTTTTAATCGGGGTTTTTGTCGTCGGGATCATCGGGAAGATTTTGCCCCAGAGTTTCATCCAGAATTGGCTCGGAGGAAAAGGAGTTCTGCCATCGTTCCTGGCAACGCTCATCGGAGTCATCAGCTATTTTGCGACGATGACGGAAGCTCCGTTTGTTGATACCCTCTTAAAATTAGGCATGGGCAAAGGCCCTGCTTTAGCCTTGCTTCTCACGGGGCCAGGAATGAGCCTTCCCAGCATGCTGGCCATCACGAGGGTTTTTGGCGTGAAAAAGGCAGCCGTTTATATCGTTACCATCGTTATGATGGGGACTGTCTTCCTCATGTGGTTTGCGGCGTTTTTTATCGCCAATAAAATGGGCGCCGGTTATCCTCAAACGACGGCCGTTTCTTTCACCGCCGCGAGTAACGATTTCGAGCTGGCCATCGCCGTGGCCGTGGCCATTTTCGGCATCGCTTCCAACCAGGCCTTCGCCACGGTTATCGGCCCGCTCCTCGAAGTGCCGATCCTCATCATCCTGGTCAATGTCGGCCTTAAATTTTGGAATAGGTTTTTCCTGAAGGGATGTTAAACGACTGAGCGGTCATCCACATCTTGTTTATCAAGGCGGCGATGACCGATTTCCTTGGCCAGGAATAAAGGCTCGACATTAGCTGGCTTGCGGCCCCCGGAGGGACAGCGTAGGATATTTCAGACGAAAGGATAACGCAGCCGTCCGATTACGACTGAGACGGAGGCGCATAGGAATTGATATGTTTTTCGAGGACTCTTAAAGCATTGAGCTGTTCATCGACTTCCTGGAGAACTTTATCCCAGGTAGGCATTCTGGATTCCAACAGTCAAAGTGAAATCCGCGGTGTCTTGGACAGGATTATTATCTGGATATTCCGGCCAATCTGCCCAGTTACCGCATGACGGCGGCAAAAAAAGCCAGTCTGGAGGTAAGGGTTTAATATGGACTGGGCCGAGATCGTTGATTGTAGGGCCTCTGGTGAAGCCGTTTTTTCAGCCAATAGGCCCTTTAGCCCACTTTTGGCAAGAAACGGGAAAAATAATTGTCGTCAGAGAGAAAAAATAGTTGACGTCAGACACCCCCCCACCTAGCTTTATCCGCGGCTTGGTATGACATGACCTACGTTGAAGTAAGCGCCGGAAGAGCACATCGGCCCAAACGCGCCGGTGGTGACTACATCAACTTCTTTGGCCGCCTGACTGATGCCCTTCTTCTTAGCGATGCCTATGATTTCCTCAGCGGTGACTACCACCGCCTGGCCCTTCTTTATCTTTTCGTTTATCTCAGCGATTGTTTTCGCCATAGTTATCACCTCCTGTTATGTCTGAATACGATTACTGTGAAGGGGGTCCCATCACCACACACACCCTCTTGTAGCGCGACCCTTCAGGGTCGCAGTTCGGCAGCGAGGCTTAGGCCTCACCTCGCATGACCATGGTCATTGCCAGCTCAGCCGCCTTCTTGCCTGAAAGAAGCATGCCACCGAAAATAGCTCCCATGCGTGGAGAGCCATAGACTGCATTGGCTGCCATGCCAGCCACCAACAAGCCGGGGCAGACCTCTTTGGTATTCTCCACAATTTCCCTTTCGCCCACCTCGGCCCACATCGATTTCTCGCCCAGCATCTCCAGCTTAGCCCCTGATTTTCGTGCCACCACGCGGCAGACATCGGCATCGTGCCCGGTGGCATCGATCACCGTCTTTGCCCTGACCGCCAGAGGGTCAACATGTAAATTCGCTAAAGACACAGCGCTCCAGTTTAACACCAGCCCCGTAATCCTGCCATTATCGCGTATTATCACATCCTCAACGCTGAGCAGGTTAAATATCCTGGCACCGGCTTTAACCGCCTGAGAGCACAGCGTAGCCGCCGTTTCTATAGCATCGGCTACGTAGTAGCCTTTCTGATACTGCCTGGAGGTTATCCCCATTTCGTCCAGTATGCTTTTGGCTTCAGATTGGATCACAATCCTGTTGAACATCATGCCGCCGCCCCACATGCCACCGCCGATACTCAACTTTCGTTCAAATATGGCCACCTTGATATTCTTTTTCGCCAGGTAATAGCCAGCGGTCATGCCCGATGGCCCCGCTCCGGCTATAGCTACGTCCACGTCCATGTAGTCGAGCAACTCTTTAACATAGCTCTCAGTTATTGCCCTTGATATTGTTACTTCGTCCATCGTCTATCCCTTTCCCGTTTTGTCATTCTTGAGCGCAGCGAAGAATACCCTCTAGTGTCTTCCCCAGCACCTCTGTCGAAACACTTCGCTGCTCCCCCGTCCCCATATCCCTCAAGGTCACCGACCTGCTCTTCACTTCATCATCGCCAATGATTGCCACATACTTACTGCCAAGGCTATCATCCTGCCGCAACTGCGCCTTCAAACTCCTGTCACTCAAAGCGCCCGCTACCTCTATCCCCTGCTGGCGCAATGTTGCAGCCAGCTTTACTCCTTCCAGCTTGGCCTGTTCTCCCATGCAAGCGATGAATACCTCCGGCTTTTGGGCATCAGGAACGGCGACTTTCTGTCGTTTCAAATTCAGCACTACCCGTTCCATGCCAGAGGCAAAGCCAATGGCTAGCGTAGGTTTACCGCCCAGCTCCTCGATGAGGTCATCGTAACGGCCACCGCCTCCCAGTGCGCTCTGGCTGCCTTCCCCATGAGGCTGGATTTCAAAAACTGTCTTAGTATAATAATCCAGTCCTCGTACCAGCCTGTGGCTGACCTGGTAAGGTAAACCCAGTGAGTCCAGGTGCTTTTTCACGGCTGTGAAGTGTTCGCCGCATTCAGGACAAAGTGATTCGGCGCTTTTCGGTGCGCCTTCTGCCGCTTCCTGGCAGGCAGGTTGCTTGCAGTCCAGTAGCCGCAGTGTGTTCTTTTCAAACCTGGTCTGGCAGTCTTTGCACAATCCGGACACACGCGTGGAATAGTAGCTTTTCAGACTCTTCAGGTAAGCAGGCCGGCACTTCCTGCATCCGATGCTGTTGATATACATGTAAAGGCCGTTGAGCCCCAGTGACCCGAAGAATCGCCATGCCATATCGATAACCTCGGCATCCAAAGGATAATAATTTCGTTTTTTCTGGGCTGGCTAAATGAATATCCGAGCACGAAATTTCCCTCACCCTATCGTCGGGAATGATAAATCGAGGAGTCTCGTTTGCCTGTCAATTTGCACAAGCGCTCATAGTCTTCGACGGCCTTCCGAAAAACCTCTTTAAGCTCATCAACATTCCTGCCTTCGAAAGTCACAAGGTCGTCAATACCTTCAATCTTGCCGAAGAAGCAATCATCCTCGGCACTGAAATGGACAGAGCCGATGAATCCCTTGAATTGAAGCAGGTCTTTCATCCGAGCATCCCTTTCGCTTTCAGCTCTTCTTCCAGGAAATCGAGTTGATGCCTCCTAAGGGTGTTTTGCGGATAGGGCTTGTGCAAGTGGATGATATGGCCGCTCTCCTTATTGAAGAAGGCCATCCGTGCCCCGGAGGTCTTTCCCGTTTTGATTTCCTCGTAGCCAAATGCTCTTAATAACCTGGTCATTTCATCATAAGTGAAATCAGTCGGCTTCGACAAAAACCTTCACAGAAGTTTTTTTCGTCGGCTCATGATAAAGATAGCATTAAAAAATAAAGAGTGCAACTAAAATTTAGTTGCAATCCTGCGCAACCGGTTTTTTCTTGGACTCTCAGTTGCCAGATTGCGCCCAATCAACCTAACGCTCGGGACATTAGGAAATTCTCAAGTATTATGCTGGCGAAAGGCAAGCCATGATGTTCATAGGCATCGTTATGGGAAAAGAATTTCGTGAGAGAAAAAGAAAAACTGGAAGGCTTTATTTATACGAGGAAGGAAAAAGGCTGTTTTGTTTCCGACAACTCTTCTCTATTGCTGCAGAAAGAACGGGAGTCCGTCTTGAGACGGGTCTTCGACAGTGCGATCGAGGAGGCCAGGAAGTTTAACCTTGGTCCAGATGAAATAAAGAAACTTTTTGAGAAGAGGGTTAAGAGAGCCGTGGAAATCGGGGAAGGAGGGGATGAAATTGAAGCTGGGGTTGCTCGTCGCCCTGGCCTCGCTCCCCGAGCTCTTGATACTCGACGATCCCACTTCCGGCCTGGATGTCCCGACCAGGCATGATTTCCTGAGAGACATTATCAGGGAGATTCTTGAGGAAGGGACGACGATTCTTTTCTCCTCCCATATGGTCCATGAGCTCGAGGGGATTATCGATCATCTGGGCATTCTTCACGGCGGGCGTCTCGTCCTTGAAGAAGATTTCGAGGCTGTCAAGAAGAAGACAAAAAGAATCCGGATGGCCTTTGACTCGGACGGAACCGACTGATGACTCTTGAGCAGGAGAGAATCGCCGAGGCAGAACCGCTAAAGCTTGGCCCGTGCAGGTGGAACGAGGACGGGACCAAGATTGTCTATTCGCTCGATCTCGAGTTGCGCGTTTATGATGTCAACAAAAAAGAATCAAGGAGCATAATCAAGGCGAGCGATTAAGATTCCCTTCCGGGTCGAGCAGCCCGCTTATATCTGGGGGCCAGAGGAAAAAGTGCTGCTCAAAAACGTCAGAGGGGGGCCCCTCTGGCGGGTCGACCTGAAAACAAGCGCCTGGAAAAAAGTCTATTAAACATCGAAAAACACTTGCTCCTCGGCCTTCCCGCCCATTTCTGCTGGCGCAGCAAGCTCGACAAAGAGCTTACTGAAGCAAAGCGTTAAAGAGCAGCTTGAAGGTGCCGTGAGTCTGAGAGCGGTGCTGGGTGCGGAATCCGACGAGGATTACCCGGCCCAGGCCCAATCCGGCTGAGACCACGGCGGCCTTGTTGGAGAGATATTTTTCCCCGATGAGCCAGCCGCTCTGAAGAATGTCGCGCTCCACATACCGGACGATCGTCTCGTAGCGCTCGTTGTGCTGGCTGGGCGTGATCTCGAAGGCTGGGTTGGACCAGAAAAGGACGAGAGATTCTTGGGGCATTCCGTAGGCCATGGGATGGGTATTGTCACACGTCACCCTGAGCGTTGACCCTGGACAGAAGAACTCTTTTGTATCGGTTTTCTCGACGACGTTGCGGACGCTCAACCCGAATTTCTCGATGGCGAGGTTCGAGGCTTCGCCCAGCGTGACCAGGGTTCCTCCTTTTTCCACGAAGGCCTTGAGCGCCTCGACGCCTTCCTGGCAGATGCCGCTGCGGTACTCCGGGGGATAGGCCGGCATCCGGCCTTCCCAGAACTCTGGCCTTTCGCCCGTGATCATGCCGGCTGAGTCATGAGGGAGGATGATAACATCGTATTTTACCCGGAGGTTTCCTTTCTTGATTTCAGCGTCCAGGAGCGATTTGTAAGGAAAGGCGAATTGCTCGAGCAGAAAACGCGTCCAGCCCTCGTCCATGTTTCCTCCCCAGTAGCGATGGTACATGGCAGTGCGCATCCGCTTGACCTCGTGCGCCGCGTCGGCAGGATAATCGGCCAGCGCCTTAAAATCGACTCCTGTTTGGGCGGCGATCTGATTTAATAAACCCCGGGCGTCCGGCGGTGCGGCGACGATGAAATCACCCGGCCTGAGCCCTTGACCGGCCCGGTCTGCCCGCTTAACCAGGATACGCTTATCAAGGAGAAGGTTCACCGCTTTAAAGCTATCGTTCAGCCGGCCGTCGAGGACGTGGACTGAACTCCCTGCCTCGACTTGCCCGGCCTTTGCGACTTCGCCGTTCAGAACAGCAAACTCGCCGCTGGGCGCTTCATCGATCGGGTCCACCCTGATGCCCATGAACTCGTTCATCGTATGTGTGGCCATGTCATAGGGCCGGCGCGGCGAGCCGTTTTTATCCCTGGTCCAGGGATTATCGGGGTAGAACGTCCGGCCTAACAAGTTCCTAATAAGCCCCATTTTGGGCTGCGCCAGAGAGATGACGAACGAGCCTTCCGGATAGATGACGCTTCCGGCGACGAACTCTTTTTGGGCCCGCTTGATTTCGATGCCAGACATGAGAAGCTTATTGATCATTTTAACGGCCGTGAGCGGGTCGTGCTGGGTGGCCGGGATGACGTAGGCGGCAGGCTTCCCTTCGGCGCCCCGCTCTGTCTGCCGCCTTGCCTTGAGAAAGGCGTTCCAGAGGACGGTCTCCCTGTGACGAGCGGCGAGGTCTAAGAGAGCCCAGGCCGCGATCTCTTTCTGTTCGACGATGTCCCGAAGCTTCCACCAGCCCCCGGGCCAGGGATGGGGGAATGTGGTCTGAGCCCCGTAGTCGGGGAACTGGAGGGCGTTGCCGCGGAGTTGCTCCGGATGGACGAAGACGGACGTCGCCAGCTTGGCCGAGGCCGACTCGGTCAGCATGCCGGCGATGTTGTGGAAAGGCGTGATCCAGTGCCAGCCGAAATGGCCCCAGCCGGGGAACTGTGCGGCGTTGAGGATGCCTGTTTTTCCCGCTTCTTCAAGTTTGTAGGCGATGTGGGCGCCGTACCAGCTATGCTCCCGCCAGATGAGAGGGTCGGCGTAGGGACGGATGGGCTCACAGTAGGGAGGGATGTAGAACCGGGCGCCGTAGCTTCCCATGTGGTGATGATCGATATAAGCCTGGGGAATCCAGTCTCTGTACAAGATTTTGGCTGCGTAAACGGACTCAATCATGTTGAGGTGGTCGGCGTCCCTGTTGTTGTCGTGGCCGGCGTACTTGTGGTAGAGCCAGGGAAGGCTTGTGCCTTCGTATTCCGTGCCAACAGTTTTCCGGTACCAGTCGGTGACCATGATCTGGCCGTCCGGGTTAAAGCAGGGGATCATGAGGAAGAGGACGTTGTCCAGGATGCGCCGGGTTTCCTCATCGGCGCGGCTGGCCAGGTCATAGGCCAGCTCAGGCGCCATCTGAGTTCCGCCGATCTCGGTTGCATGGAGGCTCATCGACTGGCAGATGACGGCTTTTCCCTGGTCAACTAATTTTTTGACTTCCTTCTCGGTTAGGCCGCGCGGGTCGCTGAGCCTGGCGTTCACTTCGCGCAGCCGGTCGAGGTTGGCCAGGTTTTCAGGTGAAGAAATAATGACAAGGATAAAGGGATGGCCCTCAGTTGAAGGGCCCATGCGGATGACTTTGAGCCTGCCGCTTTCTTTTTCCAGAAGATAGAAGTAGTCAACGATCTTATCCCAGCGGGCGATCTGGCGGTCACTCCCGAGCTGGAACCTGAAAAATTCTTCTGGCGAGGTTATTTTGCTCTGTCCGCTATCGAGCAGCGCTGTGAACGCCGGGTTGACGAGCGCCAGATAAAAAAAAGAAAGAAGAATGACACAAAGAAAAGAGCTGAGATGAGGGCGAGGAAAGCTTGTGGTTTGTTTCATCGGGACTCTCCTTGACAGCAGCTTAGGGAAATCGAAGTGATACTAAAACAGCGCCGGAAGGCCTGTCAAGCCGGGGATAATCCCGGCAAGCATTTCTGCTTGTATGAGCATGATTGGGGCAGCTCGGGCAGCTTCTTTTTCGAGGGCGTTGAGCAACGTCCAAAAAATATATAATCTATAGATTCGATAGAAATGATAGGAAAAAAGGAGCTTGAATTTGACCCATCATTCCCATCGGGGTCAGGGTGATGTCGTCGGTCATCCTCGATTATCTCCAAGCGAAGGGACAGAAGCGCTAAGCCTCATATTACTCGAGGTTGAACTCGCCGCTGATTTCGGGGAGGGGTTTTCTTGACCCGGGAAAGACTAACAGCCTGTAGCGAATCCTGGCCGGCACCTCCAGTCTCTTATCCTGCGGAAGAAGCGAGATTGACTGGAGCATGATCGCCCTTTTTTCGCCCGGCTTGACTTCTCCGTAGTCCCTTTCCGCCCGGGCGATTTCCCGGCCGTCCTGTTCAAAAACCGCTTCCAGGCGAATTTTCGGCACAGTCCACTTTCCTTCGTTCCTGAATTCGACCAGCAACCTCGGCGGGAAGTTAGGGTTGATCCTGGTTACGTATGCGTGAGAGTCTTGCAGGATTTCCTTCTTAATCAGCCGGCTCTCCCGCCAGCCTAAAAAGATGACCGCTGCCTGAGCGAGAATCGCCGCCGAGGCGACGGCCAGGAATGATATCTCAACCAGCCGCTTTATTCTTACCATATTCGTTCTCTTGTCCAACTATCTTCTCATAAGAACGCCGCCTTACTCAAGATAGAGGGAACATCCCATACTTGCCGGAGGGTGAGATTGCTTCGCTCGCAAAAACAATTTTCTAACGGCAATTTCGTGGAACATCTAACCTGGACTATTCACGAAATGAAAGGAAAAAATCCCCTCTCCCCATGTGGGAGAGGGTCGGGGTGAGGGGGATCATTCAAAGATTCCCCCTCCCCTCTATCCCCTCCCGCCAGGGGAGGGGGCGTTTTATCGTATCATTTTGTGAATAGATCAGGCTAAAGGGGAGGGGGTCAGATGCGGCGGCCGTCCTTGACGACGACCCGGCCGTTCTTGACGACATAGCGGATAGGATTGACGCCCAGATGATAAACCAGGGAAGCGTAGTCTGGCACGTCGCAGAGGAGAAGGTCTGTCTTTTTGCCCGGCTCGAGGCTCCCCACCTCCTCGTGCCTCCCCAGGGCGAAAGCAGCGTTGGTTGTGACGGCATTGATGGCCTCTTCGATCGTCAGCCGCAGCAGGAAAACGCCGAGCTGAAGGACAAAAAGCATCGAGCTCACCATCGAGCTTCCGGGGTTAAAATCTGAAGCCAAGGCGACGATTGCGCCCCCCTCGATGAGCTGCCTGGCGGGCGCTTTTTTCTCCAGCATGAGGAAGAAAGGCACGCCCGGAAGAAGCGTGGCCACCGTATTGCTCTGGGCAAGCTTGCGGATTCCCTCGGGAGTGACGTTGATCAGATGTTCGGCCGAGAAAGCTCTGATTTCTGAGGCCAGCTCGGCGCCGCCCAGAGGAGTGAATTCATCAGCGTGGATGCGAACCTTTAGCCCGGCCCGGTTCGCGCCTTCAGCCAGCCGCCGCGTTTCCTCCAGCGAGAAGACGCCCTCCTCGCAGAAGACGTCGAAGAATTCCGCCAGCTTTCTTTTTTTGACCTCGGGAAGGACTCGGCTCAAAAGAAAGTTCAGGTAGGCGCTTTTCCTGCCCCTGTATTCCTTGGGGACTTCGTGCGCCCCCATGAAAGTGGGCACGATGTCCACGGGATGCTTCCGGCCGGCTTCGCGCAGGGCCTCGAGCTGCTTGATTTCGTCCTTGAGGTTTAGCCCGTAGCCGCTTTTGGCCTCGACTGTTGTCGCGCCGTTCTGGAGCATCGTGTCGAGACGGGAGAGGCAAAGGCGGACGAGCTCGCTTTTTGTGGCCCGGCGCGTGGCCCTGACAGTCGTCTGAATGCCCAGGCCTTTCTTGGCCAGTTCCTCGTAGGTGTATCCGTTGAGCCTCAACCGGAATTCATTTACCCGGCTTCCGGCAAAAGGAAGGTGAGTATGAGAATCGACAAACCCGGGCAGTCCGACCAGGCTGTCAGCGTCGAGGCGAACCGCATTCTTTTCAATCCTGACCCTGGTTTTAAAATCCTTCTCTTGACCGATGAAGACGATCCGGCCGCGGCAGGAGGCGAGCCAGGCCTTCTCCAGAAGCCCCACTTCTCTGAGGTTTTGTTTTCTTTTAGGAACCGGGCCGGCCAGAGTCAGAAGCTGTCGGCAGTTCCGAACGATGAGGTCAGCCGAGGTCATGGGGATATTTTCTCAGGGATGACTGTCGACTCTTCCGGATAAAGGTCGGAGTTTCGTAAGGCTCATACTGTTTTTCCCAGGCCGGCGGCTCCCACAGAGAGGGGTTTTGTTTTGGCTCGAAAAGGAATGTCGGGGTATCGGTCTGGACCTGGAAGGGCGGAGGAGTTGGCCTTCGCGGCCTGACATATTCCTCGGTTGCTTCAACCTCTTTTTTCAGCTTGGAATCAAACCCGGTGGCGATCACCGTGACTTTGACCATTTCTTTCATGGCGCCGTCGATGACAGTGCCAAAAATGATGTTGGCGTCAGGATGAGCCAGCCTGTGGATGAGTTGAGAAGCTTTGGAAACTTCGTGGAGAGTGAGGTCTTTGCCGCCGGTGATGTTGATGAGCACGCCCCGAGCTCCCTCGATGGATGTATCGACGAGGAGCGGGCTCGAGATGGCCTTCTGGGCGGCGTCCACGGCCCGGTTTTCGCCCGAAGCGATGCCCGTCCCCATGAAAGCCATGCCCATCCCTTTCATGATCGATTTGACATCAGCGAAATCGAGGTTGATGAGTCCGGGCTTGGTGATCAGGTCGGAGATGCCCTGGACGGCCTGGCGCAGGATGTCGTCAGCCATCTTGAAAGCGTCCTGGATGGACGTGTCTAAGTTGACCGTCTGGAGAAGGCGCTCGTTGGGGATGGAGATCACCGTATCCACGGCCCCTTTTAGTTCCTTGAGTCCTTCTTCTGCCTGCTTGGCCCTCACTCGGCCCTCGAACTCAAAGGGCAGGGTGACGATGGCGATGGCCAGGATGTCCATCTCTGAGGCGAGGTTGGCCAGAACCGGCGTTGCGCCCGTCCCCGTGCCTCCGCCCAGGCCTGTCGTCAGGAACACCATGTCGGCTCCCTGGATGAGCTCGACCAGCTTTTCCGTATCTTCCACGGCCGCCTGTTTGCCTGTCTCCGGCCTGCCGCCCGAGCCCAACCCTTTGGTGACCTGACTGCCGATCTGAAGCTTGGTGCCGGCACGGTTGTTGTTCAAGGCCTGAACATCCGTGTTGACGGCGATAAACTCGACGCCCTCGATGCCGGTCTCGATCATCCGGTTGACGGCGTTTCCTCCTCCGCCTCCGAGGCCGATGACTTTGATCTTGGCGCCGATGCATTCTTCAACGAGATGAAATTTCAGTTTGCCGATGACTTCGTCGCTCATGATGCCTCCTCTTATTCTTTGAGCCAGTCGCGCACCTTGGCCCAAAGCCCTTTCTTTTTATCCTGTGCCATGCCGCGTTCCTGCCATTGGCCGAACCCGTAGAGGATCAGGCCGACGGCGGTGGCATAGTCGGGAGTGCTGACTCTGTCCACCAGGCCGCCGATCCCGGTCGGCTCGCCGCGGCGGACGGGAAGGTCGAAAATTTCTTCCGCCACTTCCTCGAGGCCTTCAAGCAAAGCCGTCCCGCCTGTGAGGACGATGCCAGAGTTCAACGATTTTTCATAGCCCATTCTCTTGATGTCACCGTCGACGAGGCGGAAAATCTCTTCAGCCCGGGGCTGGATGATGTCGGCCAGAATCTGGCGCGATAGGACGCGCGGTTTTCTCCCGCGGCCGACCGAGGCGACTTCGATCGTCTCCTGCTCGTCCAGGCTCGGGCTGGCGATGCAGCCGAACTTTTTCTTGATTTTTTCTGCCTCCGGAATGGGCGTGCGCAACCCGACGGCAATATCGTTAGTGAAATTGTCCCCGCCGATGGGGACGACCGAGGTGTACCAGAGGCTGCCCCTTTCAAAGATGGCGACCTCGGTCGTGCCGCCGCCGATGTCGATGAGGCCCACGCCCAGCTCTTTTTCGTCATGGGTCAGGACCGAAGCCGAGGTGGCGATCTGGTTGAGGACGACCTGTTCGATTTCGACCTCGGCGCGTTCAACGCAGGTTCTCAAGTTCTGGATCGAGGTGATGGCCGAAGTGACGATATGGACGTTCACCTCTAACTTGATGCCGCTCATCCCCAGCGGCGCTTTGATTCCATCCTGCTCGTCGACGATGAACTCCTGCGGTATCACATGGATAATCTCCCGGTCGGGAGGGATGGAGACAGCCTTCGACTGGTCGATGACCCGGCGGATATCTTCGCGGATAATCTCCCGGTTTTTTCCGGAGACGGCGATGACGCCCCGGCTGTTGAAGCTCTTGATATGGGCCCCGGAAATGCCGACGAACGCGGAGTCGATCTCCACGCCGGCCATCAGCTCGGCCTCTTCCTGGGCCTTCTTGATGGCCGCGGTCGTGGCCTCCAGGTTGACGACGACGCCCTTTCTCAGCCCCTTGGAATCAGCCGCGCCGATGCCGATGATCTCGACCTTTTGATCGGGTGTGATTTCGCCGATGATGGCGGCGACTTTTTTTGTCCCGATGTCGAGCCCGACGATGTAGCTGTTTCTTGGCATTACTTTACCTCCTCACGGGAGTTCAAACGGCCAGCCTGACTTAAAACCGTTAGCGGCTTGAAGTAGATCCTGTCGTCGAAGCGCAGGTCAATGTATTCAAGAGGCCCGTGGCTGCTTTCCAGGTTGGACAGCGAGCTCAGGAAAAACTGAATCTTTTCCAAAAAGCGGTCAGTTCCGAGGACAAGACGCGTCGGCCGTTCTCTGAAGGTCACGCTCACGCTGTCGATACGGGAAAGGTCCAGGGCTTCCACTTCCTCCCGGATATCGGGCGTCAACGAGTTCAAACAGGCCCAGGCTAAGTTGAGTTTTTCGCGGTAGTAATCCTGGAACTGTGATGCATCCACTAACAAGGGCAGGGGGCTTTCATCCCGGGCGTTGAGGCGCTCCAGCATGACGCCTTCTTTGTCGATGAGCAGGCGGGCCTCGCCGACCCTCAGGACCGCGGCAGGCAGCCTTTCTTCAATCACGATTCTCAACGTTGAGGGAAAGACCTTGCGCAGGTGCGCCTCTTTGACCCAGCGGTGGGCTTCGATGCGGTCCTGAAGGCCGGCGATATCAAGGAGGAGCAGATTTCCCAAACGGGAAGCTTCGACGAGAGGAGTGAGATCCCGGGCGACAATATCGAGCCGCGAGAGGACTTCCGTTTTCTTGACGTCCAGCTCATCCCAGGTGATCAAGAAAATGCAGGCTTTCATCAGCAGGTAGAAGAGGCCGAGAAAGAGGAGGAAGAAGAGGATGATGTGCTTGAGCTTGAGAGTCAGCTTCCGCTGAATTTTCTTGACCGGGACTTTTTCCAGCCCGCGCTGGAAGCGCCTCGGTGCGCTTAAGGCCGCAGCAGGCCGGTATTTCAGCGGCGGGTTGAGAGTGGCCATGGCTACGACTTGTCCTCCAGACGGGCGATGATGTCGGGGATGATCTTATAAATATTCCCCGCGCCCAGGACAAGGATCATGTCCTGGGGCTGGATAATTTTCGCTAACAGGGACGGGATCTTTTTCATGCTGGGTTCAAAATAGACGTTCTTGTGTCCGAAGAGCTTGATCTCTTCGAAAAGCGCCTCTCCCGTGACGCCGGGGATCGGCTGCTCGCCGGCGGGATAGACTTCGGTCGTGACCAGCACGTCGGCCTGATTGAAAGCTGTGGCGAAGCTCTTCATCAGCAGGGAAAGTCGGGTGTACCGGTGGGGTTGAAAGACGGCCACGACGCGGCGCGTCCAGCCCCGCTTGGCCGCGTCCAGCGTTGCCTTGATCTCGGTCGGATGATGGCCGTAGTCTTCGATGATCATGAGGCCGTTAATTTCCTTTTTCAGCTCAAACCGGCGCCCTGTCCCGGAATAGCCCTGGAGAGCTTTGAGGATCGTTTTTGCGGGAATGTCCAGGTCGAACCCCACAGCCACTGCCGCCATGGCGTTGAGGATGTTGTGCTTGCCGGGGACCCGAAGCCTCAGGTCGCCGATTTTCTTCCCTTTGAAAAAGAGCGTTGACGTGCTTTCGAACCGGTCGAAGCTCGAGCCCCGGGCAAAAATATCGGCCTGGGAGGAGAACCCGTATGTGATAATCCTGCGCTCGATGAGCGGGATCAGGCGTTGCAGGTTGGCGTCGTCAAGACAGAGGATGACGGGACAGTAAAAGGGGACTTTATTGGCAAAATTGACGAATGTCTTCTTGATCTCGTCCACACTGGCGTACTGATCAAGGTGCTCTTCGTCGATGTTTGTAAGGACGGCGATGAAAGGCGAGAGCATCAGGAACGACCGGTCGCTTTCGTCGGCCTCGGCCACGATAAACTCTCCCTCGCCGAGCTTGCCGTGGGAACCGATCGTGTTCAGGCGGCCGCCGACGATGACGGTCGGGTCATACCCGCCCTCGTTGAGGACCTGGGCGATCATGGAGGTCGTGGATGTCTTTCCGTGGGCGCCGGCCACGGCCACTCCGTATTTCATCCGCATCAGCTCGGCCAGCATCTCGGCCCGTGGGATAACCGGAATCTGGAGCTCTCTGGCATCGCGGACTTCAACATTGTCCTCACTGACGGCCGAAGAGATGACGACGACATCCGCCCCCTGGACGCGGTTAGCCTTATGACCCTTGTAGACCTTTGCCCCGAGGCGTGCCAGGCGCAGGGTCGCGTCGTTCGTCTGCAAGTCTGACCCCGTGACCCTGTAGCCCAGGTTCAGGAGAACTTCGGCAATCCCGCTCATGCCCGTTCCGCCGATGCCGACCATATGGATGTGTTTCAGCTTCCGGTAGATTTTCTTGACCACGGGCTGCCTCCTACGGCTTGCGCCTCCATCAGCTCAAAGCAGAGATCGGCGATCCTTTCGGCCGGCCGGTCTGTTCTGAGAGCGGCCAGGCTCTTTTCCATCTCGGTGATTTTTTCTTTATGTTTGATGTAAAAAATGAGTTTTTCCGCGAGGCGGGCGGGGTTGAGGTCTTTTTCCAGGATGACCTCCGCCCCATTTATTCTCTCCAGCTCCCTGGCGTTCTTAGCTTGATGATTCTCTGATGCCAGGGCAAAGGGAATGAGGATTGAAGCTTTCTGGGAAGCGATGAGCTCGGCGATCGTGGTGGCGCCGGCGCGGCTGATGACGAGATCGGTCTTCTCGAAAAAGCGCCACATGTCGAAGAAGTAGGGAGAGATCACGGCTTCATCAAACCCATGATGGATGTAGCTTGCCCTGACCCATTCATAGTCAGCCTTTCCCGTCTGGTGAAAGATCCGCAGGCTGTCCTTTTCTGCCTTGAGAAAAGGCAGGGCGGCCGTCATCGCCCGGTTTAGAACATGAGAACCCTGGCTGCCTCCGAAAATGAGGAGGGTGAGCTCGCTTGTTCTCGGCTTGGGACGAAGGGCGTAGAATTCATCGCGGACGGGATTCCCGAGGAAGACGCCTTTTCCTTTGAAAAAGGGCAAAGAATCCTTGAAGGCCACGACCGCTTTCTTCGCCCAGCGGACAAGAAGCCTGTTCGTGTACCCAGGATGGAGGTTCTGTTCGAGGATCAGGGCTGGGATTCTCATCAGTGCCGCGGCCAGGACGACCGGCCCGGAGCTGTAACCGCCGACGCCGATGACCAGGTCAGGCCTGAGGCGGGCCAGGATGGCCAGGGATTTGAGAAAGGCAAAGGGCACGAGTGTTAGAGTCCAGAGGCTTCGCAGCCCACGGCCCTTGAGGCCTTCGATTTTGAGCTGGACGAAATGGGCGCCCGTCCGGTCCATGATCTTTTTCTCAACGCTGCGATGGCTTCCGATAAAAGTGAGGCGAAGGCCCTGGTCCTTTTCCCGGAGCTTCTTTCCTACGGCCAGCGCAGGGTAGACGTGACCGCCGGTTCCCCCGCCGCTGATGATGACGCGCTTTGCTCTCACCGTTTGCCTCTCTCGCTTCGTTTCCTCTGGGAGATGTTCAGGATGATTCCAATAGCCGCCAGGTTCGTGATGAGCGAAGAGCGGCCAAAGCTAAGAAGCGGCAGCGGAACGCCCTTAGGGGGACCCAACCCCAAGACGATGGAAACGTTGAGCAAAGCCTGAACAAATATCCCGATGGTCAAGCCCGCAGCGGCTAACTGACCGGCCGGAGTGGGCGCTCTGGCCGAGATGGCCAACCCTCGCCACAGGAAAACCAGGAAGAGGAGCAGGACGGCCAGTGTGCCGAGGAGGCCGAATTCTTCGCCTATGATGGCGTAGATGAAATCGGTGTGAGCGCAGGGCAGGAAGTAGAGTTTCTGGGTGCTCTGACCCAGGCTCAAGCCTACGAGCCCGCCCGACCCGACAGCGAGCTTTGACTGAATGACCTGAAAGCTGTTGCCCAAAGGGTCTTTTTGCGGATCCATGAAACCGGCAATCCTCTCAAGCCGGTAGCTCGCCTGGAATAGGAAAAAAGCGAAAAGCCCTGCTGCTCCCAGGCCCAGAACCGCCAGGTAGCGGAATTTGACTCCGCCAAGGTAGAGCATTGCGGCGCAGATGGCAAAAACGAGCACGGCTGTTCCGTAGTCGGGCTCCTTCAGAATCAGCAAAGTGAAAAGACTGATGATAAAAAGCGGAAAAATCAGGATCCGCCACTCATCGATGCGGTCCTTTCTTTTGTCCAGATAAAAGGCCAGGAAAAGGACGAGGCTAATCTTGGCCAGCTCCGAAGGCTGGAAGCGCAAGCCAAAAACCTGGACCCAGCGGTTAGTCCTGGCCACCGTGGGCATGACGAAACACGTGGCCAGGAGAAAAAGAGTCAGGAGGAGGAGACCATAGATGATAAGGGGATTCTGGAAGAAGGGCCTTCTTCTCGACAGGATGAACAGGAGAACCGCCAGCCCGATTCCAGCGC
>JBBILQ010000050.1:0-20967 GCA_037444845.1 Candidatus Aminicenantota bacterium | reverse complement strand
CCCCCATGGAAGTGTCCCGTCTTTGCGGAGGACTTCGGCAAGGTACTTACGAGACAGGACACTAGCCGCCCGGCCTCTGGACGCCGTGGCTGCCGTTTGCTTCGCCCACAGGAAAGAGATGCTTGAGGTTAGATTCCCACCAGATGCTTCCCTTGAACCCGCCGTTGTTGTGCTGGGCGCAGAGGGAAATTTTGGGCGGCTCCTTGGCCAGGTCGATCCCGCGGTCTTTGTAGACGGCGATTGCCAGAGGGTTTATCCTGGCCAACCTCTTTATGGGAGTCCCGAGAAGGGCCCTGGACTTGGCGAGGTACGTATGAGCTTCCCGGCGATCACAATCGGGCTAAACAGGATGGAGATATCGTCTGAAAGTGGAATGTCGAGGCCGAGTTCTTCGATTCTCTTCTCAAGAGCGGCGCGATCTTTGAAACGGAAAACCTCGTGCGTCATCTTAGTTGCACTCCTAAAGATGGGCGACGATATTCTTGATGTTTAGGAGCCCGGCTTTGACCCGGGACTCGCAGACTTCAGGCCAGCGGCTCCGGTCCAGGATCGCTATTTTCCCCTCCTCGACCATTCTTTTTGTCTGATTGGCGAGCGCCAGGAGCTGTGCGAACTCAACGGCGGTAAGGTCGGGAAAGCGGAGCAGGAAGCCGGGCTCGAAGACCGGGATAAAGAAGTCGCCGCCGTGGTCTTCCAGGCTGATGTTGACGGGGGTTTCAAGGGTCAGGAGCGACTTGAAAATCTTGCCGAAATCGACGATGCCCGCTCCTGCCTCGACAGGAAAAGAGACCAGGCCTTTTTCGCCGATGAGAATGCCGCCGTCCTTGATGTGGGTCATGACCACCCAGGGAAGTATCCGTTTGGTTGCGCTCGCCGGGTCTTCGAGCATGGTCAGCAGGTTCATCGTGTCGAGACAGATGCCCAAGTAATCGCCCGGCTCTGCCTCGCACATTTCGAAGAGACGCCGCAGCTCGAATGTCGTGAACTCGAAGTGGGTCTCAAGAGCTAAAATGACGCCGAAGTCGTTGAGCATTTTTTTGTGCGAACGGAGGCTCTTGGCCATAGTGCGCAGAAATACCTCGGTCGGAAGAGAGTCTTCCCGCCAGCGCATCAGTCCGCCCGAACACGAACGAATCGCTCTTGCCCCTAAGTGATGAGCCTGCTCAGCGGCGCGCCGGTTGACCTTGAAGATGTCCTTCGGTTTTCCTGTTTCGAGGTCGAAAGGAATGTGCTCGCCGCCGCCCCATTCGAGGTAGAGACCTTTCTCCGAAGCGCACGCGGCAAGCTCTTTGAGGAAGCGGCGGTCGAGCGCACGGCCCCTGGGCAGGTTGACCTCGGAAAACTGGACGCCGTCGCCGCCGTTTCTCTCGGCCCACTCCATGGCCTCGAAAGGCGGGAGCCGGAGAGGGCTGAGGGAATAGCTGTCGAGGCCGACGCGAAAGACGGCTTTTATCTCTTGTCCGGTTTTCATCTTTCGTTCCATGCTCCAGAGCTCATGAGAATATATTAAAAAAGATCCGGCTTTTTTCTTCTGACGATGCTCATGACAAGAGAAAGCTCCCTCGTCTTCAACAGATAGGAGATGAGGACATAACTTCCCACCCCGAGGAATGTCAAAGCAACTAAATAGAGAATCTTCGAGGGGAGGGCTGCCGTCTCCAGGGCGAGCGGGTAAATTCTCTGGAAGCCCAGGAGGATCGCACCCAGGAACGCCGAGCAACCGAGGGCCTTGACGAAGTTAGCAGCAAGGTCGGCCAGGTTAAGGGGTCCGACTCGCCGCTGGAGCAGGAACATGAGGCTGAACATGTTGACGATAGCGGCGAGCGAAGTGGCCAGAGCCAGCCCCTTGAAACCAAACGGCCGCATCAAGGCCAGGTTGAGAGCGATATTCACAGCGACGGCCAGGACGCTGACCTTGACCGGCGTTTTCGTGTCGCCCAGTGAGTAAAAAACCGGAGCGATAACGCGGACCGAGGCATAGGCGAAGAGCCCGAGCGCATAAAAAAGCAGGGCTTGAGAAGTGAAGACCGTATCCGCATACGTGAACCTGCCGTGCTGATAGAGGACGGCGGTGACCGGCTTGGCCGCGGCGGCGAGAAAGAAAATCGACGGCAGGGTCAGGAAAAAAACGAGCTTGAGCGAGGAGGCGCAGGTCGAAAGAACATTGGGGATATCTTTCTTGGCGGCGAATGTCGCTACCACGGGCAACGTGACCGTAGCCACGGCCACGCCGAAGACGCCCAGCGGAAAATGCATCAGCCTGAAGCTGTAGTTCAGGTAAGACGGGCTCCCCTGGGGGAGCAGCGAGGCAATGATGGTGTTGACGAATATGTTAATTTGGGTCGAAGCCAGGCCCAGAATGGCCGGCGTCATCAAAACGATGATCCTCCTGACGCCCGGATCCCAGAATGAGAGAACGGGCCTGTATCGATAGCCTTCCCGGCGGAGCGAAGGAAGCTGGAAGGCCCACTGGCCTAAGCCTCCCAAAAGAACGCCGATGGACATGCCGATGATCCTCTGCTCAAAAAGGGGGCAGATGAGAAATCCTGCCAGGATCATCCCCACGTTGAAAAGGACGGGTGCAAAAGCGGGCACTCCGAAATGACGGAGCGAGTTGAGCATTCCCATGACCACGGCTGCCATCGAGACGAGGAGGAGGAAGGGAAACATGATGCGGGCCAGGAGCGCCGTGAGGTCGGATTTTCCGGGGATTGCGCTGAACCCGGGCGCGACGAGGTCGACGACCAGCGGCGTGGCCAGGATGCCAAAGAGGACGACCGCGCCGAGGACAACAAGGAGGGCGTTTATTACGAGGTTCCCGAGCCGGAAAGCCTCTTTCCGGCCTTTATTGACGAGATAATCGGTAAAAACAGGGACAAAGGCGGCTGACAGAGCTCCTTCAGCGAACAGGTCGCGCAGCAGGTTGGGGATGCGGAAAGCGGCGACAAAGGCGTCGGTGGCGAACCCGGCCCCAAAAAGAAAGGCGAAGACTTGCTCGCGGACAAGGCCGAAGACCCGTGAAACAAACGTGGCCGAGCTGACCAGGGTGGCTGACTGGACGACTTTTTCTTTCTGGTCCGACATCTGGATCAGGGCTGGCAAGCGCAAAACAAAAGGCCGACTCTTCCTCTTATCTAAACGGCAGAAAAAGCTTATAGCACAGGACATGGGTGAAGTCAAAAACCCACCTTCTGTTGTCTGTTTTTTATGTGCTTGACAGCTGGCTGGCTTTCTAAGATATTCTGTAGATCCTGGCGATGGATTTTGGCCTTCATTTTGAGGAGGAGGTGATGCTCGTCGACATCCAGGAGGCGTTGCTCAAGGGAAAAAAGGAGGAAGTGGAGAAGCTGGTCGATCAGGCGCTGTCCTCCGGTCTTCCGACAGCCCGCGTTCTCAACGGCGGGCTCATTGTCGGCATGGACAGGCTTGGCGTTTTGTTCAAAAACGGTGAGGTTTTCATCCCAGAAGTCTTGGTGGCGGCCAGGGCCATGAACGCCGGAATGGCGAGGCTGGAGCCGCTCCTGGTGAAGGAGGGGATTCAGCCCAGGGGGAACGTCGTTATCGGGACAGTCAGAGGCGACCTCCATGATATCGGAAAGAACCTCGTGGCCATGATGCTCAAGGGAGCAGGCTACAGGATTATCGACCTGGGGATCGATGTCTCGGCGGAAAAATTCGTCGCCGCAGCCAGAGAGAGCAAAGCAGATGTCGTCGCCCTCTCTGCGCTTTTAACCACGACAATGATCGAGATGAGAGGAATCGTAGAGGCTTTACGGTCAAACGGCCTGAAAATACCGGTCATCATCGGCGGGGCGCCCGTGACCCGGGGGTACGCCGATGAAATCAAGGCAGAAGGATACGCTCCGGACGCAGCCAGCGCCGTCGAGGAAGTAGGAAGACTGCTCAAAGGATAGCCTATCTCCGCAACAGGCGGGCGGACGAATGTCCTGTTCCATGACGCCGCGAGAACTGGTTAAAAGAAGTCTCGAGCTTCGCTCGCCGGCGCGCGTTCCCCGCCAACTCTGGCTCCTTCCCTGGGCGATTGATCACCACCCCAGTGAAGTGGCTGAAATCCAGGCTCGCTTTCCCGACGACATCGTCACGTCGCCCCCGTTTTATAAAGAAGCGCCAAGGAGAGTGGGTGAAGAATACGCGCCGGGAATATTAGTCGATGAATGGGGTTGTATTTTTGAGAACAGGCAGAGAGGTATTATGGGCGAGGTTAAAGAGCCGCTGGTAAGGGACTGGAGGGAGTGGGAAAAGGTCAGGGTGCCAAGGGAACGGCTGAGCGTAGATGTCAAGCAGGTAGACGATTTCTGCCGGACAACGGACCGCTTCGTCCTGGCCAAGACTGGTGCCAGGCCTTTTGAGCAGCTTCAGTTTCTCCGGAAGCCCGAGAATTTATTCCTCGACCTCATTGACCAGCCGGCCGAGCTTTTCCGCCTGCTTGAGCGGATCCACTCTTTTTATCTCGAGGAGTTGAACCTCTGGGCTGAGACAGACGTGGACGCGCTCGTCTTCAGTGATGATTGGGGAAGCCAGAGGTCGCTCCTCGTTTCGCCCTCTCTCTGGCGAAGAATGTTTAAGCCGCTCTACCAGGCTTACATCGATATCGGCCATCGCCATGGAAAATACGTTTTCATGCACTCCGATGGCTGTATCGCCGACATTCTTCCAGACCTTGTGGAGATGGGGCTTGACGCCCTCAACTCCCAGCTCTTCTGCATGGACATTGAGGAGCTGGGGAGGAGCTACGCTGGCAAGCTCACTTTCTGGGGCGAGATCGACCGCCAGCATCTCCTGCCCTTCGGGACGCCCGAAGAGATTGCGGAGGCGGTCAAAAAAGTGCACGATTGCCTTTACCGCGGAGGAGGAGTGATTGCCCAGTGCGAATTTGGCGCGGGCGCTAAGCCGGAGAACGTCCTGGCGGTCTTCGAGGCCTGGGAGAAGATTTTTCCAGGATGAATTCTGGCCTTTCAGGACCAGGAGACGAGAGTGGCTCCTAAAGCAGCAAGGATGATCGATATCAGCTTGGCCGGAGTCACTTTTTCCCTGAGGAAAAGAGCTGCCAGGACGAAGATAAAGACCGTGTGGAGCTGGTTGAGCGGCGCGGCCACTGAAGCGAACGTGTATTTCATCCCGGCCATCCAGGCGATGAGTCCAACGTAAGCTCCAAGGAAAGATGCGGGGATCATCGCCCGCCAGTTGGAAGGAGCAGCGAGAGGTCTCAGGAGGCGGCGGGCCTGAGGACGGAGAGCAAGAAAGCCGCCCAGCGCAACGGCTGCTGTCCCGATTCGCAAGAGCGTCGCCCAGAGAAGCGGCGAGCGGCCAAGCAGGGGTTTCATCATGACGACTCCTGCGGCCTGGGTGAGCATGGCCAGGACTCCTAATCCCACACCTAAGACCAGTTTCTCGCGCGGCGGCATGGCCTCTCCCTTCTTTACCGAGATATTGAGCACAGCGATGAGAATGAGCGCGACGCCGCCAACCTGATGGAGGCTCATCCTCTCGCCGATAAAAAGAACGGAAGAGATGATGATGAAAGGGCTGTAGAGGCAATCGACGATAGCTGTCAGGCTGGCGCCGAGGAAGTTAAGGCAGTAAAAGAAAAGGGTATCGGAGAGGGCAATGCCGATAATACCGCTCAGGATCATCATTCCGTAATCCTGAGCCGGAAGGGATGGCAGGAGCGGCAGTCCTAAAAGAGCGAAGGTCGGGATGAGGAGTAATACGGAAAGGCCGCACTTGAAAAAATTGAGGCTGATCGGATGGACGGCGCGCCCGCTCACGCGGAAAAGGAGGACGGAAACAGCCCAGATGAAGCCTGCTCCCACCGACAGGACCTCACCCACGTGAGGGAAGCTTTCGAGAGAGCGAAAGAAGGCGTCCATTCTTTCAGGTGAGCCGCCATTTATAGCAAACCCCGCCACAAAGGTCAAACGGATACCAAGAGGCGGAAGCATCTTCTTCTATGATGATGTGATGTCCTTCCGGGATAGAAGAGGGGGGTGGCGTGGTTCGGGGGCCCACCGCCGGCCCAAGCGTTTGATGCCGTGAAAATTACGGCCAATAATTAACAAATGGGTCCGCGAAGGGGCGCCGGGGGTGAACCAAGACAGGACCCCCCTCTGTCATAAAAATGGAGATGCTTACCCAAGAGAGGCAGGGACTCAGGAGACGGTTTTGATCAGCCGGCCAGCGACAGGAATTGCATCGAGCTCCATCCCGTTCATGATGGCGAAATTTGGCCAGAGTTCTTTTCCCATTCCTGCCCGGACGAAAATTTCCTGGAGAGTCTGACGCCCGTCGGCCTCAACGAGGCGGAGACGCAAGGGGCTGCGCTGCAGATATTTCGGGTCACGGAGCTCGGTGAAAGACTGGACTGTCCGCTTGAATAAGGAATCGTAGCGCGCAAAGTCCAGAGATTTGGCCAGGGCAGAAAACGAGTAGACAAGATCTCCTTTGCGGATGAGAGAAAGACGGAGGCGGAGCAGGTCGCCGTTCTCTTCAGAAACATCATACATCTGGTGAAAAGACGAAAACCCGGGGATGTTGAGCCGGTCCTCGCTCACAAGGCGCCCGCCCTTGATGGTCTCGCCTTTCTTGCGGGCGTAATCGGGGAGAGGGTCGGCACTCTTTTCAGCCTGAAGAAGAAGCGCAGCGTTTTTATCCTTGGAGACAAGAACGACGCGGGAGGGTGTGTTCTGGACTGACCAGCCATCCGGAACAGAAAACGTGAAGGCCAGGTCGGGGTGGTAAAACGCCTGCCCTTCCACGTATCCTTGGCGTGGGTCGTCGCCGTAGACAAGGCCGGCTATCTTTTTGAGGTAGATCTTTTCGTTGCGGGCAAGCGTCTGGTCGCTCGCCGCGAGCATGAGCCTGACCTCCTGGATTCGGTCCTTGGTCAGGGGATGGGTGGAGAGAAAACCCGGCAGGCTCCGGCCGCCCGACAGGTCGCCAAATTTTTCGAGCGAGGCGAAAAAACCGATCATTTCGCCCGGGTTAAAGCCCCCTTTTCGGGAATATTCCACTCCAAGAGAGTCGGCCTGGTGTTCGTCGTCGCGGCTGTACTTAAGGAAAAGGAGCTGTATTCCCACTCCAGCGAGGCCGGAAATCTCGGCGAAGGTCTCGCTCAGGGCGCTCCCGACTGCCAGGCCGGCCTGAACCAGCATCATCTGGCTCATCCGCCGGATGCTGTGCCGGGCATTGACATGGCCGAGCTCGTGGCCGAGGACAACAGCCATCTCTGCCTCTGAGTTCATCAACGCGAGGATGCCTCTGGTCAGGTAAATATAACCGCCCGGCACGGCGAAGGCGTTGACGACAGGAGTATCCAAGATAGCGAAGTGGTACTCAAGGTTGGGCCGGTGAGTATGCGGAACGAGGGCTTTTCCTATGCTCTCGACGTAGGAAGTGAGCGAAGGGTCGTCGTAGACGCCGAACTGCTGACGAATCTCCTCATCGGTCTGTCGGCCGAGGGCGACCTCCTGCTCGACGGAGATAAGGCTGAGCTCTTTTTTGCCGGTGACGGGGTTGACGGCGCAGCCCGCAGCGCTCAAGAGCACAATCGATATGCCAAGAATAATGCTCGTTTTTCTCATGGACGCCTCTTTTCTGGAAAAGTGTTATACTGGCATTATGTCGGAATCGAGCGCCTGCCGTCAATGCCTCCTTTCCCGTAATCGGACTCGAGATCCAGCGTTTCCCCAGCGAAAAGAGACGAAAAAAGCGCGATGCCTTCCCACGGGTTCTGGAGCATGACACTCTATTTAATGCGTTTGTACTAGCCTGACCTATTCACAAATTATGCCAGAAAGCAGGCCCCTCCCCTGGGGGGAGGGGGAATCTTTGAATGATCCCCCTCACCCCGACCCTCTCCCACATGGGGAGAGGGGATTTTTTCCTTTCATTTCGTGAATAGTCCAGGCTAGAAAAAATGGACCTCAATTCTGCTTGAAGACGAGGAGCGAGAAAGCGTCGGGAACGATGAGAAATTCGCCAGCCAGCACCGGGCATGTCGATTCTCCGGGCGTATCGAACCAGGCGATGACCTTTGGAGATGCATGACGGCTGATATCGATTTTCTTTATCCCGGCGTTCGCGTCCGTCACGTAAGCAAAATTGCCGCTCACCGCAACACCGTTGGCGAAATCCTCTGTCGCGCAAAAACCGGCCACCTTTGGAGCAGCAGGGTTGCTGATGTCCACCACTTGAAGTCCCGAAGGACCGCTGGCGACGTAAGCATATTTTCCCTGAATCGCAACGCCGCAGGGCTCGCCGTCGAGCTTGATGGAGCCCCTAAGCTGGGGAGAGTGGGGGGTTCGGATATCAACAACATGAAACCCCGTGTCGCTGTTGGCGAGATAAGCAAAGTCCCCGACGATGTCCATTCCGTAAGTGAACCTCGGCATCGGATAGTTGCCCAAGACCGTGGCGGTCTTTGGGTCAGAAACATCTATGATGTAGAGACCGGCGTGGTCGGCCGTAAGATAAGCGAGCGAGCCTTTGACGACGATCGTCCTGGGCACGCCGCCGGGAATCCGGATCGCGTGCACTTGACGGGCTTGGGATGGATCCCTTATATCAAAAACACGGACAGACCAGCGGTCAGTGACATAGGCGCAGGCGCCGCTGACAGCCAGGCCGTGGACACCCCGGAAAATGCTCGTTGCCGCAAGAGGCCGAGGGCGGAGAGGGTCTCTGATATCGAGGACGCGCAGCCCGGACAATTCTCCGACCGCATAGGCAGTCTTATCCTGGACGGCGGCAGCGACGATCGAGCTCGGCGTGAGATAAAAACCGGTCATTGCCGGTTTATCAGGTGCCGAGAGGTCGAAGAAGCCGATTCCCGAAAAATAGTCCAGGACGCAGAGCCGTTTTCCCTTCAAGACCACATTCCAGCTCTCGTTATACATGGTGTATTTCTTGGTCGCCAGGATGGCCGGCGCAGCAGGATTAGAGATGTCAATGACCTGGTAGCCGCCGTCATAGAGGTTTCCTGCGCCGAGCAGGTTTCCATCTGCTGATACTCCGCGGCAATATCCTGAAGTGGTCAGGGATGCGACCTGCCTGGGAGAAAATGGCTTACCAATATCGATGACTTTGAGGCCTGAGGAGCCATCAGCGACATAAGCATAGTTACCTGAAAGAGTGATATCCTCGGCGTTTCCGTCCGTGTCGCAGGCCCCAGCCGATACCGGCTTAGCGGGATCTCTGATGTTAACGACCTGAAGACCTGCGCTTCCGTCGGCTATGTAAGCTAACTCATCCCTTATGACGATCCCCGTGGATTCCCCGGGCGAATCCCAGGTCCCGACAGTTTTGGGGTCGGCTGGGTTGCTGATATCAATGACAACCAACCCTTCAGCGCCGTCGGCTATCAAAGCATGAGATTTTCTCAAGGCGATATCGCGGGCTTCGCCTTCTGTATCCACGCCGCCCTTGAGCAGGGGCGACTTTGGGTCTGAGACATCGATGATTCTAAGCCCCTCTTTTCCGGCGGCCACATAAGCTGTGTTGTCCCGGACCGCAATCGAATACCCTCCGCCGAGATAGAGCTGAGAAAGGAACGCCGGCTTTTTCAGGTCCGCTAAGTCGAGGATGACGAGGCCGTTGAGGAAGGCACAATAGCCGAGATTTCCCTCGATGGCAATGTCATGCGCTTTCGTCCACAGCGCCGAGCCTGCGTAGGTTAATCTGGTGGAAGAGCCACCACGCGATTGTCCTTCTATCGGCCGCTCTGTCCCCAGAAATACAGCCAACGTCCCCGCAAGAATGATCGCTGCAACGGGCGGTGCTTTTTTCACGATTTCTTGTCCTCTGTTATGCCCTGCTCTGGGCAATCCATCGATTGGCCACCATAGCACCCAGTCATAGAAGATGGTTCCATGGCTAAATCATCGCGCCATCGAGCCAGCCTAACTTTATGAGCTCAATTTTATTGAGATCGCTCGTGCCAAGACCGTATGTTGTATCGGCGGTCTGGATATGTTTAGGAACGGGCGGGAGCTCTTGACCGGGCCCGAGTTCCTGGCGGCGCTTGGCCATGATCAGCCTCAGCGCTATGGTATCCACTGCCACGGGGTCCTGGCTGACCAGGAGACCCTTGTAGTTCCAGACAAAGCGCCGGCTAAAATGATGGGGACCCCGGCCATGGTACTGGGGGGTCAGGGCGCAAAGGATGTTCAGCCGGGTCTTCCCCTTGACCTGGGGGAGGAGAAAGGCTGCCCCCAGCGAGGCGCAGCTGTCGGGGTGGAAGGCCTCCGGGGATTCGCCGAACATGATGTAGTTCTTGATGCAGCCCGACATTCCCGCCAGATAATGCGTTCTGAGCGGCCTCACGTTGATGAGAGCCGTCGATTTGACAAAAACCGGGTTTGTCCGCACGGTGTGGTCGTCGATGCTGATGTGTTCTTCCCTGACCCCGGCGTCTAACAGGCGCCGCTTGATGGCCGTTTCGACGGCTGCCGGCGTGGGAAGATAGGACCAGACGTTGCTTTTGATTCCGACGATATCATCAGGGTTGACGAGGAGCCGGAAGGCCGCAACTGGATCGCTCCGGTCGACGAGCTTCATCACAGCCTCGTCTAACATCTGCTGGATAACCGCGTCATTGAACTCGGAATTTTCGTCAAGAGCATCGGGATGCCGGATGAGGATAACGCGAGATTTGGGCTCCTGGGCCGGCGACACCTTGGAGAGTCCAGCGGCTGCTGCGCCCAGAACGGCCGCGGCCGTTCCACGGATGAAATCGCGGCGGGTGACGATATTTTTCATGATGACCTCACTCGGCGGGAAAGCGCACGGCGGCGAAAAGGCTTTCTGCCCGCTCTTTGGATGCGGCTTCGAAAACGACGGCCAAAAAATTTTGATGCTTCCGGCCGAGCACCCATTTTTTATTTTCGACTCTCGCTGCTCCTTCTCGTGCGGCATCAGGAAGATAGCCTTTCACGAAGGATTGAAGAGCGGCCTTCGCCTGCGATTCATCAGGATAGCGGACAACTAACAGCTTTGCCGTTTCTTTGCCTCCCTCCTCATACTCTGCGAAAACGCAGTCAGTCTTTCCCCTGTCGAGCCCCAGGATGTTCTCGCTGGCCACGAAATACCTGTTGTTCAAGCTGATGGCGCCGTGAAAATAGCTGATTTTTCTCTTGATCAGTCCTTCCGGCGGCAAAATCCGGAGAAGGGGAGGAAGCTCTCCCGGTGGACCGAGAAGAGAAGCGACGTCCATCCCAAGCTCGAGGATGGCCTTCTCTGCTTTTTCCTCTTCGCCTGCAGAACTGATTGAGACGAAATAGCGTCCCTGCCAGAACCGGAGAAGCCCCGGCACGAAGGTCGCTTCCTGGCCGATCCCGACTTCCGGGTCCTGCCGGTCGCAGGAGAACACGCCGTAGGCTTCCTCCGGAGAGCCCATATCGAAAATATCGAGGACAATTTCATCGCCCGACGGAGCCCTGTAGGTGCGGACGAAAACTCCCCTGAGATCAAAGGCAAGATAGACCTCGGCGCCGCCGTCTATGTAATTGAATATCGTTTTTCGGTCATAGACTTGGTCTTTTCCAAACGCCTCCCAGTCCAGGATCTTTGTGGGAATGGCCTGCGGAAGAGTGTTCACCGTGCCTCCCGCAGCGAGAACGGCGAGCAAGAGAGGACAAAATCTAAGAATTGTCATCGGTCGGGCTCGCCTTCTTAACGTGATATAAACATCTTCCGTACAATAAAGAAAAATCCTCACGCCGTCAACAAGAATGAATCGTGGCTCTGTTGCGAAAAGCGGGTGACCATCCTCCCTGGCTTTTTTTCTCTACCCCACTTTTCGTTAAAGAGCCATGAATTGTTTGACAGAGCTCAAGCTCAGGCTGTATATTTGATGGGCTTTGCTCAGGGTTTAAAAAGAAATACTGCCCAGCGATGAACAACAAGATTGTCATCATCGACGACGACAGGGTCACGGTTCGTCTCCTTGAAGGCATCCTGACCAGAAGCGAATTTTACGTCTTTTCTACTCGCGACGGGGAATCCGGCTATGAACTAGCTATCCAGGAGAAGCCCGACATCGTCATCTGCGATTTTCTCTTGCCCAAGATCGACGGCATCGAAGTCTGCAAAAGGATCAAAGAAAACCCGGAGTTGAGCAAGACAAAGGTCATTTTAATGACCGCTGTTTATAAAGGCGCGACAGCAAAAGACGCCCTGCGCGAGTCAATGGCTGATGAATTCATCGAGAAGCCTTTCGAGACGTCAGTCCTTATGAAAAAAGTCTATAAACTCTGTCAGGAAATCGCCGAAGCCGAAGAGAAACAGGACTGAACCCCGACGCAAACCAAAAAGCCCTTTAGAATTCTGAGAAAGAATACTACTTATCAGTGCTGTCCAGTTATAAGTTAAACAAAGGTAATTGTTTACAGTCGTCGAGCATATCTTCATGACCGCCTTTTTCTGTAAGCAGTTGATTCAGCGGGACTTTCTCGAACGCGGTAACGCTCAAAATCTGCAAAAAAGTGTAGAGCGGGAGTTCCAGCGACAACCTCTTCTTAATGATGGCGACGAGCGCGTAAACTGTGATGGCGACCCAGATCTGCGTGCGCACTGCGTTTTCCGATGTCCCATAGAACGACTTGATCCGCAGGTTTTGTTTGATCCAGCGGGAGAACAGTTCGACCTGCCAACGAAGCTTATAGAGCTGGGCGATGGTCAGGGCGGGCTGAAGAAAGTTGTTTGTCAGGAAGGTCAGTCGGCGGTCGTTCTCGCGGTCATAGAAGCGGACCCGGCGCAGATGTTCGGGATATTCGGTTTTCGATTTTGGTCCGGTCAGGAGGATCGTTTGGTCAGAGATCAGATCCATGGTTTTATCGACGGCCCGCGAGTAGACCCGGCGCGACTGGAGATTCGACTTGGCCCGGATGACGAAAAACACTCGGTGTTGATGAAGGGTGTAGAGCCGGAAGAAGTCCAGATACGCCCGGTCCAAGATATAGAAGGATCCGGGCTCGAGCGGGAGATCGTCGAGGATCCGGACATCGTGCGTTTTTCCTTCTGTCATATGGATAAAAGAAGGGATCGATCCACGCAGGTCGAGAAGCGTATGGAGCTTGATCGCCCCCTTGCGTTTGCGGAATCGGGCCCAAGGGAAAAGCGACAGGCACAAGTCGATCGTGGTAGAATCGAAAGCGTAAATTGTGTTCTTGAGGTCCAGGCCGATGTCCTCGTCGCGGTAGAGTCGACGGGCCTCGGCGATGAGCACCTGGGCGAAGTCGGCGTAGATGCGCCAGTCCCGCGCTTCGTTGGCATTGGCCAAGTTGTTGCGGGAGATGCGGCCGCGGATGCCCATATGATAGAGCCGGCTCGTCATGCTTCCCAGGCAGGACACGATGTCGCGGAGGCTTTCCCGGTAAGTCAGCTGGGCAAAGGCCAGACAGAAGAACTGGTCGAGGCACGCAAATCTCCGGACTTTGTAGTCCCCCTGATAACGCCGGACGCATTTTCGAAACTCGTGCAGGGGCAGAAAAGCCATGATCTGGGCGAAGACGGTAGGTTGCGTATTCATCGGTCGCTCCTTGATATTTCGAATCAGAAGAGCCCCGATTATACAAAATCGCGTTCAAATCGATTACGACAAAAATAGGCCGTATCCTGTGTGTTATGTTCATCATGAATGACTTTTTTATTTTCTTAACTGGACACTACTGATCTGGCTTATATTATCTTTAGCAGGTTCGGCAGTTCCTTCCATTAAAACAAGGATTGAAACCCCGGATTGTCACGTTGTCTGGCAACTTGGCAAGGCACAGCAGTGATTTTGATTAATTAAGAACCCAGATTGATTAATTAAGAACCCAGATTGGATTAAATAATATAACGAGTACGATAAAGAAGGCTAAAGTTTTGTCTTTCATTATGCCAGCTCATCGTTATAGTAGCAATTTTTGTGCCAAACCGGGCACAGAAGATAACTTATTGATAACAGGCAACTTATGAATGAATAGCCAGATTTCAGAAATTGACAAATCTCTCTTTTATGGGGATTGCGAGAGGAATTACCTTGATGATATCATCCAAATTTCTTTATTTGACAATGAAATTTAGCAATCTCCCCCGAGAGGGATTTTATCCCTTAAGAAGAGGATTATTTCTCTACCCAAGGTTATGAACCTCGAGAATCTTCATAAATTTTTTGTAATCTTTTTCAGTATCATGTTTAATAGAATAATGAATAGAGCGGCTAACTTCATGCAAATGATCGGCCAGGGCAGACTGGGGACAGAAGTTTTCATCTGGCTCATGGATGCAATTCAATGAACGCCAGGAAAGACATCCGGGATCTTTCCTTTAAAGAGCTGGCCGAGGAACTCAAGGATCTGGGCGAGCCTGCCTACCGGGCAGGACAGGTTTTCGACTGGCTCTATAAAAAGGGAGCGGCTTCTTTCGATGCCTTTACTGACCTCCCAAAATCCCTTCGATTCAAGCTTGAGGAGCGCTTTTTGCTCGGATCGCTCGCGCTCGTCGAGCGGCTTGTTTCGGCCGATAAAACGGAAAAATTCCTCTTCCGGCTTGCCGACGGGAATTTTATCGAGTCTGTCCTCATCCCTGCGGGCAAGCGAAATACTCTTTGCCTCTCCACTCAGGTTGGCTGCAAATTTGGCTGCGCTTTTTGCGCCAGCGGAATGGGCGGGTTCAAGCGGAGCCTCCGGCCTTCCGAGATGCTTGGTCAGGCCCTTTTCTTGCAGGAGGAGCTTAGCCTGAATCTAACGAACGTTGTCTTCATGGGCATGGGCGAGCCGCTTGATAATTACGATAACGTCGTCAGGGCGGTTCAAATCATGAATGACCCACGCGGCATGGGAATCGCTGCCCGACGAATCACCGTTTCGACAGTCGGCATCATTCCTGGAATCGAGCGGTTGAGGACTCTCGGGCTCCAGGTGAATCTATCTCTTTCTCTGCATGCGGTGCGGGAGGAGTTGCGCTCGAAGCTCCTTCCTGTCAGCCGAAAATATACCCTTCCGGAGATTCTCCAGGCGTGCAAGGAGTATGTCAGAGAAACAGGCCGGATGATGACGCTTGAGTATATCCTCCTCGGCGGGCTCAATGATTCGGCTGAGGACGCCTCCCGCCTGGGTTCGATTGCCAGAAAGCTCAAGGCCAAGGTCAACCTGATTCCCTGTAGCCCGGTTCCCGGATTGGGCTTCGAACCTCCTTCAGCGGACAAGAACAAGCTTTTCTTACGATGGCTAAGGGAAAGAGGCGTGAATGTGACCCTCCGCCGGTCTAAAGGCGTCGATATCCAGGCGGCCTGCGGCCAGCTGGCAGGAAAGATGGGGAAAACCTGAAGGTCACCCTCACCCCGACCCGCTCCCGTCCAGGGAGAGGGAATTTATTCTACTTTATTTCGTAAATAATCCAGGCTGTCACTGTTTTGGTGAAGAATTCGCAAATTCTTCTTGGGGTTTTTCTCGGATCAGCCGCGCCGGACGGGCGCTCGTCTCTCTGGTCAGGCCGAGGATATAGAACATGTTGTGAAGATCGTGAGCCATGGCGTTGTTGGCCGGGCTGTCGAGAATCCAGTGTCCCTTGCCGTCGCGCATCCTCCCGGCCCAATCGTTGCGGCGGTAGTAAGACTCGTCGCGAGGCCAGAGCTACAGACATTTCAACCGCCTCGGCCGGCCAAAAAGGCCTCGCTGGATGTCTTTTTTCAATCGTTGTATCGCGTTGCTGAACGACCACTGGTAGCCCACGGCCACCCGTTTTTCCGATTCTTTTTCGGCCTCAAGCATCTGAGCGGCCTCCTGGATCGTGGCCGCCACTGGCTTTTCGCAGAGGACGTGGCTGCCGTGGGCTAAAGCCAGGCGTATTTGCAGGGAGTGAAATTGAATGGGGGAGGAGATGATGGCGAGTTGAGCCCGTTCACGGGCATAAAAATCCTCGAGCTTTTCGAAGATCGGAACGCCGAGAAGGAGGAGCTGATCAACGTGCGGGCATCTCTCCGGCTTTGGGTCGACAGCGCCGGCAAGGCGGAAAACGCCGCTTTTCCATCGGTCAAGCAGCTCTTCCAAGTAGACAGAACCCATCCCTCCGATTCCCACAATGATTTTTTCCACTGTGTCGAAATCGACGGCGAACTCGCCCCAGGGCACGCGGTCCGGAATGCGACCCTCCAGGGTAGTCAGGACGCGCTCTTTGGAACTCATCGCTCGCTGCGGACAGGTCTCTCCAGGAGGTCAACCTCCGTGAACTGCGCCGACTTCGGGCTAAATTTGAGCGTTTTTATCTCAAACGGAGATAGGCCTACCCTCATTTTAGCAGAGGCCCAGGGAAGAGAGACAGTCGTCGTCCGGTTCTTTCCCGTGGGCTCGAAGAGGCGGATGATGAGGTCTCGCCCTGTCTCGGCTTTTTTGAGCGCCACGACCTGGACAGCGTCATCGCTCAAGAGGATGAAAGGTTTCACCCTGCGGCCGCAGCCCGGCGGCGAGAAAGCGAGGACAAAAGGCTTTTCGTTATGAACCAAGGCTTCCCGGTCGACAGAACTCAGGCGGGCTTCTCGTTTTCCTCCGTTCAGCCAGACTCGGAAAAGCCTTTCGCCCTGATCGGTGCGCGGGATGTACCGGTCCTGGCTGACCATCGGGCCAGAGAGGACCGGGTCGGCTGAGTAAGCCGGAGAGCGGAGAAGGGAGAGGCGTGCCTCGCCGTTTAGAAAATCCGACCCGTAGAGGCCTTCGTTGATGCAGGTCAGAGCCACGTCATCTTCGCGAGAGACAACAGCCGTCCATTTCTGGGAGACGGCTTCATCGCCGTTCGAGGGCAGTTCAGCCACGCCAAAAGCTGTCTGCCCGATATAATAGGCATTCTTGAGCAGCGTCGGCAGGGAAAGCTTGAGCATCCTGTCCTTTTCAAGCCAGTGGACGCGCGTCTCGACTTCTATTTCCGTGCCTTTTTTAGGAAGCTTATATCTCTGGAAAAGGAAGGAATTCCTGTAGCTGAAAACGGCCTCGACGATTGTCCTCGCCGGACCATCCTCGACGATGCGAACCGGCGGCGAAGGCCCGGATGTTATTCCCGACGCGCGGCTTCCTTCTTCCGGTGAGGCGAGCTCGAACGAGCCTTCAAGGTCGCGGAAGCTCCGGAGCGTCATCCCCCAGGGGTCGGAGTTATCGTGCATGACAAGAGGCCGGAAAGCCTGCTCAGCGAGAAAATCAACGCCGTTTGCCCGGTAGCGGTCAACAAGCCCGGTCCTGGCGTTAATAATAATTTCCAGCTCCTCTGTCTCAAAGGAGATTTTGCCGTCCTTTTCTTTGACCTCGGCAGAGGGTCTTGAAGATCGCCTTTCGAGCCTGCAGGTGAAACGGTTCATCCGACCCGGCTCGAGCCTGGCCGCAAACACGACCTTTTTTCGCCATTCCAGGTTGAGGTTGCTGGCCTCTTTTTCCGGCTGAACGGGGAGCACCCTTCTTCTTTCATCGCTGACCCGGGGCGCGAGATAGCCGCCGCCAAAGTTGATTTCGTAGGGTTGGAATTCAGTCTCAACAAGGCATTCGCAAGGGAAAGGATGGGGGCTGTAGACCAGGATCGGAAACTCGCCTTCTTGGGCCGCTGGCTGGCCTCCGGCCAGGGCAAAAAAAGCCCTCGCCTTGATGCGGGACAGAATCTCGAGGCCGTGTCCGATGCGCCGGAGCGATGATTCCTCGGCAGCCGGGACAGAGGAGCCCGGCAGGATATCGTGGAACTGGGTGAAAGCAAGGTCGCGCATGGCTTCTTCGAGCTCCGCCTGCGGATAGGGCATTAAGCCCTGGAAATGGGCCGCTGCAGCCATTTTTTCTGCCACTAAAAGGTCGTTTTCGAGGCGGCGGTGGCCCTGCTTGAGCCTGGCCATGGTCGTGTAGCAGCCCACGGCCCAGGGGTTCAGGTCCTCGGCATGGCGTGGCAGGGAACCGCGTTTCTGGCGCAAATCTTTAAAATATGCTTCGGGCGTGGAGTGAAGAATGAGGACATCCTTCCTTTCGTCTATGATCCGGCGAAGCTCGGTGAGGTCTTGCCGCGTGGGTCCGCCTCCATGATTTCCCACTCCCCAGAGGAGAAGGCTCGGGTTTCGGCCAGGGTTGGCCGCGATCCAGTCCAGGAGTTTTTTCGCTGCAGCGCCGCCGGGCGAGTTATAGTGGGCGGAAACGCGGCTGGCCGCAACCTCCGACCCGTCGAACCCGACCCAGACAAAGTCGTCAGCAGGAAGCGGCCGCTCGTTCTGGCCCGGCCGGCAGAAAATGTAGGAGTCGAACCCTGATTTGGCAAGGATTTGCACCAGGCCGCGGCTATGGCCGAAAGGGTCGAGGTTGGAAGCAGTCTTGATGTTGACGCCGAATTTTTCCTTAAAATAGCGTTTGCCCAAGAGAATCTGGCGGACAAAAGACTCGCCGCTCGGCATGTTGCAGTCGGGCTGGAGGTACCAGCCGCCCATGATGTGCCACTTCCCAGCTTTGACCAGGCGTTGGATGCGGCGAAAGAGCGCTGGCTCATGCTCCTCGACCCACCGGTAGAGGATGGCCTCGTTGTGGTTGAAAACAAAGCCCTCGAATTCCTCACACAGGATGGCCGCAGTCCTGAAGGTCGAGAGCGCTTCAGCGGCGCCCTCTTCCCAATCCCAGAGCCAGACAGGGTCGAGATGAGCGTTGGCGACAAGATGGATTTTCGGGCGCGGCATGCTTGTTTCTCCTCCGGCTTACCATTATAATCCTTCGTTCAGACTGCCTTCAATCGATTTCGAAACTGGAGAAAGAAAAGCCGGATTTCTTTTCTATCTTGAATAAGATATGTTAAAATAAAGTACAAATCCCGATAAGATTTTAGATTAGTTACAATTTCTTGATTTCCATAAAAATCGTGTAACAGTTAATACGTGGGGGGACATGAGAGGGAAAATTCTGATTTATTCAATGAATAAGGATCTTAATAATTTTGTTCGAGATATCCTGGGAGGTCTGGTTTCAGTCAAGTATTATGGAATTGATGTGAAAATTCCAGATTCAAGCAAAATTGATTTTATCCTAGCAGGATGTGACTATAATTGTAGGCTGAATTTTTGTGCCAAAAAATTTTCTTTTTTGTTTGAGAAGAGAGATGTTCCTTTTGCCTTAATCAGACCCCTATATTTAGAGAAAAAATTAAAGAAAAAGATCTCTCAAGGTTTCATTTTGTCCCTTTTTGAAAAGCATCATTTTTCGCCTTTACAGGAGAGGATTCTTCAGGAACTAAAAAACTCAAGCTCTTATGCCAGTTCATCAAGATTAATGATTCCTTTCCATCCCTTTTTCAAGGTTATAAAGGTTCAAAAAGATGCCGCAGAAAATCCTCATTTGATATTCCATCTTTCCAATTTAGCCAAAAAAGTAAATATCTCACCCTCTTGCCTTTCCACGAAATTCAAAGAGATTTCCGGGATCTCCCTTAACAGCTTTTTAGTTAAGCTAAAATGCTGCCATGCCCTGTGGGAAATGATATCTACAGAAAAATTGATTAAGACAATTGCCTTAGAGAAAGGATATCAGCCCCTCTACTTTTCTGAATTAATTCATTCACAATTTGGAATCTCTCCCTCTTTCATTAGAAAGAAACTTATTGCTGATTTTACCCTCTAACTTAAAAAAATCCGATATATAAAAAAAAAAAGAGATGTCATTCTTATTGACAATAAATTTTCTAGAGCATAAATTAAAATCAAAATGCGTCATTGAGAAGGAAAAAATGAATAAAAGAGGAGTAGAGAAAGCCGTTTTTTCAATTATTTTGGCATTGATGGTTTTTTCAATTATCTTCTTTTCTTTCCCAAAGCCACTTAAAGCAGAGATGGTCTGTGGAGTATGGTACGAGCCTTTGCCCATAACTGCTCATGATTTCATTTATGAGTCAAATTGCTGCATTGTTATCGTGAAGTAAATAAAAACCGTTTTTGCTGTTATGATTAAAAAAGAAATTTCGAAAAATATAATTTTATTTATTCTAATCATATCTCAAAATGGTTTAGCCCACATTTCACAGTTAGATAAATTTCAAATTTATTATCCAAAATTAATCAAATCTTTCCCTTTAGACCAGAAGGTTGAACCGTTGGGTCGCGTTTACAATTTTTCTGTAGATGAAAAGGGATATATTTATGTTCCAGATAGTGCTTTTTCCAACATCAAAATATTTGATCCTTCTGGAAAGCTTATGAGAGTGGTCGGTAGAAAAGGTGCTGGCCCCTCAGAATTTATTGATCCTGTTCGCATTTCAATTAATGGCGATAGAATTGTAATTGAAGACGTAGGCCAGCTGAAATACATTGTTCTTGACAAAAATTTTAATGAAATCAATCGTTTCTTTTATTTATTAAGCGGTCAACCTTTCGTTTTAAAAGGAGATAAAATTATATCCAATGAATTTTATAGGAGGAAGGACGGAAAAGAATTTCGTGGAGTCATCCTTGATCTTTCTGGCAGTATTCTAAAAGGACTGATTGAACAGAAAAGAGTACGTAATGCCTGGGAAGCTATTAGAGATTCGATGGGTTTTATAGATATATCAGAAGAGGGGGATATTTTTCTTGTTAAATCAGGAAGAGTGTATTTTTATAAATTCGACAGCAACGGTAATTTTATAAAGAATTTTGGTGTTCGACCTGATTATTTTATTGCTCCTGAGAGAACGAAGGATTTTGAAGATATGGTTAAATGGGGCCGATCTCCTCAAGGAAGGAAAGCAGGTCAAGACTGGTATCGCTCTTCATCATGGGTTTCTGGTATATTTGTTTTAAAAAAATTGATAGGGATTCCTATCAGGGTCTACAAATTTGAAAAAAACAAATGGGAGTGCTTCCTTCAATTCTATGATTTTGAGGGTAACCTTGTTGAGGATGGGATAAGGCTGCCTGAAATCGGGTCATCTTCAAACAGAGGATTTTCTGTTGATTCCGATCATATAAATAATATTTACATTCTTGAAGAA
>JBBILQ010000049.1:0-21405 GCA_037444845.1 Candidatus Aminicenantota bacterium | reverse complement strand
TTTCCAGCTCGGCGGGCTTGAAAGAGATGAGATCCAGCCTCTTTTCGGGAGTGACGAGGATGGTTCTGCTGTACATGTCATCCACAAAATCCTCGACCGCCTTCTCTGATTTTTTAGCGACGACCTCTTGGAAAGCCGCAGGGACGCGGGAATCCGGCATCTGCAGAAGTTTTTTCAACCGATGCTTGAGGAAGGCCCGGTCTGTGGGAAGGTCGTATCCTCTCTCGGCTAACTGGATGCTCTGAAGGTCCTGGGGGTCCATCTTCAGCCCCAGTCCCTTAAGGTCAAGGTCTTTCATCTGGTGCGGCATCCACATGCCGTCGTCCGCAAAGGCGAGGAAGGTCAGGATGCCGGCAGCGGCAGCAAGGCCTGAAACAAGGCGCAATATCTTCACTTTTCATCCTCCTTTCTAACGAACCGAAGCAGAGGTTTTATTCTTACTTTTTGAGGGGGACGAAGTCAACTTCTCGAGCGATTGGCTTCCATCTTTTGGCGATTGCGGCTATAATGATTGCGATTCCCGGGGAGTAGCGCAGCCTGGTTAGCGCACAGCGTTCGGGACGCTGGGGTCGGGGGTTCGAATCCCCCCTCCCCGATTCTTTGCCACGCCTTTGAAGCTTCGCCCCGCTGAGATTAATACCATCCGTTCATCGTACGAAGGAGAAGAGCACTAGTGGTGCGTCTCACAAATAACATCACATAAATTGCGATCACCAAAGACGCGCCACCGCGGGGGAGTTTGAGGGGGACGGCGTCGTTCCCCTCAGGGGGTCAGCGGAGTGAAGCGAAGCGCCGAGGGGGGAGCTTGACTCCCCCATGGAAGTGTCCCGTCTTGGCGCATGACTTTGGAAAGGTATTTATGAGACGGGACACTAGACATCCCTTTCCGCCTGGAAAATCAGAAGTTTTTTCTTTGAGTGAGAAAATCCGGGGCTCAGAAACGTCTATAATAAAGAAGTTCTAAATGATGATTCAGTCTATGCATTGATGGCGTCTGAAAAGTTCGTCCCAAGAAAAAAGAAAATCCTGATTGTTGACGACAGCCAACTCAATTTGAGGCTGCTCGATAAAATCCTCTCCCGAGTCGGATACGCTGTCATCCAGGCAACAAACGGCGCCGACGCTGTGCAGGCGGCCAGGGACGATCACCCGGATTTGATTATTCTTGACATTTCTATGCCGGGAATCGACGGCATCCAGGCCGCATGCATCCTGAGAAATGATGCTGAGACGAAAAACATCCCGATCATATTCGCCTCCTCCCTGATAAAAAAACGGCAGAAAAGTAAGAAGAACGCCCCTCCAGGAAGTTCGTTTCTGCCAAAGCCTTACAATAAGAACACGCTGCTCAGAGAAATCAGGGAGCATCTGGCCAATTCCCGGCCGCGACCGGCGAATTGATTTTTTCCGGATTTTTCGCTGGAATTCAAGCAGGATAAGGACTAAAATTTTGCTGTGATCGTTACGTTGGCCGATCAAGGATGGACGCTACAAGGATGCTTTCGAAGGCAATAGCAGCAGGGATTATCCTGGCCGTCGCATTCTTGTTTGTTTTTGCTGACAAAAAGGCTCAGCCCGGTGAGAGCCTGAAAAGCCCGGGCAGAGAATACCGGCAGATAGTCAAAACCGCAGAATCCAAATGGCAGGAAGGAGAGTTTCATGAGGCCTTTTCTCTTTTCAGTCAGGGCCTCGACCTGGCCCGGAAAATGAACGACGGCCAGAAAGAGACCCGCTGCTTGATAAGCCTGGGAAAACTTTGCTGGCCGCTCGGACGGCCTGAAGAATCCGAGCGGTTCTATGCTGAGGCGCTCGAGAAAGCATCCGTCTTGAGCCTTTCTGAAGAAAAGGGAGAATGCCTGGGCGCTCTCAAGGTTCTTGAGCTTTACTCCGAGGGCAAGGCTGACCGGCTCAAAGGGCAACTCGAAAAATCAAGCGCAGATTTCCGCTCAGCCCTCGAATGGGCAAGAAAAATCTCGAGCGCCGAGCATGAAGTCAAATGTCTCCGCCAGCTAAGCCTGACCTATTGGGCGAAGCAGGATCAAGGCAGCTTTCTCTCCTTAAACATAAACGCTTTGCAAATTGCCTCTCGCTCGAACGACCGGAGGGAGCAAGTCAAGTGCCGGAGCAACATCGGGATGTATTTTCTCTGGCATAAGGACTACGTCGAGGCTCTGGATAACTATTCGCAAGCCTTGGAACTGGCCAGGGAAATATCGAGCCGCGAGGATGAGTCAATCTGTCTAAAAAACATCAGCCTCGTCCTGATGAACCTCGGGTTCTACGAGAAATCTGTCGGTTTTCTGGAAGCGGCCAATGAGATCGACCGGCAGTCAGGAAATTCTTATCTGCTTTCTCAGAGCTTGAATAACCTCGGCGACGCCTACCGCAACAGGGGAATCCTTTTATCCAATAAGGTTGACCTTTGGCGAGCTCTTGACTATTTCTGCAAGGCGCTCGACTTAGCGAAAGAAAATCCAGCCCAAAAAACAGAAATGAGGATTCTTAACAACATCGGAAACGTTTATATTGAGCTCGAAAAATATCATACCGCTCTGCATTATTTGTATTTGACTGATTCGATCGCAGAAAAAGTGCGGGATGACAGAGCCACTCCAAGAATCTTGATCAACATCGGAATTTGTCATTTAAAAGAAGGAAATCATGAAAGGGCGAGGCCGTATTTTCAAAAGGCCGTCGAGATGGAAGGCAACGCGAGCGGGAGCTCGATTCTCTGGGAAGCTTTATATTTCTTAGGCCAGTGTTCAGAAATGGAAAAAGACTACAACCAGGCAATGGCTTATTATGAAAATTCCCTTGAGGCCATCGACCAGACAAGAGTCCGGATTCTGCTGGATGACTTCAAGGCCGGCTTCATGCGCAACAAGTTCAGAGTCTACGAGTCGCTCATCTCCCTTCTCTTCCGGCTTCATGAAAATGAACCGTCGTCAGCCCTGGCTAAGGATATTTTCTATGTTGTGGAAAGAGCCAAGGCCAGGGCATTTCTGGAGACGATGGGTGAAATACAGGAAAGTCCGGGAAGCCGGGTTATTTCAGATGTGCCCAAAGAAAAACCTGAGGACTTGAGCAGCAAGGCGGCCGCAAGCCAGGATACAAAGTCGTCGGTGACTGAAAAGAAAGCTAAAGAAACATTCTTCGAGCAACCGGATGAAAAAGATAGATTAGCCGACAAAGCCTTTCCCCAGCCGGTCCGGCTGGAAAAGGTCCAGGACCAGCTTCTCGATGAGAAGACAGCCATCCTGGAGTATTTTCTCGGCGATGACCAATCTCTTCTTTTCGTCATCACCAAAAACGATTTCACCCTCCTGACGCTTCCGCCAAAGGAAGAAATAAGAAAATCCCTTGCTGCCTATCTCATCCTCCTCTCCAAGCCTCCTCGAGGAGACTGGGACTGGCATAAGGCGGCCAGCCGTTTGTCAAAGGACCTCGTCGGCCCTGCCCTGCAGAGCCTGCCTGGGCCTGTTGAGCATGTCATCGTCGTTCCGGACGATATCCTCTGTCATCTTCCCTTCGAGACGCTTACTTTTGCTTCAGATGATGGGCCTTCTCAGGATAAACTCCTGATCGCCAAGTACGCGATCTCCTATGCTCCTTCCTGTTCATCCCTTCTCCTGCTTAAGGAGAAAAAGCCGACCAGGGCTTTTCCCAAATCCCTCCTGGCTTTTGGCAACCCCGTCTATCCCTCGAAAATCTCGAAAGAAAAAACCAGAATAACCGTAGCTGAAATCGCTCAGGAAATGGTCGAGGAGCAGGGCTATGACCTATATCCTCTCGAGGACAGCAAAAAAGAAGTAAAGCTCGTCTCTCATCATTTCCCTGAAGAAAAACGGGATATCTACCTCGGAAAAAACGCCACAGAGGAGAAGCTCAAGCAGAGCCCGCTCGAGGATTACCAGGTCATCCATTTTGCCTGCCACGGGCTTCTGGATGAAAAAGTCCCTTTCCGGTCTGGTTTGTTTCTGTCTCTCCAGGAGAGCCGGAACGAGGATGGGTTCCTCCAGGCGAGCGAGATAGCCGGACTCAAGCTGGCCGCAGACCTGGTCGTTCTCTCGGCCTGCCGGACGAGCAGAGGCTATCTGGAAAAAGGAGAAGGAGTCATGGGCCTGACCAGGACGTTCTTCTTTTCCGGAGCCAGCTCCGTCGTTTCTACTTTATGGAAAATCAGCGACAGGGCCGCCGTCGAATTCATGAAGCATTTTTACGATTATCTCGCCCAGGGAAAAGACAAGGCCCAGGCTCTTCGCTTAACGAAACTGCGCCTCTTAGAGTCCCGCTATTCCCATCCTTTCTTCTGGAGTGCTTTTGTCCTGCACGGCGAATCCGCCTCGGCGCTCAGCTTCCGTTGACGCAGCCGGCAATTTTTTAAGCTTATTCAACCAGGATGAACTCTTCGAGCGAGGAGGCGGTTTTTTCCCCCCCTGAAAAAGCCGTGACCGTCCAGAAGTAAGACCTCCTGGGAGAGAGCCTGCTGATGAGGTCTGGAGGCGGAATGAAGCGAGTCTTGTTGAGCCTCTCGCTTTTCCACAGCGGCTGCAGGCCTTCATCAAAGAGCTCGATGACGTAATAATCGGAACCGGGAACGCCCTTCCAGCGGAAAACCAAAGAAGACCTGGACGCCTTTTCTCCGGCCGGCTGAAGGTGAACAATTTTCGCGAGCGAGCCGGCCCGGTATTTTTCAGGAACCCGGAGGATCACGGTCGCCAGGACAGCCAGGACGACGAGCACAGACCCGGCCAAGACCGAAGCGGTTCTCCAGGAGAGACGCAGCGGGAAACCCCGCCGGCCGTGAATTTTCTGGCCGGTGAGCCACTCCTTTGTCTCCTGAATGAAGTCCTCTTCGTGCCTGAAAACCTCGAGCAGGAACTCAAGCTCGCCGGCGCAGTCGGAACAGCGGCTGATGTGGTCGATGATTCGTGCGGCTTTTTTCCGTGGCATCTTTGACCTTAACAGCCCGACGGTTTTCTCCGGCCCTGGGCAATCTTTCCTCAATCCAGGAGGTTTTGCCCTGACCTGAGCTTGAAAAAGCGACTTAAGCCCGGCTATGTCAATCTTCATACTCAACCCCCCTCTTCTTGAGCTCAATTTTCAAGTCTGATAACCCGCGGTAAAGCAGGTTGCGCGTTTTATCATGACTCCATCTCAAAACAGAGGCGATCTCCTCAACGGTCAGGTCCAGCAGGAACAGCTTGACCACCTGGCGCCGCGTTTCGATGAGCGAACCCACGGCCTCCTCGAGAATCCGGCGCAGGTGTTCCCCGGCGTCCTCATCGCCAGGAAGTCTTTCTTTTTCGATGTTTCTCTGCATGGCCTGATGGAGGAGCTTTTCCTCGGCTCTCGATTTACGAAGCTGGTCGATCAACACAGAGCTGACCACTTTCTTTATATAAGACGAAGGATTGGCCACTTTTTTCTCACTCTCGAACCTTTTCCACAGCCTGATCCTGATTTCCTGGATGATGTCCTCGGGGTCAATCCCTCGCCTTTCCAGACCGCGGCTGAGAACCTGGGCTCTGATCGAGCCCGTGAACTTCTCAAGAATATGTTCAAAATCCCGGTGAGCGGCTTTATCTCGGCTCATTGAATCCTGAATTTTATAAAAGAAAACAGCCGCTCTGTCAATTTTAGGGAGGTGTGAGAAAATTCAGGTGTCTGCTTCGTCTTTATCTTTTGTATTTATTATTTTCCAAAGAAAGGAGGATCGCCAAATGAAGACAGTCTCGAAATGCCTGATTGCCGTCCTTTTTGTCGCTTTCCTGGCCGCGGCTCATCCGGCCGGGAATAGTGAACCCATAGCTCCTCAGGAATCGGCGAAGCTGATCGAGGTCTGCACCAAAGGCATTGCCTACCTTCCGCCTGGCACGAAGTATGTGACTTGCCGTGGAAAAATCATGAAGGTCTTAGCAATTGTGCCCCTCTCTGCGGGTATTCAGACAGCAGGCGACTGCGACTGTCCAAATTGCTGTGGCGGATGGTGTGGAGTAACAGTTTATTGTCAATCAGTGCCGATACCATCGGAGACGACGAACGACTGCGGCTGCGGGAAAAGAACCGCCACAGCCGGCGGCCTATGCACCGCCTATCTTGCTTGCGGGGACTGATTTTCCCGTAGCGCTTGTCGTTTATAGAGGAAAGCCCGGCCCAGAATTTTAGCTCAATCCGATGAGCTCATAATCGAGCGCCCCGAGCCCTATCGCCGCGCCGTGGCGGAGCTGGACGGACCAGTCGATGTCATAGCTCTTGCGGAAGACGTCCTTCCGGCTCCTCTCGACGACCAGGTCGGCTGACGCTTTGTCCAGAGCCACGGGGTCAACCGAGGCTAATATCCCGATGTCTCCGACTATTTCCGGCTGATCCTTGGCCATGCAGTCGCAGTCCTTGGTTATTTGGAGCAGGAAGTTGATGAACCCGGCCTTCTCCCTGAACCTGTCCCAGACGGCATAGGCGTACTCGGACATTTTCTCCTGGATGCGGGCCGAATCCTCGTCCCAGCGCATCCTCACCGCGCCTGTCTTGCAGACGACCAGGCACTCGCCGCAGCCGATGCACCGGTCCGGGATGATATGGGCGCTCCCCTCCTTCTGGATGATGGCCCCGGCCGGGCAATAGTCCAGACAAATGCTGCAGTTCTTGCAGGCCTTGGGGTTGATACGCGGCTGAACCTCAGAATGCTGCTCCAGCTTGCCGGCGCGCGAGGCGCAGCCCATGCCCATGTTCTTGATGGCCGCGCCCAGCCCTGTCTGGACGTGCCCTGTCACATGGCTCAGACAGATTAAAAAATCAGCGTGGGCGATTGCAGCCGCGATCTTGGCTGCCTTGACCCTCTTTAGGCCAACCTTGACCTCTTCATCGTTTTCGCCGACAAGGCCATCGGCAATGACGACCGGCAGCCCTGTTTTTTCAACAGAAAACCCATGTCTGGCCGCCAGTTGTGTGTAATCAACGGCGTTCGACCTCATGCCCACGTAAAGGGTGTTCGTATCCGTAAAGAAGGCCCTGTCAGTCCGTCCCTTCAACTGCCGGATAATCCCTTTTAGCCAGTCGGGTTTGATGAAACCCGTGTTTCCCTTCTCCCCGAAGTGGATTTTCAGGGCGACAAAGGCGTCCTTTTCGATTCGGGAATGAAGGCCGAAAGCCAGAAAAAGCCTTTCCGCCTTTTCCGCCACAGGCTTATCGCCTTCCTGGCGGCTGGCTGGGATGAAATAGACCTTGCTTTTCATGGCTTCGCCGAGCGTTCATTCACCCAGGACAGACTTAGCCGCCTCCAGGCTCGAACTCCGCTCAAACCTGTAGCCAAGCGAGTCCAAGGTTTTTTCCAGAGCATCAAGGGCAAAATAAACTTGCGGAGCTGACAGGTTTCCCATATGGCCCATCCGGAATACTTTTCCCACTGTCTCACCCAGGCCCCCGGCCACGACAACGCCGTTTTCATAGTACTGGCTCCGGAAATGTTTGTCCTCAATTCCCGGCGGATAGTTGACAACCGAGAGGGTGTCTGCCAGAAACGTCTCTTCTGTGAAAAAACTGAACCCGAGCTCCTTCAACGCGGCTCTGATGGCTCGAGCGTACCGGCCGTGCCGAAGGAACCTCTGCTCAAGTCCTTCTTCCAGGACTATCAGAGTGCTCTCATAGAAAGCCCTTATTTCGTTGACGCAGGGAGTGGAAAAATACTTAGCCGGGTCCTTCATGACGGGAAGCCAGCGGAGAAGGTCGGAATAATAAGCGGGTATGGCGGGAATCTTCTTCCGCTTTTCCAGAGCTCGCTCTGAAAAGACCAGCACAGCCAGTCCGGGCGGCGCGCCAAAACACTTCTGGGCAGCGGTGAGGACGACGTCGATCCCCCAGTCGTCCATCCTCTCCTCGATTCCGGCTGTGGCGCACACGCCGTCGAGGATGAAGAGCGGGCCGGGGCCGCGCAGGACTTCAGCATAGTCCCGGATTGGAGCGCAGCTGCCGGTTGCGGTGTCCACGTGCGTGGCCACGACCACCCGGAAGCCGCCTCCTTTGAGCTTCTCTTCCAGCTCTTCAGGCAACACCGCCCTTCCCCACTGGCTTTCGATGATCTCATGGCCAAGGCCAAAGGCCCGGCAGACCTCCGACATCCGGTTCCCGAAATACCCCTGAGAGATGACGAGGACTTTCTCTCCCGCGGCGACAGTATTGAGCAGGGCCATTTCCATGGCTAAAGTCCCGGCGCCGGCGATGATAAACGCCTCTCCTTTGTCGCAGAAGACAATCTTTTTCAGGTTCGCCAGCGCGCCGGTCAATTCCCTGACCATCTCCGGCCCGACATGGGAAACTGTCGGCAGAGCCAGGCTGCTGATGATTCTGGGATGAACAGGACTCGGTCCCGGGATGAGCAGCAATTTTTCTCTTTCCATGTTCTTTCCTTACACGTGGTCATCCCATTTTATCGATTATCCGGCGCAAATCAAGAGGAATATATTGACAAGGTAAGCCGAGATGACATAAGAAGAAAATAGGGACGGTCCTCCGGGAGGGCCGTCCCCTCTCTACAGAAGAGGAGGTCAAAAGATGCGATTGAGTTCGAGGTCCTTTACCGCGGCTATTTTTCTTCTCGCCTTCCTTCTTGCGCTCATCACTCCGGTCTCAGGGCAAAAAGGCGGAGGCGAGCCCGCTGTGCCCATCATCCCAAAGCCTGAAAAATTAGAGCGGCGCCCTGGTTTTTTTGAGCTCGGCCCTCAGACAAAAATTGTCATCGATTCAAAAGACGAGGCGGTGCTGGCTGTGGCCGAGGAACTCGCCGCAAGACTCAAAAGGGCGGGGGGCTTCCCGGCTGAGCTCGTAAAAGCGGCGGAGAAGGAAACAAAGAACGCCATCTGGCTCAGGACGAAAGGCAGCTTGTCCAGACTCGGTCAGGAAGGTTACATTCTCTCTGTAGCCAAAAACAAGGTCACGATCGAAGCTCCAGCGCCGGCGGGCGTGTTTTACGGGGTCCAGTCATTCTATCAACTCCTGCCCGCAGCCATCGAAGGCGCTGAGCCGACGAGCGGGGTTTCATGGCGGGTGCCGTGCGTCAGGGTTGAGGACAAGCCGCGATTTCGCTGGCGCGGCGTCCACCTCGACGTCTGCCGCCATTTCTTTCCCCCTGAATGCGTCAAGAAGTACCTAAATGTGCTGGCCAAGTACAAGATAAACACCTTCCACTGGCACCTCACCGAAGACCAGGGCTGGCGGATTGAGATCAAGAAATATCCAAAGCTGACCGAAATAGGCGCCTGGCGCCGCGAGACGATGGATGACGGCCAGCCTCACGGCGGGTTCTACACCCAGGAGGAGGTCCGGGAGATCGTCGATTACGCAAGGAAGCGGTTCATCACTGTAGTCCCGGAAATAGAAATGCCAGGGCACAGCCAGGCCGCATTGGCCGCCCACTCAGAGCTCTCCTGCTCCGGCGGGCCGTTCAAAGTCGGGACCGAGTGGGGAGTCATCTACGATGTCTTCTGCGCGGGCAACGAAAAAACCTTCGAATTCCTGCAGGATGTGCTGACTGAAGTGATCGAGCTTTTCCCCGGCGAGTTCGTCCACATCGGCGGGGACGAGGTCCCCAAGCTCCGCTGGCAAAACTGCGTCAAATGCCAGGCAAGGATCAAGGCCGAGGGCCTGTCCGGCGAAGAGGCGCTGCAGAGCTATTTTATCCAACGGATCGAGAGGTTCCTCAACGCCAAAGGGAAAAGGCTCATCGGCTGGGATGAGATCTTAGAAGGCGGGCTCGCTCCCAACGCGACAGTCATGTCCTGGCGAGGCGTCGCCGGAGGGATCGAAGCCGCCAAGTCGGGACACGACGTCGTCATGTCGCCCTACTCTCACTGTTATTTTGACTACTACCAGGGAGAGCACGATGAGCCCAGAGCCATCGGCGGGTTTTCGCCTATCGACAAAGTCTATTCCTTTGAACCCGTCCCTGCCGAGCTCACCGCGGCAGAAGCCCGCCACGTCCTGGGCGCCCAGGCCAATGTCTGGACAGAATACATGCCCAATTTCCAGCAGGTCGAATACATGCTTCTGCCCCGGCTTTTAGCTCTGAGCGAAGTCGTCTGGACAAAGAAAGAAATCCGCAACTTCCAAGACTTTTCCCAACGGATCATCCCTCACTACGACCGGCTTGTTGCTGCGGGGTTTAATTTCAGGCTTCCGCCGCCGGCTGGCGTCGGGGGTCGGAAAGTCGCTTTTGGACCCGTTGCGGTCAAAATTGACCCCCCTTACCCACGCGCCATAGTTAGGTACACTCTGGACGGCTCAGACCCGACGCAAGAGTCTCCTCTCTACAACCAGCCGCTCGAAATAACTAAGAGTTCAATCCTGAAAGCCCGCACCTTCCTTCCCGGAGGACGGGCCAGCCGCACGGTCAACACCTTTATCAGTCTGGTCAATGAAGAGGAGAACGGGCTGGAATATGCTTATTATGAAGGAAGCTGGTTCCGGCTGCCCGACCTCGGGAAGCTGATGCCCGTTAAAACGGGCCGGGTCTATGACCTGACTCTCGAGCCAGCCGGGCCAAGACAGGACGATTTTGCCGTCTGGTTCAAGGGGTTCATCAGCATCCCGGCAACCGGCGAGTACACTTTCACGGTCCTCGCCAATGATGGCGCAGCCGTCTCGATCGGCGACAAAGAAGTCGTCCGCAACGACGGACTCTTCGTCATCAAAGAGCTGAGCGGAAAAATCACCCTCGAGGCCGGAAAGTATCCTGTTTCTGTCTTTTATTTCCAGAAAACAGGCAGCCGCGAGCTCCTGGTGCTCTGCGAAGGCCCGGGAACGGAAAGACAGCCTCTGCCTCCCCACTGGCTCTTTGTGAAATAAATCAGGTCCGGCGAGGAGAGCTCCGGCCTCGGCCTTTTTTGCGCAGGGAGCGGATGCACGCCTCCATCTCCTTTTCCTTTTCTTCCATCGACTTGATCAAAGCGAACTGCGTTCGTGCCCTGTCCAAGTTTTGACCCTGCCGGTTTGTCCTGAAGTAGACGTCTCCCTCAAGATAGTCGGTCAGAAAGCGAAGGCCGATGGTGTAGGTGAGCAGCCGGCCAGAAAAAACAAGGAGGTCTGCTTCCCTGTCCGTCAGAAAATCGCGAGTTTCCTCGAGGTAACCTTCGGCGAGAGCCCGGAACATATCCATCTCCAGCTCCACTCTGGACACGTCCTCTTCATCCTCAGCCGTTAGGCTCGTCGCTGTCCTGACCATGTCGCCGAAATCATAAAGGGCTGAGCCCGGCATGGTCGTGTCCAGGTCAATGACGCAGACCGCCTTCTCGGTCCGGTTATCAAAAAGGATATTGTTGATTTTCGTGTCATTATGGGCGATCCGAAGAGGAATGATGCCTTTGTCCAGGGCATCGGTCACTACCGGGGCCATCCCGGCGCGCTCGAGGGCGAAGGAAATAACCTCCTTGGCCTCGGCCGCCCGGCCGCGAGAATCTTTGGCCAAAGCCTCCGTCAACCTGGTCAATCGCCGCGGGGTGTGGTGGAAAAAAGGGATGGTTTCGTGAAGAGATACCGCCGGAAGGTCAACAAGGAATTTCTGGAAGCAGCCGAACGCCCGGCCAGCCTCAAAAGCCTGCTCTGGCCTGGCGGCGACGTTGACGATGTGGCAATCGCCCACAAATCGATACGCGCGCCAATAATCGCCCTCGGCTGTCAGATGAAACGACCGGCCCGACCTGGCTCCGACAAGGTTGAGCGTCTCGCGTTCCGGGTTCCGCCCCGGCGTTTTCTCTAATTTTCCCCGGATATGCCGGGTGACTTTTTCGAAGTTGACCATCAGTTTTTCTGGTTGGCGAAAGACAAACCGGTTAATTCTCTGAAAAATGAAGCGGTCTTTTCCCCGGCAGGCCTGGGCTTCGACGAGAAACGTGTCGTTGATGTGCCCGACTTTCAGGTGCTCGTGCGAGATAAACTCGGCGTCGACCTCAAACTGGGAGAATATCTTCCCGAGGTCATGGCCGTTCAAAATCTCTTGGCTCACTGCCTGATTTTATCCGGATAGATCCCTGCCGCGATGAACTCCCGGAGGCGCAACCGGACGCGCTTAAGATCCCCTGGATAGGTTAAACCAAACCATTTCTCTTCGGTGGGGATGTATTGAACTCGAGCTTTCCCCGTTTGAATAAGCTCATTGACGGCCGAGGGCAAAAAAAACTCGGCCTCGCGATCGAGGCTGAATCGTTGAAGAAACGAGGCAAAGCCTTCAATTAGGTAACGGTAGACTGAAGGCGTAAAACCCCACATGTTCATCGACACGATTTGATCGCCGTTCAACTGGATCAAGCGTCCGTTTTCATCCAAAGCCCTTGCTCCCGGGCCATCCTTTTCGACCCTCATCGTCTCCACGACCTGACTCAGGAATCCAGTTCCGTCCAGATAGCAAACCCCCCGAGAGACACCGCCAAAATCAGAGAGTGTGTTGGCCAGGCGGTAGCCGACAAAACAGTACTCAGCCGTCTTCCCTTGCAGGATGGAATGATGTCCGAGCCAAGAAAAGACATCCCGGTAGGCGCTGGGGCCGTAAAAATCATCGGCATTGATGACCGCAAAAGGAGTCTCGACTGCGTCCCGGCTCACTAAGACCGCGTGGCCGGTCCCCCAGGGCTTGCGCCGGCCTGCGGGGACAGCGAAATGGCCGGGCAAGCTCTCCTCAATTTCCTGGAAAGCATACCGGGTGGGTAGACGTCGTTCCCAATACAGCCCGACAGCCTCCCGGAAAGATTCTTCGATTTCCCTCCTGATGACGAAGACAACGCGGCTGAACCCGGCCCTCAGGGCATCGTAGAGAGAATAATCTAAGATGGCCTCGCCTGAAGGCCCCACTGAGTCGACCTGCTTGAGGCCGCCGTAGCGTTTGCCGATGCCCGCGGCCAGGACAAGCAGGGTGATCTCGGGCATTCCTTTTCCTTCAAGAATCAGCCTCCATTTATAGCACAGCCGAAAAAATGATGTCAAAAAATCTTGTAGGTCTTCCCTTCGAAGGCGACAATCACGTTCTGGGCCACAGAAAGGTATTTGGCCAGACCAGGCCGGTCGCTGATCAGGCGGAAATAGGCATCAGAATTGAACCGGACTTCGATGACAGGGCTTCCTTCCTTGTAGTCGCTGTCCACCCAGAAATTGTCCTTGAAGTAGAACGTCTTATCATTTTTGTAGCGAATCTTTTCAGAGATAACCCCGGACACTTGTTCAACCTCTTTGAACGTCTGGGTGGCCCGGGCGAGCTTCACTGCTCCGGCGCCTGAGACTCTGCCGGCAGCCAAGGCTTCCTGGGCTTCCGGGGCAGCAGCGGCGATGGAAAGCCTTTCTTTTTCCGTCACCAGAAACGACGTGTAGGGAGTGACGATGCCGTATTTCAACCCTAAGCTCCGCACCTCATCCGCCAGTTCCTTCTCCTCTCCGTGCAACCTGATCTCGTCGAGAAGGAATCCGATGCGTCGCGTCGCCCAGAGGCGGGGCAAGAAATTATGCGCTTCATCCTGGACGAGCTTCTGGTTTTCCAGGCTAAACGTTTTATCCGTTTTTCCGACTCTCCCTCTGAGGACAACCGAAGCGGGTCCACTGCCGCGGTACCTCCCGAGCAGGATGAGCTGGGATCCCTTGAAAAGGTCAGGCAGCGTCTGGGGATAAGCCTGGTAAATCTCGATGCCGCTGAATGCCAGCCCCAGGTCGGAAAGAAGGGGTGAAGAGATTTTTTCATAGGTGCTGGAGATAGCGAGTTCCAAGTCCTCAGTCTCGCTGACATAGACAGACGTTCCCCGGTTTTCCGCCGTTAGCTTGTCTAGAAGCTCTGTGTTCACGTCAGTGCCAACGCCAAAGACTACAAGGCGCGACTTGGCCGTGTTAGCCTGCGACACATTCTTCAAGATTTCGGTTGTCTGCGTGACTCCTACGGTGGGCAGACCGTCGGTCAGAAAGAGAAGGTAGTTCGGCCTCTCTCCACTTGGCATCATCCTCAGGGCCCTGAGCAGGGCCTCGTTGATGTTCGTTCCTCCCGAATCCTCGATGGACCCGATGAACTCGCGGGCTTTTTCTCTGTTCTTGGCGCTGGCCGCGACGATCTCATCGGCAAAAAGGCTGACGCCGTCGTCAAAGTCGATGATGGAGAAATGATCCCTCTCGTCCAGATGGTCGATGATGAACCGAACGGCTTCTCTGGCTTGCTGGATTTTTTTCCCGCTCATGCTCCCCGAGCTGTCGAGGACAAAAATGAGGTTTTTGTTGAGGACCTTTTCTTTAGCCTCTGAATAGCGGGGCGCTGCCAGGAGCATGAAATAGCCGGCGTCCTGATCGCCGTAATTGAGGATGGAAAGGCCGATATCAGCCGAGGAAACAGAATAATAGACGACAAAATCTTTATCCGGCTTGACGTTTTTTTCCTCGAACCCAAGCCTGGCTCGAGTCTCGCTTTCTTTCCTGACAGAAACCCGGTGCGAAGGCGAATAGACGTTTGTGATCGGAGTTTTGGAGCTGATCCCAGCCGAAATGGCGACTTCTTCGATCGGCCTGAACGAAAACCTCTCTGTGTTCAGGGGATAGAGATAGCGGACGAGCCCTCTCTCTTCTTTTAGAATTTCTGTATAAGAGAGCTGCACTCTCTTTTCTCCACGGGCCTGGATCGGATACACCCTGGCCCGGAAGGTGTTGCGGCCGATGTATTCGAGCAAACCGGGGTCCTTCAGCCGGCGAACAATGTCCTCGTACACCCTGCGGGCTTCCTGGCTGTCCAAGATCTCGCCCTCGATTTTTTTCTCCCCGACATAAAGAGCAAATTCAGAAATGGCCGCGTTCTCGGGCAGCGGGAAGATAAACGTTCCTTCGATGTCTCTATCGTGATTGTTAACAAAGACCTGGTCGATGGATGTCCTGGCCACCTGGTCGCGGACTTCCACCGAGACGCGATGATACTTAACCGTGAGAGGAAGGATATTCTCGCCCGGCCTCGGATGAGGGATGATGATGCCGTTCGCCGCCAGAGGAGAAGCAAGGGCAACCAAAAAGAAAAACACACCGCTTGGTAGCCAGATTGACCTGATTCTTGTCATTCCTAACCTCCTGAACCGCCCTTTCCGCACTCCTAATTAAAAACTCAATCCCGCGGGTTTCGTTCCAATATCTTGGCTGCCTTCCCCTCATCCTCATTTCCTAACATCATCTCGAACCTTTGCTGAAGAACCTGAAGGGAGGGAATGACCTCCGCTCCGGAAGGCGGAAACCGGTTTCTGTCCAGGCTGATGAGGAAGACCCTCTTGATGCCCGCTTCCTCGGCGGCCTGGAGGTCAAAAAGCGAATCTCCAACCACCGCGCACTCCCCTTTCTTCAGCCCGAGTCTGCTCATGACTTCTTCGAAGGGAGCTCCTGAAGGTTTCCACAGGCCACTCTCTCTCGATAGGACCTGATCGAATTTGAGCTTGAATTTGCGCAACAGGAAGCGAACGTTTCGGCGGGAATTGTTCGTAACGAGAGCCTTCTTAAGACCGCGGCGGGCCAAAAACCGGAGGAATTCTCTCGTCCCTTCCTTAAGCCTGGCTTTCCTGGTGGCTTCTTCTTCGTATTCCTGGAGAAGCCGCCGCTTGCGGGATCTCTCCGGTTCTTCAAGGCTGTCGAGGTAGCTCAGGATGGGTAACCCCGACGTGCCTAAGTCTGCCCGGATCCTGGGCCAATCGTAGGGGACCTCGACTATTGTGCCATCGAGGTCGAAGATAACGCCTCGGACGCGCTGTGAGAACCCCGCAGGGTTATTTTTTTTCAGGGCTGCCCTCTCTCCCCTCTTTTTCGTCTTTAGGCCTCCCCACCTCTCTTTGATTTTCTTTATTTTAACCGATTCTCCAACCCTAGTCTACGCGAAAAGAAAAAAATGTTGCTTCTCGGCCGGAGTTTTGTTATAATCCGCCTCGAAACTCTAAAAAAGAGGAGGTGTTCCTATGGGAAAATACCTGGCCATCATCGGCGGCCTGATCGCCATGGCTGGAGGTCTCATTCTCGTTATCTTCGTTTGGTGGCGTGAGTTCTACGAGCTCGTTTTCGGCTGCGTCCCGCCCGTCCTCTTTTTTGGCGGATTGATCGCTCTGATCGCCGGCATCAGCAGCATCAAAGATGCCATGAGAACAAAGAAACTCGAGGAAGAAACCAAAGCCGAAGAGAAAAAAGAGGAGCCGAAGAAAGAGGAATAACCCCAGGCGAAGAACCGCTCATTCCAGGGCAACAATCTTCTGCCTCGTGTGAGGCCGCAAAATATTTTTCCGTTTAATTATTCTCTAACAAGTCAGGACCTCTCGGCCGTTCCCATCACAAAAATGGAGGACACCCTGCGGCTTGCTTAGACGGAAATACCTGTGCTAACATTTTAAAGGTGGCACATGTTGGCGTCTTCCCGGTCCTTCTGACGCTGGCCCTCTTTTCCCAGACGACAAAAAGCATCGAGCGGGCTTTTTTCCAGAACGATGCCAGACTTCTCTATGCGCTCTTTCCTTCGAGCCAGCATCTCACCGTCTCTCTGCCCGAGCCCATTTCTTTCGCTGACCATCTTTCTTCAGAGCAGGCTCATTTTCTCTTCCGCAAAATCTATTCGGCTTTTGCCACGTTTGAATTCTACGCGGACAGCGAGCTGCCGTTTCCTGCCGGGGGAAAAAGCTTTATCTTCAAATCGAGATGGTCGTTCAAGAACAAAAAAAACAACAACCAGCACGTTTTCCAGGTCTTTTTCTATCTGGTCAACGAAAAAGAAAACGCCCGGGGCCAATGGAGAATCACCGAGATCAAGGCCGAGAAACTCTGATGTCGCAACGCTTCGATCTCCGTCAGCACCGGCTGCTTTGCGGTTCTTTCTTTGGCTTTCTGGCGGCGCTTTTTTTTATCGGACTTTCCGCCCTCCTCCCCCCCCTTATCACTGCTCGCCATTATGAAAAAAGCCTGGGAGGGCTCCGAAAACAGGCCCAGGCGATAAAGAGAGAATTCGCTGCGCTTGAAGCCCAGGTCAATCTCAAGAAAGAAAACCTTCTCCGTTCTCCCTTCCCTATGGATAAAGACAAAATCTTCCAGCTCTTTGAGGAGACCGATGTCGACCCAGAAACGGACGGTCTGGCCTACCACGATCAACCTGGCGGGCCGTCGGTCTGGCTGGGTAATGTCATCGACTTCCGCCCGGCTTCTCCTGATTCCTCTTTTATCGTCCGCAACAAGGCATCGGTCTATTTGCTGTCCGCACAGGAAATTCGTCCCTCGGAGTATCTCATCATCTTCAGGTTGCTCGCCTTTCTCCCTCAGCTTAGGGCGCCCTATCTTGAGGACTATCACTTCCTGAGGCCAAAGTTGCTTCGGAATTGCCACATTGACTACTGGGATTTCAGGGAGGACGTCTCAGGGTTCGAGAAGATATTTGCCCGCCACAAGGATGAGTACATCGGTCAGCCCCGCCTTCAGAACGAAATCCAGACGATCTTCTTCCCGCTCAGGAATGAGGATGGGGATATCGTTGCCACCGTCAACCTGAGCTCTCCCTCGCTTCTCTCTACCCAATCGAGCCTCAGGGAAAACCTTCTCCTTGTCTTCATTATTTTCCTCCTGCTCTCCGTTATTCTTCTCGTCTCTCACCTGGCCAAAGCCCATCTTTTCACCGGCAAGAAAAAACCTCTGCCGCTCCTTTTTCTTTTTCTTAGCCTCGTTGGCCTGAGGCTTCTCTTTTTTCCGCTAGGCCAATTGGAGAAAGTCCAGTCGTTCCCGCTCTTCTCGCCCGCACTCGCCAGCTTCTTCTCTGTCGCAGGCCTGACCCAGTCTCCGGCCGACATCTTCCTGACCTCGCTTTTTCTTTTTCTCATCACCGGAGCTCTAACCCTCGTTATTTGGTCCCGCCTTAACAAAGGCCGGCCGCCGCTTCCTTTGACCCCGGCTTTGGGACTGAATATCCTCATCATCGGCGCCGCTGTCATCATCCTGTTTTCTTACGAAAAAACAGTTTCCCGGCTTGTCTTCAACTCGAGCCTGAACCTGCTCCGTTTCAGCGCCGACCTTGTTTTTCTGCTCCTCCATCTGAGCCTTGCTCTTTTTTTCCTCAGCCTCGCTCTTCTCCTGTTCCTGGCTTTCCGGACCAGCCAGGTCTTCTCGTCCCGTCTCTGGAAGGCTGTTCTTGTCCTCATCATCCTGTCCATCCCGTTCAGGCTCATTTTCGAGCAAGAACGACACGTTATTCTTCTTTTTCTCCAGGCCGCGGTTCTCGTTTCTCTCTTCCTCCTCGCGCGCCAGCCCCGCCTTTTGGGAAAAAAGGAGGTTGCCGTCCTTGCCCTTGCCCTGACAGCCCTGTTCAATGCGGCTTTGCTCAGGCACGACTCCAACTCCCGGCTGCGGTCTCTCCTCCAAAATTTTCTGCCCGAGGCCATCCACTCTCAGGAAAATTGGGCGGATTTTCTTCTTCACCAGTCCATTCCAACTATTGAAAGAGGGAAAGAAGCCGTTCAAGCATTCCTTTTGAATCCAGGACCGGAACCTTTGGCTCGGTCGCTTTGGGAAAGCACGCTCGCCGCCAAGTTCAACTGGTACTCAACGCTCGAAATCCTCGACCCTGACGGCGATATTCTTTCCCGCTTCTCCCTTAATATTCCTCAGCTCTACAGGCCAGAGATTGACCTGCCTCTGAGCACAGCCTGGACTGTCACAAATCTGACTATCCCGTCGCTGGGAAAAGAGCGAGAGTTTATTTTTAGCTACAAAGACTGGTTCTCCCGGGACGTTTGCCTGGGCAGGACAGTGTTTTACCTGGCTGTCGACCCGGAGATGCTCCCGTTTCTCTATTCGGCCAACCCCTATTTCGAGCTGCTCAAGGTGAGTTCTCTTCCCTCTTTGCACCAGGAAGAGTTTGGGTTCGCCATCTTCGACAACCAGGGGAAAATTGTCTTTAACCCGAACAAAATCTCCTCGGGTATCTCTCCGGAAAATCTCGATCTCCTGACGACATCAAAAGGACGCTTCTGGACCGCTTTCCAGGACAAGGGAAAGACCTATGATGCGTTTTGTTTCCGCCTGAACGGCCGCGTTTATTCGTTTTTTATCCCGCGGCGCAGTTTCATGGCGCTGTCGGGGGAGTTTTTGAAGCTCTTCTCTCTTTATCTCGGCCTGACCCTGTTCATTTTCCTTCTTTCAAGCGCCTTATGGCGAAAGGGGAGCTGGAAACGCATGTTCTGGTCTTTTTCGAGCCGGGTCTACGCCGCTTTCATCTCCATCACCCTGACTGCCCTCCTCCTTTTTAGCTTCTTCTCTCACAACTTCTTCTCTCGCCTCTTCTCCCAGCGCTTTGTCGAAAAAGCCGAGGTCCACGCCAACTTCTCTCGCAACGTCATGCAGGATTTCATCTTCCTCCAGCAGGAAGAACGGGCCACTCTCATCGCGCCCACCGACGACCTGGTCCTCTGGATCAGCTCGGCCATCGCCAATGACGTCAACCTCTTCAGCGAGGGAAGGCTCGTCTCCTCCAGCCGGAGAGAGTTTTTCGACTGGGGCCTCCTCCCCGAACTCATCGACGGAGAAACGCATTACCGGATCTGGAATGAAAACAAGCCTTTCCACACCCAGAGACAAAAAATCGGCAGCTATTCGTTCCAGAGCCTGACTATTCCCTACACCATCCTTCAGTCTCAGTTCTTGATCTCTCTGCCTTTTCCCTTCGAGGAGGAGGAGATCGCCAGGGCCACCGAGGAGCTCGTCGAATTCCTCGTGTTTATCTCGGTTTTTTTTATCGGCCTCACACTCCTGTTCGCCCGGGCAATGGGCCGGATGATCATTTCCCCGGTTAAGAAGCTGCTCGCCGGAACGAGAGAAGTCAGCCTCGGCAACCTGGATATTGCCATCGATCATGAATCCCGAGATGAAATGAAGACACTGATAGACGGTTTTAACGCGATGATCAAAAACCTCAAACGGCACCAGCAAGAAATCGCCGAGTTGAGCAAAAAGGCGGCCTGGGCAGAGATGGCGCAAAAGATCGCCCACGAAATCAAGAACCCGCTCACGCCCATTCAACTTTCTGCAGAGCATTTGCTCCGCGTTTACGAAGACAGGCGGGAGGATTTTGACCGGGCGATCAAAGAATCCATTTCTTACATCATCACCGAAGTCGAAAACTTGAGAAAAATCGCTCAGGAATTTCTCGAGCTGTCCAAAGTCACGAGCGTGAAGAAGGAATCGTTCGACCTGAAAGACGTGGTGGCAGAAGTCATCAGTCCGTATAAAAAGATGCTCTCGGAACGGATCAAATTCCGGGAGGTCTACGAGGGGAAAGCCTTCCCTCTGCTCGCTGATAAGAGCAGGATCAAAATCGCCTTCCGGAACATCTTCATCAACGCCATCGAAGCCATTCGAGGAAAGGGCATTATCGAAATCAGGCTTGCGGCCGACCGAGAGGGCTTGATCCTCCAGGTCAGAGACTCGGGCGAGGGGATGGAAAAAGAGGTCCTGGACAGGATTTTTGATCCTTATTTCTCGACGAAAGACGTCGGGACAGGCCTGGGGCTGCCGATTGCCAAGAAAGTAATCGAAGACCATGGTGGTTCGATCCGGGTGGAGAGCCAAATCGGCATGGGCACTGTCATCACCATCAGGCTTCCTTCCCCCCAAAATTGACAGGAATTTGTCTTTGCGAGCGAAGCGAAGCAATCTCAGTTTATTTTGTTGAGATCGCCACGCACCCAAGAGTGCTCGCGATGACAGGGACTGCGTTTTTCTATCAATTCTGGGCTTCCCCATGAAGCTGGATATTTCCGGGGAATTATGGAAAAATACCGGCATGCACAAGATTCTTGTTGCCTACTTTAGCCTGACCGGAAACACAAAAAAAGTTGCCGAGGCTATTTACGAGAGCTTGCCCCAGCCAACGGCTCTTAGTCCGGTCGCTGAGGCGGCTGGTTTAGACAAGTTTGACCTGATTTTTGTCGGTTTTCCTGTCCATTCTCACAGCGTTCCGGTGAAGGTAGAAAAATTCCTCAAGGCTATTCCCCGAGGCAAGAAGGTCGCCCTCTTCTCCACTCACGGGTCGCTCACCGGGAGCCGGCTGTCGCGCGAGGCCATCGAACACGCTGTCGTCACGGCCACACAGGCTAAAATCATCTCAACCTTTTCCTGCCGGGGCAAGGTCTCGCCCCAGGCCCTTGAAATCTTGAGCCGGTCGCCCGAGCATGAAGCCTGGACGGATATGGCCGCATCAGCCGGCACCCACCCCAATGAGCACGACCTCGAGGACGCCCGAGCCTTCGCCAGGTGGGTCATGGCCCTCAGCCGCAGCGAGCGCTAATTTCTTCCGATAAGCCTGAGGATGATGAAAAGACCCAAGCTGAGGACAAGGCTCAAAACTAGTGGTGCGTCTCATAAATAACTTCACATAAATTGCGATCACCAAAGACGCGC
>JBBILQ010000048.1:2972-21436 GCA_037444845.1 Candidatus Aminicenantota bacterium | reverse complement strand
CCAGATTATGCCACAAGGCTGAAACCCCGGGCTTTAGCCCGGGGAGTTTTCATTTCCCTCTCCATAGTCCTTCAATTGCCAGTAGGGCGGAGAGGTAACAATGAGATGGACCGATTGGTTTTCTAACTCTTTCATCCATCTTGAATCGCCTATGATAATCTTATGATGCGTTTTCATTTCCAAACATCACAGTTCTTTCTATAGAATTATTGCTTTATTAAGGACGTACCGGAAGCCCTAAATATTCTCATCTAAAGGCTAATATCTCTTTCTAAAATTATATTCTACTACTTCCCCAAGCTTTAAGCCAGCTCAGCACGGCACAGCAAAACAGAAACGTTTATAGGCAGTCCATATCTCTATCTTGCTAACAAGTCGTTTGGCCTTCCTCTCGATGAGAGCCTGAAGAATTTCCAGCTCGTCGGCATCAAACCAGATCTGGCCGCAGGCCAGGCACTTTTCCACCGGGACAAAATACTGGTAGTTATATGGCCTCGTCACCATCCGGTACCCGCAGTTAGGGCAGGCATACGCGCGATTCTTTTTTTCTTTTTCCCTCTGCTTTTTCATGGGGTTAAGCAGGAATTCCTTTTTAAAGGCCTTGGCCTTCTCGGTCAAGCTTTGAGAAAAGTCGAACTCCCGGCGCAGCAGGATACGCTCCGTCTTGGCTGAATCGACCAGCTTTCCGCCGCAACGAGGGCAGGTTTTCATTTCCACGCTTTCATAAAAACTGTCGCTGAGCGGCACCTGGCAACGGGGACAGCGGTCTTTTTTCGACGGGTCCACTGGCTTCTTTTTCCTTAGCCTCTCCAGGGCCACCCTGATTTGAGCGAATTCCCGGGCCTGGCCAGTCAAGTTTTCCGGAATGCACTTGGTAAGCCTAAGGGAGGTGAAATAAGGGAGAAAGAGAAGTTCCTCGAGGTCAAACGGACCCTGCCATTTTCCCTTGGAGTCCTGGATAAGCCAGGTTTTATTTTGACAGGGTGAGGTTGCCATCTCCACCTCTTCGCCGCTTGCGGTTCCCGGGCCGTGTTCATCGGATGCATAAAGCCTGGTCCTGGCTTCCGTCCTGAGTTTTTGTCCTTCCCAAACCTGCTGGATGATATGCGTCGGCTCCAGACCCGCCATTCTGGCCAGAAGCTTGAGCCGGTTCATCAAGGGAGGATGGGAGTTAAAAAGCCGACTCAAGGTCAAACTCAGCTGAATTTGCCATCAGCAAAATCATGTGATATAAACCATCCCTAAAAAGTCCAGCTAATTCCTTATGAGGTGGCCTGTCTTTGTATTTCAGAGCATAAAGGAGGTTCTTCCAAAATGTCTCTATCAAACAAAACCGTCAAAATTTTAATTCTCACCTTAGCTCTTGTGATTATTTTTCCAGCGTTGGCCCAGCCAGTTGACCAGGGAAAAAATGCCCTCACGTTCGAGGACATCATGAAATTCAGGACCATCGCCGACCCCGTCATCTCGGAAAACGGCATCTGGATAGCCTTCACGGCTCAGCCCGATAGAGGCGACGGCGAGGCCCTGGTTAAAAGCACCCAGAAAGACCAAACGTTCACGATTGGGCGTGGCAGCAAGCCTCACTTCTCTCCCGACTCACGTTGGCTTGCCGCTCCACTGAAGCCAAAGGCCGCGGACCTGGAGAAAGCAGGAAAAGAAAAACCCAAGCCCGGCCTTGCCCTCCTTGATTTGATGAGTGGAAAGATCGAGACATTTGAAAAGGTGGAGAAATTCTCGTTCTCTGGAGACTCCGCCTGGCTGGCTTATCATCTCTTTAAAGATGAGGAGAAGAAAGAAGAAAAGAAAGACCAAAGCGAGGCTGAAAAAGAAAAGCCGAAGCCAAAATTAAAAGAGGTCGGTACGCCGCTTGTCCTTAGGCTTCTTTCCTCAGGGAAGGAGACCCGGGTTTTAAATGTCCTCTCTTTTTCCTTTGATGAATCTGGAAAATATTTGGCGTATGCCGTGGCCGAACCGGACGGGAAGGGGAACGGGCTTTTCTGTCTCGATTTGAGAAAAGAGGAAACGCCACCCATGACCATCGCCAAAGCTGAACGGGGGATTTACAGCCAACTTTCCTGGCCAAAAGAAGGAAGCACGCTGGCTTTCCTGGCGGCTTCGGCTGATGAGAAAGGGAACGCAGAACCAGCTTCTCTTTGGCTTTGGGACGCCAGAACAGGAAAATCTCTTCTGGCGGCGTCAGAAGAGAAAATGCCTGCGGATTGGATCATTCCTTCAAAAAATAAGCTCGTCTGGTCAAAAGACGGCCGGCGCATCTTTTTCGGACTGGAACCAAAAGAGATGTTCGACCTCAAGCGCGAAGCCGAGACAGAGGCTAAAGAAACGCAGGAAGTTGACCTTTTTAACCTTGACCGTATCCTGGAAAAAAGAGAAGTTGATGTCTGGCACTGGAACGACCCGCGGATTATCCCTCACCAGAAAAAACACTGGGGTCAGCTCAAAGAAAAAACGTACGTGGCGGTCTATCATACGGATTCGGGAAGAATGGTTCCTCTGGCCGACAGGGGGGTGCCGGAAGTCGAGATTCCCGAGAACGCCCGCTTCGCCATGGGCTTCTCTAATGTTCCGTATCTCAAGGAAATAACCTGGGACGGGAACTATGACGACATCTGGCTTGTTGATATGGTTAGCGGTCAGAAAAAAAAGATTATAGCCCGGCAGAGGGCGAGAGCCTCCCTTTCGCCTCAAGGACGCTATGTCCTCTATTTCAACGAGCGAAACTGGCATCTTTACGACTCGGTTTCGGGGACGAGCCGCAACCTGACAGCGACGCTGCCGGTCGCTTTCTTCAATGAAGAGAACGACGTCCCGCAAGAACCTCGTCCCTACGGCCTGGCCGGATGGCTTGAAGACGAAAGCGGCGTGCTTCTCTATGACCGGTATGACATATGGAAAATGGCAACGAAGAGAGAAGAGGCTGTGAACTTAACGGGGCAAGCCGGCCGGAAAGCTGAGCTTACGTTCCGCGTCATCCGCCTCGACCCTGAGGAAAAATTCTTCAAGAAAAACCAGAACCTTCTGCTTTCCGCTTACCATAACCGTCTCAAGCATTCGGGTTTTTATGCGGCCAATATCGCCTCAACGGGAGCAAAGGGCCTTATCGAGGAGAAAAAGCGTTACACCTTCCTGGCCAAGGCAAAGAAAGCCGACCTCCTCATTTTTACCCGTGAGAGCTACGATGAATTTCCAGATATCTGGACGAGCAGGCTTGACCTTACGGAGGCCCGCCGGCTCACCGACATAAACCCGCAAGTCAAAGATTTTGCCTGGGGATCCGCAGAGATCGTCGAGTGGCTGAGCCTTGACGGCCTGCCACTCCAGGGCGTTTTAATCAAGCCGGGAAATTATGAGCCCGGCAAGCGCTATCCTGTGCTCGTCTATTTCTATGAAAAATTCTCACAGCGGCTCTATGAGTTTAACGAGGTGGTCGTCAACCACAGGCCCTGTTTTCCGTTCTATGCGAGCAACGGTTATGCCATTTTCCTTCCCGACATCGTCTATGAGACGGGCCGGCCCGGCCTCTCAGCTGCCAAGTGCCTAATTCCAGGAGTGCAAAAAATCATTGACATGGGAATTGCCGACCCGAAGGCCATTGCCCTGCACGGCCATTCCTGGAGCGGCTACCAGACCGCCTTTGTCGTTACCCAGACCAACATATTCCGGGCCGCCATCGCCGGAGCGGCGGTGGCCAACATGACGAGCGCCTATAGCGGCATCCGGTGGGAATCAGGGCTGGCCAGGCAGTGGCAGTACGAAAAGGCGCAAAGCCGGATTGGCGGCAGCCTCTGGGACGTGCCAGAGCGTTATATCGAGAATTCGCCCGTTTTCTTCGCCGACCGTATCCATACGCCGCTCCTTCTCATGTTCGGGGATGAAGACGGCGCCGTGCCCTGGGAGCAGGGCATCGAGCTCTATCTGGCTTTGCGGCGGCTCGGCAAGGACTGTATTTTTCTTCAGTACCGGGGAGAGGGGCATCATCCTCAGAAATACCCGAACAAGCTGGACTATTCGATCAGGATGAAAGAGTACCTGGACCATTATCTCAAGGGCCTTCCCGCTCCGGACTGGATTACCAAGGGTATTCCTTATCAGGGGAAATAGGAGTTCAAGATGGCCAAAAGAACCCGCTTTCCGGACGTTTTCTGGGTCGCCAACTCCATCGAGGTTTTGGAACGCTTTGCCTATTACGGCATCTACATGGGGTTCGGCATTTACATGGAATATTTAGGCTACACAAAAGCCCAGCTCGGCATCGTCCAGAGCCTTTTTCTGCTCATCTCATACGTCATCCCGGTCATCTCAGGGACTTTTGCCGACAGGTTTGGGTTCAAGAAGGTCCTGATTGTCTCCTATGTTGCTTATCTTCCCTCGATCATGCTCCTCATCCTGACCAGGTCATTCTCCGGGATCGCCCTGACCATGCTCAGCATTGGCCTGGCTGCCGGGATTTTCAAGCCGCTCATTTCTGGCACCGTGCGTGCCGTAACGGATCAGACCAACAAAACCCTCGGGTTCGGCATTTTCTATGCCATGGTCAACATCGGCGCCTCCTTCGGCCCGCTCATCGCCGGTCGGTTGCGGGCGATTTCATGGGACTATGCCTTTATCGCAGCAGCTATCGCCATTGCTCTGATGCTCCTCATCACAATTTTCTTTTATAAGGAGCCGAAGCGGGAAATCGAGGGCGTGACGCTGAAGCAGAAGTTCAGAGACCTGGCCATCGCGCTTTCGGATGTCAAGTTTGCGATCTTTCTGGTGCTTTTAGGGTTATTCTTCTGGCTCCCGTTTTGGGCTTTCTTTAACCTGCTCGCCCTCTATGTCGACAGGACGCTCGACTCGGCAAAGCTTTACCTCAATATTAAGAGTGTGCTGGGAAGCGCTGTGGCAAACTTCTTGTCCCAGCGCGACGAAGAGGGAACAAGGCGGATCCTGGGCGAGACCATCTCTCACACGGGCTATCTGGTCATGATTCTTCAGGTTTTCGTTTCCAGGATTTTTGAACGGTTCAAATCCATTCCCTCCTTCCTTTTTGGCCTCTCGGTCGGCACGGCCGGCTATTTTTTCCTCGGGTTGGCCAAGATCGGTGCTCCTGGTTGGGTTTTTCTCGGGATCTTGCTCTTCGCCGTGGGCGAGATGATCTCATCGCCTCGCATCCAGGAGTATATTACCTGGATCGCGCCGAAAGAAAAGGCTGGCCTTTACATGGGCTCGAATTTTCTGGCCCTTGGGATTGGCGGCGCGTTGAGCGGCGTTGTCTACACCTCTATCTACGGCACCTTCCAGAAGATCAATCACCCCGAATACATATGGTTCACCCTCGCCGGCCACTTCACCCTGGGCATGATTGTCATCACGCTCTTCACCAGGCTCTGGGGGGAATTCAAGGAAATGACGGAGTAAAAATTTTAGAGAAATGATGAGGATCGTTGCTGAAGCCTACGCCAGAGCCGGGCTATTAGGGAATCCTTCGGACGGGTATTATGGAAGGGCGATTGCCGTCGTCATCAAGAACTTCTCGGCTCGCGTCTGGATGAGCGAATCCCGTGATCTCAGAATCTGCGCGTCAGAGGATGAGCTCGAAATCCACAAAAACGAAAAAGAGCTCCTCGAAAAAATTGACCTCTACGGATACCACGGCGGCAGGCCTCTCATCAAGGCAGCTATCAAGGTTTTTTTTGACTACTGCCAGAGCCGGAAAATTCCAGTCGAGGAAAAGAATTTCATCGTCTGGTATGAATCTGCGATCCCGCGCCAGGTAGGGTTGGGTGGCTCAAGCGCCATCATCGTCGCCGCCTTGCGCGCGTTGATGGCGTTTTATGATGTGGACATCCCCGTCGAGCTCCAGCCGACGCTGGCGCTTCGAGCTGAACTGGACGAGTTAGGCATCAATGCCGGTTTTATGGACCGGGTCGTTCAGGTTTATGAGGGATGCGTTTATATGGACCTTGTCCGCCGTCTGATTGAAGAAAGGGGCTATGGTCTCTATGAGCGCCTCGACACGAAGCTTCTCCCGCCGCTTTACCTGGCCTACAAGCCAGACCTGAGCAAAGTGTCCGGACGAGCCCTCAGCGATATCCGATTGGCCTACGAAAAAAAAGACCCGGTCACGTTAGCTGCGCTCAACCGGCTGGCAGAAATCGCCGCTGAGGGCAGAGAAGGTTATCTCCGCCGCGATTTTGCGAGATGGCCGGCGCTGATGAACGAAAACTTCGACCTTCGCTCGCGGATCATGAGGATCAGCGAGGGCGACCTGGATATGATCAAGACAGCCCGGCGCTGCGGCGCCTCCGCCAAGTTCGCTGGCTCGGGCGGCTCGATCATCGGCATCTACGACGGCGAGGACATGTACGAACGGCTCGTTCGCGAGCTCAGCCGGCTGGGAGCCATCACGCTCAAACCCCTTATCTCCTAACCACACTCAAGAATTAGGAAAAAAGGCGACCTCGGGGTATAATACAGTTTTCATAGAGGAATAAGAGGAATAATAGGAAATAAAAAAAAGAAAAAAGATGAGTCAGGATATCGCGCGGTTGCGCAACATCGGCATCAGCGCCCACATCGATTCGGGGAAGACCACTCTCACGGAGCGCATCCTTTTTTACTGCAAGAAAATCCACCGCATGCACGAAGTCAAGGGCAGGGACGGCGTCGGCGCGACCATGGACTCGATGGAACTGGAGAAAGAAAGAGGGATCACGATCTCCTCGGCGGCTACTAACGTCTCCTGGCTTGATCACACCGTTAATATCATTGATACGCCTGGCCATGTCGATTTCACCATCGAGGTCGAGCGCGCGCTCCGCGTCTTAGACGGCGCCGCCCTCGTTCTCTGCTCAGTCGGCGGAGTCCAATCGCAGACCCTTACCGTTAACCGCCAGCTCAGACGCTACAAGGTCCCCTTCTTGGCTTTCATCAACAAGCTTGACCGGTCCGGCGCTGACCCTTACAAGGTCAAGGCTCAACTCAAGGAGAAACTTGGCCTGAACGCCGTCCTGATGCAGATTCCGATCGGGCTTGAAGGCCAGTTTGAGGGCCTCATCGACCTCGTCTCGATGAAAGCCGTCTATTTTGATGGCTCCCAGGGTGATGTCGTCAGGCGGGAGGAGATTCCACAGGAATTGAAGGCCGAGGCGACGAAATGGCGGGAGGCGATGCTCAATGAGGTCTCGCTATTTTCGGATGAATTGACGGAGGCGATTCTGGCTGGCCGCGAGCCAGAACACCTCATCATCAAAGCCGTCAGGAAGGGAACCGTTTCCCGTGAGCTGACGCCCGTGCTTATGGGCTCCGCCTATAAAAACAAGGGCATTCAACTCCTTTTAGACGCCGTTGTCCGGTACCTTCCCAACCCGAGCGAGGTCGAGAACTCCGGCCTCAACCTCGAAGATGGGAAAGAAGTCAAGCTGAAGCCTGATCCGCAGGCAAACCCGGTGGCGCTGGCTTTCAAGCTCGAAGACGGCCCCTACGGGCAACTCACCTATATCCGGGTCTACCAGGGAAGAATCGCCACAGGAACCGAGCTCACCAACTCCCGCTCTGGACAGGATTTCCGCGTTGGCCGTCTGGTCAGGATGCACGCCGACAGCATGGAAGAAATCGACGAGGCGTCGGCCGGCGACATCGCCGCCCTCTTTGGCATAGAATGTCTCTCCGGCGACACCTTCGTCGGGCGTGGCCTCAACCTGGCCATGTCTTCGATCCGTGTCCCCGAGCCCGTCATCTCCCTGGCCGTCTCGCCCGCCGACAATAAATCCGCTGATAACCTGGCCAAGGCGCTCAAGCGTTTTACCAAAGAAGACCCGACGTTCCGCTCCTATGTCGACCCAGAATCCCGGCAGACGATCATCCAGGGCATGGGCGAGCTTCACTTAGATGTCTATCTCGAGCGAATGAAAAGAGAATACAGGGTCAGCCTGGAAACCGGGATGCCCGAAGTGGCCTTCCGGGAGTCGATCTCCCGAGCCGCTGATTTTGATTACACCCATAAAAAGCAAACGGGCGGCGCCGGCCAGTACGGCCGGGTCATCGGGTCGATCGAGCCTCTGGCTGATAAGAATTATGAATTCGTCAATGAAGTCAAGGGAGGCCGGATTCCCCGAGAGTTCATCCCCGCCTGCGACAAGGGCTTTCAGGCCGCGCTCAAGAAAGGCAAGCTCATCGGATTTCCGATCGTCGGAGTTAGAGTCAGGCTAAAGGACGGCCAGTCCCACGCCGTTGACTCCTCCGACCCGGCCTTTCAGGCTGCTGCCCAAGGAGCCTTCTGGCAGGCCTACGAGAAGGCCGAGCCGCAAATCCTCGAGCCGATCATGAAACTTTCTGTCGAAGGGCCAGTGGAATTCGTCGGCAACATCTTTGCCAGCATCAACCAGAGCCGCGGCCTTATCATCAGCTCGGTCGAGGACGGGATGTTTGCCCGGGTCGATGCCGAAGTCCCGCTCAGCGAAATGTTTGGCTATTCGACGGTCCTGCGGTCCCTGACTCAGGGTAAAGCTGAGTTCACCATGGAGTTTTTGAAGTACGTTAGAGTCCCCGCTTTCATCGCTGAGAGGCTTATCGCCGAAAGTCAAAGGAGCAAAAAGGGATGATAAGAGAGGAATTCATCAAACGGAGCCCGCTCCGAATCCTGGAAGAATCGATCTACGGCGGGCTGGGTAGAGGGAACATTGGAGTCCTTGCCTCACGGAAAGGCGTCGGCAAGACGGCCTGCCTTGTCCAGATCGCCACAGACAAGCTTTTCCAGCAGAAACCGGTCATCCACGTCTCCTACTCGAGCCGCGTCGATCATATCATCGGCTGGTACGAAGACATGTTCCGCGAGATCGCCGGACGTCTTAACTTGGAATCAGCCGCCGATGTCCACGATGATCTCATCAAAAACCGCGTCATCATGAACTTTAATCAGGAGGGAGCTAAGACGGAACCGGTTCTGCGCAGCCTTGAGGCGATGATCATCCACGGAAAGTTTGCGGCCGAGACGATCATCGTTGATGGCTATAATTTCCTCCAGTCCTTGGCCGGCGACCTCCAGAAATTCAAGGATTTTGCGGGCCGCATGGGACTTGAAGTCTGGTTCAGCGCCTCGCTCAAAGGGGAGGAGCCGCTTTTCGATGACGCTGGGCTGCCGAATGAACTCAAACCCTGTCTCAACGACATCGATGTCTTGATAACATTGAGGTTCAGGGACAATAGGGTTAAACTGGATGTCGTCAAAGACCGGAACTATCCTCCAGCCGGCGAGATCAAGATCAGCCTTGACCCCACCACCCTCCTCATCGCCGGAGCCTGAAAAATAATCTACTGGGTGGGAAGGTTTCTCAAATATTTCCAAAATAGAGCTTCCAGGCCTATCGCTCAGGTCATTTCTTCATACCTGGAGACCATGGAAACCTGATATACACTCATGTAGCTCGAAAGAGCTATTCGGACATTTTCAGTCCTCTCGACAAGCTGTAAAAAAATACGAAAAGGCAAAGCCATTGCTTCCGAGAAATTTTACACTCCGCAAAATTTCCGCGACCATCCTGAAAATAATAGGTCCTCTGATGGATATTTGATTCATCGAATATACGGCCTGCAATCTATCATGGATTTAAGATAATGCTGCAATTCTGTGGGGATATTCGATGGAATCACATAATATACGACGTCAATAAAATAAGATTTGCGTCAAATATAGCATGCTGTATTTTAATAGTTATGCCTCAATAATATATATTGACAACTCCATATGTGAGTTGTACAATTAGTTTATGGAAATTGTAGCAGATGCAAGCGTATTCCTTGCTGTTATCCTCAATGAAAGTGACCGTGATTGGGTTATTCATAAAACCACCGGAAAAGGTATTGTTTCGCCTGAAGTTCTGCCCTATGAGATTGGCAATGCATTAATTGCCATGAAAAGAAAAGGGCGTCTTCATGACCGAGAAATTCTTCGTGCATTCGATCTATCGCAGAGAATAGCGGTCAAGTTGGTTTCGGTAAATATTCATGAGGCGATAAAAATGGCTTTGCGGTTCAATATATATGCTCATGATGCGTACTATCTGCAGTGCTGCATTGAAAACAAATCGTCTCTCATCAGTCTTGATGATCGTATGTGCGATATTGCAGGAAGTCTTGGAATAAAAGTAGTGAGGTGAATCATGAAAATTTATACTTATTCGCAGGCTCGCGAGAAACTGGCAGACATTCTTGAAGAGTCCAAAAACGAAGAGATTGTCATTCGTCGCCGCAAAGGCGATATGTTTTCCATTGCGGGGCTTGAACAAAAAGATTACCCGTAAAGATATATTAGAGGCAATACGCGAATCAAGAGAAAGGTCATAACAAACCACTCGTGCGGACGGCTGTTAGCCGCCGCACAGTTCAAACGTTAGCCATCAAAAAGGAAATAACTTTGGCCTCGACGTGGATTGCATACAATGATCTTGCATGGACTGAAGATTGGATCGCTGACCCTGCAGAATACGAAGATGAAGTAATGGTCTACGTCAATCTGATTAAACGCACGGCGGCAGAACCTCCAATCACGTTACTGCACTTGGGGAGCGGTGCAGGCAGCCACGACAGGATCTTCAAGCGGCATTTTGCCGTAACCGGCGTGGATCTCAGTCTGGGCATGCTGAAAATAGCGCGCGTTTTACATCCTGACATTGAATACCTTGAAGGAGATATGCGGGCATTGCAATTAAACCGGCAGTTCGATGCTGTAGCCATTCCGGACAGCATAGACTACATGTCATCACTGAACGATCTGCAGCAAGCCATTCGAACCGCGGTGGTGCACCTCAAGAGAGGCGGTGTTTTACTGGTTGTAGCAAAAACGGAAGAGACTTTTCAAAACAATAATTTTGCATACACCGGCGAAAAGGAGGGCATCCATGTGACTTTATTAGAGAACAATTATATCAACCCGTTTCACCCCAATACCTACGAGGCCACTTTTGTATATTTAATTCGGCAGAAGGGAGAACTGACTATTCATAAAGATCATCACGTACTCGGTCTTTTCTCACAGGCTACGTGGGAAACGGTCTTCAACGAGGCTGGAATGACCATGCAGAAAACAAACCTGAATGGTATTTACGACAAACATCTTCTGGGCACTGGAAAGTATCCACTTACAGTCTTCGTCGGGCAAAAAATATGATGGGGTAAAAAACTCACTAACGTGCTGATGGATGGCTAACAATGGGTTGCAGCCGACGTTGCTCCGCTGTGATCCGCCACGCTGCCGAACCAGGCCGTTAGCCCCATGATCAAACGAATTACTCTCCTCGAAGAATGATCAATTTATTTCTCATTGACATATCTAAAGAAAACACGTATATTATACGTATATAAAACGGAGGATTCCAATGCAGAAAAAATTAACAATAACTGTGGATGAGAAAGTTTATGAGGGCCTCCACAAGACCATAGGCCCCCGCAAAATTAGTAAATTTGTTGAAGAACTGGTGCGCCCGCATGTATTGCGGCCCAATCTGGAATCGGGTTACGCTCAAATGGCAAGGGACAAAAAGAGAGAAGCAGAAGCCTTAGATTGGGCGGAAACAACTTTTAAGGACATAGCGAATGAAAAGAGGTGAGGTCTGGTGGGTCAATTTCGATCCTTCTATTGGTGGAGAAATCAAAAAGAAGCGCCCTGCTGTAATCATTAGTAATGATGCTTCAAATAAATTCCTCAATCGAGTTCAAGTTGTTCCTCTAACCAGCAAGACAGATCGTCTATATCCAAGCGAGGCATTGGTGATTTTTGAGGGCAAAGAAAGTAAAACCATGGCCGATCAACTGGCAAACGTGAGCAAGTTACGACTTTTTAAACGGGCTGGCCTTCTTTCAGAAGAAGATATGCGCAGGATTGAAGAGGCCATCAAAATACAATTGGATATTTATTGAAATCAGGCTAACAAATCACTCCAGCGGATCTCACGCGAAGTCTCTCGGACCTCTTCATTCTTCAAGAGTCACGCCCTTTTCATGCGGAAAAGAACTTTGTCCAGTTTCAGTTTACACGTCCATGAGGCTGCGCTATGATATTAGGCCTGGCGCGCCCGTAGCTCAGTGGATAGAGCGGTGGACTTCGAATCCAAAGGCCGGGGGTTCAAATCCCTCCGGGCGCGCTTAGTGGCCAATGAACGATCTCTTCTGTTATTTATTTTCTTCGCCCGTTATAGGGTCGCGCTTGTTGACCCGACGAACCTTCCCGAATTGGTCGAGGCCGCCGGGCAGTTTATCCGAACCCTTGTGGCAGGGCTCCCAGTCGCCGGCGATCATGATGGCTATTTTTTCGGGATGGATGTATTTTGTCGCGACTTCGTGACTTTCTCTTTAGTCACGGCTTTGATCTTATCGCGGTAGGTTTTTGTAATAATCCATCGGCTTTCCCTGCATCTCGAGCATGGCAAAATTGGCCATGGTTATCTGCGGAGACTGGAAGTTATCGGAAAAGCTCTCCAGGTAATAGTTGATCGCCTTCGGGATGAAATGAACGTCCTGTTCACATTTATTTTTCCCGGCAGATTTTGCCCATGAGTTCGTCGATCTTCCGGTCAATGGCGGCGTCGGCCTCGAAATCAGAGACGCCCATCATCTTCGTGCCCTTGAACATCATGTGCTCGTGGAGATGGGCGATCCCAGTGATGCCCGGACGCTCGTTGATTGAACCCACTTTGTAGTATACGTGGCAAACGACTTGAGGCACGCCCGACTTCTGGATCATCAGGATTTTCATTCCGTTTTCGAGAACATGCTCTTTGGCGTCGAGAGTGACTTCTGCGGCCAAGACAATCGAGATAGAGGCCAAAAAACCGATGACAGTTAAAAATGCGCGTTTCATGTCATTACGCCTCCTTTTAGAAGAATTGACGCGAGTTTCCCGCGAAGCCCTGAACACTATTATGTTTTAGACGCAACAGTCATTCCATTTCTTCCCTTAGGCTTGAGTGCAGCTATTTTTTAACATTTGACAGCCAATTGAGGAATTGTTATTCTTTAGCCAAGCAGAAAATAGGGCCGGCGCGCCATGAAATGCCCTAAATGTTCTTCCGTAAACCCAGATACTCAACATTTCTGCGGCGAGTGCGGGACCCCGCTCATTCGTCCCGATGAAGGCGCTGACTCTCAGAGCGAAACCCTCCTTCTTCCTGGCTTGGAATTGACTCCCGGAACTTTCTTTGCCGGGAGATACCAGGTCATCGAGGAGCTGGGAAAAGGCGGCATGGGAACAGTATTCAGGGTGTTGGATATGAAGCTCGGCGAGGAAACAGCTCTCAAGCTGATCAGGCCAGAAGCCGCTTCCGACAGTGTAGCTCTCGAACGCTTCCGGACTGAACTCAAGGCTGCCCGCCAGATCGTCCACAAGAACGTGGCCCGGATGTACGACTTGAATGAGGAGAAAGGGATTCCCTATATCACCATGGAATATGTAAAGGGGGAGAATCTAAGGCGCCTGATCAAGAAAGTGGGCCGACTGAGCCCCGAACAAGCGGTCCCTATCGCCCGCCAAGTTAGCGAGGGACTGGCCGAAGCTCATCGTCTGGGAGTCCTGCACAGGGATTTGAAGCCACAAAATATCATGATCGATGAGGAAGGAAAAGCGCGGATCATGGATTTTGGACTGGCACGTTTTCTCAAATCAGATGGGACAACAGAGACGGGAGTGGTTATCGGCACCCCGGCCTATATATCGCCGGAAAGGGTGGAAGGGAAGGAGATCGACGGACGCTCCGATCTCTATTCGTTGGGAGTTGTCCTCTACGAGATGGTTGCGGGAAGAACGCCTTTCGAGAGTGAAAGCGGCTTGAGCCTCGCGCTGAAACACGTCATCGAGACACCCAGGGACCCGCGCGAGATCAATGCTGAGATTCCTGAGGCTCTCAGCCGCATCATCTTGAAGTGTCTGGAAAAGGACAGGGAGATAAGATACCAAACTGCAGAGGAGCTGATCGCAGACCTCGATCAGGTGGAAAATGACCTCAAAACAAGAGAAATCCTGAGTCTGACGGGAAAGCGAAGCTTGAAAAGAGCCCGCCAGCAGGCGAAGGGCCTTCGGTTTCTCCAGGTCTTTATGATCGTGGCTATCCTTGCCACCGCAGGTTACTTCATCACCCAACAGTTTTCGAAGCCGGGGGGACTGTCGTGGAAAAAAACGATCGCTGTCCTTCCCGTTGAGGACTACAGCCCTCTCAAAGACCAAGGATTCCTTTGCATCGGCCTTCAGGATAACATTATCACAAAACTCTCCAGCATTCCCGGCCTGAGACCTCTCCCGATGCTCTCTGTTGCTAACTACGAATACGAGAGGAAAGGCGCCAAAAGGATCGGACAGGAGCTCGGCGCGGATTACCTCTTACGGTTGACGCTTCAGGCCGAGGAGGAGAAAATCCGGCTGAAAGCTGAGCTGATCGACGCCAAGCAGAATTTCGTCTTCCAGTCCTATCAAGTTGACCGAGGCAAGGCGAGTTTTTTCGCGATGGAGGACGAAATCCCGAGGTACATCTCTCGTGCCCTGAAGAAACAACTGGACGAGAAGAAGTTGGACATAAGCAAATTAAGGGAGCCGATAGATATAGAGGCTTTTTTCTATTATCTTGAGGGGATGAAGCTTCTCGAAGAAGTCTATCCCAGTACCCGCCGGGAAGAAGATTTCGATGAAGGCGTCAGGATGTATGAGAAGGCCATCGAGATAGACCCGAATTATGCACTGGCCTACTGGGGCCTGGGAAACGCCTACGAGGGCCTTTATCACGGCACCAGGGGGCCAGAAGAAAGGGAACAAGCTCTGGAGAGGATGTTCAGGAATTATGATGAGGCCCATCGTCTCAACCCGGACTCTGCTGAAACGAACCTGGGCCTCGGTTGGGCATATTTCAACAAGGCCGAAAACGATCGGGCGTTTCAATGTTTCCAGAAAGCTCTTGAGCTGGACCCGGATAACCCTGTTGTCAACGCCGACGCGGGCGCTTTTTTGAGGAGCATCGGATTGTACAAAAAAGCCGCCAAATTTTTATCGCGAGCGGCTAAACGCGACCCTCTTTATGTCTCGCCTCTCATTCAGAACGCCTACTGTCAGCTGTGTTTGGGTGAGTTCGACAAAGCCATCGGTCTGATTGAAACGACCATCGAAAAGGACCCAGAAAACTTCGCCGCGCGGTTATATCACGCCATCCTGCTTGTTATGACACACAGGCTGAACGAGGCAGAAAAAGAGATCCAAAGGGCCCAGAATATAAAACCCGGTCATACAGACGTAATCTTGAACCAGGGTTTATTAGAGGCCGCCAGGGGAGAAAAAGAAAAGGCCCTGGCCTGTATCCACAAAGAGGATAGAAAGGGATTTGTGGTCACCTGGATTTATATTCTTCTCGGGATGAAAGAGGAAGCAATTGGCAACATGGAAGCCGGGATCGAGAAGGGGTTTGAGACTCACGGAGAATACCTCTATTCCTATCCATCGTTGGCCAGAAACCCCGTATACAAGAAGCTGAACGATGAGCCGCGTTTCCAGGAGATTCTCAAGAAAGAGGAGGCGAACTACAAAGAAAAATTGAAAAAATACGGCAAGCTCTAACCAACCTCAAAAACGATGAAAGGGGGTAGTCGATGATTGAGTAACAAAGGGAAAACCGCTTGTATCGTTCGAAGAAAACAAGACAAAGGAGGGCAAGGTGAAAAAACCGGAGTATTCAAAACCTAAGTATCGGGGGCCAAAGATTTTCTGGGCAGGGCCGTCTTCCATGGAAAAACGGGTGGCCGACAGGGTTGAAAAAGAAAATATGATGCTTGGGAAGATGGTGAGCGATCTCCGTGAGAAGCCAATGAGTGATAAGAATGCCCAAGAAAGGTTTTTGAAAACGTATCTAAAAAAACCTGTTCTCAAGAGGCAAGGAAGAAGGACTTCAACCGGATGGAAAGATGTTTTGAAAGAACTGAGACTTATCGTGGCCAGGCATAATCTGTCCAAAATTCAATCCCAAGTCACGTTGGGATACGCTCCTTTAAAAAAAGGGACACCCGGGGAGAAAGATATCGACCTGAAGGTTCATGTCCTGACAACGTTGTTTTTTAGATCAGACGATATGGCTGTGCTCATCGAGGGCGACCTGTTCCACCGGCGCCCCTGTCCCCTAGACCCTTAGGAAGATTAGTTAAAAGAACAGAGCTGATTTCCCATCGTCTCTCGTGAAGTGATTCTCCGATCCCCCGTCCATCCTCCGGAGGTTGGCATCGGGGAATTAAGTTCTTCCGGGCATTCCAGCTTATGTTGACACTTGCCTGCCTTTTGGATATATATTGTTTCGACCTGGTTTTTGAAAAGGCTGAAGCTCATCATGCTTGGTCAATTTCCGACTAAATAAGAGGGAAGACGGCCATGGCCAAAATATTGCTTTTGGACTTTAAAGAAAGCGATTGTCGACGCCTTTTGGAAGAAAAATTTGACGCCGAGCTCAAAGAAACAAACTGGAAGACGGGAAAAGTGGAAAGTCTCTTTCCGGCGGAAGACTGTCGGGTTGTCTTTTATCAAGCCGAGCTGAGCAGCTACGCCAGCGGTCTCCATGCCGGCGATTCGGAAAATTTTGAAAAGATCGTCGATGAGGGTGGGGCGATCGTTTGTTTCGTTGGACACTGTCAGGAGTACCACCTGACCAACATCATCGGCGAAATTCCTCATCTGAAATTCGAAGAGAATAAGCTTCCCACAAAGATTTACGAAATCGCCGAGGAGCCCTACGCGACGATCTTCACTCAGTTCCGGCCATACGTCTCTCACGCCTGCGAGCTATTTCCGACCCAGAACAGCTTAGGGAAAAGCCTGAACCTAAAAGAATGGGACCCTCCCTACAACGGCGAGCTCCACGTCCTGGCTGAAAGCTACAGGAATTATCCCGTGTCTTTTCTCCTCCGCAAGGGCAAAGGGTTTTACCTTCTCCTTCCCTGGTTCGGAGAGAAAAACCTGGATGTCGCCAAGTTGGTTCTGAACGAGATTCTGGGCGAGATCTCCCCCCGGCCAGCCTCAGGAGCAAAAGAAACGGAAAGCTGGCTTAACTCTTATGACTATGTTTTTCCTGGACTTTTGGATGTCCGCAGGCAAATGGACGAGGAGAAAGAAAGGCACCGCGAGGCCATGCTCCGCCTTGAAGAGAAGATCGAAGAAATCAGGGCCACCGAACAAGGGCCCTTTAACAAACTGCTGACCGCAGAAGGTCAAGACCTCAAGCAGGCTGTGGTCCGGGCGTTTAAATACCTGGAGTGGCTCAACGTCATCGATGTCGATGAATACTGGAGGCACGTTATCCGGATCAAAGAAGAAGACATCTGGCTCGTCGATGAAGACGAAAAATCGGTCGAACAGCTCATTAGGGGCAGCGAGCTCATTCTCGTGACGCTGAGGAGCAGCGAAAGCGAGGCTGCAGGGGATGACTGCCTGCTTCTTCAAAGGTTCAAGGGCAGGCGAATGCAGGAATTCGATAACACCAGGATGAAAGCGCTCTTGCTTGGGAATTATTATCGCCGGACTGAAGCCAGGTTGCGGGGAGTTCCGTTTACTGAAACTCAGATTGGCGAAGCCGTAAACGACGGCAACGGAATCCTTACGACCTACGAGCTTTTCAAAGCCATCAAAGCCGAGAAAGAGAAGAGGATCACCAAAGGGGCCATCCGCGAACAGATAAAAAGCAAGGTCGGGCTAATCACCTTCGATTATTGATTCTTCTTCAAAAGAAAATGACACCTGCCCAGTTAGCCAGGATTGGCTTAAGATTCCTGAAAGAAAAGAGCGACTATAAATAGAATAACGTCCCGGAATCATGGCTGAGAAAAAGAGAGTCAGTTGTTTTCGTTGCGGAGCCACCAACAATTATCCCGTCGACGCCGGAGGAAAAACGGTCGTCTGCGGCCGTTGCAAAAACGCTCTTTCGGCGCCGGGCGCTGTGCTCGAGCTGCCGCCGGAGAATATGGCTGTCCTGATCCAGCATTCCAGCCTGGCCCTCCTCATCGACTTCTATTCGCCCACATGCGCGCCTTGCATGACGATGCATCCTGTCATCGAACGGCTGGCCAGGAGGCGCGCCGGCGAAATCATGGTGATTAAATTGAACGTCGACCGCCACGCCGAGCTGGCCGCTTCGTTCGGCGTCAAGGGAGTCCCGACTTTCGTTGTCCTTCAAAAGGGAACGGAAAGGGGTCGGACGAGCGGCGCCATGCCGGAGGCGGACTTTTCCCTCTGGGTTGCCAGCCGCACCTGAGCATTAACGGGAATGAATTAACTGAGGCGAGAGGGGAATGCCGAAGAGGGGACTCGAACCCCTACGAGCGGTTAAGTGCTCACTAGCCCCTCAAGCTAGCGTGTCTGCCAATTCCACCACTTCGGCATTCGCTGGGGGAGGTTTTCCCCGTATCGGCTGTTAATCGAGGTTTTTCTTGGCAGGCGTCTCGTCCTTTGG
>JBBILQ010000048.1:0-2914 GCA_037444845.1 Candidatus Aminicenantota bacterium | reverse complement strand
CCTTTTTTTGGGTCGGAGCTGCCGGTGTTGGCGTCTCTTTTTTTGTCTCAGGCGTGGCAGCCTGCTTGGCCGGCTGCTCGCCGCTAACCACGGATTTTGTTCCCCTGGCCGAAAGCATCCATAAGCCCAGCGAAGTTACCATAAAAAGGACCGCGCAAATCGTCGTGACCTTGGCGAGCAGAGTCGCCGCTCCCCTGGGACCGAAGGCAGTCTGACTTCCCCCGCCTCCAAAGGCGCCGGCCAGGTCAGCGGCCTTGCCGGATTGAAGAAGGACGGCAATTATCAAGACAAAGCAGATGACAATATGAATAAATGTTATGATCGCGCTCATTTTTTTTCCTTAAACGCCTGAATTGCCCGCTCGATGATCTGGATGAACAGCTCCGCCTCGAGCGACGCGCCGCCGACAAGGAAGCCGTCGATATTCTTCTCACTCAGGAGAGCATAAGAGTTCGCCGGCTTGACCGAGCCGCCGTAAAGGATTATAGCACAGGAGGCCGGGTCTTTTCCATATCTCGAGGCAAGTTTTTCCCTGATAAAAGCCTGGACTTCCTCGGCCTGGGCTGGGGTAGCTGTCTTTCCTGTCCCGATCGCCCAGACCGGTTCATAAGCGATGATGACTCGCTCGACTTCGTCGCCGGCAAGGCCGTTAAGCCCGTCTTCGAGTTGCCCGGTGACTTTGGTCATCGTCTCACCCTTTTCTCTTTCCTCTAAGGATTCGCCGATGCACACGATGGGGAAGAGGTTGTGTTGGATAGCGGCTCGAATTTTCTTATTGACACTGCTATCAGTCTCCCCGAAAAACTGCCTCCGCTCTGAGTGCCCGATGATGACATACTGACATCCGGCGTTTTTTAGCATCGAGGCTGAGATCTCTCCCGTGAAAGCCCCTTTCTCTTGCCAGAAAAGGTCCTGACCGGAAAGCTGAACAGAGCTGCCTTCAAGGACCTTCGACACCTCGCTCAGGGCTGTAAAGGGCGGGGCAATGACGATCTCTGCTTCGGGGAGCCCGAGGCTTGACCTGACGATTTTTGAGGCCAGGTCGCGGGCCTCGGGTATGTTCATGTGCATTTTCCAGTTGCCGGCCACAAAAGGAATTTTGGTCTTCATATTCATCCTCAATCAACTTAGCCCAGGGCCTCGACGCCGGGCAGTGTTCCGTTAGCCAAATACTCGAGTGAAGCGCCTCCGCCGGTCGAAATATGGCTTATTTTGCTCGTCACGCCGGCTTTCTCCACAGCCGCGATCGAGTCTCCTCCTCCGACAATGGACAGGGCCGCAGATTTTGCGACTGCTTCAGCAATCTTGACCGTCCCCTGGCTGAACTTATCGATCTCGAAGACGCCGAGCGGACCGTTCCAGAAGATAGTCATCGCAGCGGCGATGATCCCGGCATATTTCTGGATAGTCTGCGGGCCTATGTCCACGGCCATCTTGTCTCGAGGAAAAGGGAAGGTGGAAGTAACTTCTGTGGCCGCCTCTTTGTCTACGGCTGCGGCCAAAAGATGGTCGAGGGGAAGGACAAAATCAACCTTGCTTTCCCTGGCCTTGTTCAGGATGGCCAGAGCCTGCTCCTTCAATTCTTCCTCAACCAACGATTTTCCGACATCCTCTCCCTGAGCTTTGAAGAACGTGTAGGCCATGGCGCCGCCGATAAGAATATGGTCGGCCTTGTTCAACAGACTTTCTATAACCGGAATTTTATCCGAGACCTTTGCTCCGCCAAGGATGGCGACATAGGGTTTTTCCGCCGCGCGGACGGCACGGCTTAAGTAATCAATCTCCTTTTCAAGCAAATAACCAGCGGCTTTCTCCTTGACATAATTGGCGATGGCAACGACCGAGGCATGAGCGCGGTGGCAGGCGCCGAAAGCGTCGTTCACGTAGACGTCAATTCCCTGGGCGAGTTTTTGAGCAAAAGAAGCGTCGTTATTGGTCTCCTGGGCCTGGAAGCGGACGTTCTCGACGAGAAGCGCTTGCCCGCCGGTGAGGTCTTTCTTCAGCTTTTCAACCTCGTCGCCGATGACACCCGGCGCCAGCCTAACTTCCCGGCCGATGAGCTGGGAGAGCCGCTCAGCCGCCGGCTTCAAGCTGAATTTGGGATTAAACTGGCCTTTCGGCCGGCCGAGATGGGAGGCTATGACCAATCTGGCGGACTGGCTGAGAAGATAATTGATCGTGGGCAGAGCGGCCCGGATTCGGGTGTCGTCGCGGATCTCACCCTTCTCGTCCAAGGGGACGTTGAAGTCCACACGGAGGAAGACCGTCTTTCCGGCAAACTCGATGTCCTCAAGGCGTTTCATTGTCTTTCACCCGGAGATATACTTAATCAGGTCACGCAGGCGGCAGGAATAACCCCATTCGTTGTCGTACCAGGCTAAAACTTTAACCAGGTTCTCGTCAACCATCTTGGTGTACTCTCCGTCCACGATAGCCGAATTGGGGTTGGCCATGAAGTCGACCGAGACGAGCGGCTCCTCGGTAATATCAAGAATGCCTTTTAGCTTGCCGCTGGCTGCCTGTTTGAAGGCTCCGTTGACCTCTTTTTCTGTCGTTTTCTTCTTGAGAAGGGCCACCAGGTCGACAACCGAAACGTTGGGCGTTGGCACACGGATGGCGATGCCGTCGATCTTTCCCTTGAGTTCAGGCAGAACGAGGCCAACGGCCTTGGCGGCGCCTGTTGTCGTCGGAATCTGGGAGACGGCCGCTGCCCGGGCCCGGCGCAGGTCTTTATGGGGTTGGTCGAGGATTCTCTGATCATTGGTGTAGGCATGGATTGTTGTCATGAAGGCTTTCTCGATGCCGAATGTCTCGTGGAGGACTTTGGCCACTGGAGCAAGGCAGTTCGTCGTGCAGGAGGCGTTGGAGAGGACATCGTGCTTTTCGCGATCATAAACTTGCTCGTTTACTCCCA
>JBBILQ010000047.1:0-21771 GCA_037444845.1 Candidatus Aminicenantota bacterium | reverse complement strand
TCAATTGTCACATATTTAGGCTCAAAGCCTAAGCCTCAATTTATAGCCTAAATTAAGGCGGGAATCAAGACAGAAGTGGAGGTTGACTTTTGCCAGGCCGCTCGTTAGCATGGCAGGTGAAGAGAAGATTAGGGCAAGAAGGCCCATGAAGACTAAAATCATCAAGCTCAACCCGGCCCAGGTTGAGCCAAAAGAAATTAAGATAATCGCCGGGACGATCTCACAAGGGAGAGTTATGGCCTATCCCACCGACACGTTTTACGGGCTCGGGGCCGACTGCTTTTCCAGCAAGGCTGTCCGGAGAATTTTCAGGCTGAAAAAAAGACCATTCGTCAAGGCGCTGCCGGTTCTTATCTCCGGTCCGGCAATGGCCCGCAAGATTGCCGTTTCGATTCCGCCCGTCTTCGATGAGATCGCTTCTTCCTTCTGGCCTGGCTCCTTAACCCTTCTTCTCCATGCTGCGAGACATCTTCCAGAAGAACTTGTGGGTCCTGGCCGAACCATAGGCGTTCGGATGCCGTCCGTTGCCTGGCTGAGGGAGCTTGTAGAGGAAATTGGATCTCCGCTGACAGCCACAAGCGCCAATATTTCGGGAACAGGAGAGATTTCCTCTCCAGAAGAAATTATTGATCTCTTCAAAAACAGAGTTGAGCTCATTGTTGATGGGGGAGAAACTCTGGGTGGGCGGCCGTCAACGGTCGTCGATCTAACTATTGATAAACTGCGCCTTGTTCGGAAGGGCGCTGTTCCTGAGGAAAAGCTCAGAAAATATTTCTAACCGGATGAGATTCTGACTGGATTATTTGACCTTGGCGCCCGGAGGCACATCCCTGTCAAAAAATGGAATGATGGCTTTGCCATCTATTTCTGCTGCGAGCAACATGGCCTGAGACTCGATGCCCCGGATCACGGCTGGCTTAAGGTTGACGATAACGACGAGTTTCTTGCCGATAAGCTCTTCTGGAGAGTAGGTGTCGGCTACGCCGGCAACCATCGTCCTCTTTTCCGTCCCAATATCGACCTCAATCTTCAGCAGCTTATCCGTGCCGGGAACCTTTTCAGCCTTAAGGATTTCTCCAACTCTCAGGTCCATCCTCTTGAATTCATCGAAAGAAATCTCTCCCATTTTCGTCTCCTTTTTCTCGAGCACCGTCTGCTCCTCCTCTTTGAGAAAATCTTCGAGGAGGACTCTCGGGAAAAGCGGCTTAGCTCTCTGGATTTCAGAGCCGGGTTTCAAGCCTTCGAACTCGAACCCAGCGTAAGGCATTTTCTCGGGTGGCTCTTTTTCTCCCAAGGACTGCCAGATTTTCAAACTTGAACCAGGCATGACTGGCGAGAGAAGATACCCAACGCCGCGAATGGCGGCTGCCGTCTGGTAGAGGATTCTGGCCAGCCGCTTTCTTTGGCTTATGTCCTGAGCGACCTTCCAGGGTTCATTTTCCGCCAGATACTTATTAGCAGCATTAATGTAAACCCAGATCTCTTCCAGGGCCCGGCTGACGGCATAATTCTCGAAATGATCAGCAACTCTCTTTTTGAGCTCCTCAAATTCTTCTCTTATTTTCCTGTCATTTTCCTGTTCAGTCCCTCCATCTTCGATAAAGCCTCCCAGATACCCCTGGATCATGGTCATGGTGCGGTGGACAAGATTTCCTAGGTCGTTGGCCAGGTCTGAGTTGACTCGATGGAGGAAGCCTTCGTGAGAGAAGTTTCCGTCGAGCCCGATCGGGATTTCGCGGAGCAGGAAATAGCGGAGCGGGTCAGGGCCAAACGTTTTCAGGATGATGTGGGGGTCGAGAACATTTCCCCTGGATTTGGACATTTTGGCCTCGTCCCTGAGCCACCAGCCATGCCCGAAAACGGTGCGGGGAAGCGGAAGGCCAGCCGCCATGAGGAAGGCAGGCCAGAAAATGGCATGGAAGCGGAGGATATCCTTGCCGATGAGATGGATTGTCGCCGGCCAGAATTTTTCAAACTTAACCAGGTCCCAGTCGTAGCCGGCTCCCGTCAGGTAGTTGTGCAGGGCGTCAAACCAGACATAGATGGTGTGTTTGGGGTCGTCAGGGACGGCGATGCCCCATTTGACTGTGGTCCGGGTAATGCTCAGATCCTTGAGTCCTTGCCGGACGAAGCTCACGACTTCGTTCATCCGGCTTGCTGGCCGTACGAATTCCTGGTTCTGAGCGTAGAAATCGAGCAGAGGCTTCTGGTATCGGGACATCCGGAAAAAATAACATTCCTCCGAGACCAAGATGGCCCGCTTGCCGCAGTCCGGGCAAATCTTATCGCCTTCTGGTTCGAGCCGCACTTCTTCAGCCAGGAAATTCTCATCCGAGACGCAGTACCACCCCTGGTAGGTCCCTTTATAAATATCTCCTTTTTCTTTGAGTTTGAGAAAGATTTTCTGGACGCCCCGTTCGTGGAAGGCTTCGGTTGTGCGTATAAAAAAGTCATGGGAAACGCCCAGCTCTCGCCAGAGGTCTTTGATGCGTCCGACCACTCGGTCAGCCAGCTCCCGGGGCTGGAGCCCCTTTTCTGCGGCTGCCTTTTCTATTTTCTGCCCGTGCTCATCGGTCCCGGTCAGAAAAAAAACGTCCTTCCCTTGGAGCCGGTTGAACCGGGCCAGAGCGTCGGCGATGATCGTCGTGTAGGCGTGCCCGATGTGGGGAACGTCGTTGACATAATAGATCGGGGTCGTTACGTAAAATGTCGGCTTAGGCGTCTTTGACACTGCTCAAACCTCCTCTGATCAACATCATGGCTTCGGCGCGAGTGGCGCTCTTAGTCCTGAAAGATCCCCTGACCGCCGAAGTGACGGTCAGCGACTTGGGCTTCTTGGCTCCGCGCATGGACATGCACATGTGCTCAGCCTCGATGACCACCATCACGCCAAGGGGTTTGAGATGCTCGTCGAGGAGGTCGGCCACGAGTTTGGTCAGCCGCTCCTGGACCTGGAGCCGGCGTGACAGGAGGTCGACAACCCGGGCGATCTTGCTCAACCCGACGATCCTCCCTCCTTTGGGAATGTAGGCAATGTGGGCAACGCCGGCGAACGGAAGGAGGTGGTGCTCGCACATGGAATAGAGGGGGATGTTTTTGATGAGGACCATCTCATCGTGCTTCTCTTCTTGGATAATCCGCAGATGCTTGGCCGGGTCTTCGGCCACTCCGGCCAGGATCTCGGAAAACATTCTGGCCACCCGGCGCGGCGTGTCTTTGAGGCCGGGCCTATCCGGGTCTTCGTCCACGCCTTCCAAGATGAGCCGGACACCCTTCTCGATTTTTTTAAGGTCCATTTTATCCTCGGCCTTTTCTTATCTTCTTTCGCCGATTCTTCTTAGAATACTCAGTTATGGCCATTTGGGTGATCAGCTTAACCGGAAGTTTCTTTTTTTCAGCGACCGCGAGACAGTTGCTGAATTCCGGCTGGGCGTTGACTTCCTCCCCGCCAAGAGTTGCGATCTTTATCCCGATATCCTCTCCCAGGACTCTGACTCTTTTCGTGTCTCTGTGGAGGACTCTTCTTTCGACCGGGAATAGCCTCAGCCCGATAGAGCTTGTTTCCCTGAAGACGGCCTCGACGAGTCCATCTATTTTAGCAGCGTCGGCGAGCAGGGTCAATTTGGTGCCCAGTCGTCCCTTTTTCATCACGACGGGAGTCAGAAAGACCTCCAGCGCGCCGAGTGTGAGGCCGCGCTCGACAAACCGGGCGAGAAGTTGAGGGCTGGCATCATCCAGGTTGGCTTCAACTTGGTAGACGGTTCTTGAACTCCGGAATTCTTTTTCTTCCCCGTAAAAAGCCCTGAGAATATTGGGAAAGTCAGCAAAATCCCGGCTTCCTGCCCCGCAGCCGATTTTTTCGTAAGTCATCTCGGGGAAAGGAATGTATTTCTCAGTCCATGTCGCCACAATGGCAGCCCCTGTTGGGGTTACAAGCTCCTCATCCGCCCAGGCTGAGTAAACCGGCGCCTGTTTAAGGATTTCGGCCACAGCCGGCGGCGGCACAGGAAGCAGCCCGTGGGATCCCCTTACCCAGCCTCGGCCGACGTTGAGCGGAGAGCAGTAGACGCGGCTGATGTCTAAAACTTCTGCCAAATAGCAACTTCCTAAAACATCGATGATGGCGTCGTCGGCTGCCGCCTCATGGAGATGAGCCGCCTCGAATTTTGTGCCGTGAACTCTGGCCTCGGCAGCGAAGAGATTCTTGAAGATGGCCTGGGCCTTCTCCTTTACCGCGCTGGAGAAAGCGCTTTTTGCGATGAGAACTTTCACATCCTCCCAGCACCTGTCTTGGCTCGCCTTATTACGCTTCACCCTGACGTCGGCTTTAAGCCCGCGTAGCCCTGCCCGCTTCGTCTCCTTGATGTCGATCTTGACGGGGAGGTTAAGGCTGGCCATTTTTTCCCGGAAAGGGGCTTTAGAGACGCCGAGGTCAAGGAGGGCGGCTAAGATCATGTCGCCGCTCAGACCCGAAGAGGCGTCAAAATAGATGAATTTCATCGTCTTACCGTCCTTTCTTCCTTAACCTGGATCCCTAATAGCGGCGTCGATCTCAACGAGAACCTCGCCTGCTTTTCCACGAAAAGAATGATCGGCGTATGTTGAGAGCGGCGTATAATCAGGGTTGATCTCTACGATTTTGGCGCCCGCCTCTGCCGCCACAAGCGGGAGTGAAGCAGCCGGCTGGACATAGGCCGATGTCCCGATGACGAACATGAGCTCAGCGGCTATGCAGGCAGCCTGGGCTTGTTCGAGGATCAAACGAGGGAGCGCTTCCCCGAACCAGATAACATTGGGCCGTAGAAGCCCGCCGCAGGCAGGGCAACGTGGAGGAATCTCTGGGAAAGGCGACTCAAAATTCTCCGACACGGTACCTTCCTCGAGGCATCGGACCTGCCAGATGTTGCCGTGGAGTTCGAGGACGTTTTTTGACCCAGCCCGGCGGTGCAGGCCGTCTACATTCTGAGTGATAAGGACGAAACCGGGCAGTTCGTCTTCCCATCGAGCCAGGATGAGGTGACCGGCGTTTGGCTCACGCCCGGCGATAATCCCTCGGCGCCAATCATACCATTCCCAGACCAAGGCAGGGTCGCGCTCAAAAGCCTCGGGTGTGGCCAGGTCTTCGGCCCGGAATTGTTTCCACAGGCCGTCCTTGCCGCGGAAGGTGGGGACGCCGGACTCGGCGGAGATCCCGGCGCCAGTGAGTACGCCGACCCGCGGCCTCTTTCCAAGAAGACGGGCAACTTCCTTGATCTCTTTTTCTTGCATCGTCGGATGTTTAGCGTCCCTTAGCATAACCTAAAGGGGGCGGCGCTTCAAGAGAATGGCCAGGCTTGACTTGGCCGAACGTAAATTATATATGAATAGCTCTAATGCGAGGAGGAAAAATGGCTCAGCATGAGCGGGAGAATCTGCCCGCGGCCGACATCGGGATTCTCGGCGGGACCGGGCTTTACGAGATCGACGGGATCAGGGACATCGAGGAATGCGTTCTGGAGACTCCGTTCGGCCAGCCCGCTGACGCGTACATCATCGGCACACTCGAAGGGAAAAAGACCGCTTTTTTGAGCCGGCATGGCCGCGGTCACAGGTTTCTTCCCTCGGACATCAATTTTCGGGCCAACATCTACGGGTTCAAGATGTTAGGCGTCGAGCGGGTTATTTCGGTCAACTCCTGCGGCTCCCTCAAAGAGGATATCCGGCCGAGGGACATCGTCTTTTCCGACCAGTTCTTCGACAGAACCAGAAGGGTCAACACTTTTTTTGGGGGCGGTATCGCCGCTCATATCAGCTTTGCCCAACCCGTCTGTCCGGAGCTCAGCGGGAACCTGTTTACGGCCGGCAGGGAGCTCGGCCTAAGAGTCCATAAAGGGGGAATTTATCTCTGTATAGAGGGCCCGGCCTTTTCCACCAAGGCCGAATCCGCCATCTACCGGCTCTGGGGCTGCGACGTCATCGGCATGACAAGCGCCACCGAGGCCAAGCTCTGCCGCGAGGCCGAAATATGCTACGCGACGATGAACCTGGTCACTGACTACGATGTATGGCACGCTGAAGAAGAGACAGTTTCTGTGGAGCTCATCCTCGAAAACCTCCGCTTGAACATCGAACATGCCAAGACAATTATCAAGAAAGCCGTCGCCTCCCTTCCCGCCAAAAGAGGGGAGGAGTGCGGTTGCGGCCGGGCGATGGAAAATTGCCTCGTCACCCAAGCAGTGCTCATCCCGCCTGAAGTCAAAAAACGGCTTCACCACATCATCGCCAAGTATGTTAAGGAGAGAGAGTAGATCTTATGAGCCTCGTCATCGTCGGTTCGCTTGCCTTCGACACCATCCAGACACCCTGGGAAAGGCGGGAGAGGATTATCGGCGGTTCCTGCACCTACTGCTCGTTGGCGGCGAGCTTTTTTACTTCACCTAAAATCGTCGGAGTCGTAGGAGAGGATTTCCCGGAGGAAACGATCCGATTTTTTAAGTCCAGAAATATCGATACAGAGGGGTTGGAAGTCCGTCCGGGCAAGACGTTTTTCTGGGAAGGGCATTACGGCTACGACCCCAACCAGAGGGAGACGATCAAGACGGAGATGAACGTTTTCCGGGATTTCAGGCCCAAACTTCCTTCTTCCTTTCGTCAGGCCGAAATCGCCTTTCTGGCCAATATCGACCCTGACCTCCAGGACGAAATCGTTACTCAAATGGAGAGCCCGGGGGTCGTGGCCATGGATACGATCAATTTCTGGATCGCCGCCAAGCGAGAGGCCATCTGGAGGGTCCTCGAAAAGGTGAATATCTTTTTTGCCAACGAGGAAGAGATCAAGATGCTCACCCAGGAAACAAACCTCATCAAAGCGGCAAGAAAGATTCTGGCGAGCGGCCCCCGCCTCGTCGTGACCAAGAAGGGCGAGCACGGCGCTCTTGTCCTCGGCCACGATTTTGTCTTCGGCGTGCTCGGCCATCCCTGTGAGGATGTCGTCGACCCGACAGGCGCAGGGGATAGCTTTGCCGGCGGCTTCCTCGGCTATCTCGACAAGGCTGGAAAAGTTTCGCGCCCCGAGATTCGGAGGGCCGCCGTTTTCGGCAGCGTCATGGCCTCATTCGCCATCGAGGATTTCGGGATCGAGAGGTTCAAGACTCTCAGGCTGGATGAGATAGAGAAGCGCTTCCGCGAGTTTCGCCGGCTGGTCTCTTTCTAAGATACTCTTGAAAGGCTGCCTTATTTAAGACCCAGGACGGTTCGATACCCTTGAATATCCAGGAAGCCGTGACCGCTGACGTTGAAAGCAATCACCTTTGGCTCGCCCGATTCCTTGCACTTGATGGCCTCTTCTATGGCCGAGCAGACTGAATAAGCAGATTCTGGAGCCGGCAGCCACCCCTCTGTTTCCATGAAGAGTTTGGCGGTCTCAAAAACATGTTTTTCATCACCCGGATAGGCTACCGTATCGATATAGCCTTTGTTCCGCAACAGACTGATGATCGGCGAACACCCATGATAGCGTAGCCCATCCGCCTTTATCGGCTCCATGTCGACCTTGTGGCCCAACGTGTACATCATGAGCATGGGGGTTATTTCAGCATAGTCTGCAAAGTCATACTCGTACTTGCCCTGAAGGTTGGGAGCAACGATGCTTTGAGCCGCAATAAACTTAATCTTTTTCCCTTTTTTTAGGACATCTCCAACAAAAGGCAGAGCAAACCCGCCGAAATTTGAGCCGCCTCCCAGGCAGGAGATGACGATATCCGGATAGTCGTCGAACAGTTCAAATTGTTTTTGAGTTTCCAGGCCGATGATCGTTTGATGCATAAGAACATGATTTAAGACGGAACCCAGGCAGTAGGTTGCCTTTGGGTCTTTTTGAGAATCCTCCAGGCCCTCCGATATGGCGATTCCGAGGGATCCCACATGCTCCGGATTCTTATCATACAGAGCCCTCCCGCACTCCGTCATAGGGCTTGGGGAGGCATAGACCTCTGCCCCCAGAAGTTTCATGAATGATAATCGGTCTTTTTTCCAGTTATAGACGCTTCTCACCCAGAAGACAGTGCACTTCAGGCCGGTTACGGCTGCCGCGTAAGAAAGCGCTGTTCCCCACTGCCCCGCCCCCGTTTCGGTTGTTACCCGCTCAAACCCCTGCTGTTTGGCATACCAGCACTGGGCCAGGGCAGTATTGACTTTATGGCTTCCGGTCGGGCTGAAGAATTCGCTTTTATAATAGAGCCTGGCCGGCGTTCCGAGCTTCTTTTCCAGGTTGGTCGCTCTGAAAAGAGGCCTTGGCCTTCCAGCTTTTGCGTAGAGGCCCATGATGCCGCCGGGAATATCAACCCATCTCTGGGTAGAGAATTCTTGTTGAAGGCATTCTCCGATCATGAGATTGGGCAAGTTCTGGATACGCGACGGCCCTTCTTCCGGGTCTCGCGGCGGCGGCAATGGCTCCGGCAGGTCAGGCAAAATATTGTACCATTGCGCAGGCAATTCATCGAATTTCAGGTTGACCATGGTTTTCTCAGATTCTTGCCGAGGGGATGAGATTCGGTGTTTGTTTTTGGCCATCCAGGGATTTCCTCCTATCTTGTTCGCTCAGGATGAGCGGACTTTATAACACAGGAAAAAACCGAGGTCAACGGCAACCTCGACGTGGGAGGAGAAGCGGGATAGCCTACCTGATCCGGTAAAACCACATCAGAGGAAGCCAGAGCTGGTGGGCGTAGGGGATTCTTTTGTTGTTGACCAGGACTTCCGTCGTCTCCCATTCATGGACGAGGTTGAACAGGTCAAAAAGGTCGTCCACCTCGGCTGGCATGTACGTGACAGAGTGGCGCACCCATTCACCGCTGCCTTCTTTCTTGTAGGTTGGGTTTCTCCTGGCCAGGTCAACAGCTTTCTCGTAATCCGGCGAGAGTTTGTGGCCGAAGACAAGCGTAATTTTGAATTCTTTAGCCTTTGGGCTGGGGTAAAGAATGTCCTGAAGCTTCTCTTCCAGTTCTATGTCGTCTCGTCTGTTCATTGCCATCAGGACTCTCCCTCGCAATAATTTATCAGAAACGAGGTCTGAGTTGCAATTCGAATCGAGTCGTTTCACGATATCTTTCCTTCCAAACCATAAGGGCACTTCACTCAGACGATGAGCATGCAGTCGCCGTAGCTGTAAAACCTATATCGTTCCCGGACAGCCTCTTGGTATGCCCTCAGGATGAGCTCGCGGCCGGCAAAGGCTGAGACAAGCATCAGCAGGGTCGACCGGGGCAGGTGGAAATTTGTTAGAAGCCTGTCCACCACCTGGAAAGTGAACCCCGGATAGATGAAGAGGGAAGTTGAGCGGATGCCCGCCAGAACTTTGCCGTCTTGAACGGCGCTTTCGAGCGCCCGGACAACGGTCGTTCCCACAGCCACGATCGGCCGGCGCTTTTTCTTCGCCGAGTTTATTTTTGTGGCAACAGATGGACTTATGCCGTATCGTTCTTCGAGCATCCGATGGTCTTCGACCCGACCGGCCCGGACAGGCTGAAAGGTGGCAAGGCCAACTTCGAGGGTGACCTGGCATACGGCTGCCCTTTTTTGCCGGATTCGTCCGAGGATTTGAGGCGTGAAATGGAGCCCAGCCGTGGGTGCGGCGATGGACCCCTCTCTCCGGGCATAGACCGTCTGGTATCGTCTGAGGTCGAAATCCCTCAGGTTCTGGTCCTGTTTTGGTCGCTTGATGTAAGGAGGAAGGGGCGCGCACCCGGCTTTCTTGAGAAGTCCGAAGACATCTTTCCGAGAGAAGCGAAGAATCCTTTTTCCTTCTCCTTCTGCACCGACGACTTCGCTTTCGACTCCCCCGGGGAAAAGAATCCGTTCGCCGGCCTTGAGCCGTCTGGCTGGCCGGCAGAGGACTTCCCAGAGCCCTTTTTCCCTTTCTTTTAGGAAAATAAATTCAACGTCCTTGTCCTCCTTCTTACCCCAGAGCCTTGCAGGGATGACTTTCGTGTCATTAAGGACAAGGACATCCCCGTTATCGAGATAATCAGGGAAATCTTTGAACCGGGCATGGATGAGCTTTTCCTCACGACGCAGGATGACCATCATCCGAGAGGCATCCCTCCTTGCGAGAGGCTTTTGGGCGATGAGCTCAGGCGGGAGATCGTAGTCGAATTCTGAGGTGAGCACGGAGATATTATTTGAATAATTTTTTTTGCGCCGACGGCTGGCCCGATGGCGGAGCGAACCCGAGGTGCTCGCAGGCCCTGGCCGTTATTTTCCGGCCGCGGATCGTCCGCTCCAGGAAGCCGATGCGCATGAGAAACGGCTCGTAGATGGATTCTATCGTATCCTTTTCTTCGTCGATGGCGGCCGCGATGGTGGCGATTCCAACCGGTCCGCCGCCGAAATTCTCGATAATCGTCAGGAGGATTTTTCTGTCCACATCATCCAGCCCGAGGGAGTCCACTTCCATCATATCCAGCGCTTTCGAGGCTTCTTTGGCGTTTATAATGCCGTCGGCCCTGACATCAGCATAGTCGCGCACTCGCCTCAGCAGTCGGTTGGCCACGCGGGGCGTTCCGCGCGAGCGGCTGGCGATCAGCTCGGCCCCCTGGTCGTCGATGGCCGCGTTGAGAAGGCCCGCCGACCTCTTGATAATTTTCTCTATATCTTCATCCCTGTAGTAATCCAGCCGGTGGATGATGCCGAACCGCCCCCTCAGCGGCGCCGTTATCCGGCCGGCCCGGGTGGTGGCCCCGATGAGAGTGAACTTTTTTAACTGGAGCTTGTGGCTGCGTGCGCCGGGGCCCTGTCCGATGATGATGTCCAGGCTGTAATCCTCCATGGCCGAATAGAGGATCTCTTCGACTGAAGGATGAAGCCGGTGGATTTCATCGATAAAAAGGATCTCTTTTTTCTGGAGGTTGGTCAAAATGGCCGAAAGATCGCCCGTTCTTTCTATGACCGGCCCCGATGTCGGCTTGATGCCGACGCCCATTTCCTTGGCGATGAGGTAGGCGAGGCTTGTCTTTCCCAGCCCGGGCGGCCCGTAGAGAAGGACGTGGTCGAGCTGCTCGCCCCTCTTTCTTGCCGCTTCGATGAAGATGTTGAGGTTGGCTTTGATCGTCTCCTGGCCGATGAACTCGTCAAAGGTCTGAGGCCGGAGGCTGTCTTCAAACTGCAAGTCCTCTTTGGTCCGGATGGGCGTCAGGATCGTCGGCATGGTCTTGTCTTTCAAATCTTGGCCATCCGTTTCAAGCTTTCTCTGAGGAGCTGTTCCAGACCTGCTTCCGGGGTGAGGGATCTGATTGTCTGGTCAACGACCTCTTCCACTTCCTTCCTCCGGAAACCCATGTTCATCAAAGCGGAGATGAGTTCTTCTCTCTCTTTGGGGATCCTGGGAAGGACAGGCTTTCCCTTCCTGGCCATCTTTTCCTGAAGTTCCAGGGCGATCCTCATGGCAGTCTTCTTTCCGATCCCGGGAATCAGGGTGATCCTGGCAATGTCGCTCCGCTGGACAGCCTCTTCGAGCTCGGCCGGGCCAATCCCGGAGAGGACGTTCAGGGCAAGCCGGGGCCCGATGCCGGAGATGTTGATCAGCTTCAGGAAGAGCTCCTTCTCTTCGGGCGTCGAGAACCCGAAGAGGGCGAGGGCGTTATCTGTGAGATGGGTGTAGATATGGAGCTCCACCGGACTATTTTCTTCACCGAGCCTAAAGTAGGTGGAAAGCGGGATCGAAGCGCAGTATCCGACGCCGCCGATGTCCACGACCACGGATTGAGGATTTTTCTGGATGAGCTTTCCCTTGAGGTGGCCGATCATCGTCTTTGTCCTGCCCCTTGCTCCTCGAGTTTCTTCTGGAAAAGCCGGGAGTTGAGATGGCAATACGCGGCCGCCAGGGCGTCTGAGGCATCCTGTCCGACCGGGTCGTCCTCAAGATGAAGCAACGTCCTGACCATCGCGTTAACCTGCCTTTTTTCGGCTTGCCCATATCCGGTGACAGCTTTCTTGATTTCCAGGGCCGAGTATTCGTAAAGAGCGCAATTGCGAGCGGCCACGGCGACGAGCACAGCCCCCCGCACCTGGCCGAGAGCCATAGCCGTCTTGATATTCCGGGCATAGAAAGGATTTTCGACGGCGGCTTCCTCCGGCTTGTGGGTCTCGATCAGGTCTTCCAGCCGCTCGCGGATCTCGTTCAATTTCCTGTGGAAGGGGAGGCGCCTGGAAGGCCTGATGGCTCCGTAAGCCCGCACACTGTACCTCTTTTCGTCGTAATCAATGATCCCGAACCCTGTGGACTGGCTGCTGGGGTCGATGCCGAGAACCCTCATGAATGACTTCAGGCCGAGAAACCGGCGATTTCCGCTTCGGGGATGTCGAAATTCGCCCAGACGTGCTGGACGTCATCGTGGTCTTCGAGCTCTTCCATGAGCCGGAGAAGCTGCTGGGCTTGTTTGCCCTCGAGCTTAACGTAGTTTTGGGGGATGTAGCCGAGGTTTGAGGTGGCGATCTCAACGCTGTTCTCTTTGAGAGCCTCGACGACGCCGTCATACGTCTCGGGAGGTGTGATGATTTCAAAGTTGCTGCCGTCATCCCTCACGTCCTCGGCGCCGCTGGCGAGGACGATCTCTAAGAGCTTATCCTCAGCCGCCTTCTCCTTTTCGACGACGACGTATCCTTTCCGTTTGAACATCCAGGAGACACACCCGGACTCGCCGATCCGGCCGCCGTTTTTGGTGAAGATGTGCCTGAGCTCGGACACGGTCCGGTTTTTGTTGTCCGATAGGGCTTCGACGAAGATGGCCACTCCGCCCGGACCGTAGCCCTCGTACTTAACCTCCTCGTACGAGGCGCCCTCGAGCTGGCCTGTTCCCTTCATGACGGCCCTCTTGATGTTGTCGGCCGGCATGTTGACTGCTTTGGCGTCGAGGATGGCCTTGCGCAGCCGGGGATTGGCTTCTGGGTCTCCGCCGCCCTCTCGCGCCGCGACGCTCAGCTCGCGGATGATCTTTGTGAAAAGCTTTCCGCGCTTTGCGTCTGCAGCCGCCTTTTTATGCTTGATAGAATGCCATTTAGAATGCCCTGACATGTTTTCTCCTTCTCGGCTTACCCGCGAAAATTCTAACACAAACTCTGCCGGGCGCGCAAATCAGCCCCCGGTAGCTAAAAATGCTTGTCCGGCGGCGGGATGGCAGGGTAAGATGGAAGCCAAAGAATTTCCTGCGCCCAGAGGGAAGTATTCTGTATTTGACAATATCTATAAAATCTATAGAATATATAGGAAATGGCTGAAGCAAGACAGGAAAGGATTGACCTCCCTGTCCGGGGGATGAGCTGCGCGAGCTGCGCGGCAAACATCCAGAAATCCCTGAGCCGCCTCGAGGGAGTGGAGAAAGCTGAGGTCAATTTTGCCACGTCCAAGGCCACGGTCATTTTTAACCCGCGGCTGGTCAGGCTTGCCGACTTTGTGACCGCCATAAGAGAAACGGGCTACGATGTGGGGACAGCCGCCGTCGAGCTCATGCTTGAGGGCATTGTGTGCGCTTCCTGCGTTCTAAAGGTCGAGAAGGCGCTTTTAGGGCTACGGGGGATAGGAAAAGCTTCTGTCAATTTGGCCACAGGGCGGGTGAGGGTGGAGTACCTGCCGTCTGAAACGAACCTAAGTGAGATCAAAAGGACGATTGAAGAGACTGGCTTCAGAGTGCTTGACATCCCCGGCGAAAAAGAAAAAGTGGACGCTGAACAAGCCGTCCGAACAAAGGAAGCCCGAGAGTTGAAAGCCAGGTTCATCTCGGGGCTCATCCTGGCCGTCATCATCTTTCTCGGAAGCATGCGGCACTGGTTTCCCTGGGTGCCGGGGCTTCTCCAGCATTTTATCGTCCTCTGGTTGCTCGCCACGCCCGTCCAGTTTCTCATCGGCTGGCCCTTCCTCAGGGGAGCCTGGAAGTCGTTCCGGCGCCGGAACGCCGATATGAACACGCTCATCGCTGTCGGCACTCTGGCCGCCTATTTTTACAGCGCCGCCGCCACGATATTCCCTTCTTTCTTCGAGAAGGCCGGAATCAGACCTGAGGTCTATTTCGACACCTCGGCTTTTATTATCGCCTTTATTCTTTTCGGCCGCTGGCTTGAAGCCAGGGCCAAAGGCCGGGCCTCAGAGGCCATCAAGAAACTGGCAGGGCTGCAACCCAGGCTGGCCCGCGTCCTGAGAGAAAAAGGGGAGATGGATGTCCCTGTTGAAGATGTCCAGGTCGGAGATTTTGTCGTTGTCAGGCCCGGTGAACGGATTCCGGTGGACGGCGTCGTCGAGGAAGGCCGCTCTTCGGTCGATGAGTCGATGATTACCGGTGAGAGCATGCCCGTCAGAAAAGCCGCGGGGGACGAGGTCATCGGCTCCACGCTGAACAAGACAGGGGGTTTTCGCTTCAGGGCGACCAAAGTCGGAAAGGACACAACCCTGGCTCAGATCATCCGGCTCGTTGAGGAGGCTCAAGGCTCGAAAGCGCCCATCCAGAGGCTGGCGGATGTTATCGCGGGCTATTTCGTTCCGGTCGTTATTTCCATCGCCATCGCCACTTTTGTCATCTGGTTTGATTTTGGACCCTCGCCGTCGCTGACTTTTGCGCTGCTCAACTTTGTGGCCGTGCTGATCATTGCTTGTCCCTGCGCCCTCGGACTGGCTACTCCCACAGCCGTTATGGTCGGGACAGGAAAAGGAGCGGAAAACGGCATTCTCGTCAAGGGCGGAGAAAGCCTGGAGACTGTCCACAAAGTCAATACAATCGTTTTCGATAAAACCGGCACGTTGACTAAGGGAGAACCCGAAGTCACCGATATTATCTCGGCCGGCGATTTCGAAGAAGACGATGTCCTTGCTTTAGCTGCCGCGGCTGAGAAACGCTCTGAGCATCCGCTGGGAGAGGCCATCCTGAAAAAAGCCCGCGAGAAAGGCCTGAGCCTGGATGAGACAACTGAATTCCGCGCCATCGAGGGTCAGGGGATCGAAGCCGCGGTCGGAGGAAAAAAGGTGGCCATCGGAAACGCCAGGCTGATGGCTGGCCTGGGAGTCGATTTCGGCTTCTGGAAAAACAAGACGGAGGCCCTGTCAGGCGATGGCAAAACGGTTGTGTTTGTCGCCCTCGATAGAATCCCGGCCGGGATCATCGCCATCGCCGATGTCCTCAAGGCCCATTCGGTTGAGGCTGTGGCCAGGCTCAAGGAACTCGGGCTCGAAGTCATCATGCTCACGGGTGACCACAAGAAGACGGCTGAGGCTATCGCCAAAAAGGCTGGGATAGAGAGGGTCATCTCCGAGGTCTTGCCTGGGGATAAGGTCAGCGAAATCAAGGAGATCCAGAAGTCCGGCCGGAGGGTTGCCATGGTCGGCGACGGGATCAACGACGCGCCGGCTCTGGCCCAGGCTGATGTCGGCCTGGCCATCGGCACTGGGACGGACGTAGCCATGGAGGCTTCGGACGTCACTCTCATCGGCGGTGACCTCAGGGCCGTCGCCTCGGCCTTCATTCTGAGCAGGAAGACAATCCGGGTCATCAAACAGAACCTGTTCTGGGCCTTTTTCTACAATGTCGTGGGAATCCCGGTCGCGGCTGGAGCGCTCTATCCGTTTTTCGGACTCTTGCTCAACCCGATCGTCGCCTCTGCCGCCATGGCCTTCAGCTCGGTCTCTGTTGTCTCCAATTCTTTGCGACTGCGGAGAGTGAGGCTATGAGGGAAAGCGCAGGACAATCATGGTAGCTAAGATAGTTGTTACGTTTGCCGGACTTCTCCTCATCGTCCTGGTCAACTGGTATTTCTTCTTCTCCCGGCGAAAACCCGGAGTTCTTCGCGCCAGCAAACTCGAAAGAAAAGGCAAGATTAATAAAGTCCGGATTAGAAAAGATATTTCAACCCCACATGAACCCGGTAAAAGGAGGGATTGATTTCTATTCCGTGGAGGTTCATGGTTTTCCTGACCTCGTCGATGGAGTCGGAAAGCATTTCGTTGCGCTGAATCTGCAGAGCGGGAGATTCCTTGGAGGTCCCATAGAAGCGCATGTCTATGGCCAGGCTGACGTTGCTGAAAAGAACCCAATTGAGTTCGGCGCCGATATTGAGTCCAAGCTTGTTTATCGGCCCGAATTTAAATTTCATCTGATACGTTTCGCCAACGAAGTAGCCCTCTTCTATCCAGAATTTTGAATAGGTCACGCCGACTCCCTCTCCGCTTGTCCGGAAATAGGTGGGACCTCCTGAAATGTAGAGAGCTATTCTTTCCGAGAGGGGAAATCTGACCAGAGCGTTCAAGCTCAGACAGACCTGGGTCAGAAACCCTTCTGTGTTCGGCCAGTCATAACTCTTTTCAAAAATATAGGGATAAGGCGGGCCGCCGGCAAAACTCCCGATGGCGTAGTTGAGGAGGACATCATAAGCGGTGTTTGTGCCCTCTATCCGCGGTTTGCCGTACTCTAATTGGAGCTGAAGGCCCAGTTTTTTTAAAGGGAAATAAGATATGGCCGCACTCATCCCCCAGCTTTGTTTCCCGTTGAGATAGATCGTTTGCTCGGCATTGCTCTTGTAAGGCCCCGACAGGAATGGAGGCGAGTATTGATGAAAATAGGACGTTTCCAGAAGGGAAAATTCGTAGCTGACGGCTGTGCTGAACTCGAATCTTTTCGCTGACCAGTAGTCGACTTTCTGCGAAAATGCAGAAACGGGCATTCCAACCGCCAGAAATGAAACCAGGAGATAAACATACACTTTCTTCTTCATCCGCTTCCTCCCCGGATAAGACCTAAGGAATTTATATCATTTTTTTCCTTGCGAGTCAATGAAAATCTTCCCTTTTTTCGCTCCCAGGAATCATTCTCTTTCCATGCTTTAGCCCCTGTGCTATCCTAAGGCTTTTGGCGGAGAAATCTATGAAGGGACGCCCAAAAGTCGCCGTGGCCATGAGCGGCGGTGTGGACTCAGCAGTGGCGGCGGTGCTTCTTGTCGACAAGGGGTATGATGTCGTCGGCCTGACGATGAACCTCTTTTCCCTCCCCGGCGACCTCTGCCGGTCGGAGAAGCTGAGAAGCTGCTGCGGCTGGAAGGCAGCCGAAGACGCCCACGAAGTTGCCCGGCAGCTCGGGATTCCGCATTTTGTGGCTGATTTTCGTCGTGCCTTCGAGGAGACGGTCATCAAGGATTTTTGCCATGAGTACCAGCGTGGCCGAACCCCTAACCCCTGCATCCGCTGCAATGAGCACATCAAGTTCAAGCTGCTCTTGGAGAGGGCAGCAAGACTCGGGGCGGAGTTTGTGGCGACCGGGCATCACGCCCGTGTGACCCGTGACCGCGCTCATCAACGCTTTCGCCTTAAAAAGGGGAAAGACAGTTCCAAGGACCAGTCCTACTTTCTCTATCCTCTCACCCAGGCCCAACTGGCTCGTATCTTGATGCCCGTCGGAAGCTTGACGAAAAGGGAGGTCAGAGAGGAAGCCAGAAAGCGGTCGCTTCCAGTGGCGGCCCGGCCTGAAAGCCAGGAAGTTTGTTTTATCGCCCGCGGCCGTTACCCTGATTTCTTGAAGGCGCGAATTCCTGAAGCCTTTGTCCCCGGCCCCATTCGAGATGGAAGAGGCCAAATTTTAGGAGAACACCAGGGGATTATCCATTTCACCGTCGGACAGCGCCGCGGCCTGGGCATAGCTTCGCCCCATCCTCTTTATGTGGTCTCTATTAACACGGCTGATCACGCCATCGTCGTCGGCACCAACGAGGACCTTTCCTGCCGGAAGCTCCTGGCGACGCGAGTCAACTGGATTTCCGGAAGGGAACTCGATGAGCTGGTCAGAGTAAAGGCGAAAATCCGCTATAAACATAAAGAAGCAGATGCGCGCGTTGCTCCTTTTTCCGCCCAGAAAGTTGTGGTCGAATTTAAGGAACCGCAGCGGGCTATCACTCCAGGACAGTCTGTTGTCTTCTACAGACGGGATGAGGTCCTTGGGGGAGGAATCATCGATCAGGTCCTACGTTAGGCGTTGTTCAGTATTTTCTTATGATCTCGATGATTTCCTGGCTGAGCTTCAGGGCATCATCGTACTTGCGCTGCCACATATTCCGTCCGAAGATCAGGCCATCGACACCGGCCTCAAGGCTCAGGCGCACCTTCTGGAAAAGGTCTTCGTCGCTGAGCTTGCTCCCGCCAGAGAGAAGGACTCCCGTCCGGCCGGCTGATTGGATGACCATTCTCAGAGCCTCGTCTTCGGAGATGTCCTTGAACGCGTTATAAACCTTAAAAGGACTCTGGGGATCGTAGCTTCCGCCCTTTGGAGGCACCGGAAGGTTTATCTTAGCGAGCGTAGCGCCAAGCTCGTTTGCCACGCGCGCCGCGTAATCGACCATGGCCAGCGAATCCCGGCCGCCGCCCCTTGTCTCGGCATGAGGGCCTCGAGGATAGGCCCACATGATCAACGGAAGGCCGTATTTTCGGCATTCCTGCCTGACTTCGGTGAACTGCGCGATATCATCGGCTTCGATTGGCGATCCAACGTAGAGGGTGTACCCGACAGCGTCCGCGCCAAGCCTGATAGCATCCTCGACGCTTGCGTCCAGGGGAGAGAAGGGCAGGTCATCTGGCGGGATGGAGGTCTTGCCGTTGATTTTGAGCACGAGGGGGACGCGGCCAGCGTATCGGCGGAGATGCTTTTCAGCCAGGCCGACATGACAGACGACGCCGGAGTAGTTGGCTTCAAGGGCCAAGCTCAGCTGGAATTCCAGGTCCGCGCTGGCAGGGTTAGGGAAAAAATCGCGAGGTCCATGCTCCAGTCCCTGGTCGATGGGCAGAAGCATCATCTTGCCGTTTCCCGGGCCGTGAGCGTGCATGAGTTCATACAACCGCCGGCGTTCGCCAGTGGTCAGATAATCTAAATCGAGGCTGAATTTTTCGACTCTTTCCTTGCGGGCCATCTTTTCTTCAATCTGTTTAATCATGTCCACATTTTAGCCTCTCTCGCATCATTTTTCAAGGAACCAATTTATGAATTGACAGACATTTGCTCCTTTTCCTAAAATATTGGCTAAAGGACAAAGCAACCTATTCTAAGCCCCATCAGCACAGCCAGATGAAACTCAGACTTTGGGGAGTCTATCCAAGAGGATACGGGGAGGCCTGGTCAGCGTGCTTGGCTTTCCCGTGCTCATGGACGGGGGGATGGTCACTGCCCCTAACCTGGCCATCTGGACAGAGGATGGGTGGGGGGAGCGACCGCGTCGGTCCGGATATCGAAGCGGAGATTACGCCAGCTAATTCCCGGTTTAACGTATGGTTGCGGGCTCGTCCTCGAAGAAAAAGCGGCGCGGGCGTTTTGGCTTCTCGTTGACCGGGTCAGCGTCCATGGCCCACATTCCGCGGCCGTGGGTGGCGATGGCGATGATGTTATCCCGCGGGTGGATGATGAGGTCGTGGACGTAGGAGGACGGAAGATTGGCGCCGAGGACATTCCAGGTTTTGCTCCCGTCCTTGCTCACGTAAACTCCGAGGTCTGTTCCCACATAAAGGATATTCCTATCGACCGGGTCTTCCCTGATGACGTTGACCGGCCCCAGAGGAAGCCCCGCAGAGATGCTCGTCCAGGTCTTGCCGAAGTCTGTTGATTTCCAGACGTAAGGAGCAAAATCGTCATCTGCCCGGCCGTGCTGAGTGAGGTAGACCGTAGCCATGTCATACTGGGAGGCCACGATCCGGGAAACCCATTTCTGGTAGGGAAGGCCCTTGGTGATTTCCTGCCAGGTCTTGCCGCCGTCTTTGGTCACGCTTACCCTGCCGCAATCCGTTCCCGTATAAATCAACGCGGCCTTGAGCGGGGATTCCGATATAGCGGTAATCGTGTGGTAAGGGATATCTCCCTGTTCAGCCGGCGTGAAGTAGGTCAGATCGGGACTTATTCTTTCCCAGGTATCGCCCCGGTCGAGAGAGCGGAAGAGATACTGCATGCCGTGGTAGATAATATTCGGGTTGTGGGGCGAAATGATGAAATGGGCCATCCATTGACCGCGGAGCGGCGGCTCATCGGGGTAGACGCCGGGGACGATGAGCTTCGAGCGCTCCGGTCCCGTCTTGCTCATGTCGCTGCGAGAAATTCTCCCGTAAAACCCGCAGGAATAGACGATATTCGGGTTGGTCGGGTCGATGGCGTGATGGGAAGCTTCTCCTCCAGGTGCTCTCTCGAATGGCTGGGCGGGAATGGCGTTTCTGCCGCGGCTGAGGTCAACCACGGCCCGATAGCTTCCGTGATCCTGCATGGAGCCATAAACGCGGAAGGGCGTGTCCATGTCGTAGTTGAGGTTAAAGAACTGACAGATAGGCAGGTTATCTTTGAAATTTCTCCAGGTCTTGCCGCCGTCGTATGAAATTTCGATGCCACCGTCGTTGGCATTGACGATGTAGTTGGAATTATCCGGGTCAATCCAGAGACCGTGATTGTCGACATGATACATGTTGGGGATACGGCGGAACGTCTTGCCGCCATCAACAGAGACGCTCATCGGGACACCCATGAGAAAGACCTTGTTTTCGTCGTTGGGGTCAACGCGAATCTGGCCGAAGACCCAGCCGTACGTGCCCGAATGTCGCTCCAGGAAGCTTTTCATTTCATCCGTCGTCGGCGCAACCAGGCGCCAGTTCTCGCCGCCGTCGTCGGAGCGGTAGACCGTCGCTCCTTTGATGACGGCCTGGACGAGCCGGCCATAGGAATCCAGCCGGCCTGGCTCGGCTTCGCGGGCGATTTCATAACTGTCGACAAAGGCATAAAGGACGTTCGGCTTGGAAAGACAGAGGTCAAGGCCAATGCGGCCGCGGAAACGGGACTCGGGAAGGCCGTCGTTGATCGGCTTCCAGGTCGCGCCACCGTCCATCGTCTTCCAGATGCCGCTCCCTGTGTAGTGAGGTTCGTTGCGCGGGTCGTTCCATTTTTTCCTGACTCTTTGCCAGGTGGCGGCGTAAAGAGTATCCGTGTTGGAAGGGTCCATCACCAGGTCGATAGCGCCGGTTTGCTCGTTGATGTAGAGAATCTTAGTCCAGGTCTTGCCGCCGTCAGTCGTCTTATAGACGCCTCGCTCGGGGTTAAAGGTCCATTCGTGACCGGAGGCCGCGACGTAGACCACCTCAGGGTTCTGGGGGTGGATCGTGATGCGGGCGATGGTATTCGTGTCTGTCAACCCGACATGCTGCCAGGTCTTACCCTCGTCTGTCGACTTATAAATTCCACACCCGGGATGGGAGCTCCGGAAGATGTTGGCCTCCCCCGTGCCCACCCAGATAATCCTGGGGTCGGAAGGGGCAATGGCAATGTCGCCGATGGACGTGGAAAGTTCCTGGTCGAAGATAGGTTCCCAGGTCGTCCCCTCGTTGTCTGTTTTCCAGAGGCCGCTCGAAGCTGTGGCCGCGTAGATGGTGTAGTTCTTCCCCCTGGGAGCGACCACGGCCACGTCCGTCGTGCGGCCGCTCACATTGGTGGGGCCTAAGAATTGCCACTTTAGGTCCTTGAAGGGGGATGTTTTTTCCATCTCCACGTGCTTGGCAAAGCCCTGCAACCTTGCTTCGGGAGGAGTCGATTGAATTTTGGCGGGTTTCTTGGGCTGCTGGGAGAAAAGAAAGAGCGTCAGGAATAAAAGGAAAAGGCAAAAAATAAAAGGTCGAGAGCGGAAGAAAGCTTGCTGTCGTCTCATTCTTTACCTCCTTTATAAGTTACAAAAGTCAAGATGTGGCGAGATATCATTTTTTTTCGCAACGAGGGATGAAAACACTTGCTGATGCTTGAAGCGGACGCGAAT
>JBBILQ010000046.1:0-22085 GCA_037444845.1 Candidatus Aminicenantota bacterium | reverse complement strand
AAAAAATCAATACTCAAGGTCTCGTTGAGCTCTCCGCTTCCCGAACGTCCATTCTTCTGTGCCGTATTTCGTCCTCTCGATCTCCTCTATGATTCTTGTCTCTTCAGGCGCAAAACTCTTCGGATTGAAGGTGATTCCGAAATAACCGGCGATGCCTCGCCTCAACCTGTCCACGGCCCAGTCAAAGCTCACCGGCCTCCCGAGTGCCTCGGACAGAGAAACCATCCGCAGCCGGCCGATTTTTTCTGAGGGAGCCAAGGCCTGTCTCAACAGCTCCTCTTCATTCTCAAGCAGGATTGAGCCATGCTGGAGAAATTTCTGTCCGACCCTCTTCTGGGCGCTGCCGATGATTTTCTTGCCGTCGATTTCGACTTCATCGCGGGCGGGGTAGGAAAAACAAGGAAAATTACCCTCACCATAAAAAGAAGGGGCCGGGCCGGCCAGCCTGGCCTTCAGGCCCATCTCCTTCAATCCGCTTATCAGAGCGTGGGAGATCAGCCTGTAGGATTGGGCTAAGGTGGATGAAAAAACCTCCACGTCAGACGAGCAGATTGAGTAGGTCACTTCCCGGTGGTGAAGGACGAGTTTTCCGCCCGTCATCCTCCGCACAACGTCAATTCCCTTCCTCCGGCAGGAATCGAGGTCGACGATTTTTTCCGCGACCTGGGAGCAGCCCAGCGAGACCGTCGGCCTTTCCCACTGATAGAAGCGGACGTGCGTTTGAGGCTCTGGGCCGAGAGAGAGGAAGAAGTATTCATCGACGGCCATGTTCCACGGGCCCGGCAGGGGGAGATTTTCGATGATAAGGTTCCAGTTTCTCATGGAATAAAAGAGCGGGCAACGGGATTCGAACCCGCGACTCCGAGCTTGGGAAGCTCGTACTCTACCGCTGAGTTATGCCCGCTCGGTCTGGCCAGGCACTTAAGTTTCAGCCAGCGGCCTTTATTTTACGGCTTGTCTTTTGTTTTTGCAACCGCCACAAACACAGACCTGTTCAAGCGCCGAGAAATGCTCTAAAATAGAAAAATGAGACTACGGGAAGGACTGCAGCCATGGTAAAAAGGTTACGCATAATGTTCATAGCAGCGTTGTTCGCCCTTGTGGCCACCAGAAACCCCACCCTGTCTGCCCAGCCCGTAGAAAAGCCACGGATATTCCAGGCCGATAATAAAATCGTTGTGGATGGAAAGGTGGATGATTGGACCGGCATTCAGGAATGGCCGGTCAACCAGGCGATCGACGGAACCCCGCTCGAGCCTTCAGCCGACCTCGCCGTGATGGCCCGTTTTGCGTTCGATGCCGGATATTTCTATGCTGCCGTGGATGTGAAGGACGATATTCTCAATTTCCCCCGGCGGGGCGCCCAGTTCGGCGACATGCTCTTCCTTGTGTTTGTCCAGCCTTCAAAGCAAACTGAAAGATCGAGTTTCATCGTCTTCGGGCTCACTCTCCGCGAAGGCGAACCCGCCAAGGTCGTGGTCAATCGCGACGGGGAGCCATTTCCTCAGGGATTTACCAAGGATATCCAGCTCACGATCGTTCCCGGCGCCGACAAGAAATCCTTTGTTGCCGAATTCGCTGTTCCCTGGGTCTATATCCCCTTTTTCCGGCCCTTTCTTCATCCGGAATGGGGAATCAACCTGGAATACGCGGACGTCGACGCCGGCAAGAGAAAAACCGTCCAGCTTGTTGCAGATTCGAACTCTGAATGGGAAGTACCCCAAAAAAGCCGGGGGATGGTTTTCACGTTCGTGCCCCGTCTTCCTGCTACCCCCGAATTCCAGTCCCTGCTCAACGCCAGCCATTTCTATCTTGAGTCGGAGAGGAAAATCCGACTGGCCGTCCAGTCTCCCTCAGCCCAAAAAGGCTGGCAGTTGACGACGGTTCTGAGTTCCGTCCTGGGTTCTCAAATATCGAAGCAGGATCTCGCCTTCGACAAAGGGATGAACATGCTGGATTTCCCGGTCGAGATCGAAAAACCGGCCACCGGCCATTACGACCTCAGCCTTGGTGTCATCGACGACAAAGGCGTACTGAAATTCACCGAGGATAAGCATTTCTTCCTCGTGGATAAGACAGAACTCGACGCCCGGGCCGCCAAGCTTGATGAGATAAAGAAAGGAGAAGTTGCGCAGAAGGACGAGGTTTTCCGGGAGAGCCTGCCGACGCTCGAGATCAGGCTGCAGTGGATAGAAGAATTCATGGCCGATGCGCCTCCCTTTGCCCCCCTCGATAGAATCGAGCAGTGGAATGAAGAGATGAATGACCTTTTTAAGAGCGTGGAGGACGGGAAGCCGGCGCTTTTCCTGAACGGCCGGGTTGTCCGGATAGCTTATCGCGCGTCGGGCGACGGCTCCCTCAAACCATACTCGGTTTTCATTCCCGAATGGTATGACCCCAAAACGCCGCTGCCCCTTCTCGTCACCCTGAGCGGAGGCCCAGGAGGAGAGCAGGCGCTTGGCGCCCTGGCCGCCGCTTACTACGGCCCCGCAGGGAAGAAACGGGCCGGCGATATCATTCTCCTGGCGCCCGAGCCCGAGAGCCCGTCCGGGTTGTACGCCGGCGGGGCGAGCCAGCAAGTTATGGAGTGCATCAACCACCTGAAGAAATTGTATAAAGTCAACGAAAAGAGTATCGTCCTGGACGGGTCTGGGAGAGGAGCTTACGGTGCTCTCCGGCTGGCTTTCCTCAACCCGGATATGTTCCGGGGAGTGATGAGCCGGATGGGGATATTCAATCAGCCCGGGGATGCCGGGGTCGAAAACCTCCTCGACCTTGCCGCCCGGGCAAGGAGCCAGAACATCCTGATTGTCCATGGCCAACTGGACCTGCCAGGCCTGCCGGATCAAATCGGCCCAAGGGGTGAGACCAGCCGTCCGGAAGATGCCCGGGACTTCGCAGCGAAGCTCAAGGCGCTCGGAATGAACGTCAGGCTGATTGAGGTCAAGCCCGGCGGCCGCGGAGGTTTCGGTGTTTCGAGCAGTTGGGATGAAATCGCGGGCTGGTTGAAAGACATCTTGGGAAGTTCGGCTGTGTTCACGAAGCCGCCAAAAAGGCAGCCTGATAAAGAACACGAAAAGAAATAGTCCCGTCAGCCTGCTCGGTGTGGCTTTAATTTTATCGTTGTGGGTGACCCTGAATCCCCGCTTCCGACTATCTAAAAAAGCAGAAAATCCCCCCACGAATCATCCAGAGAGGCGATGGATTTTTTTCGTTGCCTAAGAGGTAATAGAGGGGACATAGCCCAGACAGGACGGTATCAAAATGGAAAAAACCGGACAGCCGCTTGCAACAAAACGGCCTAAGAGCATGGGAAAACCTGCTTCGGGCCGCGCGGGTCAAAACTCGGAGAGCTTGCCTAAAATCCGTCTATCTCTCGACCAAGGAGAGTTCACGCGTATGATTCAGCGCATTGGGGAAGAGCTGAGCGACCACCGGAGGGCGATAAACCAGATCAAAGAGAAAATGATTAAACTGATAACCACCGCTTTTGAAGAAGCAGCCAGGATCAAGGAACTCGAAAACATCCTCGAGAACTTGAAAAACAACGGAGCCAAAGAGGAAATCGCTGTTTTCAAAAACTTAAAAGAGAACACGAAAAAAGCGATAAAAGAGAGCGATTTGGAAAAATTTTTGATCATCAAGAAGCTCTTGGAAACTCCAGCCTCCCCAGCCCTTCAAGAAAGCTTGCCCGCCATTGAGCCGGAGTCGCCTCCTAAAACCAAAAAGATTCTCGTCGTCGATGACGACCCGACGACTGTTAAAATCATCAGCCACTTTCTTGCCAAGGAAAATTACGATGTTATTTCTTCTCTTTCTGGGATGGAAGGCCTGAAAAAAGCCCTTAACGAGAGCCCTGATTTGATTCTTCTTGACATCTTCATTCCCGACCTCAACGGGTTCCAATTCTTGTCGATCTTCCGGAAAAATAGGGAAAATGCCCGGGTCCCCGTCATCATCCTGAGCTCCCTCTCCGCGGAGGCTGACGTCCTCAAAGGACTCAGAACCGGGGCGGAAGATTTCATCACAAAGCCGTTTTCTCTCCAGGTCCTTTTAGCCAAGATCAAAAAAAGTCTTGACTCATCAAAGTGACTCCCTCAGCAATCGCCATCGGATACAGCCTGCTTTTCCTGTTCCTTCTTTCTTTCGCTCTCTTTTTCTTCATCATCTCGAGGCGGGTTGTCCTCGATCATCAACAAAAAATATTTGCCCGGCGATACCATAAGGTTGAGAAGGACATCCTTGAAGCAATGGCCCAGCTCAACCCAACATTCTCCATCCAGCTTGCCCGCAGGCACAGGAATTTTCTTGCCGTTCTAACAAAAGTCCTCATCGATTACGGAAACCTCATCAGCGGCGAAGGAAAAGGCCAGCTAAAGATTATCTTTGACGCAGCCTTGAAAACAAAATGCCTTAAATCCATGACTTCGCGTTGGGCGGTCAAGCGTCTGAAAAGCGCTCGCCTTTTCGTCACTTTCTTCGACTCCGCAGATAGCCAGTACTTGCTCAGGCTTCTTCAAGATAAACCGCTAATCAGGCTGGCGACGATCACTGCCCTCTCGCAGACGCCCAGCTCCGAGACGCTGATTTTCTTGTTTAAGGCGTTTGAGTCAGACCAGGGCTATCCGATCAGGCCTTACTATAACATCATGTTCGGGCTCGGAGGGCGTGTCGAGCCTTATGTCAGAGATTATCTCCGCAAGCCTCTTTCTCCTGAAAAAATCGCCTTGCTGATCGAGCTTGTCGGAGCTATCCCTCTTCGTTCTCTTTATGAAGATATTCTTGTCTATGCCAGCCATGAGAACAAGGAAGTCCGAATTCGCGTCGCTCGAGCGATGGGGAGGCTGCTCGTTCCGGATTCGACAAAGACCCTTGTCTCCATGGCTCGAGACGGGGCCTGGGAGGTCAGGGCTCAGGCCGTGAAAAGCCTGGGGAAACTCGGAACTCTCGAGGCTCTGGACATCCTATCAGACTCCCTCTTTTCGCCCTTCTGGCACGTCCGGCTCAACGCCGCCTCTGCCCTGGCCAAACTGGGGGAGCCTGGGGACGGGAAATTGAGAGAGGTCGCCTCCCAGACAAAAGACCGGTATGCGGCTGAGATGTCGGCGATGATCCTGGACGAGATCATCCAGCCCCAGGAATCAGGTTAAGACGATGAGCGGTTTTTCCGATTCAGTTTTTGCGCTTGTCAGCCTCATCATCCTTATCTATTTTCTCCTCATCAACGCCTCTTATCTTCTCTTCACAGTTCTTTCGCTTTTCGGCATATTCCGCTACCGACAGCTCACGACTTTTGTCAACTTCAGAGAGGTATTCCGACTCCCGCTCGTCAAGCCGATCTCCATCATCGCACCCGCCCACAATGAAGAGAACACCATCGTCGAAAGCGTCAAAGCCCTTCTCTCGCTCGAGTATCCTCTGTTTGAGGTCATTGTCGTCAATGACGGCTCATCAGACCAGACACTGGAAAAACTGACGATGTTCTTCGACCTTCAGAAGACTCGTCGCGTCTTCAGGAAAGCCGTCGAGACAAAGCCCATCAAAGGGATTTATGTCTCGTCTCTGGACTCGAGGCTGATCGTTGTGGACAAGGTCAACGGAAAGAAAGCCGATGCTCTGAACGCGGGGCTCAATGTTTCCAAGTATCCCCTGTTCTGCGCCGTTGACAGCGATTCTCTTCTCGAGAAAGGTGCTCTGCTCAAAATCGTCCGCCCGTTCCTTGAAGACCCGGAAAAGACCGTGGCCGCCGGAGGGATCATCCGGCTAAGCAACGGCTGTCTGGTGGAGAGCGGACATGTGGTTCGCATAAAAATGCCAGCCAATTTCCTGGCTCGCTTCCAGATCATCGAGTACCTGAGGGCATTTCTGGGTGGTCGGATAGGTCTCAGCATGCTCAAAAGCCTCCTGGTTATTTCTGGAGCCTTTGGCCTTTTCCGCAAAGACATAGTCCTTCAGTGCGGCGGCTACCGGGCAGGCACTGTCGGCGAGGACATGGACCTTATCGTCCGGATGAGGAAATTCCTCCATGAGAAGAAGACTCCGTTCCGGATCTGTTTCATCCCCGACCCGATCTGCTGGACAGAAGCGCCTGAATCCATGCGCCTGCTTTCAAGACAGAGAAACAGATGGCACAGAGGGCTGATCGAGACTCTCCTCCACAATCGCCGGCTGTTTCTCAACCCCCGCTACGGCTCGACAGGGCTTCTGGCGATGCCCTTCTATGTTGTTTTTGAGATGCTGGGTCCTCTCGTTGAGCTGTTGGGATACGGAATTTTCGTGGCCAGTCTTTTCTCCAAGCTCGTCAATTTCCCGTTTGCTGTCATGTTTTTCTTCGTGGCCATTGTTCTCGGCACCATTCATTCCCTGATGGCCCTGCTTCTCGAAGAATATTCCTCTCACCGGTACCCGCATCTCAGGGATATTCTGATCATCACGGCCTTCGGGGTCATGGAAAACTTCCTTTACCGCCAGGTCCTTACCCTTGTCCGGGCCAAGGCGGCCTTTGACTTTGTGGCCGGCAAGAAAGAGTGGGGAGCGATGCGGCGGAAGGGTTTTGCCCTGGGACAGGTCAATTAATGAAACGATGTTATCTCCGCATGATTTCTCTTTTCATCCTCGCATCAGTGGGCAACGAGATTTTCGCCCAGGGCCGCGATGCCGCTATCGAAAAGGCCACTCATGCTATCACGTCAAAGGATTATCCTGCGGCCGTGCGCATCTGCCTCGAGGAGCTCAAGCACAGCCCCGGGGATTATGACGTCAGCTTTCTCCTCTGCAAAGCTCATGCCTTTTCTAACGAGTGGGACAAAGCCCTGGCCGTGTTGGATGCTTTGGCCTCCGCTTTTCCGGATAACAGTGATGTCCTTGTCTTTCGTGCCCGGATTGAATCCTGGAAAAGGAACTACGCGGCCGCAGAACGAGGCTATCAGCGGGCTCTTGAAATCAGGCCGAGGAACCTTGAGGCCATGATCGGATTGGCCGAGATCGCTTCGTGGCAAGGAGAGTATGCCAGGTCCGTCTCGCTTTATGATCGTGCAGCAGAGCAATACCCCGATAACGCTGAGCTTGCATTCCGGTTGGGCCGAGTCCACTTTTGGAGCGGGAATTATGAGAAAGCGCGGCACACGTACGAGAAAGCCCTGCGTCTTGACCCCCAAAACAAAGAATACAGGAAAGCCCTGACCACAGCTTCGCCACGCTGGCTCAAGAATTATGAATTTCGCTACGAACACCTGACCGAGACATTCACCGATGAAAGAAGCCCCTGCATCGACAGGAGACTGGCTTTCCAGCTGAACCTTGCTCCCACAGGTCCCCTGGTTTTTAAAGCCAGTCAGACGGAAAGGTTTGAAAAAAGAGATTATCAGTATGATGTCGAGTCCTATCCGCGCCTCTGGAACCGCTCCTATGCCCATCTCAACCTGGCTATTTCTCCAAAAGCCGTCCATTATCCAAATCATTCCTGGCTGGCCGAGGTCTACCAGGGAATTTTTTCTTCCTGGGAGGTTTCTCTGGGCCACCGAAGGCTGGCCTTCTCTCCCAGCTCAACTTCTGTTTATCTCGGGAGTGTGGCCTATTACCATGGTCAATCCATCGCTTTTCTCCGTTGGTACCTAACACAAGAGGAAGGAAAGACCGCATTTTCTTGGACGGCCAACCTGCGGCGCTATTTTTCAGAGACAAGTCACCTCTCGGTTGGATACGGAATGGGTTCTAAGCCCTTTGACATCGTGACTGCGGAAGATCTGTTGGTCAAAGAAAGCTGGGTCATCTTTGCCGGGCTCGACTGGCGCTTTTTCCGTAAGATAAGACTCCAGCTTTATTATCATTTAAGAGACGAAGGACCACTTCGCCGCCGCACGTTTCTCCTCTGCACTGGATATTGTTGGTAGGCCGAAACGACCGGCCGAGGCTTTCTCGCGTTCGGTCTGTTTGACATCCCAATAGCCAATTGATATTCTTGACTCATAAGAAACGAATGAATCAAAAATTTATCGACTTATACGACGAGTACAAGAAGGGATTGATGGATCGCCGCGCATTCCTCAAGAAACTGGCTCTTCTCTCTGGCGGCGCGGCTGCCTCATCTTCCCTGCTCCCTTTCCTGGAAAGTAGCTATGCCAGAGCGCAGGTCGTCGAAAAGGATGATCCGCGCCTTAAGACGGAATATATCACCTATCCTGGCGCGACGGGCGACGTCCGCGCGTATTCAGCCTGGCTGAAAGAAGAAGCCAAACGGCCTGGCGTCATCGTTATCCATGAAAACCGGGGCCTCAACACCCATACCGAAGATGTCACTCGGCGGGTTGCCTTAGAGGGATTTCTGGCTATTGCGCCCGACGCCCTGTCACCGCTCGGAGGAACTCCCGAGGATCCCGATAAAGCCAGAGAACTTATCGGAAAGCTCGACCGACAGGCGAACATAAAAAATTACGTCGCTGCTGTGGAGTATCTAAAGACCCATCCCCTGTCAACGGGAAAGGTCGGCTGCATGGGCTTCTGCTGGGGCGGAGGCGTCACCAATCAGGTGGCCGTCAACTCGCCGGACTTGGCGGCAGCAGTCCCATTCTACGGCAGTCAGCCCGCGCCTGAAGACGTCCCGAAGATTAAAGCCGCGATGCTCGTCCATTACGCGGAAAACGATGAACGGATCAACGCGGGAATCCAGGCTTTCGAGGAAGCCCTCAAGAAGGCTTCCATAGAGTACAAAATTTATATGTATGACGGCGCTGCTCACGCCTTTTTCAACGACACAAACCCTTCCCGGTACCATAAGGAAGCAGCCAGTCTGGCCTGGGAAAGGACGATCGCCTTCCTCAACGAGAAGCTCAAAACCTGATTTCGTTCAGTTTGTTTCGCGGCCCGCTTTGTTCAAGGCCCGGAGGACCAGGAATAAGCCAAGAGCGAAAATGCCAACGAGACTGAGCAAGTAAGAGGGCTTCCAGAACAGTTGGAAGAGCTCGACCTCGGCGAAGGCCAGCGTGGCGAACAGGATCCCGATAATGGCCTCACCTGCGATGAGACCAGAGGCCAGCAGAGTGCCTGTGTTGGTCACCCGTTCTTTATCCTCCCCGCCAAGCTTTTTTTTCTCCTGCCTCTTCTCCAGGAGGGCCTTGAAGGCTCCGCCCAGGAAAATGGCGAAAGAGGTGTCGATCGGAAGGTACATGCCCACGGCGATGAGCATCGGGCTGCGCACCTGCATCAAGATGAAAGCTAAACCCATGAACATCCCTGCCAGGATCAGAATCCACTCCGTCCTCCGTTCGAAGATACCGTTTGCCACGGCTGCCATCAGGCTTGCCTGGGGGGCTGGGATTTTCTCGCCGCCGAAACCAGCGCTGGTCTTCAGGATTTCGTTCTGCTTCTCGGGAATCATGGCTTTGATTTCGTCCAGGCTGTATGTCCCGGCCTGAACCGCCCTGTGCCGCCCGTCATAGGGCACCTCTGTGACGCCAGCGCTTTCCAGCTCAGTTAGCTTGCTTGCCACCGTTTGTTTGATATTCCCCAGATGGAGGACTGAAAGGACGAAAAACATGACCAGAGCCGCCGCGGTCACCCCGAACACATCCCCGAGCTGCATCCGCCAGGGCGTGCAGCCTAAGATGTGTCCCGCCTTGAGGTCCTGCATCATCTCACCGGCTACTGAGACCGAAACGCACGTGAAGGCGGCCACGATGAGCACGGCGGAAATCCCGGACCCTCCCTGCAGGCCCATGAGAACCATGATGAAGGCAACGATGATCAGCACGGAGACCGTGAGGCCGCTCGTCGGGTTGCTGCTGACGCCGATGATGCCGACGAGGTATCCCGAGACAGCAGCGAACACGAATCCAAGAGCAATCATCAAAACGACGGCGACGAGCGAAGGCGGGGGGCTTTGGGCAAACCGGTTGAAGACGAAAAAGACAACGACGCAGATGGCAGCCGCCGCTCCGAGAGCCCACTTGATATCGATGTCGCGGTCAGTCCGCGGGAGGGCCTCGGCGGCACCTCTTTTTCCGATGACGAGCGTGGACAGGGAACGGGCAATTCCCTGTGTCAGGCTCTTTCTCATCCTGAACAGCGTGTAGAACGCGCCGACGAGCATGCCGCCGATGGCGATATAGCGAACGTAATCCCTCCAGACGCGAGTGATCTCCACGGCCCAGTCAGCGACTCCGGCCAGATCATTATAGTTCAGGAAAAAGGCGAGCACCGGCGCCAGCAACCCCTAGGCCACGACACCGCCGCTGAAGTTGACGGCGGCCAGCTTCGGACCGATAATGTACCCCACGCCGAGGAAAGCCGCGCTAGCTTCAGGGCCGCGAAGGAGAATCGAACCCTTGCCCACGGAGATGATGCGCTGCCATTTCAGGGCAATGACCTTGAACTCAGTCAGGCACGTGAACAAAGCGCCCAGGCCCATGCCGGCGAGAAGATGACCTGTTCCTTTTGCGCCCTTCTGTCCGGCCTTATGGATTTCCGCAGTGGCCACGGATTCTGGGAAAGGAAGTTCTTTATCGCCAATGAGGACACGCCGGGTGACAGTGACGAACATGATGCCCAAGATCCCGCCCAGCACTAAGATGACCGTCGCGACCAGGTATTGTTCGACCCTGTAGAAAGGCAGCCAGATTCCTGCGATGAAAAATGCGGGCAGAGTAAAGATCGCGCCAGAGGCGACATTGCCTCCAATCGACCCCACGGTCCTGGCGCAGTCCTCCTCGAGAAGCGTCCCCCGGAAGGCCTTAATCACCGCCATGCCGACGACCGCGGTCGTGTAGGTGGCGGCGATCGTCATCCCGGCCTTGAGCCCCAAGTAGGCGTTAGCCGCGCCCATGAAAGCAGCCATGAAGACGCCGAGGAGGACAGCCCGCAGGGTGAATTCCTTGACCCCGCTCTCAGCGGGGATGATCGGGGCGAAAGACTTTTGCTCCATTGATAAATCTCCTTCCTTGCCCGACTCTAAATTCCACTAAAATCCTTAAACTTCGATTTCTCGATATCTTCTATCGACCATCCGCAGAAGGAACAGGCAGCTAAACAAAGAAAGCAGGACCACGGCGGCAAAGACAATGAAGAGGATGACGCCCGCAGAGACTCCGGATTTGGCCAGAAAGCTGACGAGTAAGCCGATGATTGCCAGAACGCCCAGGTCGGCAAAAACCGCGAACAGGACGTTGAGATTTTGCTTGATGGCCTTTTGCGGGTTCGTCCATTTCAAGAGCGGCCGGGCCAGGTCGATTATCATGCCGACCGCGGTCAGCGCCACAGCTCCAATCAGAGCGAGAGCCGCAGCGGCTAAGAAGAACGAGGCCTTTAGGCGAAAGACAACCAAGAGCGCAACCGAGCCAGCGCCGATGCCCAACAAAGCGATGACATAAGAATGGAGGAATTTTGCGATCACCTGTTCACCGGGGGTAACGGGGATGACCTTGGACATCCAGAACTGGCCACCTTCGCGTGAGAAGGTCGAGGAGGATGTCCCGCTGAGGCAGCCACAGATGATAAGAAAAGCGGCCGCAGCCAGCATGACATACAAAGGCCTGGCAGCGCTCAATCCCTTCACCAAGATAAATGTCTCATCGCCGCCTCCGGCTTTCGCCATGATGATGAATATCACAGGAAAGAGGATCGCCGTCAGGACGCCGTTGAGCAGGAACACAGGCGTGCGGTTCATGATCCGCCATTCGCGGGAGAAGATCGCCTTCACCGGACGGCGGCCAGAGGAAACCATTCGCGACATCTTTGTCGGGGAAAGGATTTTCCTTCGGCCTGAGATCTCGCCGATCCCGATCAGCCCTCGGTAGAATAGTTTCTCAGCTATGACGAGCATTCCGCAGAAAATGGCCAGCGATGTCCCGACGAAGATAAGCAGGTTAAGAAGTCTCGAGCCAGAAAGTTCTCCAGCCAAGGCTTCAGTCGCCCAGATGCTGGGCGGGAAGCTGGCACCGACCCGTTTAATGAGGCTGTCCGGCGAAGCGAAAAACCTGACCATAGCCTGGGGATCAGGCTCAGACCCAGGGGATTTATTGATGAAAAACTGCAAGCTCAGGGCCGCTGCGATTAAGATAAGACTCCCGACGATGATCAGGGCGTCCTTTTTGCGGGTGAGGTTAACGACGCGCATCATACCGACAACCAGGAGCGAAACAACGGCCAGCGGGATAACGGGCAGAAAAAAATAGACAACGAATGCGTTTATCCAATAAAAGAGGCTCGACTTGGCCAGAATCCCGAAATAGATGAGGACCGGCGCGACGATGAACAGAACGCTCAAATATTCATTGACCAGGATCACGGTAAACTTTGACAACATGACCTCGAACGGCTTGAGCGGCAGCGGAATGAGCATCTCCAGGTCTTTGGAAAAATAAAACGCCGAGACGACGTAATAGAGGCCAAAGAGGAGGATAAGGAACTGCCCAGCCAGAAGGCCGAATGTCAGAATAACCCGCTCCTGTCCCAGCGGTTGGAGCAGCCCGTAGAGCTCCTTGATCAGCCGGAGATAGCCGTAGAGCGTGGGAAAAATTCCGATGACGGCAAGGACCGCAACTGCTGCAATCCAAATATCTTTCTTTTCCCTGAATAGCCGGTGGCCCAGAACGGCGAACCCGAAATTGGCCTTGAGAGCTGCGCGAACGAGAGACCGAAGCCCGCTCATTTGTCCGTCAGCTCCAGAAAGATATTTTCGAGCGATATGTCTTCGCTCAGTTTCTTGAGCTCTTCCATGGTCCCGCAGGCGATGAGCTTCCCTTTGTTTATTATCCCGATGCAGTCACACAGCTTTTCGGCCACTTCCATGATGTGGGTCGAGAAAAAGAGGGTCTTCCCCTGGTCGCAGTGTTCACGCATGAGCTGCTTGAGATGATGGGAGGCGCGGGGGTCGAGCCCGACCATCGGCTCATCCAAGACCATGACGCGGGGAGCCGGGAGCATCGCGGCGATGAGGACGATCTTCTGTTTCATGCCCTGCGAGTAGCTCTGGATGGGATTGGAAATGGCCTGGGCGAGCTCGAAGATTTCGAGCCACTTTGTCATTCTCTCCAGCCTGTCGTTCTTCTGGACACCGTAGACATCCCCGATAAAATTCAGGTACTCCATCCCGGTCAACCGCTCGTAGACGGCGGGATAGTCCGGGACATAAGTCGTGATCAACTTGCACTTGAGGGCGTCCTTCTGCGTGTCGAAACCGTTGATCGCAACCGTCCCTGCATCCGGCCGCAGAAGTCCGACAATCATCTTGATCGTTGTCGTCTTGCCCGCACCGTTTGGCCCCAAGAAGCCAAATATCTCGCCTGAGTTCACCGTCAAGGTCAGATCGTCGACAGCCTTGACCCTTCCTTTGTTGTAACTTTTGGAAACGTGTCGAAGTTCAATCACTAAGTTGCTCCCTTCAAATCGCTGAATTCTCTTTCGTGGCCATCAATTTCCTGCGCTGAGACAGCATTTTTTGTATTTTTTTCCGCTGCCGCACGGGCAGGGAACATTCCGCCCCGGCTGGGGGACCGTCGGGATAGCAGAGGCAGCACCGGCCGCCAGTTGCTTTACAAGATTTCGTCGGCGCCACTCCGAAGCCACCTCGGCGACGAACGGCCGGCAGTGGGTGAAAAATCGCTTGTAGCCGCCGCACAAGTAGTTCAATCCTCCTTCACCGTCCGGCGTCCTGAGGAAACGGTTTTTAGGGCATTCGCCGTTGCACATTTCCCTAACCTCACACGCTTGACAAAGGCGGGGCAAAGTCTCCAGCTTGATCTGGCCGAAGCCTCGCTGCTCCGGACTTTCAAGGAGCTCGACCAGGGAGGTTTCCCGGATATTTCCGAGGCGATGGTCTGCGTCGACGAAATGGTCGCAGGAATAGAAATCTCCGTTGTGTTCGACGACGGGGATGTCGCCGCAGACTGGCCGGAAGAGGCACAACGAATGTTCCTGCTCGAAAGCCGCCCGGGCTGCCTCTTCGAAAATCTGAACTTTGATCCGGCCGATGTCCTTGTCCAGCCACTCGTCGAAGACGGCGCAGAGAAAATCGCCCCAGGCTTCAGCCGGCACGGTGTCAGCGCTGACTCCTCGCAGCCCATCCGGATTCGGCTTGACGAGGGGCAGAAAAGTCACGTAAGGGGCCCCTATCTGCTTGAAAAAACGGTAGACTTCCAAAGGGTACCAGACATTGTGGGCGTTCACGACGCACAGAATTTCGGTCGCAACGCCGCGCCGTCTCAGGAGTTCATACCCGCGCATCGCCTGTTCGAATGTGGATTTCCCGGCCCTGGTGACGCGATACCGGTTATGCATTTCCTGGGGACCATCCAGACTGAGCCCAACGGCGAAACCCTCTGCCGCCAGAAAGCGGCACCATTCATCGTCGAGAAGAGTGCCGTTGGTCTGCATGCCGTTGGCCGTCAGCCGGCCGCGAGGCTTGTGCTTGCGCTGGAGATCAACGACTTTTCGAAAAAAGTCAACGCCAAGCACGGTCGGCTCTCCTCCATGCCAGGAAAAACGAATGACCTCATCTGGGGACGCAGCAATGTGCTGGATGACGTATTCCTCGAGGATATCTTCGGGCATCCGAAGCGATCCGGCCCCCGGATAAAGGCTCTCTTTTTCAAGATAATAACAATAGCGACAGGCCAGGTTGCAGAGGGAACTCGCCGGCTTGACGAAAACCTGGAATTCCCGGGAAGCTTTCATTAGGCTCCTGAGGACAATGACGTTTTTACCGGAAAAATTTTAAAAGAATGAACATCGATGGTCAAGGAATGAAAATCAAAATTGACAACAGGGGGGACGAAAACTATAATCAGGTCTCGAATTTCGGGTCGAGAGGAAGAGCAAATGTCATCTTTCGATAAAAAGGATATGCACCTGGTCCACCCGGAAAAAGCGAGCCGTCTTGGGCCGACCCTTCTCCTCGACGGCGAAATCAAGGGAAAAGAAGACATCGTCGTCGAGGGCCAGGTCCGGGGCAAGATCAACCTTCCCGAAAGCGACTTGCTTGTCGCCGACCAGGGCCGGGTCGAGGCTGAAATCTGCGCCCGGAATATTTCCATACGGGGAGAAGTGATCGGAAATATAGAGGCCTCGGGACGTGTCCTCATTGAAAGAAAAGGACGATTGAAGGGGAACATTTCAGCTTTGGTCATTGCTGTCGAGGAAGGCGCCCAGTTCAAAGGATCGGTCAAGATCAAAGACAAAAGTTTGGATTCTCTTTAATTCCCGGCCACAGATTCAAGCCAGGCCGTCCATTCTTCTGCTATAATAAACCGGATGAGAGAGTTTGAGCTCCATTCCGAGTTCGAGCCCAGGGGCGATCAGGTCCGGGCCATCGCCGGGCTTACCGAAAGCATCCTTCGCGGTCAGGCTCATCAAGTCCTGATGGGCGTGACCGGCTCTGGAAAAACCTTCACTATGGCCAACGTCATCCAGAATGTCCAGAAGCCCGTCCTGGTCATCTCCCACAACAAGACTCTGGCGGCCCAGCTTTACCAGGAATTCCGGCGCTTCTTTCCGAAGAACGCCGTTGAGTATTTCGTCAGCTATTACGACTACTATCAGCCAGAGGCCTACATCCCGGCCTCCAATACTTATATCGCTAAAGAGGCGACGGTCAACGACGAGATCGACCGGATGCGGCTCTGCGCCACGAACTCCCTTTTCCACAGGCGGGACGTCATCATCGTGGCGTCAGTTTCATGTATCTACGGGATCGGGGCGCCGGAGACGTACTATTCCATGAGTTTCCACATAGCCAAAGGCCAGGCCATGACCCGGAAGAAAATCCAGGAGAGCCTCGTCGGTATGCAGTACGAGCGGCAGGACTTCAAGCGCGGAACCTTCCGCCTCCGCGGCGACATGATCGACATCTTCCCGTCTTACAAAGATTTTGCCTACCGCATCGAGCTCGAAAACGGCGCCGTCTCCAGCCTCTCGGCTATCGATCCGCTGCTGGGCAGGGTCTTCGACTCCTTTGACGATATCATCATCCATCCACGGACGTTCTTCTCCACTCCCCGGGATATCCTGTCTCAGGCCATTGAGGGAATTGAAAAAGAACTCGAAGAAAGAATTCAATTTTTTAGGGACCAGGGGAAAATCATCGAAGCCGAGAGGGTCGAAGAAAGGACGCTTTTCGACCTGGAAATGCTCGGGGAATTCGGCTACTGCCCTGGGATCGAGAACTATTCCCTCTATCTCAGCCAGCGCCGGCCCGGCGAGCCTCCCTACACCCTGCTTGATTACTTCCCCGAGGACTACCTGACCATCATCGATGAGTCGCACGTTACTGTCCCCCAGATCGGCGGGATGTACCACGGCGACCGGTCGCGGAAGCTGACGTTGATCGAGCACGGGTTCAGGCTGCCATCGGCGCTGGACAACCGGCCGCTCAATTTTATGGAGTTTGAAGAACGCACCCGGCAGAACCTCTACGTCTCAGCCACGCCAGGCCCCTATGAGCTGCGCTGGGCGAAAGGAAAAGTCGTTGAGCAGATCATTCGGCCGACCGGACTGACCGACCCGGAAGTCGAAGTCCGGCCGGTCAAAGGTCAGGTCGACGACCTGATGGCCGAGATCTCAAACCGGGCGCAGAGGAATGAGCGCACGCTCGTCACCACTCTGACTAAGAGAATGGCCGAAGACCTCACGCGGTATTACCATGAACTCGGCCTGCGCGTCCGCTATCTCCATTCGGAGATAGAAACTCTCGAACGGGTTAGCATCCTGCGGGACCTAAGAAAGGGCAAGTTCGACGCCCTGATCGGGATCAACCTCCTGCGGGAGGGTCTGGACCTGCCCGAAGTCTCGCTCGTCGCCATCCTGGATGCCGATAAGGAGGGGTTCCTTCGTTCTTCAACCTCGCTCATCCAGACCTTTGGACGAGCGGCCAGGAATGTGGCCGGAAGAGCCATCCTCTATGCTGATACTCGTACAGAATCCATGGAAGCGGCGATCACTGAGACCAACAGGCGCCGCGAGATCCAGCAGGAGTACAACCGCCGCCACAACATCACCCCGCAGTCCGTCAGCAAGCGCATCGACGAGGTTCTAGCCAGCATCTACGAAAGAGATTACCTGGACTACACGCGGATCTCCGAAGATAAGGATGTCTATCTCTCCCCGCAGAAGCGCAAAGAGCGGCTGGAGGAGCTGGAAAAACTGATGAAAGAGGCAGCCAGGAACCTGGAATTTGAAAAAGCTGCCCGCCTTCGCGACGAACTCGCCAAACTCAAGAAAAGGGAGCTCGAGCTCGGACTTTGATGAAAGGCAACCTCAAGGCCAGGCTCTCCTTTCTCCCAGACAAGCCTGGCGTTTACGTTTTCAAGAACAAAGAAAAAGAGATCATTTATGTCGGCAAAGCCCGTTCGCTCAGGGAGCGTGTCAAGTCCTATTTTCTGCCGACAGCCGACCCGAAAGTCGGCGCCATCGCCGCAGACGCCGCTGACATCGATTTTGTTCTCACAGGGTCGGAGAGAGAAGCAGCCTTTCTTGAAAATAACTTTGTCCAGAGATACCAGCCGAAATATAACCTTAGGCTCAAGGATGATAGGAGCTTTCCCTATCTCAAACTGACAGTCTCGGAACCGTTCCCAGGCGTTTATCTCACCAGAAAAGTTGAGCCTGACAAAGCCAGATATTTCGGGCCCTTCAGCCCGGCTTCCCAGGCCCGGAAGACAATCCATCTCCTCAACAAATATTTCGGCCTGAGAGGCTGCGAGGAAAGAATCCCGGGCAAGCGCCAGCGTCCCTGCCTGGAGCACGATCTCAAGCTCTGCTCCGCTCCCTGCGTTGGGTTCACAACCGCAATCGCCTACCGCGAAAACGTCGAGAATGCGTCGCTCTTCCTTGAAGGGAAAACGGACAAACTTATCAAAAACCTCAAGACTCAGATGGCCCGGGCATCAGATCGGCTGGACTACGAGCAGGCTGCGCACCTGAGAGATCTCATTCATACAATTGAGCAGATCAGGGATAAACCCAAGCTTATTTCCGTTGCGCTCGAGGACTCGGATATCATCGGGCTCGCCAGGAGGGATAAACGGGTTTCCCTCTTCGCTTTCTTGATGAGGCAGGGAAAAGTTAGAGAAACAGCCGAAAAAATTTACCGGGAGGAAGAGGGGACTTCCGATGCTGAGGTTTTAAGCCGGGCCGTAAAGGCGTTCTATGAGAAACACCGCGATATTCCCGAAAAACTGCTCTTGCCTTTTGAGCCCGAATCGCTGGCGGAGCTGGCCAAAGAGCTTTCCAGGAAGAAAGGAGCGACCGTAAGGATTGCCGTGCCCCAAAAGGGCCGGGGCAGGAAGCTCGTGGACTTAGCCGGCAGGAACGCCGAATTCTTGATGAAGAGAAAAAGCCCCGAAAATCTTGCCTTAGAAGAACTGGCAAAAATCCTCGGCCTGCCGGCGCCGCCTCAAAGGGTTGAGGGGTATGACATCTCTAACACAGGCGGAGATGAATCAGTGGGCTCTCTGGTCGTTTTTGAGAATGGCCGACCCAAAAAGGATGAATACAGGAAATATGCAATCAAGAGCGTCACCGGCCCTAACGACGTGGCCAGCCTGAAAGAAGTCATCCGTAGACGTTTCGCCAGAATTCTCGAGGAGAAAAGCGAGTTTCCCGACCTCGTGCTCGTCGACGGAGGCAAAGGCCAGCTCAAGGCGGCGGAATCGGCCCTCCAGGGCCTCGGGATCAGGAATTTGCCTGTAGCCTCCCTGGCCAAGAGAGAGGAGATTATTTTCACGAGAAGGAAAAAGGAGGGCCTCCGGCTGGACCGCACCTCCCCTGCCCTGAAGCTCATCCAGTTCATCCGGGACGAAGCCCACCGCTTTGCCGTCTCATTCCACAGGCAACGACGGAAGAAAAAAAGTTTCTCCTCTGAGCTCGATGGCCTGGCCGGTCTGGGGGAAAAAAGAAAGAAAATGCTTCTGGCAAGGTACCGGAGCGTCAAGGAGGTTAAGCGAGCGCCGCTCGAGGAGCTTGCTTTCCTCATAGGAAGTGGAGCAGCCAGGAAAATCAAGGAGGCCGCGAATGATCAGCGGAATCGGGATCGACATTATCGAAGTAGCCAGAATTGAAAAGCTCGGCTCAAAAAGCCTTCGATTTCTCGAAAGAGTCTTCACTGCTGGAGAAATCGCTTACTGTTTGAAAAAAAAGAATAAGTACCAGCACTTTGCGGCCCGTTTTGCGGCCAAGGAAGCCTTCTTCAAGGCGCTGGGGGAGAGAATCCCCTGGAAAGATGTCGAACTCGTGAACCTGACATCAGGAAAGCCCACCCTGAAGCTCAAGGGAAAGCGGCGCTGGCCGTTCAGGCAAGCGCACGTCTCCGTCTCTCACCTGGCCGAGCACGCTCTGGCCGTCGTCCTCCTCGAGAATTAGGGAATTAGGGGGAGAATTAGGGGAGGGGACGAATTAGCCTGGACTATTCACGAAATGAAAGGAAAAAATCCCCTCTCCCCATGTGGGAGAGGGTCGGGGTGAGGGGGATCATTCAAAGATTCCCCCTCCCCCCAGGGGAGGGGCCTGCTTTCTGGCATAATTTGTGAATAGGTCAGGTTAGGGGGACAGCATACGTAATACACAAAATTGTGACACCAAAAATTAAGGACGTTTTAATTTGTTTCAAGATCACAGGGAGTTTAGTGCATTACGTATGACGTCCCCCTAAATAAGCGAGCGGACGAGGAGGCTGACCAGGATGGCCACGATAATGCTCAGCCCAACGGAAAGGAGGGCGATTTTTTTCCCTATCTCCTTCCAGAGGACTGCGAAGGTGGAAAGGCAGGGGATGAAAAAGCTGACAAAGACCGTAAAAATCAGGATCTGCTCCTGCGAAACCACCGACAGCAAACGGGAGTAATCCACTCCCAGTGCCTGAAGCATCATGATCAATGAGAGCTCTTTCCTCAGGAATCCAAAGACGAGCGTGATGCCCAGCTCGGGGGGGAGGCCGAGGCTGTGGACGACAAGAGGCGAAAAGAAAACGTTGAGGACCTTGTCCAGTCTCAAGAACTGAAGAAGGCTCAAGACGATGCTGCCGCTGACGAGAATCGGCCAGGCAAATTTGCTGAAGGCTCTCAGCTCGACATACGTCTTGTTCACCATTTTTTTGAGTGAAGGCAGCTTAAGCGAAGGAATCTCCAGGATCAGCCCGGGGGACGGCGATTTGAAGAAAAAAGTGAGAATACGGCCGACGACGCCCACAATCAAGATGTTTAAGAAATAAAACCCGAGTGCCCAGAACGGGCCAAGATAGAAAGCAACCAGGGCCAGAATGATCGTCGTCCGGGCGGAGCACGGGATGAAGGGTATGAGTAGCGAGGTAAGGATGCGGTCTCTCCGGGATTCGAGGATCCGTGTAGAAAGAATGGCAGGGACATTGCAGCCGAACCCGAGAATGAAAGGAGAGACGGATTTCCCATGGAGGCCGATGTGATGCATAAATGTATCCAGGAGAAAGCCGGCCCGAGCAAGATAACCCAGGTCTTCAAGGAAGGCCATGAAAAAGAGCAGGGGCAAAAAATAGGGCAAAACAATGGCCACTCCCCCGCCGATCCCCTGGATGAGGCCGTCGGCGATATGGAAGAGCAGGCCAGTGCCCAGTTGTCCTGATAAGAATTCCCGCATCTTCCCCAGCGGCCCGAGAAGCAATCCCTCGAGCGGGCTGCCGATTTTAAAAATAAGAAAAAAGAAGAGCAGGAAGACTATGGCCAGGATAGGATAGCCGAAAAACGGATGCATGAGGATGGCATCTACTTTCTTGTCCCAGCTCAGTTGTTGCCCTCTCCTTAAACGGCTGGACTGCTCGAGAATCTTGAGAGCAAGATGGTGACGCTCAGCCGCAATCACCTCATAAGCCGGCGCGCCGCGTTTTTCCTCGATCCTTTTTTTGGCCGATTTAAGTTCCCCGTTGAGAATCGGCTCGATGTCGGCGAGAACTTCGCTACAAAAGACCTCGCTGCTCTCGAGCATCTTGACGGCCGTGAACCTTCTATTGGCTTCAACGGGAAAATGTTCAGGAATTTTTTCCGAAAATCGCCTGATTTCTTCTTCAATGTCGCCGGACAATTTTGGAGACGTGGCCTGGCACCCAGAATCGAGGCAAGCAAAACCAGCTTCCAAAAGTTCCTTGACCCCTCGGCCATGGGAGGCGATGGTTTGAACGACCCTGATGCCCAGGAGTTTCTCCAGCCTGCCAGGGTCAATCAGGATGCCTTTTTTCTCCGCCAGGTCGACCATGTTCAGAGCAACGACCATCGGGTATTCGAGCTCGAGAAGCTCAAGAGTCAGCTCAAGGCTTCGCCCCAGAATAGAAGCATCGACCACGTTAATAATGAGGTCCGGCTTCTCCTGGTAGAGATGGGAAAGGACGACTTTCTCGGCGGGCTCAGAAGGATTCAGAGAATAAGTCCCGGGCAGGTCGACGATGTTGAGCTCCCGGCCTTCGACCACAACTCTGCTATGGGTATGCTTGACTGTCGTGCCGGGGAAATTGGATGTCTCGGCTTTGGGCCCAGCAATGGCGTTGAACAGGGTGCTTTTGCCGCTGTTGGGCTGCCCGATAAAAATAACGACGGGAAAGCTATTCCTCATCGGCCACGATGTCCACCATGATCTTATGAGCTACCCCGCGGCCTAAGGCAACGCTCGTATCTGAGGTCAAATTCTTGACCAGGATCGGGCCCCGCAGGATCCCCTGCGAGTTTACCTCGATGAGGTCGTCTTTATGAAAACCAAGCGCAAAAAGTCGTCGCCGCACCCCCTCTCCTCCCAGAACGGCGACAACCCTAAGGGGCTTCGCCCGCGGGGCTTGAGCCAGGCTGATCATTTTTTATCCTTTTTCTACGACAAAGAAATGAGAATGATTCTCAATTCAACATTTCCATAATAGATGAAATCGCTGGAAAAATCAATGAATCCGTCAGGCCTGTTTCCTGAGCCTAAGGTAGGACAAACAGAAAAGGACAAAGAGAAAATTGAGGACGATCAGGGAATGGCCGGTGTAAAAGGCGAAAAGCGCCCGTCCGAGTATTTCTCTCAGGGCGCCACCGATGAGGATTATGTTAGCCTGGACTATTCACGAAATGAAAGGAAAAAATCCCCTCTCCCCATGTGGG
>JBBILQ010000045.1:0-23396 GCA_037444845.1 Candidatus Aminicenantota bacterium | reverse complement strand
TGCTTGTCTTTGGAAAGCCAGGAAGCGGGAAAACTCATCTTCTCTGTGCCCTCGGGCAATGGGGAAAATAGTTGACGTCAGACACTTGAGCATAAGAACACCGTCTACACGCAGCAAGTCTGGCGGAACAGATATATCAGAATTGAGAAAGGACAAGGAGGCGCGCTGTTTAGAGGTATTTTTTGGCGTTTCTTTTCTTGAGCGCTTCGATGATGTCCTTGACCCGCTGGTCCTGGTCCCTCCGGCAGACAAGGAGAGCGTCTTTAGTATCGACGACGATGACATCCTTGAGTCCGACAAGAGCTGTCAGCCGGCGCGGGCTGTAGAGGAGACAGCTCGAAGAATCGATGATCAGGCTGTCGCCGTGAAGCGCGTTGTTGGCTTCGTCTCTGGTCCAGATTTCGGCCAGCGACGCCCACGACCCGACGTCAGACCAGCCGAAATCTCCCCTGTTCATGAGCACCCCTTCGACTTTCTCCATCAGAGCGCAATCGATGGACATAGCCGGGATATCCTTGAAGACGGCCCTGATCTCCCGGCTGTCATCCTTTTTCAGAGAGCGGAGGATTCTCTCCCAGTAAGGATAGAATTCCGGCGCGTACCGCTCGAGTTTCCGGCTGAAAACGTCCGCCCGCCAGATGAACATCCCTGAATTCCAGAAATGCCTGCCGTCGGCCACGAATTCCCTGGCCTGCTCGAGCCCGGGCTTCTCTTTAAACCTGCGCACGGCGTAGAATCGCTCGCCGCAAAAATTCAGGGGATTTTTCCGGGAGACCTGGATGTAGCCGTAGCCTGTAGCGGGGTAAGCGGGAGGAATGCCAAAGGTGACAATCGCTTCCTCCTTTGCCGCGGCCTCAGCCGAAGCAGCGAGCTTTCTCAGGAAAACATCCCTCTCCGAAATAAGATGGTCGGCGCACAAGGCGGCGACTACAGTCTCAGGGTTTCTCAGATAAACGCGGGCAGTGGCCAGGATCAAAGACGCCGCGGTGTTCTTTCCCTGAGGCTCGACCAGGGCATTTCTTTCCGGCAGCCTGGGCAGCAGCCGCCTGATCAGCCTGGCCTGTCCGCCATCAGAAATCGTGTAGATTGAGGGATAAGGCACGAGCGGCAGCAGCCGCTCCACGGTCTCCTCAATCATCGTCCTGCGGCTCGTGATGGACAAAAACTGCTTGGGCCGCTTCTCGCGGCTAAGCGGCCAGAACCTCGTCCCCCGGCCACCGGCCATGATGACAACGCAAAAATGCTTTTTCCCGCTCATGAGTCTCCGAGCCCCTTGATTGCCTTTTCCACAGTCTTTTCCACCTCAAAGCGGATGGCTTTAAGGTCTTCTGGAGTTTCGGCCTCGAACCTCAGGACCAGGACAGCCTGGGTGTTTGAGGCCCTGACCAGCGCCCAACCCTTAGGGTAGTTCACCCGGACTCCGTCGATGTCGATCACGGGATATTTTGAGGCTAACTCTTTTTTGACTTCTTCCACGATCTTGAATTTAACCTCGTCCGAGGCATAGATCCTGATCTCGGGCGTGTAGAAAGTCCTGGGCAGGTCGGACAGCGCACCAGAGAGCTTTTTATCCGAACGGCTGAGGATTTCAGCCAGCCTCGCCGATGCATAGATGGCGTCGTCAAACCCGTAGTACCGGTCGGCAAAAAAGATGTGGCCGCTCATCTCGCCGGCGAGCAAAGCCTTTTCTTCCCTGATCTTTTTCTTGATCAGCGAGTGGCCTGTTTTCCACATGATCGGGCGGCCGCCCAGCCTCGCAATCTCCTCATACAGGAGCTTTGATGCCTTGACCTCAGAAATGACGGCCGCTCCCGGGTGATGAGGCAAGATATCCCGGGAGAAGACGATCATCAACTGGTCACCCCAGAGAAGCTGACCCCGGTCGTCGACGACGCCCAGCCTGTCGCCGTCCCCGTCATAGCCAATCCCAAAATCCGCTTTTTCCTCTTTGACTCTGACAACGAGCTCTTCCATGGCCTCAGGAAGGGTGGGGTCCGGGTGGTGATTGGGGAAACGGCCATCAGGCTCGCAGTAGAGTTCCACGACATCGCAGCCTAACTTCTTGAAAACCGGCGCGGCGACGAAACCGGCTGTGCCGTTTCCGGCGTCCAGGACGACCTTGAGTTTTTTCTCCAGCCTGATGTCCTTCAGCAGGTACTCTTCATACTCGGGGATGATGGTGTAGGCTGATTTTTCCCCAGGCTTATCCCTGACAATTTTCTTATCCCTGAGCAGAGCGTAGATGTCCTGAATGGTCTCGCCGTGCAACGTTTCTTCGCCCACCATCATCTTGAACCCGTTGTACTCAGGCGGGTTGTGCGATCCTGTGATCATGACCGCTGCCTCATGCTTTTTATGAAAAACAGCAAAATAAAGAAGCGGCGTGGGAATAATCCCCAGGTCAACGACGCTGCAGCCTGTTCGAAGAAGCGCCCTGGTGATGGCTTCCGCGAAAACAGGCGAGCTCAGCCGGCAGTCTCTTCCCAGGGCCACGTCCCTTTTCTCGTGCTCCCTGAAGTACGTCCCGAGGCCCTCTCCGAGAAACTCGACGAATTCCAGGGTCAGGTCCTTATCGACGATGCCTCGGATATCGTATTCCCGGAAAATTTTGGGGTTGATCTTCATGTCCTTCCCTCCCTGCGCCGACGGATCAGCGCTTTTTCCGTCCCGGGTTGCTCAGGCTTTCGAGTTGAACAGGTCTTTGACTTTTTCTTCGACCTGGCTCCATTTTTTCTGGGACTCTAAGATGAACTCAATAAATTCTCTTACCGCGCCCTTGCCGCCCTCCTGCCGGCAGATGAAATGGCTGTTCTGTTTGACCAGGGGATGGGCGTCGGCCACGGCAGCAGCAAACCCCACCGACTTGATCACCTCGAGGTCGCCGAGGTCATCTCCGATGTAGGCGACCTCCGCGACGTTTAACCCGTGTTTCTCGAGGATTCCTTCTAACACTCGCTTTTTGTCTAATATGCCTTGATGAAGCTCGCCGATGCCAAGTCGCGCTGCCCTGGTCTCCAGCGCCCGCGAAGTTTTGCCGGTGATTATTCCGGTCTTAATGCCGGCCAGATGCGCGAGCAGGATGCCGAGCCCGTCCTTGACGTTATAGGACTTAACTTCCTCGCCATCGGGCAAGACGATGAGAGTCCCGTCAGTCAAGGTCCCGTCCACGTCCATGATAATCATTTTGACTCGCCTGGCCCTTTTTCTTTCGTCGGCCATCAGAACATCTCCGTCCGCCACAGGTCATGGAGGTGAACGATCCCTTCAACTTTGCCCTCCCTGTTTTTGATAATCAACGAGGTTATCCGCTTCTCCTCCATCATGTTCAGAGCCTCGGTGGCCAGGTCCTCTTTGCCTATTGTTATCGGGTCTGGCGTCATGCACTCCCCGGCTTTCTTCTCAAGAAGTTTCTCGCGGTAGCGCCGCATCGAGCGTCGTAGGTCGCCGTCGGTGATGATCCCGCGGAGCCTTTCCTCTGCGTCCACGACACAGGTCATGCCCAGTTTTTTCCTGGTCATCTCCTCAATCACCTGAATCATCGGCGTGTCGGCCGTGACGCGGGCGACTTCATCTCCCGTGTGCATGAGGCTTCCTACTTTGAGGAGTTTTTTCCCTAACTGTCCTTTGGGGTGGAAGAGGGCAAAAGCCTCTTCTCCTAACCCTTTCTTTTTCATCAACGCGATGGCCAGCGCGTCACCGAGGGCCAGGGCTGCGGTCGAACTCGCCGTCGGGACGACGCCTTTTGGCCCTGCCTCTTTCTCAACCCCTGCATCGAGCACGATGTCGCTGTACTTGGCGATTCGGGAATTCCTGTTTCCCGTGATCGTGATGAGCTTAATGCCAATCCTCTTGATAAACTCAAGAAGGTCGACGATCTCCCGCGTCTCTCCGCTGTAGGAAACGGCCAGAATCACGTCGTCCTTGAGGATCATTCCCAGGTCTCCGTGTCCGGCCTCAGCCGGGTTGACGAACAGGGCCGGCGTGCCGCAGCTCGCCAGGGTGGCCGCAATCTTGCGGCCGACGAGCCCGGACTTGCCCATGCCCGTCACGATGACGCGCGACTTGGTGTTGAAAAGAAGGTCCACGGCCCGGGCAAAATCTTCATCCAGCCTGGAAATGAGGCTGGCCAGGGCCTTGGCTTCTATCTCCAACACTTCCCTGCCCGTCTGGATGATGTCGCTTTTTGTCATGGGTTTGATGACCTCACCTTGACTCCTCCTCCCGGAGGGCTTTCTTTATCCGCAAAGCCAGCCTGAGAACTTCTTCTAATTTGTTTATTATCAATGAATTATAAGCATCTGAAAGGGCTTGCGGCGGGTTGTCGTGGACCTCGATGAAAACTCCGTCCGCGCCAGCAGCAACTCCGGTCTGGACCATGAGCGGGATGAACTCAGCCTCCCCGGCAGAAGCCTCTCCCCTGCCGCCCGGCCGCTGAACAGCATGGGAGGCGTCTATCACAACCGGAAAGCCCCATTTCTTCATCAGGGGAACCGACCTGACATCGAAGACGAGGTTGTTGTAACCGAAGGACGTCCCCCTCTCTGTGACGATGATCTTCTGGTTCCCCTGGCTCAGGACTTTTTCCACCGCATTGGCCATCTCCTCGGGCGAAAGGAACTGGCCTTTCTTTAGGTTCAGCGCCTTCCCGGTCCTTGCCGCCTCAACGATCAGGTCTGTCTGCCTGCAGAGGAAAGCCGGAATCTGGATGATGTCGAGAACATCAGCCGCTTTTTCGACCTGGGCTGTTTCGTGCACATCTGAGAGGACGGGAATCTCAAGCTCGTGTTTTATGCGTTTGAGGACGGCCAGGCCTTTTTCCAGCCCGGGCCCCCGGAACGACCTCAGCGATGAACGGTTGGCCTTATCAAATGAAGCTTTGAAGATGACCGGCAGTCCGATGTTCGCGCAGATTACCTTGATTTGGCCGGCCAGAGAGAAGGCATGCTCCTCGCTCTCGATGACACAGGGCCCCGCGATCAGGAAGAGCGGCGTTTCGCCTCCAACCTTGACCTTATCGCTGACTTTGACTTCTCTTGACCCTCTTGAGTCGATGGACATAGCTCGCTCCGATAAAATCTTTAAACAAAGGATGGGATGTTAACGGCTTGGACTTGAATTCCGGATGGAACTGACATCCGACAAACCAGGGATGGTCTTTCAGTTCGATGATCTCGACAAGGTTGTGCTTAGGGTTACGGCCGGCGAAGAAAAGACCGGCCCGGGCCAGTTTTTCTTCGTAAGCCGGGTTGAACTCATAGCGGTGGCGGTGGCGCTCGTAAATCATAGTTTTCCTATAGGCTCTATAGGAAAAGGAGTCTTTTTCGAGACGGCAGGAATACTGGCCCAGCCGCATCGTCCCGCCCAGGTCGTGGTCCGGACGCAGCTCCCGCCAGAGGAAAAAAATCTTGTGTGGAGTGCTCGAGGCGAACTCCGTGCTGTTGGCTCCTTCAAGCCCGGCGACGTTCCTGGCAAATTCGACGGCCGCGCACTGCATCCCCAGGCAGATGCCGAAATAGGGAACTCGATTCCTGCGGGCGAAAGCGACGGCCCTGATCTTTCCCTCAATGCCCCTGATGCCGAACCCTCCGGGCACGAGGATTCCATCCTTATCCCCCAGGATATCTTTGACTTGGCCCTTTTCCAGAGTTTCGGCCTCAATCCAGCAAATATTGACTTTAAGCCCATGGGCCACTCCCCCATGGACGAGGGCCTCCTTCAGGCTGAGATAAGAGTCCTGCAGCCCCGCATATTTTCCGACAAGCCCGATGGTTACCTCGTCCCGGGGATTTTTCATCCGGTCGACGAGAGTACGCCAGGGACCCAGGCTTCTTCGCCTCTGGGGCAGGTTAAGCTTCTTCAGGATGCACGCATCCAGCCCCTCTGAAGCGAATATTAGCGGGATCTCGTAGATGTTATCGACATCCTTGGCAGTGATGACCGCTTCGAGAGGGACATTGGTGAACAGCGATATTTTCCCCTTGATATCGCCTGTCAGGAACCGGTCCGTCCGGCACAGGATGATATCAGGCTGAATTCCTATGGCCCTGAGTTCACGCACGCTGTGCTGCGTCGGTTTGCTCTTAAGTTCGCCCGAAGTGGCGATGTACGGCACTAAGGTAAGGTGAACAAAAAGAGTATTCTCTGCTCCCAGGGCCAACCGCATTTGTCGCGTTGCTTCGAGAAACGGAAGGCTCTCGATATCTCCGACCGTCCCGCCGATCTCCACGATGATAATGTCGTTCTCATCTGAGACGGCAGCGAACGCTTTCTTTATTTCATCGGTCACGTGGGGGATGACCTGGACGGTCTTGCCAAGATACTCACCCTTGCGCTCCTTGCGGATGATCGACTCATAGACCTTGCCGGCCGTCCAGTTGTGCTCCTTCGTCGTCCGTGTTGATGTAAACCTCTCATAATGCCCAAGGTCCAGGTCTGTCTCGGTGCCATCGTCTGTGACATAGACTTCGCCGTGCTGGAAAGGGCTCATCGTCCCCGGGTCAACGTTCAGGTAGGGGTCGAATTTTTGAATAGTGATCTTGTAGCCATGGCTCTCCAACAACCGGCCGATCGAAGCGGCCGCTATCCCCTTGCCCAGCGCCGAAAGCACGCCCCCCGTTACAAAGATGTATTTTGGCTTAGCCATTTTCCCGCGTCTTCAGATGACTTTCGACTCTGATTATATCCTGAGGCGTGTCCACGCTCAAGGTCGGCCGAGGGATTTCGATCATCTTTATTTTATGCCCGTTTTCAAGCGCTCTGAGCTGTTCCAGGTTTTCGACCTCCTCGAGCCTCGACCTTGCCATCTCGACAAACTTCAGGAGGAAATTCCGCTGAAAGCCGTAGGCTCCGATGTGCTGGCAGAAAAAATCAGGCGCCCGATAGGGGAGGGGCGACCGGGAGAAGTACAGGGCAGTCCCCTGCCCGTCGACCACGACTTTAACGATGTTAGGGTCTGCGATGAGACTCACGTCATAGACCTTCGCCATGAGCGAAGCCATTTGTGTCGAGCCGTCCTGGAGGGTCATAACCAGAGCATCGACCATTTCTCCTGTGATGAGAGGTTCATCGCCCTGAACGTTAATAATCAACGAAACCTCGATCGTCCGGGCTACCTCGGCCACTCTCTCTGTCCCCGTGCGGTGGCCCGATGAGGTCATTACCGCTTCCGCACCGAAGCCTTCGGCTGCCCGCAGAATTCTCCCGTCGTCTGTGGCGATGATTACTCTGTCCACGAGCTCGGCCTGCTTGATTCCCTCATAAACCCTTTGAATCATCGGCTTCCCAAGGATAAGAGCAAGCGGTTTACCCGGGAAGCGGCTGGATTCGTAGCGGCAGGGAATCAGGGCAACTGCCTTTTTCACTAACCTTCTCCCGTTCAGTCCTTTGCTTCAGCCGGCGGAAACGCCGCCTGTTCTCCAGCGTGGCAGTTGGCTTCCATGTGGGCGCCCTCTTCCACGGCCAACTTGGGAGCGCTGACAGTGCCGATGACCCGGCCTCGAGAATGGATTTCCACTTTATCCGCAGCCTGGATGTTTCCTTTTACTTCACCGTTGACAACGAGATAGCCCACCTTGATATCGGCTTCTACTTTTCCTTGCTCGCCGATGATCAACATCGACTCGGAATTGATCCTTCCCTTGAAATGGCCGTCGATGCGAAAAGCGCCCCTGAACGAAAGGTCGCCCTGGAACTCCGTGTCTTTGTCAAAAAAGCCCGTGATCTTGCTCTCATCATACTCTTTTTTCTTTTCTTTCATCATGCCTCTCCTTTAATTTTTTCGTATATCCTGTTCAAATCGTCCAGAGAAAAATAAAATATCTTGATCGTCCCTCTTTTCTGGCTTCCAGATATCGACACCTTAGTTCCTAATAGCCTGATGAGCTCCTCTTCCACCGCCTGAAGGTTTGGGTCGAATGACTCCTTTCTTGATTTTGCAGGAGCTCTTTTCAGCCTTGAAATCAGCCTCTCAACTTCTCTCACGTTCAGGTCCTTGTTGACAATCTGTTGAGCTACCTCAGCCTGGAGGTCAGCGTTATCAAGAGAGACCAGGGCTCTGGCATGTCCCATCGAAATCTTATTCTCAGCAAGGTAATCCTGTATACTCTTGGGAAGCGAGAGCAGACGCAGATAATTAGTCACTGAAGACCGGTCTTTGCCAACCCTCTCGGCAATGTCTTCATGGGTGAAACCGAGTTCATCGATCATTCTCTTGTAGACAAAGGCAATTTCCAGGGGATTCAGGTCCTCGCGGTGGAGGTTCTCGATCAGTGAAACCTCGAGCTGTCGCTCTTTTGGGATGGAGCGAATCAGGACAGGGATTTTCTTCAGCCCAGCTTTCAAGGCTGCCCGCCATCTTCGCTCGCCGACAATTATCCTGTACTGATCATTTTCTGGCACAACTAAGATGGGCTGAAGAATGCCGGTCTCTTTAATCGACTGCGCCAGCTCATCGATTGAAGCAGCATCAAACTTGAGCCGTGGTTGCATCGGGTTGGCCATAACAGAGTCAATATCCACCTCGGCATACCGCTCATCCTTGAGAATACCGTAATCATCGGGCAAAAACACCCCCAAGCCTTTTCCCAAAGCCTTTTTAGTCATTTTTTCAGCATCTCCTGAGCCAGGTCGAGATAAGCTTCAGCGCCCCTGGATTTGATATCATACAGGATGATCGGCCGGCCAAAGCTGGGAGCCTCGGCCAGCCTAACGCTCCTCGGGATAACAACCTGGAAAACAAGCGCTCTGAGAGACCGCCGGATCTCTTCAGCCACCTGCTTGGAAAGGTTTGTCCTTTCGTCATACATTGTCAGGACGATTCCCTCGATAGAAAGAGAAGGGTTGAAGTAAGTCCTCACCTGGTCAAAGATTGCCAGGAGGTCTGGAATTCCTTCCATACAGAGGAATTCACACTGAATGGGGATCATGACTGAATCGGCCGCGGTCAGCGCATTGATGGTTAAGAAACCCAGAGAAGGAGGGCAATCGATGAAAATGTAATGAAATTGCCGCCTGATTTTTTCTAAAGCATCGCGCAGTTTCCGCTCTCTTTTTTCCAGGTTGAAGAGCTCGACTTCGACCCCGGCTAACTCCGGCGACCCCGGGCAAACGTAATAGTTGTCGAGCTCAGTTCCCAGGATGAACTCTAACATGTCCCGGCCGTTCATCATGGCCTGGTAGATTCCCTTCCGCACCTCTTTTGTCTTCCCCAGGCTGGCCGTTGCCATTCCCTGAGGATCAAGGTCGATGACCAGCGCCCGGTTGTTCTTCAAGGCCAGGGCTGCGGCCAGGTTGACCACAGTGGTCGTCTTCCCGACTCCACCTTTCTGGTTGGCGACAGCGATGACTCTACCCATTTCAGCTCAATGTTTCACGTGGAACAGGACGTCCCTCGCCCGACTTTTTTCTCGCTCTGGCTTTGAGGAATAAGCACATGTTGACAATAGCGGCTGGAGTCAGCCCGGGTATTCTCTTGGCCTGACCGACTGATTTCGGCCTGAAACCCTCTAACTTTTCAACAGCTTCTCGGGTTAGCCCAGGAATTTCGCGGAAATTTAGCCCTTCTGGGATTTTTAGCCTGTCCATTTTTCTCATCCGAGCGATCTCTTTATCCTGCCGCTTGACATATCCTTCATATTTAACTTCGCACTCAACAACTCTCATCTCCTCATCAGATAGGTGAACAGGAAGTTTTGCATATTTTAGCACATTTTCCATTCTCACATCAGGTTTTTTTAGCCAGTCCCGAAGAGAAATTTTATCTTTATTGTCGACCCTGACCTTTTTTCCTTGAAGAAAAGTAAAAACACGTTTCAGTCTTTCCTTTTTCTCAAGATATGCCCGGAAATCCTCTCTGCCGATAAGCCCCAGCTCGAACCCATAGCCGATGAGCCTTTGATCAGCATTGTCCGCTCTCAGGAGTAACCTGTGCTCGGCTCGCGAAGTGAACATCCTGTACGGTTCCTCGACTCCCTTTGTTACCAGGTCATCAATAAGGACTCCGATGTAGGCCTCATGCCGGCCGAGAAGAAACGGCGCTTTCTTCTTGATTTTCAAGCCGGCGTTAATCCCGGCCATAAGACCCTGGGCGGCTGCCTCTTCGTATCCGGAAGTCCCGTTGATCTGTCCGGCGAGATAAAGGTTATCGATTTGGCGAGTTTCCAGAGTGTGTTTGAGTTCAACCGGCGAGACAGCATCATACTCGATTCCGTAGGCCGGCCTGAGGATTTTTGCACGCTCCAGGCCAGGAATGCTCTCCAGGATTTCCTTTTGGACCTCGTAAGGAAGGCTTGATGACAGGCCATTGACATAGATTTCTGAAGTGCTCAAGCCTTCGGGCTCGAGGAAAAACTGATGGCGTTCGTGGTGCGGGAACTTTACGACCTTGTCTTCTATCGATGGGCAGTACCGCGGTCCGATGCCAGTGATCTTGCCGCTGTAAAGAGGCGACTTATCCAGGTTTTTCCGGATGACCTCATGAGCCCGAGCATTAGTGTATCCAAGGTGGCACAGGACTTTGTTTTCCAGAGGCCGGCGTGTGCGGAAAGAGAAGGGAACTGGCACTTCATCTCCAGGCTGGGGAGTGAAAACTTCCCAGTCGATCGAGTGCTTGTCAAGCCTCATCGGCGTCCCAGTTTTCAGCCGGAACATCTTTAGCCCTAACCTCTTCAAGCTATCGCTCAGGTCGATTGCGGCTGGCTCGTTCGCCCTCCCCGCCGGATAAGAATACAGCCCCATGTGTATAAGCCCGCTCAGGAATGTCCCTGGCGACAGGATGACTGCCCTGGCTGATATGGAGTTCCCGTCCATGGTCCTGACACCCTTCGCCTTGGCTCCAGAAATGAGCACCTCGGTCACAATCCCTTGAAAAAGAGTTAAGTTGGGCGTCTCTTCCAGCCGTTTTTTCATAGTCAGGCGGTAGAGCGCCTTATCGCACTGGGCGCGCGGCGCCTGGACAGCACCTCCCCGGCTGCGGTTGAGCAGCCTGAACTGAATTCCTGTCTCATCTGTTAGAATACCCATGAGACCCCCAAGAGCATCGACCTCTCGCACTAAATGTCCCTTGGCCAGGCCTCCGATAGCCGGGTTGCAGGACATCTGGGCAATGGTCTCCAGATGAATGGTTATAAGAAGGGCCTGAAGACCCATTTTGCTTACGGCATAAGCCGCTTCGCAGCCAGCGTGCCCTGCGCCGACCACGATGACATCGAAATCAGAGGCAGCAGACCTTCCCCTGCTCATTTTCCGACACAGAACCGACTGAAAATACTGTTGATAATGTCATCCGGCCTGATCTCTCCGGTCAGGCTACTGATGGCCGGAAGCGCCTGGCGGATCTCCTCTGCCACCACCTCCTCCGTATACCCCTGGTCCATAAGCTTGAGGGCTTGCTCTAAAGGAACAAGGGCCTGTTCGAGAAGGAATTTTTGTCTCTGGTGGAATATGACTTCTTCCCCAGCAACGGCTTTGGGGATAAAAACCCGATGAATCGCCTCCTTGAGTTTTCCCAGGTTTGTCCCGTTCAACGCAGAGATGTCAAGCCAGGGCTGCCCCCTGTCCAGAGCCCGGCACTTGTCTTTGTCGATTTTTCCGGGAAGGTCGCATTTGTTGAATAAAAAAATCGTCTTTTTATGCCTGTATTTCCTGATGAGCCTCAAGTCAGCCTGAGTTTCTGGCCGGGAAGAATCAAGAACAAGGAGGATACCGTCGGCCCTCGAAGCCAGATTCAGGCCTCTTCTGATTCCCTCTTCTTCTATGGCGTGAGAGGGCCTGTCGAGCCCGGCCATATCGACGAGTTGAAAAACAGAGCCCTTGATGGTCATCCTTTCCCTGAGATAATCCCTCGTTGTTCCCGGATAAGGGCTGACAATCGCCCTTTCTTCATCCAAAAGAGCATTAAAAAGAGTGGATTTCCCGACATTGGCCTTGCCCACGATTGCAAGGCTCAGTCCTTCAGTCATCGTTCTCCCGGCCTCGTAGCTGTCGATGAGCCTGCCAATCGCGGCGATTACTTCTTTCAGGCTTCGGCCGATATGCTCAGGTCTGAGCGGAAGTCCATCCTCGGGAAATTCGATAGCGGATTCAACCTGGCTCAGAACCTTGATGATTTTTCTCCTCAATTCTTCTATCTTGCGCGAGAGCCTTCCTCGTAGCTGGCCAAAAGAAATCTTGGCTTGTTCGAGCGACGCGGCAGTGATAAGGTCGTTGACAGCTTCGGCCTGGAGGATGTCGATCCTGCCGCGGAGAAAAGCCCGAAGCGTGAATTCGCCCGGATGAGCTGGCCTGGCGCCAGCCCTGATGCCCAGGCGGACCACCTCCTCGAGGATGACAGGGCTTCCATGACAGGAGATTTCGACCACGTTCTCACGGGTGTAGGACCTCGGCTTGGGGAAAAAAACAAGGTAGGCTTCGTCGATCGACTCCTCTTTTTTACTGTCATAAATCTCGCCCAGGACAAGGCAGCGCGGCGGTATTCTTCCTCGATTTTTCTTTGGTTTAAAGATCTTTTTGGCGATACCAAGGGCCCCCTCGCCGCTCAGCCGGACGATACCCAGGCCTCCATAACCTGCAGGCGTAGAAATAGCAATGATCGTGTCTTCGAGCATCGAGAAATCAATTTTAAAGGAGAAAACGGAATTAGTAAATAAGCGCTGCCGGCCGGCTCAGTCGCCTGGTTTGTTGACGGGGAAGACCTTGACTCGCTTGAGGAACCCCTCGCCTATGCTCTCGCTCGTTATCCCGGGAACCTGGTTCACGGCGATATGAACAATCCGCCTTTCGTACGGGTTCATAAGGTCGAGGGTTTCGTTCTTGCCTGTCTCGCTGACCTGATACGCGACCTCCTGGGCAAATTCCCTCAGCCTTTTTTCCTTCCTCCGCCTGTAGAATTCGCAGTCAACCTGCACTTTGTGCGGCGAAATCTTGTTCAGGAGATGCTGAAAAGCTAACAGCAAGGCTCCGTCCTTGCGGAGAAGCAGGCTTTTGTCCTCGCCGTTAAAAATAATGTAAATCGTTTCATTCCTCCTTTTAACCTGGTAGGTTAACTGGAGGGGAAAATGAGGAAGTATCCGTTCCAGGAAATCATCGACGCTTCGGGCATCGAGCTCTTTTTTCGGCCAGGCCCGGATGACGATCTCTTTTCCCCGGATGCCGAAGAGCTTGGTCTTTGCGGTCACAATTTCATAATTCAGTTTCTCCCTGGGCATTTTGAGAACATGCTCGGCCTGGCTCAGGGCTCCGTCAAGGTTTTTCCCCTTGAATTCCTGAAGCTCTTCACCTTTTTCGTTTTTTTCCATGCGCTTCTCTCTTTTTCTTGCCCATCATCCTGTTCATGATGTACTGCTGGCCGATCTGAAGGACATTATTGGTCAGCCAATAGAGGACCAGCCCGCTCTGAAAATTCATGAAAAAAACAGTCATGATGACAGGCATGATGAGCATTATCCTGGCCTGGGCCGGGTCAGCAGAGGTTGGCGTCATCTTCTGGCTGATGAACTGCGTCGCGCCCATTAGGATGGGTGTGACATAGTAAGGATCTTTAACGGAAAGGTCGTTGATCCAGAGAATGAACGGGCTGTGCCTGAATTCGATCCCAATGACAAGGAGCCTGAAAAAGCCCCAGAACACCGGAATCTGAATCAAGATGGGCAGACAGCCGCCAGCCGGGTTGATGCCGTGTTCTTTGTAGAGCCGCATCATCTCCTCGTTCATCTGGCGCCGCTGGGAAATGTCCTGTTTGGCTTTTTTGTACTTGGCTCTCAAAGCTTTTATCTTGGGCTGGAGTTCCTGCATCTTGGCCATGGACTTTGTGCTGCTGTAAGTCAGAGGGAAAAAGAGAATCTTGATCAGCAGGGTCAGGATGATGATAGAAAAACCCCAGTTGGGGATGAATTTATGGACAAATTGGATGGAGACAAGGAGAACTTCAGCAATAGCGCCGAAGAAACCGAAATTGATTATTTTTTTTGCGCCGTGACCGAACTCTTTCAGGCGATTGGATTCTTTTGGCCCGATGTAAGCCCTCTCAGGCCGGCTTACCGAGAGAAAGAAAAAGGCGGCCTGTTGGTCCCCGCCTTCTTGCTGGATGCGGGCGCTGCCCCGCTGGCCCGGGGTCAGGAAGAGCGCAGCCATGTAGTTGTCCTCGTAAGCGGCCCAGTCGGCAAAGTTGACAGCGCTCGTTTCCGGCTTGACCTTCCTCTCATCCAGACGGTAGACTCTGTTGGCTGCCAGGACAGCAACTCCGCTTCCACCCCCGAATTGATGCCGCTTGTCCGATGGCAGCGGGTTGCCTATCCCCGGGCCCCAGAGAAGACGCGGCTCTACTTCCCGGCCGTCTTTCCACACGCTCATCCTGACGTCGAAAGCGTAGGTTCCGCCGGCGAAGACAAAGATTTTTTCTATTATTATAGTATTCCCATCGGAATAATAAAATTTAACCTCCCCCTTTTCTCCGTCTCGAAGGTTCAGCCGTAAGACGGATGGCACATAGAGGCTGTCGTTGGCGGCAAGGTCCAGGTCAGCATCCTGAGTCTCGAGGGAAAAGGGATACTTGCCGGCCTGAACAGCCCGGCCTGAGACAAGCTCTAAGTCTTCGCCGTTTTCGTCTCTGTGCGTCTTCAACCTCCAGCTCCGGAGCGACGCTCCGCGGTTGCTCCAGACCGCCTGGTAGAGAGACGTCTCTACAACGACCTTCTCTTCAGCCTGCGCTCTGGCCTCCTCAACCTCGGCCGGGAGAACCGGAAGGCTCTCTTTCTTTGCCTCAGGCCGTTTGAGAGCCGGGGCTATCTCTTCTAGCTCGACCGGCTTCTGCGGCTGCTCCCCCGGTTCAGGCTGAGGCCTGTTTCTCAAGAAAATCGCCTGATAAAGGACGAGCACAAGAAAGGAAAGGACGATGGCCAGGATTAATCTCTTCTCCATAACACAGACCTCTTACGGAACCAGGTCGACTCCGCCCGGATGAAAGGGGTGACACTTGAGCAGTCTTTTGATCCCGAGAAAAGCCCCTTTTAGCGCTCCGTTCTTGGCGACGGCCTCCAGAGTGTAAGAGGAACAGCTGGGATAGAAGCGGCACTGCCCGCCGAAGATAGGGGAGAGGACTGCCTGGTAAAGCCTGATGGCCGTCAGCGCTACCTTTTTCATCGCTCTCTTTTCTTCTTAAAAATTCTTTCGACCGCAGCCATGTACTGCTCTTTCAATTCTGGCCACTTCACCTCTCCCGTTTCTGGCCGGGCAATGATGAGCATGTCGAGGGGAAAGTTTAACAATCCCTTGTTCCTTCGAAATAAATCTCTCATCCGCCGTTTGACCTTATTCCGGGTCACGGCATTCCCGACTTTTCTGCTGGCAACAACTCCCACGCGGGAAAAAGTCAACCTGCTTGGAAGATAGATGAGGCTAAAATATTTTCCCTTGTATCGGTTGCCTTTTCTATAAAGAAATAAAAAATCCTTCTTCTTCCTGATCCTCTCTCGGGAATTGAGGCTTTCACTCATCAGGCAGCGATTCTTTTTCTGCCCTTTTTTCTTCTGTTCTTGAGGACCCTCTGGCCAGCCTTTGTTTTCATCCTCGCCCGGAAACCATGTGTCCTCTTCCGTCTTCTCACGTTCGGCTGAAACGTGCTCTTCATGATGCCGTCCTGCTTTGAGAGACCTTTATGTTAATAAAGCCTGCCTCGTCTGTCAAGCCGAAATGACGCCGAGGCAGCGCGGGGCCTGGCGTTCTTGTGGGATGATTCCCCAGATTAGCTTGTTGACTATCCATGGTGTTTAGTCTATAATTTTAATAATGAACTCGTTCAAGATTGGGGATAGAATCATCTATCCCAATCAAGGCCTCGCCGTCATCGAAAATATCCAAGAGGAAAACCTCTTTGGCGAAAAGTTCAAGATCTACCACGTCAGGATTCTGGCCAATAACACCCTTGTTTTAGTTCCCGCTAACAACACCGATGAAATCGGCATCCGCAAACTGGTCTCTGAGGATTCGGTCGAAGACATCTTCAGGTTTCTGAAAAAAAGGCACGTGGACGTAACGACAGACTGGAAAGGCCGGTACAAGGAACATGTTAATTTAATGCGTTCGGGCACAATCTTCGACATGGCCAGCGTCCTCAAAAGCCTCTATTACCTGAGCCTGACCAAGTCCCTTTCTTTTCGGGAAAAAAAAATGCTGGAAAAAGCCAAAGAGCTGCTCGCGGCCGAAATCTCCGAGGTTTCCTCTCTTCCTCTCTCCAAGATCGAGCAGCGCATCCTCGACACGCTGTCTCTGTGCTTCAAGGATGTGAAGCCGCCCTTGGAAATTTAGCTTCCCCAGATGATCCCAACCTCTATCCTTCTCTTCATCCTATTTTTGTTCCTGAGCGCCTTCTTTTCCTCTTCCGAGACGGCCCTTGTGGCCTCAAACCCGTTTGCGCTCGACCTCCTTGAACAAAAGGGCTCCCGGAGAGCGCGGCTGATCAAGCGAATGATGGTCAGAGTAGACTATATCCTGGCGGCCATCCTCATCGGGAATAACCTGGTCAATGTCGCGGCCGCATCCATCGCCACCCTCATTTTTCTGTCCTTCGTCCCCGACCCGAGGCAGGCCGCGCTTCTGGCAACGCTGGTCACCACTCTTCTCATCCTCGTCTTCGGCGAAATCAACCCTAAAACATACGCCGCTTACCATCCCGTCAAAGTTTCCCTGCTCGTTGTCCACCCTTTGCGCTTTTTTGTCCGTATTTTTTATCCGTTGGTCAAAGCTTTTACGCTCCTTTCCCGTCTTCTCATTCCACGCCCTGCTGAAAGAACTGGAAAGTCGCAAGCTCTCAACGAAGAGGAAGCAAAGCTCATCCTTGCCAAGGGAATCAAAGGGATGTCTTCCTTGCGCAGGAAGATGATCAGTGGCGCTCTGGATATCGGGTCGCGGCCGGTCAAAGAAATCATGGTTGCCCGGCCTGAGGTGAAAGCTGTCGAGATTGACTCTTCCCTGGAGCAGGTCATGGACACCGTTCTCTCGAGTGAATTTTCGCGGCTCCCCGTTTACAGAGGCAGGCTGGACAACATCGAGGGCCTCATCCACGCCAAGGATTTAATCCCGTATTTTGTTGATAATAAAGAATTTAACATTAGAAATATGCTCCGGCAGCCGATGTTCGTCCCCGAGTCGGCTTCGATCGAAAAAGTCCTCATCCAGATGCAGGAGAACGCCGTCCATCTGGCTTTCGTTGTGGATGAATTCGGGACGTTCGAAGGAATCGTCACGCTCGAGGACATCATCGAAGAGATCGTCGGCGAGATACAAGACGAATACGACGATAAGGTTGAAGAGTGGTTCCAGGCCGCGGGCAAGAACATTTACATCGTCAGGGGCAACGCATCGATCAAGGAACTGTGTCAGAGGCTTCCGCTGTGTCTGCCGCAGACGGCCGGGTTCACGACGCTGGCCGGATTCCTCCTCTATCAATTCGGAAGGATCCCTCACGAAAAAGACGCCCTGGAGTTTAAGGGAAATCAATTCATCGTCGAAAAGATGACCAAGCGTCATATCAGCCTGGTCAGGATCATCCTCAGCCCTGGGTCCAGAGAGAAAGACCGTGAACATCATCGCCTCGAATAAGAAAGCCTATCATAATTATGAAATCGTCGAACGTTTCGAGGCCGGGATCGCCCTCGTGGGAAGCGAAGTCAAGTCGGTCCGGGAGGGAAGGATCAGCCTGAAAGATAGCTACGGGGAAGTCAGAAACGGTGAAGTCTTCCTCTTGCAGGCACATATCAGCCCCTACGAGCCGGCAAACCGGTTTAACCACGACCCGCTGCGCGAACGCAAACTTCTTCTCCATCGCCAGGAGATCAAGCGGCTCATAGGAAAAATCAGAGAAAAAGGGTACACGCTCATCCCGACCAAGGTGGTCCTCAACGACAAAGGCAAGGTCAAAGTGGAAATATCCCTCGCTAAGGGGAAGAGGGCTTACGAGAAGAAGCAGGCCATCAAGGAGCGCGACCTCGACAGAGAGATGAGGGCCGAGCTCAAACGCCGCCTCCGCTAAGGGTGCAAATAGGGGACAGCATACATAATTATTATAAAATTTTCTCCAAAAATGGGGGCTGGTTCACCCGTTTCACTATTTTCTATCCTCAAATAGTGCCAATGAGACCATCTAAAAAATAAGGTTTTTTTGCTGATTGACAAGCCGTCGAGCGGCGTCATATATTTTCCCTCGTGACGATTGAAAAAGCGGTCGGCCAGATTTCTTTGCTCTTTTAATTTAGGTGTGACCATGACCGACGCGGAGAAAATGAATTTCGGATACAGGGGAAAATGGGCGTGGATTGACCTCTCCAAGAGGACTGTCCGTGTTGAGGAAGCCAACCCCGACCTCTGCCGCGATTATGTCGGCGGCCGGGGCCTCCAGGCCAAGCTGATTTCCGAGCACCTGAAAAAGACCGGTCCCCTCACGGACCCCCTCAGCCCGAAAAATCGAATCATCATCGGAAACGCGGCTGCCAATGACACTCCCATTCCCACGGCCGGCCGCGGATCCTGCTCTTTCATCGGGACGATGACCCGGTCTCCTCAACCCGTCTCCTGGGTGCCCGGCCATAGGCCGGTTTACGGGATGATCACGCATTCGAGCTGCGGCGGGCTTTTTCCTAACATGCTCAAGAGGGCCGGCTTCGACCATCTGATCATAGACGGCAAAGCGGACCGGCCGGTCCGCCTCCAGGTCGTCGAAGGCGAGGTGCGGATCGTCGACGCAGAAGAGGATTTATTCCAGGTTGTCGACGGAAAGAAAGTCCTTCGCCTATCTTCCGGCATCACGGATTATCTTTCCGGAAAAATCAAGGGCTCGTCCACGGTGTGCGCGGGGCCGGCGGGATGGAACCGTGTCGAGTTTGCCTGCTTGACCGCCGACTACCACCGGAATTTCGGCAGGGGCGGGGCGGGGGCTGTTTTCGGGTCGAAAAACCTTGTGGCCATCACCGCCTACGGGAAAGAAGCCATCTCCCCTTATGATGCCGAAAAATTCAAGGCGCTTGGCCAGGAGCTCGACCGCTTGATCAAGGAGAGTGTCGAAGACACCAACCGGACCGTCTCATTCAGGCCCAAGACCGGAACAACCTGGTGGCTCGACCGCGCCTTCAACGGAAAGTATCTGGGCGTCGACGGCGGCTATCTTCCCTGGCACAACTTCGACGAGGGCTATTTCGACCCGGATGACTACCGCCGCGTCTCCACGGACGCCTTCTTAGAGATTGCGGGAAAGCACCGTGTCTGCAATAGGTGCCGGCATATCTTCTGTGCCCGCACGGCCAAGGTGGAAGCCGGGCCTTATGCCGGCGAAGGAGTCAGGCCTGAATTCGAGACGATTGCCCTCTGGGTTAACTGCTGCATCCTCGACCGGGACGCAATTTTCCACCTGAACTGCCTCTGCAAAGAGCTCGGAATTGACACGATGACCTTTGGCAGCGTCACCGCGGCTGCCATGGAGCTTTCCGAGAAAGGATTCCTGAGAAAATACGGAAGCATGCTGAAATTCGGCGATGCAGCCGAAATGATAAATGCCTTGACGTCCATCGCCTATCAGTCGAATGACCTGGGCAAGCTCCTCGGAACGCACACGGATCGTATGATCGCCGAGGTGGCGGCCAGCGGTGGCGCTTCCGGCCTTGAAGACATTGTCTATTGCTGCACGACAGCTTACGCCGGGCTCGGCTATGCCGGCATCAGCCCCAAAGTTTTTCCCGGGATGTTCACGGCCTACGGAACCTCGAACCGCGGCCGCGGCGACCACACCTACGCCTGGACAATCCAGGCTGAGGAGGGAGGACTTAAGGGAGCTCGTGAACTCGCCGCTTATGTGGCCGAAGGGCAGGCCGGAAAAGCTCTCGTCGACTCCCTCGGCCTGTGCGACTTTTTCACGGCTGATGTCGCCGCTGAACCTTTCCTTTCGCTTTATCATGCCCTGACCGGAATCGAATATTCCCCAGAGTCTCTGAAGGAGTGTGGAAGAAGGATATACTCCCTTGAGCGGCACCTCAACAACCTCCAGGGCCGTGACCGAACTTATGATGCTTTTGTCCCGCCGAAGCTGCGGGTCCCCTTGACAAGCGGCGCCCACAAGGGCAAGGCCGTCGATGTCAATCTCTATAACTCCATCCTTGACGCCTACTACGAGATCCAGGGCTGGTCTAAGGATGGGATCGCTCCCTTGCCGGAGGGAAAAACAGACTGATGAACAACGAAGACGTCATCAAGCTGCGACGGAAAGAGGCAGAGCTTCTGCAGAGGCTCGAGCGATTAAGGAAAGCGATGGCCGAAACGAAGGAGCTGAACACTCTGGCCTTCAAAAGCAAATTGTTTAAAGAGGCACGGGAAGAGCTGAGAAGGGTTCAGGAGAAACTCGCCGGGCTCACGACAAAAGAAAACACGGAGTGATTCATCCGTTTTATTACTCAGTTTATTCGCCGCCGATCTGAAGAAGTTTGATCCGGAAGGTCGGAGCGGTCAGCGTCCGGTTGAGGTCGAGGTCGTTGGCGAGCATGTCGATCCCGTTGAGCATCTCGTCGGCAGTGCCTGCAATGGTCAGTCCCCTTACCGGATAGGCGATCGCGCCGTCCTCAATCCAGAACCCGGCGGCCCCGCCGCTGAAATTGCCGTTGACGGGGTTGATCCCGTAACCTGTCACTTCCTTCACGAGAAACCCGACGCAGGTCGCCTTCATGATGTCCTCGGGAGATGCCTCTCCTACTACCATATAAAAATTATGGGGCCCTATGCCCGGGAGGCTGGAGATCCCTGTAAAAACACCGCCGGCGAGCTGCCTTTTCGATGCCCAATCTTCAGGACAATAATCGTATCGGATTTCAGGCGATGAATGATGCGGTTTCCCCTTTGATCTCTCCGACACGCATCCGGACGCTCACGTTGTAAACTTCACCTGGGCGCAGTTTGAGCGGGCTAAATCGCGCGCTTGGCCTTGTTCCCAGCCGTTTCCATTCTCCTGGTTGAACGGCAACTTTGGTTGACATTTTCTCGCTCTGATTCCCCCTGCGGAGTACGAGGGCCGCGCTGAATATTTCTCTTAATGTCCTCTTGCCCTGCGAGGAGAGGTCTGGCTGTTTTCCGGCGCTCGTGACCTTGTCCGCGGCTTCCTGCGTCATTCACCCCCACTTTGATCTCACTTTCAGCTCGGCTTGACATTCGACAATCCCTCGGTTTATCGTTCTCTACAATGGTGTGAGGTGAAATTGCTGCTTTGTCGCTCATATAGCCGACCCACCAGAAAAACGAAATTATTATCTCCGGCAGGCTTTACTTTGACGACGTCTGCAGGACAGAATTTGAATCGGATCTCGTCGAAAGGCTGTCTTATGATAACCAGCCAACGATCGTCCTTGACCAGAGCTGCTTTTATCCGGAGTCCGGAGGCCAGCCCGCAGACCGGGGCACGATTAGGAGTAACCCAACCGACTCGACAAATCAAGAGTCGGCTTAGGCTATCCCCTCTAACGGCGCGCGTCAGCCGCCCTGCGGAGCGCAGCGGAGCAGGGTCGGCTGCAAGGCGTTGTTGGGCGGCTAGCCCACATATAGATTGAAGACGAAGACATGCACACGGACAACACGGCCTTCGTCCTCGCGTGACGCCATCCGGAACTGCCATTCCCCACTGCTCCCGGGTAGCAACACCCCTCGAAAATTTGCGTGCGACTCAAATAACGAGGGAATACTCTCCACGATCGCACTGAACTTAGCGTTGTGCTTGTTGAATACAACCAGTGCTGCCTTGCAGTCCCGCCAAGTGAGGTAGCCCAACAGCTGGTCTATGGCTTGCGACAGCTCCTTCGGGCCCTTCCAAATTTTGCATTCTGCAACAAAGGCAGCGCGATTATTGTCTTCGATGCGAATGTCGGTCTTCCCGCCGCGTCTGAAGGTCTCGGCGCTCGCCTCGCCTTGGTAGTGACCGTTCAAGTGAGCAAGGAGGATGTCTCGCAGCTCTTCCTCGTCGTGAACCGCATAAGTCTTCGGCGTCGTCTCAAAAGTCCGTCCCTCATGACGTATCACCGAGAGGATGTGTCCATAGTCCTCGTCGGAAATGCCGGGCTCGGGTTGATATCCCGACTTTGGCGGTGGAGGGAGAGGCCGGACCAGCTTTCGGGTGAGCTTGATGGGTTCGACCGACGGCGCACCTTCACGATGCTTCAAGGGAATACCTAAGACGTCCTTGAGGCCCTGGTGCTTTTGGATCCGGGCTCTTCGCGCATCGACAGCTGGGCGGATCGCCGCGCGAAGGCCGGCATTGAATTGATCTATCTGCCTACGCTGCGCTTCGACATAGAAACGGATCGATTGGAGCTCGCTATCCAGGCGACTCTTGAAGCGCTCCGCCGGCTCGTCAGCAGGCTGTGCCATGTCGATGTAGAGGTGACTGACACCCTTTTCTCGAGCTGGTGACACGCGCCCGCGCGGAAAGACGCTCTGCCACTGGTTGGGACGGAACGTCCAGAGCTGGCTATCTCCGGTAAACGGGATAGTGACTGTGACTGCGACATCAGGGACGTATATCGGATCCGGATCCCCGAAAGGATTCCTGTCTCTCCGGCCGGCGACATCGATCTTCGTTTCCTTCTGTTCCATCTCGGCACGATCTTCGTAGATGACGAGCGGATCAATCGTCATCTCTGAAACAAGGTGCTCAACGACGTCCTCGGGTCGCGCGTTCATGAACTGATCCTGGGGGATGGCGTCCACCTTCGCGCCGATCCCAGCCAGGTGCGCACGCAGAGTGCCGTCGAGGTCGTGCTCGTAGAACAGCGGATTGTCTCTACGCATATGAAGCCGAGGGTGCGTGCATAGCCTCCCAACGTGAAGGATAACCTGCCTTTATGGAGCGCAGCGGAATAAAGGTCAGGTTCATCCTTTTGTTAGCTCAGGTTACTCTGAAATCAAAAGTCCTCTGTCTTGGTTCTATGTACCTGTCCAACCCTTCTGTGCGAATGAGATCTTCAGGCAAAGGCAAACGCTCAAGTGCTCTGGGCTCAACTTTAATGGCGTCACTGCCGTATGTTTTGCCCACTTTTTTCAAGTTGTTGACTGTCTTTGAATCTGAAAGAATTCTCCAGAGACGCTCAACAAAAGCTGGATCAGAGTGCTTTGGGTAAACACACAAAAAGCAGGTGAGCGGAATAACCTGAGCGTGGTTTCTGATGAAACGGGCATTTCTTCTGCCTAAGTAGGCAAATAAAATCGGTGGTATTCTACGTGTTTCCATTCGATACCACGGTTTTCTCGTCTTTATCAGTGTTTTTTGGTGAATGCCCCGTCGCTCTCCTTCTTGAAGATATTTTTCAACACTAGGCGGCAACTTCTCGAATAGCAAGCTGTTGACATTCAACAATAGTGTTGGTCGCCCACCCGCGTCA
>JBBILQ010000044.1:0-23407 GCA_037444845.1 Candidatus Aminicenantota bacterium | reverse complement strand
AGAAGGATCGTCACCACGGCCACAACCAGAGCTTTTGGTTGAACAGCCATCTTATACCTCCTCGTTCATCTGAAATTATCAAAATTCGCTCATCTAAGCAATTTCCTTATAAAATTACCGCTCTGGAGTTGCTGCCAGAGAAACTGAATAGATTTAGAATGAGGCACAACTGGTTCCATGAACGCTCATGCAGCCGGCGCAGCCGTTTCCCCATTGGACCGGGCCAGCCGAACTTTGTCCTGACAAAGAGGTCACCCGAGAAGCAGGCTGTGTTCCTTGACTTTTAAATGATCTGCCCATAATATTTATCGTTGAATTTAAGAATTTTTCATTACCACAGAGAAATGAGCTGATCAATGACGAAAGGCTTCTATCCGTTCCAGGAGATCGAGGCGAAGTGGCAGAAGGCCTGGGAAGAGAGAAGAGTTTTCCATGCCCTCGATGAGCCTTCGAAGAAAAAGTACTATTGCTTGGAAATGTATCCCTACCCCTCAGGCCGCATCCACATGGGACATGTCCGGAACTACACGATCGGAGACGTGGTATCGCGGCTCAAGCTCATGAAAGGCCTGAATGTCCTCCACCCGATAGGCTGGGACGCCCTGGGGATGCCCGCGGAGAATGCGGCCATCCAGCACGGGGTTCATCCTCAAAAGTGGACGCTCGATAACATCGGCCACATGAGGACCCAGCTAAAGAGACTTGGCTGCAGTTACGACTGGTCCAGGGAGATCAACACCTGTCTTCCCGAATACTACAAGTGGAATCAGTGGATTTTTCTGAGAATGTTCGAGCGAGGCCTGGCCTTCCGCAAAAAAAGCTGGGTGAACTGGTGCCCGCAGTGCCGGACTGTCCTGGCCAACGAACAGGCAGCGGGCGGAGCCTGCTGGCGCTGCGATTCGGTCGTCGAGCAAAAAGAGATGGACCATTGGTTCCTCAAGATCACGGCTTATGCGCGGGAGCTCCTGGAGGGGCACGGGATACTGGAGAAATGGCCGGAACACGTCCTCCTGATGCAGAAGAACTGGATAGGAGAAAGCGAGGGCGCTCTCCTTTCTTTTGCCTTAGAGAATTCATCCCTGTCCGTTGACGTCTTCACCACCAGGATCGACACCATCTACGGCGCCACCTTCTTGCTTCTTTCGCCCGAGCATCCGTTCAGCCAGGAGCTTATTACGGACCGGAAGGATAAGGCGGGGATTCAGGACTGGATTGGCCGGAGCATCAGGGAAGCCCGGATGAAAAGGAGGCCGGGAGAAGAAGAAAAGGCCGGAGTGGACACGGGGAAGAAAGTTATCAACCCCTTTTCCGGTGAAAAAATCCCCGTCTGGATCGCCAATTACGTGCTGATGGATTATGGGACTGGCGCTGTGATGGCCGTCCCGGCTCACGACCAGAGGGATTTTGAGTTTGCCCTGAAGTACGGGCTGGAGATTAGAGTCGTCATCGCTCCTGAGGAGAATCCCGATTTCAAGGGCCCGCTGGAAAAAGCTTTCGAAGGAGAGGGCGTTTTGGTCAATTCGGGCCCCTTTTCAGGATTGAAATCAAGCCTGGCCATAGAAGAGATGGCCGAATATGCCCGCCAAAAAGGGTTCGGCAGCAAAAGCACGGTTTACCGGCTCCGGGACTGGGGGATTTCCAGACAGCGTTACTGGGGAACGCCAATTCCAATCCTCTACTGTGAGAAATGCGGAACCGTCGGCGTTCCTGACAAAGACCTTCCCGTGGAGCTTCCGTCGAATGTGACATTTACAGGGGAAGAAGGTTCTCCGCTGGAAAAAGTGCCCGAGTTCGTGAACGCTGTCTGCCCGAAATGCGGCGGAAAGGCCAGGCGTGAGACGGACACGATGGACACGTTCTTCGACTCCTCCTGGTACTTCTTCCGATACACCACGCCCCATGAACGGAAAGCACCGTTTGACCCCAACATTGCCTCTTACTGGCTTCCTATTGACCTTTACATAGGCGGTGTCGAGCACGCCATCCTCCACCTGATCTATTCCCGGTTTTTTACTCTTGTCCTCAGGGACTTAGGGTCCACGACGATCTCCGAGCCTTTCCCTCATTACCTGGCGCAGGGCATGGTCACGAAAGACGGCGCAGCCATGTCCAAATCCAGGGGAAACGTCGTCTATCCGGATGATATGATCGAGGAATACGGAGCCGATGCGCTCAGGCTTTTTATCCTTTTCGCCTCTCCGCCCGAGAAGGAATTTGCCTGGACCGAGGAAGGAATTGAGGGGTGTTTCCGTTTCCTTAATAGAGTCTGGTCAGTTATAGAGGAAAACAGGGATATCTTCGAGGAAAGAAGCCGGCCGTCGTCCGGGCCGTCCGGCCGAGGCGGGGAAGCGGGCGTGCTGGTGTTGAAGAAAACTCATCAAACGATCAGGAAAGTCGGCGAGGATATCGAAAAAAGGTTTCACCTGAACACAGCGATAAGCTCAATCATGGAGCTCTATAACCTCATCAGAAGAGTCAAAGACGCCTTAGAAAAGAGCCAGGATGGCCGGGAAATCTTGCGCCTGGCCCTGGAAAACTTGATCATTCTCCTCTCTCCCTTCGCTCCTCATCTGTGCGAGGAGCTCTGGGAAAGGACGGGGCACAAAGAGCTCCTGGCTCGTTATCCATGGCCGGCGTTCGATCCTGAACTGGCGAAAGAGGAAAAAGTGACGGTGATTGTTCAGGTCAACGGCAAGCTCAGGGATAAATTTGAAGCGGAGGCGGGGATCTCGGAAGAGGACATGCGTCTGCGGGCGCTTCATCTCGAGCGCATCCGCGCGCTTGTTGCCGGCAGAGAGGTCAGGAAGGTTATCTGCGTCGAGAATAAACTGGTCAATATCGTCGTTTAGCGGAGGGATGATGAAAAAAACGGCCGGGCTTGTCTGCGCCTGTCTTTTCCTCATCCACTGCGGTTATCATTTACGGGGGACCGGGAGCTTTCTCCCGTCTCATGTCAAGAGGATCAGCATTCCGATGTTCAAGAACCAGACGACCCGCTTTGAGCTGGACGTGAAGTTGACCCAGAGTGTCATCAATGAGCTTGTGGCCAGGGGAAAAGTGGAGATTTCGGCTGACCCCGGGACCGCGGACGCCCTCTTGATCGGAGAGATCACATCCTTTTCCGTTAACCCGATCGCTTTTTCTGATCAGAACACGGCCGACCGCTACAACATCACCGTCGTGGCCAAGATTGTGCTGCGCGACGTGGCCAGCCAGAAGATCATTTTTTCCAACCCTAACTTCGTTTACCTGGAAGAATACGAAGTTCCTCAGGGGACAGACTTTGAGACCTGGGAAACTCAGGCGATCAACAAAGTGGCCGAAAAATTTGCCCGCAGCTTGGTCATCACGATCCTCGAGGGCTTTTAGGATGGCTTTCAGTTACCTGCTCGGCAGTGAAATCAAGGAGGATCATCTTCGTCCGTGTTTTTTTCTTTACGGAGAGGAAACGTATCTCGCCGATGAATTTGTCCGCGAGTTGAAGGATGCCTTGATTTCTCCTGAAGGACAGGATTTTAACCTGGAGAGGTTTGCTCTTGAGGATACCCGTTGGGCCGACCTCATCGACCTGGCCCGCACAACCCCTTTTTTCTTCTCTCCGTGGAGGATTGTCGTTGTTGATATAAACGGAGACAGCGAAGTCAAGCTTTCTCCGCTGGAAGAATCAATCATCAAGGACTATTTTCGATCGCCCTCGTCAAGAACAGTGCTGGTCATAATCTTGGCCGGGGCGGTCAGGAAAAGCCATCCCTTGGTGAGGTTCTTCTCCAGACTGCCGGCTGCTTCGGTCTGCCTCAAAGAGCTTAAGCCGCTTAAAGAAGGAAGTCTCTCTCTCTGGATGGATAAAAAACTCGGGGAGAAAGGGAAGCTGGCCACGCCCGAAGCGAAAAGGCGTTTAGCGGAAATCATCGGCAACGACCTCAGAAGGCTGGCCAACGAACTGGAAAAGATCGTCAGTTTCGCGGCTGATAAGAAGGCGGTCGACATCGACGACGTCAACCAGGTTTGTGACTGGGTTAAAACTTTTGTCCAATGGGAACTTTCCGACAGCCTGGGAAGGAGTGATTTCCGGCAGATTGTCCTCGTTCTCAACCAGCTCTTCAAAGAGGGCATCAAGCCCGAGTACATCCTGTCCGTCACGGCCAATTTTTTCCGGGATATCCTGGCGGCCAAGGTCTGGCTAAAAGAGAAGAGAGAGAAGAAGGAGATCTTCGCCAGGCTGAAACCTCATATCCAGGAGAGTTTTTCGTTTTATCAGGCCAGGTTCAAAGAATTTTTCTCCCTCGTGGAGGACTTTTCCTTTGTTGACCTGAGGGGAATCATCGCTGAGCTCGAACGGATTGACTTGCTGATCAAGACGTCGGATGCATCAGCTCAGGTTCTCCTCGAGGCTTTTGTTTATGATTATTGCCGCAAGAAAATCGGGCAGCAGAAAGGGAAAACCAGTTTTACTTTGAGGGAGAAGGGTTGAGGAGCTCCACCTGCCGGCTCAGGCGGGACTTGTAGCGGGCGCCTTTGTTTTTATGAATCGCTCCCTTCTTAACCGATTTGTCGACCAGCGACATGGTTTTTGGAAGAAGCTTGACAGCGGTTTCCTTGTTTTTTTCCTGGACAGCCGTTCGCAGTCTTTTTATCTGAGATCGAAGAGTTGACTTGGTCCTTCGGTTAATGACGTTCCTGCGCAGACTGCGGCGCCACTGCCGGACCGCCGAACGATGATAAGCCATTTTTTTCTCCTTGTCCTGGAAAAGTATGATAAAATATCCTCTCCTTAAAGTCAACGGGAGGAAAAGGATTGAGAGTGGTGTTACAGCGGGTGAAACAGGCATCTGTGGAGGTGGCGGGCCAGGTGGCGGGGAAAATCAGCAGGGGAATTCTCCTGTTCATCGGTGTCGAAAGAGGAGACGGCAAAGAAGATGTTGAGTTTCTGGCCCGGAAATCGGTTGAGCTGCGCATTTTTCCAGACCGGGAAGGAAAGATGAACCTTTCACTGACTGACATCAACGGCGAGGTGCTGGCCGTCTCGCAGTTCACCCTGGCTGCCTCGACGAGAAAGGGAAGGCGGCCCAGTTTTGACAGCGCCGAGGAGCCAGAGAGAGCGGAAGAACGATTCAAAGAATTTGTGGCCTGGGTTCGAGCGAAAGGCTTTAAAGTGGAGACCGGCGCCTTCCAAGCCATTATGGATGTTCAGCTTGTCAATGAAGGGCCTGTGACTTTCATCCTGGAATCGAGGAAGAGCTCGCCCGAAGAAGCGGCGGGCTAATGATAAGACGCCTTTTTTAGCCGCTGAACCTGACGCGGCTAACCTTGCGCATGGCCTCAGCTGCAGCACTCCTGACATAAATGCTTTTGTCTTTTGTCAGCTTGACCAGAAGAGCCAGCACCTCTTTGCCGTCGATCTCACCGAGAGCGTCGGCCGCGCACTTGCGCACGTCCACGTTGGAATCACCGAGGAGGAGTTCGATATGGGGGAGAGCTGCGTTGTCTTTTCTCAGGCCTAATATTTTAACGACAGCGCTCCTGAGATACCAAGGAGATTTTTTTAGTCTTTCATAGAAGGGGTTGAGGCTCCAGACCTCTCTCTGGCTCAGTTCCTTGACCAGGTAGTCTCGGATCGTCTCGCAGGGGTCAGCCAGCGATTCTAACAACACCCTGAACACCCAGGTGGCGTTGAGCCTGGCGATCGCCTTAAGGATTTTCAGGCGTCTTGCCTTGTCGTCGAGAGAAGCCAGCTTGCGGAGGACGGAGTCCATGTAGTAACGGTTCCTTTTTTCCTTGTCCTCGAATTCCTTGACCGCCCTCTTGGCGGCGTTGCTCAAAGCCCTGAAGTTGTCGTCGGCATATTTTTTGTACAGTTCGAATTCCTGATAAGAGGCTTCTCTTAAGAACTTGAGACTCGTCGCCTTGACCAAAGGGGAAGTGTCCTCAGCTTGGAGGAGATTGAGGAGGAAAAAGATTCGTTCTCTTTTGGAAAGGCTGTCGATATGAGTATAGAGAAACTTGACCTTTTCGTGAGGAGAAAGGGGCAAGAACTTTGCCGAGAATTCCTCCCGCGTCATGGCCGCCTAACGTCTGGCAATGATATTCGAAGAAATCAAACCAATTCCAGAATATGCCCCATTTTTTCTTTCTTGGTCTTGAGGTATTTGAGGTTCGTGCGGTTGGGGGGAACTTCGATGGGGACACGGTCCACGATCTCAAGGCCGTAACCGGCGAGGCCGATGAACTTCCTTGGGTTATTTGTCATCAACCTGATTTTCTTGACTCCCAGGGAGACGAGAATCTGGGCTCCGATGCCATAATCTCTCTGGTCGGGCCTGAAGCCCAGTTTTTGGTTGGCTTCCACCGTGTCTTCTCCCTGATCTTGAAGGGCATAAGCTTTGATCTTATTGATCAGGCCGATCCCCCGGCCTTCCTGGTTGAGGATATAGAGGATGACGCCTTTTCCCTCCCTTTCGATCATCTCCATGGAGCGGTGGAGCTGGTCCCCGCAGTCGCAGCGCGTGGAACCGAGCGTATCGCCTGTCAAACATTGAGAATGGGCGCGGACCAAGATCGGTTCACCCTTGTCGATCGCTCCCTTGACCAAAGCGATATGGTTTTCTCGGTGAATCGTGTCCTCGTAAACATAAACTCGAAAACAGCCGTGCTTTGTGGGCAAGTCAGCTTCTTCGATCTTCCTGACCAGGCTTTCGTGTCTCATCCGGTACTGGATGAGGTCGGCGATCGTGAGAATGGGGATACGGTGCTCTCTGCTGAATTTTTCAAGCTGGGGCATCCGGGCCATGGTCCCGTCCTCGTTCATGATCTCGCAGATGACTCCCGCCGGGTTGAGGCCTGCCAGACGGGCCAGGTCCACAGCGGCTTCGGTCTGGCCGGCCCTGGCCAGGACGCCGCCTTCTCTGGCTTGAAGGGGAAAGACGTGGCCTGGCCGGACGAGGTCGGAAGGTTTTGCATTCGGGTCGATTGCTACCAGGACAGTCCGAGCCCGGTCATAGGCGGAGATGCCGGTCGTTACACCCTCATTGGCATCAATGGAAATCGTGAAGGCCGTCTCAAAGCGCGATGTGTTTTCACGGACCATCAACGGTAGCTGGAGCTCATCCAGCCGTTTCTTTGTCAACGGGAGGCAAATCAGCCCGCGGCCGTTCCTGGTCATAAAATTGATGATCTCGGGGGTCGTTTTCTCGGCGGCCACCATGAGGTCACCTTCATTCTCCCTGTCTTCATCATCAACGATAATAATCAGATGGCCGGCCTTGATTTCCTCGAGGGCCTGTTCGACAGAAATCGTTTTTGGTTCAGTTTCCATGGACGTAACCTTTGATCTAATGGCCGGAAAAGGCAAGACAATTATACACGTATTTGCCCAAGATGTCACACTCCAGGTTGACCAGATGACCCGGTCTTAGGCGTGTCAGGTTTGATTTATCGAGAGTAACAGGGATGAGCTCGACCTCGAAAGACGATGCCCTTAGCACGGCCACGGTGAGGCTGACTCCGTTGACAGCGATGGATCCCCTGGGAATGAGGTATGGCCGGAGTTCTGCTGGGAATGAGATGGCCAGCCTTTTCCCTGGCCTCCTCATGGTTACCCGAATCACCCGTCCTTGGCCGTCGACGTGGCCAGTTAGGAGATGTCCGCTGAGCAAAGATTCGAGCGTCAGCGGAAGCTCCAGGTTCAGCCGCTCGCCCGGTCTGAGGCTGCCGAGGTTTGTCCGTGCCAGGGTTTCCTGAGAAAGGTTAAAAAAAAGCATATCTTTTTCCCGCTTGTAAAGAGTGAGGCAGGCGCCGTTCACCGCCACGCTTTCTCCGCTGGCCGGGGAAGGAAACGAAGGAGGCACAGCGAGGGATATTTCTTTTTTCCCTTGGCTGTATCCCTTGAAAACTCCCTGATGGTGGATGATTCCAGTAAACATGTCAGAAATATCCTTCCACGAGGATGTCTCGGCCGATCCGAAAAGAAGAAATTCGGCCGAGTTCCAGGGCGTCCTGGAGTTTGTTTATGCCTTCTCCCTCCAAAAAGGAGGGAGCTCTAGTTCCTCCGATCATTCTGGGAGAAATGGTTAACAGAAGCTTGTCGGCCATTTTTTTCTCGATCAAGGCTGTCAGGAGCACGCTTCCTCCCTCAACCAAGACGCTGGAGACCTCCCTGCGGCCGAGCCAGGCAAGAAGGTCTGGCAGAGAAATCTCCCCCCTGCTACCTGGAAGCCTGACTACGGTCAGCCCCTTTTCTGCCAGAACCTTTTCCTTTTTTAGCGGTGCGTGCCTGGAGGTGAAAACATATATCTCTCCCTGGTCGATGGTCGTGAGAACCCTGGTCTTTGCAGGGAGGCGAAGCTGAGAATCGAGGATGACTCGCGCGATTTTCTTCCCTTTCCACTGAGGGTGACGGACTGTTAGCAGCGGATCGTCTTTGAGGATGGTGTTGACTCCAACCATGATGGCGTCGTGCTCGCCGCGGAGAAGATGAACGTATTCGCGGGTTTGAGGAGAAGAAATCCAGCGGGAGTCGAGAGTCTTGGCGGCTGTCCTGCCGTCGAGGCTTGCGGCTGCTTTGAGGGTGATGAAGGGTATTCCCCGGGTGATGTATTTTATGTAAGCCTCGTTCAGCCTGATATTCCTGTCTTTAAGCAGACCGACAGAAAGGTCCACGCCGGCCCGCCTGAGTCTTTTGATTCCTTTCTTGAAGACAACCGGGTTGGGGTCAAGAGAAGAGACGACGACCCTTCTTGGTCTCGCCCGAATCACCGCTTCTGCGCAAGGAGGCGTCCTTCCCCAATGGACGCAGGGCTCCAAGGTAACGTAGAGAGTGCTCTCTCTCGCCAAGGAGCCGGCGCGATCGAGAGCAACGATCTCGGCGTGAGGCCTGCCCGGTTTTTCGTGATACCCCCAGCTAATCACACGCCCGGCCCTGACACAAACGGCCCCGACAAGGGGATTCGGGCTTGCCCAGCCTCTGGCTTTTTCGGCCAGGGCATAGGCCATCTCAAGATAGGCGAAGTCTTGAAGTTCTTTCATGAGGTCAGTGCCGTGACAAACTGGCGGGCAGAGAACGGGAGGAAGTCCTCGATGTCTTCACCAACGCCGATAAACTTGACCGGGAGCTGGAGTTCGTCGACAATGCCGATCACGCTCCCGCCTTTGGCGGTGCCGTCGAGCTTGGTCAGGACAATCCCGGTGATGCCGGAAAACCTGAGGAATTCCCTGGCCTGAACGAGGGCATTCTGTCCGATCGTCGCATCCAGAACAAGGAGGATTTCCTGAGGGGCGCCCATGACCTCACGGCCGATGACGCGCCTAATCTTCTCCAGCTCGTTCATTAAGTTGGGATTGGTATGAATTCTCCCCGCCGTGTCGACGAGGAGGAGATCATGGCCATGAGCTTTGAAAGACTGGAGCGCATCGAAAACGACGGCAGCCGGGTCAGCTCCGTACTGGCCCCGGATAACGGGAATGCCTAAGTTTTTGCCCCAACTCATGAGCTGTTCCTGGGCAGCGGCTCTGAACGTATCGGCGGCCACCATCAGGACTTTCTTTTCTTTAGTCTTGAAATAATGGGCGAGCTTGGCCAAAGACGTGGTTTTGCCCCCGCCGTTGACTCCGACCATCATGATCACCGCTGGCGCATCGTTAATAGAAAGGTCAACTGAGTGGCGGCTCAGGATTCGAATGAGCTCTTCCTCGAGAGCAGACCGGATCTCCTCGAATGAAGTGTCCTTTCTTGTCTTTTGCTTGAGAGAGAGAATAATCTTCTCCGTGGCCGCAATTCCGGCGTCGGCTCCGACCAGAATTTCGGCCAGTTCATCGAAAAATCCGTCCCTTGACTTGCCGCTCCGCAGGAGCTCCTCAAGCTTCCCCCTGAATGAGTGGCCCGTCCTGGCCAGTTTGTCTCTGAGACTACCGAGCACGGCGAAACCATTATATTTTTCATGTTTTTCAAAGTCAATTCAGGGCCCGCTGTGATTGAGGATTCGCGGAGTTTGTGCTACATTTACTAAGTGGCGATGGATGATTCGATTTGGTCGCTTGCGCCGCCAAGAAAAGAAGCAGAGATTCTCGCGAGAGAGGTCGGAATCCCCCTCCCTCTTGCCCGCGTTTTGACCAACCGGAACATCCTTTCTGCCGGTGAGGCAGACACGTTCCTCTTCGGAACACTCGACAACCTGCACGACCCCTTCCTGTTGAGAGATATGGACAAAGCTGTGGTCAGAATCAAAGAAGCGATCCGGGGAAAAGAGAATATCCTGATATTCGGTGACTATGACGCCGACGGCGTTTTGTCTGTCGTCATGCTTCTCAGAGCGCTCAGGGCTTTGGGTGCTGAGGTGGACTACTTCATCCCCGACCGGCTCAAAGAGGGTTACGGGATCAAGGAGGAGCATATCCGGATAATCTTGGCGAGAAAAACAGGTCTTGTCATTAGCGTTGACTGCGGAGTCAAAGCCCTTCCTTTTGCAAGAAGGGCCAAGAAAGAAGGAGTGGATGTCATCATCACCGACCATCATCGGCCGGGCGAAGCCCTCCCCGAAGCCGTTGCCATCATAAACCCTGTTCTTGAGGACTCAGGCTATCCCTATAAGAATCTCGCCGGAGTGGGCGTTGTTTATAAGCTCCTTCAGGCTCTTTTTCAGAGCGAAGGGAGAGAATCCTGGCTGTCCCATTATGCCAAGTTAGTGGCGATCGGCACCATTGCTGATGTGGCCGACCTCAGGGGGGAGAACAGGCTCTTAGTGAAACACGGGTTGAAAGGGCTGGAAACGATCTCCAACAGGGGGCTGAGAAGCCTGGTCGAGATATGTGGCCTGGGGGAAAAGAAGATCAGCGAGGGAGATGTCGGTTTCCGGATAGGGCCCCGTCTCAACGCAGCGGGGAGAATGGAATCTGCGGATACGGCGGTCCAGCTCTTCTTTGCGGAAACCGAAGAAGAATCGCGCTGGCTGGCCAAGAGGCTTGACGGCCTCAACGCTGAACGGCAGAGGGAGGAAGAGAACATTTACAGGGAAGCGACGGATCGGATTGAAGGCGCCGGTCTTGCCAAACGCTACAGGGCGTTGCTTTTAGGATGTGAAGGATGGCACCGGGGAGTGATCGGAATCGTGGCCTCGAAGCTCAAAGATGACTTTTGCCGCCCGGTTCTTCTCTTTACCTATGAAGACGGAAAAGCCTTCGGTTCCGGGAGGAGCATCAGCGAATTTTCCTTTGTCGACTGCCTGGATGAATGCCGGGAGTTGTTCCTGGACTACGGAGGGCACAAGCTGGCAGTCGGCTGCGTTCTCGTTCGAGACAAGTTGGACCCCCTGAAGACACGAATCAATGAGCTTGCAGAGAAAAGGCTCAGCGAAGAAGACGTGAAGAGGAAAGTCAGGGTTGACGTCAAGATTGACTTTGCGGACGTCACTATCCCATTTCTTGACCATTTCTTCCGGCTCTCTCCCTTCGGCGTCGGCAATCCTAAGCCCGTCTTCCTTACCGAGGGCGCTGAAGTCTTGAGCCGTCCTCACCTCCTTCAAGAAAAGCACATCAAGTTTTTGGTAGGACAAAACGGCAGGAGCTTTGAAGCTTTGGGCTGGGAGAAGGGACCCTGGATCACAAGCATCAAAAAGGGAGACCGGATTAGCCTGGTCTATTCTCTCCATTTTTCCCAGTTTCTGGGTCAAAACAACATCAGCCTTTCTATCGAAGACATCAAAGGCCGGGATGATTGACAAGAGAATCCGTGCGGCCAGGGTGTTAAGAGCCCTGCTCGTCCTCTGCCTGGTTTCTGTTATCGCCGCGACGATCTGGTATTTCTTTTCTCGTCGGCGCCCAGCCTCAGTCGAGGCCGTCAGGATTGGAGATATCACCGAACAGAAGGTGGAAAAGCAGGAGGGAATAGAGCATTATGATTATAAAGGAGACAGAGTCATCCGGGCCAAGGCCGAGAGGCATTACGCTGGAAGCGCTAACCTCTACCACCTGGAGGGGAACGTCGAAATCAGAGAGGTCAGCAAAGAAGCGAACAAAGAAAGAATCATCAGCGGAGACAAGATAACGTACGACAAGGACTGGACTGAGGTTGTTCTTGAAGGTCAGGCGCGTCTCGAGCATGGCGATGTGGTAGTCAGGGCCCCGGTGCTTTTGTACAGGAAGAACCAAGAAACCCTCTCCACGGATAAAGAACCCAGTTTTGCCTCCAACCGGATCTCCGGCAGGGCCCAGCAGCTCCTCTATTCCTTGGCGGAGGAGTCTCTTCGGCTGGAAGGAGATGTGAAAATCCAGCTCAGGCGCGGGCCGGAGAGCCCGGACGTTTTTGTTTTAAAAGCTGATGTTTTTGCTTACAGCCGACTGGAAAAAAGGGGCAGCGCAAAGGGGAAGGTTACTTTTTCCCTGGAAAAGAGTCATGGTCAAGCTGATTCCTTCGAGTTTACACTCACGTCCGATGAGCAACAGATAGAAAAGATCGAGCTAAAAGGCAAAGTCAAGACCTTCCTTGTTGCCGGGAAAGATGTTCCGGCAAAAGAAGGAGATCTTCTTTTGGAAAAAGCCAGGGAAAGAGAGGTCGAGGCAGAGGAAATCAGGATGATTGCCTTCCCCGAGGTGCCTGAAATGGAATCCCTGGAAGCCAGGGGCAATTGCTTCATGAAATCGGTCGCGGCCTCAGGTTCTCTAACAGAGGTCAGGGCAGAAGCCTTGAAAATGCTTTTTGACCGCCAGGGTGGGCTTCAAGAATTCCGGGCTTGGAATCAGGCCAGACTGTCGGAGAAGGAAAAAGACGACAGCCTCAAGCGGCGCCTTTCCGGCCAGGAAATCCTGGTTGAAAGCCAAGGGGAGATACTCTGGATTCGAGCGGGCGCGAGCGAGGAAGCGCTCTTGGATGCTCGGGACAGTGAGGTGATGGCCCGAGAAATCAAGCTTTTTCCCAGGCGGGAAATCATGGAAGCGTCCGAACAGGTCAAAGTCGTCCTCAAGCCTCAGCCGGAAAAAAGGGAAACAGTCGGGTTTTTTGCCCGGGAGAGGCCTGTCTTTATAAAAACCCAATCCATGAGATACGACGAGCAGCAGAAGCGTTTAATACTAAGAGGTGATATCCGGATGTGGCAGGAAAAGGACATGCTATTAGCACAACAAATGACAGTTTTTAAGGATACGGGTGAAATTGCGAGTGAAGGCCTCGTTCGCTCCGTTTTTTCTCTTCGGCCGAAAAAAGGAGAGGACAGGGAAGAGAGAGGCGAGCTTGGGGGCGAGAAGATGAACTATAACCCCAAGGCGAATCTTCTGACCTTTGAACAAACGGCCTGGCTTAAGACAAAGACAGTTGGTCTAAAGGCTAATTCGCTTTTCGTATCCCTGGCCGAGAGATCAGCGGACATCCAGACGGTCAAAGCCAGAGGAAAGGTCATCGTCACCGATGAGCTCAGAGAGGGTCAAAGCGAAGAGGCTCTGTACGACCTCGAAGGAGAGACCATCGTCCTGTCAGGGAGCCCTGTTGTCACGGATAAGGAGAAAGGAATCCTCCGGGGAGACAAATTGACTTTTCGTCTGGGCGATGATAGAATCCTCGTGGAAAATAAGGAAAAAGAACGTTCGGCTACTGTTATAAAACGTGAAGAATGAAATCCCGTCTCAACGCCGTCGGCTTGATCAAGACCTATCATCAAAAGAGGGTTGTCGACAATATCTCCTTGGGAGTTAGCAGAGGAGAAATCGTCGGGCTTCTGGGGCCCAACGGCGCGGGCAAAACGACAACTTTTTCTATCATCCTCGGTCTCATCTCCCAGGACGGGGGCAAGATCTATATGGGCGATGAAGATATCACTGAAACCCCGATGTATCTGAGAGCTCAAAAAGGCCTTTCCCTCCTTCCCCAGGAACCATCGGCCTTCCGAAGACTCAGTGTCGAGGACAATCTTCTGGTCGTCAAGGAGGTCATGCCCGATGCCTTTGCCAGGGGAGACGGCGATTTGGCCAAGGTCCTCGGGGAATTCGGGCTGAATAAATTGGCTAAAGCCAAGGCCTACACGCTCTCAGGGGGCGAACGCCGGCGGCTTGAAATCGCCAGGGCCATGATGACCAATCCGGAATTTATCCTCCTGGATGAACCGTTCACCGGTATTGACCCCCTCGCTGTTCAAGACCTGCAAAAGATTATTCTCTCCCTGAAGGAGAAGGGACTCGGGCTGCTGATCACTGACCACAGCGTGAGGGAAACACTGAAAATAACAGACCGCGCCTACATCATCGATAAAGGGAGGATCTTGAAAGAGGGGACACCTCAGGACTTGGTGTATTCCGAGGAAGTCAAAAAGTGCTATCTGGGCGAGGATTTTAGCCTCTAAAGGGAAAAAAGAAGAAAAGGACACGAACTGGCCATGGGTTTGAAGCAGAGGCTTGACCAGAGGCAGGTTCAGAAGCTGATCCTTGCTCCAGCTCTTCAGCAGGCGATCAAGCTTCTTCCTCTGACCAACCTGGAGCTGATCGAAGTCATCGACAACGAGCTTTCGCAAAACCCGATGCTTGAAGAAGACACGCCAGAAAGAAAAGACGACGAGGCTGGGGAAGCCCTCGATCCAAAAGAACCCGCAGACATGACCGCCGCAGAAAACCGTGATGAAGGCGGGACGAGCGATGCTCAAGGAGCTGAGGGGGAGGACGATGACTTTGAGGTCGAATCTCAATTCCAGGAGTATTTTGATGACGGATTTCGGCCGGCTTTCGCTGAGAAAAAGGAGGCGCCTTCGCTCGAGAATATTCTATCGAAAAGCCCGTCGCTCTGGGATCATCTCAACTGGCAGGCCAACCTGACCTTTTTTGACCAGACGGATCAAGATATCGCTCAACTGATCATCGGCAATATTAACGAGGATGGCTATCTATCGGCCTCTGAAGAGGAACTGGCCGCAAACGCTGGAGCGTCCGCGGAAAAAATCAGGCAAATTCGGGAGAAGATCAAGACTTTTGATCCCGTCGGGGTGGCGAGCCTTGACCTGAAAGAGGCCCTTCTGGCCCAGATGGACCATCACAAGATCGACGATGAGATCACGCGGCGGATTATCGAGACCTATCTTCCGCTGTTGGAGAAGTCGGATTTTATTCAGTTAGCTAAGCTCCTCGGTATCGGCTTGCAGGGAGTCAAGAACCATGTCGAAATCATCAAAACACTTGACCCCACACCCGGCCGGAAGTACAGTCAAGAAAGGACGTTTTATATCGTGCCCGATATCCTTGTCACTAAGGAGGACGATGACCTGAGAATCAACCTCAATGACGAAGGGCTGCCTCGTCTCAGGATCAACAGCTACTACAGGAAGCTCCTGGCCAAGGCGGGCAAGGAGAATCCGGATGCTTATCTTTTTCTAAAAGACAAGCTAAAGAAAGCCCTGTGGTTCCTCCGCAGTCTCGACCAGCGTGATCAGACTGTTTATAAAGTCGCCAAATACATTGTCGACCGGCAGCGGGATTTTTTTGAAAAAGGGATCGATTACATCAAACCGCTTACGCTGATGGAGATTGCCAGGGAGATCGGCGTCCATGAATCAACCGTCGGCCGTGTGGTGGCAAACAAGTTTATGACGACTCCGTGGGGAGTTTTTCCGCTCAAGTATTTTTTTCACAGATCCCTGGTGGGCGATTTCGGCGAGGAAATCTCTTCCCTGAAAATCAAAGAAAAAATCAAGAGGCTCGTTGAGGGCGAGGACAGGAGCCGTCCCCTGAGCGATATCGAAATAGAAGAGATCCTGACTAGGAGCAACCTAAAAATTGCCCGCCGGACCGTCGCCAAGTACCGGAAGCAGCTCAGGATTCCGCCATCTCACATTCGCAAGAGAAAGTCTATCATGGAGGGAACCTGATGGTTGTTCACTTTACAGCCCGGCAGATGGACCTGACTCCGGAAATCAAGGCGATCTGTGAAAAGAGGCTAAAATCGCTGGAAAAACTCTTGGGGGAAGTCATCGAGGTGGACGTCATTCTTTCTGTTGAGAAATACAGATATAAAGCCGAAATTCACGTCAAAACCAAAGGAGCCAGGCTTGTCGTGACCGAGGAAACCCATGACCTGATGGACTCCCTGAACCTGGCCTTCGAGAACATGGAAAAAAAGGTGAAGAAGGAGAGGGAGAAATTCCGGGAAAAAAGAAGGAGAAAAGGGAGGGAGCGAAAACAATTTCAACTCGAGGCCGAGAGAGCAGCCGATTGGCGAAAAATTATCAGGAGCGGAAACTACTCTGCCAAGCCCATGCCGCTCGAAGAGGCTATGCTCCTGTTTGATCTCGAGAAGAAGGACGTTTTCCTCTTCCGAAAGCCCGGTTCAGAAAGGTGGGCTGTGCTTTATAGACGCAAAGACGGCCACTATGGACTGATTGAGCCCGATTAGCCTGACCGGGGTGAAAAGAGGATAGGCCGTGAAAATTCATGCGTTGCTGACAGAAGAAATGATCATCTCTGAACTCGTCTCGCAAGAAAGAAACGCGGCCCTTGAGGAAATGGTCAATTTCTTGAAAGAGAAAGAGAAGATCGAGAAAGACCGAGAGCTCTACGAGAAACTCATCCAAAGGGAAAAGTTGGGCAGCACGGCCATCGGGGACGGGATCGCCATCCCCCACTGCAAGTTGAAGGAGGTCGAGGATCCGTTGTTGATTCTGGCAATATCGAGGAAAGGCGTCCATTTTGATTCGATCGATGGCAAGCCGACTCACATCTTTTTCTTGGTAATCTCCTCTCCCAACAACCCCAGTGTCAACCTTCAGATCCTGGCCGCCATAGCCCACCTTGTCCGCAAGGCCAGTTCTCTTCCAAAAAAGATTCTCCAAGCCAAGAGCTCGCGAAGGATAATCGAGATCATCCGGGAAGAAGAAGAAAAGTTAAATGAATAAGAGGAACAATCCTCCTCGCCGGCGAGCTGGCGGCAAACCTGACTCATTGCCTGAGCGTGCGATTATCTCCGCCGGCTTTCTCCAGATTTTTGGGTTGGGAGTCTTGATCATCGGTCACAGCGGCATCGGCAAGAGCGAGAGTGCTCTGGAGCTCGTCTCCAGAGGCCACCGATTTGTCTCCGATGACGTCGTGGAGGTGGTGAACTGCAAAGGAAGGGGGCTTGTCGGGAGATCTCCTCAGGTCAGCCGCTATTTCATGGAAATCAGAGGCTTGGGGATCATCAACATCAAGGAGATATTCGGTCGTCGAGCGATCTGTCGGCAGTCCAGGGTGGACCTCGTCATAAAGCTGAAGAAGTGGCAGAGAGGAGATGAACACGACCGGCTCGGGCTTGAATTCCCAGAGGATTATGAGATTTTGGGAACAAAACTTCCGCAGCTTATTGTGCCCGTTGCCCCTGGGAGAACCATCGCGCTCCTGATCGAGGTCGCCTGCAAAGTCCACCTCTTGCGCCTCAGGGGATATCATGCCTCCCAAGAGATTGTCAAGAGAGTGGAAAGGACCTTGTCATACCCAAAGGGCAAGAGGTGACGTCATGAAAGACAGCAGGTTTCTGATCATCACGGGCATTTCAGGATCGGGGAAGACGGCCGCCAGCCGGTTCTTGGAGGATTTGGGTTACTACTGCGTCGACAACTTGCCCGCCAAGCTGATCCCGAGCCTGATTAACCTCTGGCTGAGGAAGGAAGTCGAGATAGAAAAAATCGCCCTCGTCGTCGATATGAGAGAGCCCGGTTTCTTATCTGAATTCCCCAAGGCCCTGGAACAAATCAAGAAAAGAGCCTCCCCCAAGCTTATCTTTTTGGATGCCTCAGATGAGACCCTGCTGAAAAGGTTCAGTGAGACACGCCGGCCCCATCCCATCATGCGCAACAAGTCCGTTATCGAGGCCATTCGCCTGGAGAGAAGGAGGCTTGCGCCCATCAAGGAGATGGCAGACGAAGTGTTTGACACGTCAACGATAAACATCAACCAGCTTAAAGACTTGCTCACCAAGCGGCTGGTTAAGAAAAAAAGACAGGCCCTCCAGATCGGCCTGGTGAGCTTCGGGTACAAGTACGGCGTGCCCGCTGATTCCGACCTTATTTTTGACACGCGCTTTCTGCCGAATCCTTTTTATATCGATGACCTGCGGGGAAAGAGCGGAAAGAGCAGGAAAGTCAGGGATTACGTTCTCAAATCGAGGGAGACCAGGGATTTTCTGGAAAAGCTGAAGCTGTTTCTCGAATATCTTATCCCCAGGTTCGTGGCAGAAGGGAAGAGCTACCTGACGATTTCCATCGGATGCACGGGGGGGAAGCACCGGTCGGTTGTCATCGCGGACACGCTGAAGGACTTTCTTCGGCGCAAAAGGTATGATATAAAAGTCTATCACCGAGATGCGTTCAAGTAAGAGAAAGGATTTCAGGGGCGGTCCTGAACGAGGCCTGACCTTGCGCGGATGACAGCGAAAAAATGATAGGCGGGATAATCGTTTCCCACGGCAGGCTGGCTGAAGAGCTTCTCAACGCCCTCACCATTATTTTGGGGGAAGCACCAAACATCGAGGCCATTTCCATCGGCTGGTATAACGACGTCGATGACTCCAAGAAGAAGATCAACCAGAGCATGAAAAAGGTTGATCAGAAAAACGGCGTCATCATTTTCACCGACATGTTCGGCGGAACTCCCTCCAACCTGAGCTTCAGTTTTCTCAAAGACAATCAGGTGGAAATCATCACCGGCGTCAACCTTCCGATGCTCATCAAATTCGTCTCTCTCCAGAGAAGCAACAATTTGAAGGAAGTGGCCAGAAAGGTCGTCGAGCAAGGGAAGAAGAACATCCACCTTGCCAGTGCCCTGTTGAGCGCAAAGCAGTAGACGTGCTGGATGAAATGGTTGAGAAGGAAATTGTTGTTAAGAATAAACTGGGCCTGCATGCCCGGGCGGCCGTTAAGTTTGTCAACATGGCCAACCGCTTCAGCTCGGCCGTCAAGATCGTCAAGGACGAAACCGAGATCGATGGCAAGAGCATCCTTGGCATTCTGACGCTGGCAGCCACCCAGGGGACACCGATCATGATCCGTGTTTCGGGAAAGGATGAAGAAGAGGCCATGAACGCTTTGGTGAAGCTCGTCAACGGAAATTTCGGAGAAAACGAGTAGGTCATGTCGTTTATCAGGCTCCGAGGAATCGGCGTCTCGCCCGGAATCGGCATGGGAGAGGTATGTTTTTCTGAAAGGGTTGTTTTCACGGCCAGGAAAGAGATCATTCCGCGGGCTCGGGTGCGTTGGGAGCTGAAGAGGCTGAGGAAAGCGGCGGAGAGGACGAAAGAAGAACTGTTAGAGCTGAAGAAGGACGTCAGCACTAAAATGGGCGAAGAGCATGCCTTTATTCTTGATGCCCATCTCCTTATCCTGGAAGATCGAGCGCTTTTCTCGGCTGTCGAAAAGATCGTCGAGGAAGAAAGAGCCAGAGCTGAATGGGCGCTGAGCCAGGTCAACAGGAAATACCAGAATCTTTTTGATTCGCTCGACGATGACTATTTCCGGCAGCGTAAGTTCGACGTCTCCGACGTCCTGTCCAGGATTTATGGAAACCTCGAGGTGAAGAAGCCGCCAAAAGGCAATGCCTGCGATTCTAGGAAGACGATCCTTGTGGCCCACGAGCTTCTTCCTTCGGAGGCCGCTATGAGGCTCAGCGAGGGAAACGTCCTGGCAGTGGCTATGGACGTGGGCGGTCCGACCTCTCACACGGCCATCCTGGCCCGGTCCTTGAACATTCCGGCTGTCGTTGGCCTCCATAATATCACTCAACAAGTCAAGAGCGATGATTACCTGATTGTCGATGGGACGGACGGAGAGGTCATCATCAATCCGCCGCTCGCTATCAAGAAGGAATTCCAGGGTAAAAAGGAAAAGTACGATAAGTATTTCCGGGAGCTAAAGAAGACGGCCAAGTTGAAATCTGTCACCCTGGATGAGGTGAGGTTTTGTCCGCTGGCCAACATCGAGCTGCCAGAGGAAGTCAACATGGCCTTTTCTTTTGGAGCAGAAGGGATAGGGCTTTTCAGGTCTGAATTCATTTTCTTGCAGAAGGAGACTCTGCCTACAGAAGAAGATCACTTTTCAGTTTACTCCCGGATCGCTAAGTCAGTCTATCCGTTGCCTGTCTATATAAGGACGGTCGATATCGGAGGCGAAAAGAGCCTCCCCCAGCTGAAAATTGAAAAAGAGCCGAACCCTGCTCTCGGCCTCAGGGCTATCCGGTTCTCCCTCAAGAACAGGGACCTTTTCAGGACTCAGCTTCGCGCCATCCTCAGAGCCAGCCTGGCGAAAAACGTTCGTATCCTGATCCCGATGATCACCGAGGTTGAAGAAATCGGCGAGGTCAAGCTTCTTTTTGAAGAAGTCAAGGAGGAACTGGAGAAGGAGAGGATCAGGTTTGACCGGCAGATCCCTCTCGGCATCATGATCGAGGTCCCGGCCGCGGCGGCTATCGCTGATATCTTGGTCAAAGAAGTCGATTACATCAGCATCGGCACGAACGACCTCATTCAGTACCACTTGGCGGTCGACCGAAGCAACGAGTTCGTCTCCTATTTATACAAGCCTCTTCACCCGTCGGTGTTGCGTCTGGTCAAGTTTATTATTGAGGCGTCTCTGAGGGAAGGAAGAGATGTCACCGTCTGCGGAGAGATGGCAGCCGACCCCCTTTCCGCCTTGATCCTGTTCGGTTTCGGGCTGAGGAAGTTCAGCATGAACCCGATTTTTATCCCGCGAATAAAAAAGACGCTTCGCTCAGTCGAGCTGAGAACGGTGGAAAAAGCCGTCGAGGAAGCTCTCGGCCTAAAAACAGCTCAAGACATCGAGGAACACATCATCGAGCGAATTTTACTCAAGCATCCCAAAGCCTTTCTGATGGGACAGGCCATTTGATCTCGCTTCTCTGAAGAGTCGTCCCGACGTATCAGGAGGTCCGTCCGTAATCATCCTGAAGCCTGACGATATCCCTTTCTGTTGAGCGGCCGATCCAGACCTCCATGACGCGGGCCGGTTCAACGCCAACGCAGCGGAGGCGGTGGGGAATTTTTTTGGGGATGAAAACCTCTTCTCCCCTTTCTGGCTGCCAGGTTTCCTCGCCGATGGTGATTTCCAGGCCTCTATCGAGGACAACCCAGAATTCACTCCGGCGGCGGTGGGACTGGAGAGAAAGAGCAGCGCCGGGGTTGACGGTGATGATCTTAAGACTCCTGGCTTGGGCATGGGGATAGGCGCGGAACTTTCCCCAGGGGCGGATGTCTTCTCGAATCATCCCCCTGAATTTTTTCTCGGCCTTGCTTTTTTTATCCATGGATGTCCACAATCCAAAACGTGTTTGGCTCTTGGTTTAAAGTCCCGAATCGGGAGGATAGGCGCTCCGCCTGACGATTCGAGCGGAGATCGTTCTTAAAAGGGGACTTCGTCTTCCCCTTCGCCTTCTTCGGCAAGCCCGGATTCCTCCGCTGCCGGGAATTCTGTCGGAGAAGCCTCTCCAGGGAAAGGCTCAGTTTCAACGGCCTCTTCCCGTCTCCCCAGAAGAATGATGTTCTGGGCTTCGATTTCCGTCGTCGACCTCTTGTTCCCGTCCCGGTCCTGCCAGCTTCTGGTTCTGAGTTTTCCTTCGATATAGACCTGTTTCCCCTGGGTGAGGTATTTTTCGCAGAATTCAGCCAGCTTTCCCCAGGCGATGACCCGGTGCCATTCGGCCCGGACATGGCTTTCGCTGGTCGCGGGGTTGAAGAAACGTTCGTTCGTGGCGATTGAGAACCTGGTCACAGCCCGCTCTTTTTGGGGAAGGTAACGGAGGTCGGGCTTGCCGCCCAGCCGCCCGATGAGGATGACCTTATTAAGACTATTGACGTCTCTCATCCTTAGGAACCAAATCTTTGATTTTATCCTGGGCAATCCTGGCTTCTTCCTCAAAAGGGTACTTGCCCAGAAGCAGTTTTAAAACCATCAGGGCTTCTTCTTTCCTCCCCAGTTCGGCCAGCGCGAGTCCTTTCTTTAGGTACGTCGCGGCTATTTTATCGCTCTGAGGATAGTTCAGGATCAGGTCGTTGAATTCCTCTATCGCGGCCCCGAATTTTTTTTGGCTGAAATGGCATTCGCCGATCCAGAAGAGGGCATTGTCAGCCAGAGGGCTTTCGGGGAAGTTGTCACGGTAGATTTTGAAACCGTCAATGGCCAGGTCAAAATTCCCCTGGAGGTAGTCGGCGTAAGCTGTGTTGTAGACATCCTGGGGGGAAAGGGCAGGGAGTGGAGGCACAGCCTTATCGCCTGCTTTCGGCAGCTCCTTTTTCTGCTCCGGCGGTTTTTTTTCACCGGGGGTTGGCCGGCTTTCTTTGGGTGCCTCTGCCGGGATCGAAGGCGGAGCGTGGGGCCCTTTGAGAACCAAGAGGTCTTCGGAAATCCGGGCCAGGATCAGATTGATCTGATCGACCTTGTCCAGGAGAACTTGATACTGAGGAGAGATGCTCTTGATTCCCTCCCGAAAATCTGTCTGGACCTGCTGGATGGTCTTGATTTGGTTCTGGACCTGCCTGACTTGTTCGCCAAGGGATTGGATGTCAGCCGCATCCTTGGCCAGCCTTGCCTCCAAGGCCATGAGCTGCTTTTTTAAAACCTGGATGTCTTCGTAAATCAGCTCATAAGCCTTTTTGCTTTTGTCCTGGCCTGCCGCTAAGAGGAGGAACAAAAAGAGGAGTGCGCCCGTTCCCAGGAGCCTTTTATTCATGAACAGACGCTTATTTTTCGATAATCAGAAACTGAGCTCTCCTGTTCTTCTGCCAGGCGATTTCGTTGTGACCAGGGTCCAAGGGTTGGCTCTTGCCGTATGAAATGATTTTCATTCTTTCGGGCGAGATGCCGAGAGAGACGAGATAATCAAACGTGCTTTTGGCCCGTCTTTCGCCGAGCGCCAGGTTGTACTCTTCCGTGCCTCTTTCGTCACAATGGCCTTCAATGAGAACCTTGGCGCTTCGAAACTTTTTGAGCCAGGCTGCATCAGCTTCGAGGACAGGCTTGGCATCTTCCCGGATGAAATAGCGGTCGTAATCGAAATGGATCATCTTCAGCGGAGCTTCTAAATTGATTTCCTCGAGGGACTTGGACATGAAGATTTCTTCCTCTGTCAGAACCGGTTTCCTGATGGCCGGCGCTTCTTCGACCTTTTCCACTTTGGGCTGCTCTTTCACCGGAGGAGGCGGTGGAGGAGCCATTTTTGCCTTAGGCTTGCAGCTGACAAAGAAGAAAAATACCAAGGCCGAGACGATCAGGAAGATGACGATTTTTTTGGTCATTCCTTTTCCTCCTCTTTTTGAGTTGGATTTCTTGGGTAATCACCCTTCGGGCTCATATTTTATCCGATTAAAATTATCCTTGTCAATCAAATAATGACCGTTTACGGCCGATTTTTTTCTCTAGCCTGGACTATTCACGAAATGAAAGGAAAAAATCTCCTCTCCCCATGTGGG
>JBBILQ010000043.1:22267-23624 GCA_037444845.1 Candidatus Aminicenantota bacterium | reverse complement strand
GTGACGAGGTCGGGTGGAAATGACTTCTCGGGTCTCTTCCAGGTCTTCTTTAACCGTGAACCCTGGACAACCATCGTGGTCCCTGAAGACCAACTCCGGTCGATGGGCCTGGGAAAGCCGACGGTAGATATCTACAGCTATGACCTGACCGGAAGCCTTGGCGGTCCGGTGATCAAAGACAAGCTCTGGTTCTTCCTTAACGGGCGTTTTGGCCGAGTGGAAACCCGAAGCGGGTTTGTTAAGTGGACATCTCCTCTGGGGGTAACCTACGATGATTTCAACCGCAAGGCAAGGAACTGGGGGAGCTTTGCCAAATTTACTTTCCAGCCGGCAAAAAATCTCAGAATAGCCCTGAACGGCAACTATCGGGCTATCTACCGCAACACCCGGGCAAGCGGCCTCTTCATGCCTTACGACTGCACGTATACGGACGACCCCTGGGCAAATTATTCCGGGTTCGGAACAATTACCTACATACTCAATCAAAACACTTTTCTTGAGGCCCGGTTCGGGTTTCTCGAAGTTTCTGCCATGCTGAAGCTTCCCGACCCTTCCCAGTCCGGAAAGGACCTGAATACTGTTCAGCACAATTACGATTCCTATACGGGTTATTGGTTCGGCACAGGCGACAGGACTAACGAGTGGATCGGCCGGCCCTCCACCCAGTCCTCACTTCACCTGACTCGCTTCCAGGATAACTTCCTCGGAGGAGACCATGAGTTCAAAGCTGGGCTGGAGCTCGCGACGGGCGCCTGCAATTGGTCGAGCTGGCAGGCAAATCCCCTTCGCCAGACCTGGTACAACGGCAATCCCTATTATTGGCGAGGCCTCTATGGACTGAGCGCTCCCCATCCGACTTACGGCGACGGTCAAATCCTCCTGTACGTCATGGGGCAGACCAGAGAAAACTCGATGGCGAAGTCCGCGAACATTCGCTATTCGGGCTATTTGCAGGATTCGTGGACGGTTAAGAACAGGCTGACGATTAACGTTGGCCTAAGGTACGATTACACAAGAGGTTGGATTCCTGACCTTTACAAAGAGAAAAGCGGAGGGATTGCCTACTCCGTCGGCGAAGCCTATTTTAAGCCCACTTGGGGGATTAACCCCTATGATGAATTCAAACAGCCAGGCGTGGATCCTTTTATCAAGTGGGACCTGTTTACTCCCCGCTTGGGCATTACCTACGACCTTTTCGGCAACGGCAAAACCGCCCTCAAGCTCCATGTCGGACGATTCAGTGATTGGCTCTATTCTTCTTTTATCGTCAGCTACAACCCCCTCCGGTTGAGCTCCTACACTCTCAACTGGTGGGACGACAACGGCAACAGAGTGCCTGATAATGCGGGAATCGACA
>JBBILQ010000043.1:0-22251 GCA_037444845.1 Candidatus Aminicenantota bacterium | reverse complement strand
CGGAGCCCTCTTATCATGCTCCGGGAGTACTGGAGCAAATTGGTTGACACAGAAGTCAAGGCGACCTATGACAACCAGATCACGCTCGGCATTGACCACGAACTCTTCCCGAACTTCAAGATAAGCTTCAGCTACTTGTACAAGAAAAAAGTGAACATCATCGATGACGCTCTCTACGATTTTAATACGGGCAAAACATGGTACCGTCCAGACAGCGGCTACTGGGTGCCTTTCACCACCACGATCCCGGCCATTGACCAGTTTCCCGCCCAGACTGTCACCATGTACTTCATGAAGTCCAACGCGCCCCAGATGCTCAATCTGCTGACAAACATTCCCGAGGCCTACCGCAAGTATTCTGGGCTGGATATCGCTTTCGACAAGCGCTTTTCCAGGGGCTGGCAGCTTGGAGGGTCTGTGACTATCTCCAAAACATGGGGGAATATCGCCGGCGATTACGGCAATATTTGGGGTTACTCCGCGCCCGGAAACAGCGCTAACTGGTTTGTCAACCAAGAAGGTCGGCTGGCTGACGGGGACCGACCGTTGGTGATCAAACTCTACGGCACCTTCAACCTCCCGTTCGGCGTTCTTTCCTCTTTTTATTACAACTTTTACAACGGCACTCCGTGGCAGAGAAGCGTCGCTGTCTTTGTTCCCACTGCCTGGGGAAATGCGAACGGCATTGACCTCACCCGCAGCTCTTCCTTTACAATAAATACAGAGGCCCAGGGTTCCAGAAGATTATTCACGTACCAGAACTGCGATTTCCGGCTTGAGAAAAACTTCAACATCGGGAAATTCGGCGCCGTCAGCGCTTATCTGGATGTGTACAACCTGTTCGGTAACTATTACGTCAACGTCACCCAGAATCCAGGAGGAACGTGGAGGCCTACGGATAACAACGTGACGACAGGCACTTACGCGGCCAGCGGGACTTATAAAAGGATTACCAGCATCAGCAACCTGACGAGAGTTTTCCGGTTCTCCGTGCGCTACGCCTTCTAAAGAACAGGCCTCGGAGAGAAAAGGGGAGGAGAGAAATCTCCTCCCCTTGCTTCTGCCAAGCGTAAAAATTTTTGCTATCACACTGTCAAGAGAAAAAGGAAGAGATTGAGGGAGAAGGACGGCTTCTTCTTGGGCAGAGAGAATCGTGAGGGTTGGTCGCTTTTTTCTTGCGGAGTTTTCAAGACGACCGATGGCGGCAAGACCTGGGTGGACATAAGCTCCAATATCCCAGGCGGGCCGACCAACGTCATTCGCGAAGACCCGAAGAAGAAGGACGTGTTGTACGTCGGGACAGACTACGGAGTTTATGTGACGACAGACGGAGGCAAGACGTGGAATTGCCTGGGCAGCGGCCTTCCCCACGCGCCGGTCTGGGACCTTCAGATTCATCCGCGAGATAACATGCTCGTCATTGCCACCAACGGCCGCGGGATGTGGGTCATCGACGACGTCGCTCCTCTTCAGAAGTAGATTCTGCTCATTCTTGGCGAGGATTTTCGCGGCTCTTCTTTCTTGAGTTTTTTTCTGAAAAAAGGAGGAGCAGCTCGGGGCAAAGCGGCTGGCCCGCCGTGGGAAGAGGAGCGTGAATTTTTGATAAGGGGGAGGATGTTATGAAAGGCAAGGGACACAGATGCACGTTGGCGCTTGTTTTCACCTGGACGCTTTTTTTGTTCTGCGGAGATTCAAGAGGGCAGGAGCTTTTTAACGAAAGCCTGTTGAGGGCTTTTCCTTACAGGAATCTGGGGCCCTATCGCGTGGGGGCTCGGATTTCTGACCTGGCGGTTCCCGGATTTCCTTCGCGGGATCATCTCTACACGTTTTATGTGGCGACCTGGAGCGGGGGCCTCTGGAAAACGACAAACAACGGGACCACGTTTGAGCCAGTGTTTGACGGCCAGAGCAAGCTCACCATCGGAGATGTTGCCCTGGCTCCTTCGGCGCCCGAGATTGTCTGGGTGGGAACGGGAGATGCTTTTAATTCTCGGACATCATACAGCGGTGACGGCGTCTATAAATCAACGGATGGCGGAAAAACATGGAAAAACATGGGGTTGAGAGATTCTCATCATATAGCGAGAGTCGTCATTCATCCCCAAAACCCCGATGTCGTCTATGTGGCTGCGATGGGTCATCTCTATACTCCCAACGAGGAAAGAGGAGTTTTTAAAACGGCTGACGGCGGTCGAACATGGGAAAAGGTGCTTTACATCAATGAAAGAATTGGCGTTATCGATTTGGTCATGAACCCCGTCGATCCTGATATCCTTTACGCAGCCACGTATGACAAACAAAGATTGCCATGGCTCTATGTCAGCGGAGGTCCGGAAAGCGGCATCCACAAAACAACGGACGGAGGAAAGACATGGACTCGGCATGGCGGCGGGCTGCCGACTGGGAAAATCGGGCGTATCGGGCTTGATGTGTATTTGAAAAACCCGGATATCGTTTATGCGGTGGTTGAGAACGCCAACAAAAGACCCCCGATGAAGAGAGAAACCGAGCAAGACCAGAGCCGGGGGATGAAGCCACAAGAAAGAGAGATTGGCGGAGAAGTCTACAGAACTGAGGATGGCGGACAGACATGGTCGAAGATGAACGCGATCGAAGATAACGTCAGCACCAAAGGGCCTTATTATTTCAGCCAGATCAGGATTGATCCTAATGACGATAAGAAAATTTTTGTAACGGGCGTTTGCCTGGCCAACTCAAGAGATGGGGGAAAGACTTGGCACGATCTCGAATGGCCGCCTCGAAGGCTTTTCACCAAGATGTTCGGAGATGTCCGGACGTTATGGATCGACCCCCAGAATTCCGACCGCATCATTATGGGAAGCGACGGTGGGGTCTACATTTCCTATGACGGCGGCCTCACATGTGACCATTATGACCATCTGCCTTTGGGAGAATTTTATGCGATCGGCTGTGACATGGAAGACCCATATAATATCTACGGCGGTCTCCAGGATCATGAGATGTGGAAAGGTCCGAGCAACAGCGCGGACAGCCAGGGGGTGACTTTTCTGGATTGGACTGCTGTGGGGAGCGGAGATGGCATGTTCACGCAGGTAGACCCGCAAGACAGCCGCTGGCTGTACACAACCATGCAGCATGGAGGCCACTTCCGGGTCGACCAGAAACTCGGGTATCGGACGAGCATCGTACCGCGCAGAGATAAGGATAAACCGCCCTACCGCTTTATCTGGTGTGCTCCTTTGCATATCTCACCTCACAACAGCCAGATTCTTTATGCCGGCGCGCAAGTCCTGCTCCGCTCTTTGGATCGTGGAGATCATTGGCAGGAAATCAGCCCTGACCTGAGCACAAATGATACGGCCAAGATGGTCGGGAGCTCTGAAGGAGGAATTCCCTGGTTTGCCATCAGCACGATCTCAGAATCGCCCGTGACTCCTGGAATCATCTGGGTCGGAACGAGCGACGGCAGAGTCTGGATAACCAGGAACCAGGGCGCAACCTGGACTGACCTTACCCAAAAAATTGCTGAGATGGGAGCCCCGAAAGATTACTATGTGAGCCGGGTCTATGCTTCTCATTTCAAGGAAGGGACAGCTTATATAACGAAAACAGGATACAGAAACGATGATTTCAGGCCTTTTATTTTCATGACGGAAGATTACGGATCCACTTGGGTTTCCCTTGCTGCCAATCTCCCCATGTCGCCAGTGAATGCGGTCATCGAAGGCGGGAAGAACCCAGGCCTGCTTTTCCTGGGAAATGACACGGGCGTTTATGTCTCTATTGACGGAGGGAAAAAGTGGGTGAGGATGAACAACAACATTCCCAATGTCCCTGTCAACGACCTGCTTGTCCATCCCAGAGAAAACGACCTGATCGTGGCAACCTACGGACGCGGCCTCTTTATGACTGATGTCACGGCGCTGCAGGAGATGAACGAAAAAATCCTGGCCGAAGACGCGTATTTCTTTGAAATTGAGCCCAAAGTCCAACGAGTCACCCGCATTTTTGGGGCCAACGATTATTTGTTTGGTGACCGGCATTTGATCACCCCAAACGAGCCCAATGGAGTCATCATGAGGTATTATCTGAAGAGCAAGATGGCTGGGAAGACAAATATTCTCATCACGGATCCTTATGGCCAAGAAATCGCCAAGCTCGAAGGTAGTGCCGATTCAGGGATTCATGCAGTCGTTTGGGACATGCGGCGGCGATTTGGACCGCACGAGGGGGCTGCCCAGATACGGAGTCCGAGAGATGTTTTGAGCCTGTGGGTGCCGCCTGGCGAATTCATGGTCACTCTTGAGGTTGGCGGCAAAAAATTGATCAGGAAAGCCCGAATCACAGGGACAACAGGATGGTCGGTCGGCCCTTTCCCTGTAAAAATACGAATGCCGTAACGGCCTTTAGAGGGGGACAGGAATTCTGGAGATATTTTTATTTATTTTTATTATTATTTAAGTTTAAATTATGATATAGAAAAGGGGATGGATGTCTATTTTTAGAAAAAACGCAAGAAATTGAAGGGTTGAACTTGAACTGGCGGCTGATATCTGATATACTTTATAATAAAAGGATGGACTTTGAGCAAAGGAGCCAATACGGTTATGGTGGAAAAGCCCATTTTAAACCTTAAATCTTTAAAAGACCAGGTTTATGAATACCTCAGGGAGCAGATGCGCCGGGGAAAAATCCTCCCAGGCTCTATCATCAACATGGACGAAACAGCCAACAAGCTTGGAGTGAGCAAAACGCCCCTGCGCGATGCGCTGCTGCAGTTGGAGATGGAAGACTTCGTCTCTATCCTGCCCCGCCGCGGTGTCGTCGTGAATGTCTTAACTCTCCGGGATATAAGAAACTACTACGAGATCATCGGCGCCCTGGAGAGCATCGCTCTTCTCCTGGCTGCCGACAAAATCAAGAATTCGGACATCAAGACGATGGAAAAACTCATGGACGGGATGAAGAAAGCCATCGACGATAACAATTTCGACCTCTATTATGAAAGGAACGTCAAGTTCCACAACGTTTTCCTCAACCTGTGCGGCAACGAGAAATTGATCAAGACAGTCAACAACCTCAAGAAGAGGCTTTACGATTTTCCCCGGCAGGAAGGGTTCGTCAAAGAATGGGAAGAGATGTCGAACAGCAAGGAACACAGGGAGATATTCAACCTCATCAAGGGCGGAAAATTCCAGGAAGCAGCCCTTTACGTTCGCGATGTGCATTGGTCTTTCCAGGTTCAAGAAAGGTTCGTCAACAGGTATTATGCGAAGGCGCTCCAGTATACCAAGAAACTGTCGGAGGAGACTTGAGCGGGGGAAAGGCGGGGCTATGCTGACCGGAGTTGTTTTTAACATTCAGAAATACTCCATCCACGACGGCCCAGGGATCCGCACCACCGTCTTTTTGAAAGGCTGTCCCCTCCGTTGCCAGTGGTGCCATAATCCGGAAGGACAGTCCCCCGACCCTGAAATCGCTCTCTGGCCGTCCAGGTGTCTCCAGGAATGCCGGGAGTGTGTTTCTGTTTGCGATCGTGCTGCTCTTTCTAAAAGTGATTCTCTTGTTTTCCTTGACAAAAATAATTGTGACCTCTGTGGAACGTGTGCTGACGTCTGTCCTTCCCGGGCCATTGAAATCGCCGGGCGCCGGTTGAGCGTGGGAGAAGTCATGGAAGAGGTGGAAAAAGACCTGATGTTCCATGATGAGTCGGGGGGAGGCGTTACGTTCTCAGGAGGCGAGCCGTTGATGCAGCCAGAGTTTCTGCAGGCGCTTCTTGAAGAATCAAAAAAGAAGGGAATCCATACGACTGTCGACACGTGCGGTTTTTCCCGGCCGGATATTCTGGACAAGATTTGCGACAGCGTCGACCTTTTCCTGTATGACCTGAAAGTCATGGATGACAGGAAACACCGCCAATTCACCGGCGGGTCGAACAAGGCCGTGCTGGAAAATCTAAGAAGACTCGATAAACAAGGCAAGGACGTTATCGTCCGCATCCCCGTCATTCCAGGAGTGAACGATGAAGAGAAGGACATCGAAGAGATGATCGGGTTCCTTCGTTCGCTCGAAAACCTCCGTCTTCTCAGCCTTTTGCCTTATCATGATTTGGGAAAAGAAAAATACAGAAGATTCACTCTTCCCTATATGGTTGGAAACATTCAGCCGCCGGCCGGGGAATTGATCGAAAAAATCAAAAAAAGATTGGAGAGTTCTGGCTTCGAGGTGACCACTGGAGGTTGAAACGATGAACGAGAGAATAAAAAAGCTCAGACAAGAGAGCGTCTCAATTAAGCCCTATATATCCTCTGAACGAGCCATCCTGGTGACTCGGTTTTATAAAAACACAGCTTCCCAGGTCCTTTCCGCTCCGCTGAAAAGAGCTCTGGCTTTCAAGCATCTCCTTGAGAATAAAGAAATCTATATAGGCCAGGGAGAACTGATCGTTGGGGAGAGGGGGCCCTCGCCCAAAGCGACTCCCACATACCCGGAAATCACCTGCCATTCTCTCCAAGACCTGGACATCCTAAACAGCCGAGAAAAAACCTCTTTCAAGGTAAATGGAGAGACGCGAAGAATTTTCGAGGAGGAAATCATCCCTTTCTGGGAAGGTCAGACTGTCCGGGAGAAGATTTTTAACTCGATGACGCAAGAATGGATCGACGCTTACGAAGCGGGCGTTTTCACTGAGTTCATGGAGCAAAGGGCTCCAGGTCACACGGTCCTGGACGATAAAATTTATTCCAAAGGATTCTCGGACTTTAAAGAAGACATAGAAAAGAACCTGGCCAGCCTTGATTATTTCATTGACCCTGAGGCTTTCCGAAAGAGCGAACAATTGAAGGCCATGGCCGTGGCCGCAGACGCTTTGATTGCCTACGCGGAAAGGCATGCCAAAGAAGCCCGCCAGCTGGCCAAGAGGGAAAAGGACACGCTAAGGAAAAAGGAACTTCAAAAAATTGCTGATGCTTGTTCGCATGTCCCCAAGAATGCGCCCCGGGATTTCTGGGAGGCTCTCCAGTATTACTGGTTCGTCCATCTGGGCGTGATCATAGAGCTCAACACCTGGGACTCTTTCAACCCAGGAAGGCTGGATCAGCATCTTTATCCTTTTTACAAGAAAGGGATAGAAGAAGGAACGCTCAGCAAAGAAAAGGCCAGGGAGCTTCTCCAGGCCTTCTGGGTGAAGTTCAACAATCAGCCAGCACCGCCCAAGGTAGGAGTTACGGCAGAAGAAAGCGCCACATACACAGATTTTTGCCTGATCAACTTAGGGGGGGTGAAACCCGACGGGTCTGATGCCGTCAATGAGTTGACCTTCCTTATTTTGGATGTCGTCGAGGAGATGAGAATCGTCCAGCCCAGCTCAGCGGTTCAAGTGAGCAAGAAAAACCCTGATCGGTTCGTTAAGAGAGCCATCCAGATTGTCAAGACTGGCTTTGGTCAACCTTCCTTTTTCAATACCGAGGCCATCATCCAGGAAATGCTCCGCCAGGGGAAATCCCTTGAGGATGCGCGCCAGGGCGGCGCCAGCGGATGCATAGAAGCAGGAATTTTCGGGAAGGAAAATTACAATCTCACGGGCTATTTCAACCTTCCCAAGGTGCTCGAAATCACTCTCAATAACGGCTTGGACCCTCGGACTGGCAAAAAAATCGGACTCGAGACGGGAGACCCGCGCCGGTTTTCTTCTTTTGAAGAATTGTTCCAGGCTTTTAGGAACCAGGTCCGTTATTTTCTGGATATCAAAGTCCGGGGAAACAATGTCATCGAACGAATCTTTGCCGAATACCTGCCGACACCCTTTCTCTCTCTCCTCATCAATGATTGCATCGCCAAGGGCAAGGATTACCATGACGGCGGAGCCAGGTACAACAATTCCTACATCCAGGGTGTCGGCCTGGGCACTGTCACGGATTGCCTGGCCTCCCTGAGGTTCAATGTTTTCGATAGAAGATTGATCTCCATGGAGCAGGTGATCGAGGCCCTGAAGAAGAACTTTGAGGGGTATGAGGCTCTGCGCCAGAAATTCTTGAACAAGACCCCCAAATACGGAAACGACGACGACTATGCCGACAGCCTTCTCAAGGATGTTTTTGAGGCCTTTTATGCCGGCGTGAACGGCAGGCCAAACACCAAAGGAGGATGCTACAGAATCAACCTTCTTCCCACAACAGTCCACATCTATTTCGGAAAAATGACCGGGGCAACTCCGGATGGCCGCAAAGCTTCCGAGCCCCTTTCGGAAGGCATTTCTCCTGTCCAGGGGGCTGATCGTTTCGGCCCCACCGCCGTGATCAAGTCGGCAGCGAAGGTCGACCACCTCCGGACCGGCGGAACGCTCCTCAATCAGAAATTTACGCCTCAGCTTCTGGCGGATGAGGAAGGGATAGACAAGCTCTGTCACCTCATCCGGGCCTACTTCAAGATGGATGGTCATCACCTGCAATTCAACGTGGTCACCGCGGATACGCTCCGGGAGGCTCAGAGGCATCCAGAAAAATACCGGGACATGATCGTCCGGGTGGCCGGTTACAGCGATTATTTTGTCGACCTGAGCGTTGACCTGCAGAACGAGATCATCCGGAGGACTGAACACCAGGCATTTTGATTTTTGATTCTTTTACTGTCCCTATCGGTCCTATTTTTCCGATCGGTTCATGAGAGATTCGGCCAGGATTTCGGCCGAATGGAACGATTGGATAGGGAGCTCTTCCTTTTTCAAGCCGGCCCGAAGCTGGAAAAGGCAGCCCGGACAATCCGTGGCCACAAGAGAAGCCTGACTTTCCATGATTTTCTTCTTCTTGATGCCCCAGAGGTGCGCGGAGAGCTCCGGATTCTTCATCGAAAAGACGCCACAAAACCCGCAGCAGGCCTGAGGATTCTCCTGAGGTGAAAGAGCATACCCAAGGGCTTCCATGAGCTTAAAAGGTTCATCCAACGCTTTAAGCTCATGGAGATAGTGGCAAGAGTAGTGATAATAAAGCCCTGTCTTTTTATCCCCCCGGCTCGTCCGAGGGAAATATCCTCGGGAGACCATAAAGCGTGTGAAATCATGAACTCTCTCGCTCCAAAAGGCGGCTCGCTCATCAATCCTGGGATAATGATGCCTCAGAAGAGAGTTCCCGGTCGGGCAGACGGTCAGGATATGGTCCGGGTTTTCTCTGCCAAAGGATTCGAGGTTTTGAGCGGCCAGGACCTGGACAGCTTGGCGGTCGCCGAGGTGGAGGCTGGGCGCGCCACAACAAACCTGGTCGGATGGAGAGACCACTTGAAACCCGAAATGGACCAGCGCTCGGGCGGCGCTCTCGAGTATTTCAGGGAAAAAATGCCTGACAAGACATCCCTGGAAGAGATAGACTTTCGGGCCGCCTGTTTTATTTAGGGGAAGCGTGGCTTTCGCTTTTTTTAAGCCGGGAAACATCTTCCCTTTTGCCCAGGGAAAGGGAAGCCCCTTGATGTGGCCATCCCTCTGCCAGGCCTTTTGGAGAATCCGGGCTATCCCTGCGGTGTTTTTGACCCAAGCCTGGTGCTGGAGGAAAAGAAAAAGGCTTTTCTCTAACAGGCCATGTTTTTTGGCGGCCTTGAGTTTAAGGAGAAGCTCGCCGGTGGGGATGCCAACAGGACAGAAATCTTCACATTTTTTGCAATCAGAACAGAAATCGAGGAGGTCGAAGGAATCGTCGAGAGAGTGAGTGACAGCGGTGAGCAGGGTCCCGATTCCGCCAGGGTAGACGGGGCCGCCAAAGACATGCCCGCCAACTGCTTGAAAAACAGGGCAAACGAGCATGCAGCCGCCGCATTTCAAGCAGTTGAGGATTTTTTTGAAGTCATCGTCCTCGGTCAGGGCGAGCCTTCCGTTATCGAGGATGATGATGTGGACTTCCCGCGGCCCGTGGACGCCGATGATGCGCTCTTTCTCTATATCCGTCGTCGCGCTCGGCCCGGTGATGAAAGTGACATAAGAGGTCATTTTCCGGCCGGAAGAAGCAACGGTCAGGGCCTTGATGAGCGTTGCCGCCTCCTCCATCGTTTCGACGAATTTCTCGGTCGTCACTAACGCGATGTGGACCGGCGGCAGCGAAGTGACCAACCGGGCATTGCCTTCGTTGCTGATAATGGCAAGTGTGCCGGACTCCGCAATAGCCAGGTTGGCTCCGGAGATTCCCATATCAGCTTGAGTGAAGTACCGGCGCATCTCCTGCCGGGCAATGCGGACGATTTCCTGGCCGTCAGCCGGAATGGGCCGCCCAAGATGACGGCTCAAAATTTCGGCGATCTCTTCTTTCGTCTTGTGCAGGGCGGGCGCCGTGATATGGGAAGGCCTTTCCTTGGCTAACTGAATGATCCATTCTCCAAGGTCCGTTTCCACGACCTGGCATCCTTCTTTTTCCAGGAAAGAATTGAGCTTGATCTCTTCGCTGACCATGGATTTGGATTTGATGATGAGCTTTGCCTTTTTTTGGCGAACGATCTTTTGGATGGCCAGAAGCGCTTCCTCGGCGGTGGCGGCGCGATAGACTGACGCTCCGGCTCTTTCGGCTTCTTCGCTGAACCTCTGGATGAGCGCGGGCAGGCGCTCAGCGTTCTTTTCCCTGATGGCCTGGGCTCTTTTCTTTTGATCTTCCCAGGGGATTTCCTTGGTCGTCTTTTCGTATTGATGATAGTGCTGCGAAGAGGCCCGCTCGAGGGCTTTCTGGAGGTTCAAATCCTTCAGGGTTCGCTTGATTTTCCTTTTTTTTCTGAGGCGCGAAAGCAATCAGGACTCCTTCCCCCTTTTGGCCAGGAAGGACTGCGGGTCGACAAGGATATCCCTAGGCTTGCTTCCCTCAGAAGGGCCCAGGATCCCATCCTGTTCCATCTGGTCGACGATTCGAGCCGCGCGAGCGTATCCTAACTTCAATTTTCTCTGGAGATAAGAAGCTGAGGCCTGACCGGTCAGGAGGACGAGCTCCACGGCTTTTTCGTACAACTCGTCTTTTTCTCCCAGGTCTTCCCATTCGTGTTCGGCTGGACTCTTAATAAACCTGACCAATTTGGTGTCAAATTCCGGCGGCCGCTGCTCCTTGACGAACTTGACCAAGCGGGTGACCTCGGGCATGGAAATGTAGGCGCAGTGGAGCCTGATCAGTCGAGGATAATTGGGGGGCATGAAGAGCATGTCGCCAAGGCCCAGGAGCTTTTCTGCTCCGGCCATGTCGATGATGATTCGGGAATCGACTTTGGAAGGAACGCGGAAGGCGATGCGGCTTGAGAAGTTGTTCTTAATCGTCCCGGTGATGACGTCAATCGACGGCCGCTGGGTGGCCATGACGAGATGGATGCCCACGGCTCTGGCTAACTGGGCCAGGCGGGCGATGCCGAACTCGACCTCCTGAGCGCCGACCATCATCAGCTCGGCCAGCTCATCGATGATGATGACGATGTAGGGGAGGGGTTTGAGCTTGTCTTTCTCTTCGTCGGTCAGTTTTCCTTTTTTCTCCTTGAGGATTTTGTGGACCTGGTGGTTGTACTGTTCGATGTCCCTGACCTTGAAGAAACTCAAACGGTGATACCTCTCCTCCATCTTCCTGATGGCGTCCATCAAGATGCCTCCGGCCTTTTTGGGGTCGTTGATGACCGGGCTGAGAAGGTGGGGGATGCCGTCATAGAGGGTGAACTCGAGCCTTTTGGGGTCGATCAGGATCAACTTGACTTCGTCGGGCGTGGCCTTGTAAAGAATGCTGGCGATGAGAGCGTTGAGGGCGACGCTTTTCCCAGTCCCCGTGGCGCCGGCGATGAGGAGATGCGGCATGATGGAGAGGTCGGTGACGTAAACTTCACCGTGGATCGTCTTGCCCAGGGCGAAGCTGAGCTTGGAAGGAGACTTGAGGAACTTCTCTGACTGGAGGACATCCCTGAGCTTGATGATTTCTCTCTTGTTGTTGGGAATCTCGACGCCCAGCGAAGACCTTCCTGGTATTCTCTGAATCCTGACCGATTCTGCTCCCAAGGCGAGAGACAGGTCTTCGGAGAGGCTGGCCACCTGGCTGACCTTGATTCCCGGGTTGGGGTAGAATTCATAGGTCGTGATGACGGGACCGGGATGATATTCCTTGACCTCGCCCTCGACCCGGAATTCTCTCAGCTTCTCTTCGATCCGCATCTTTTTCTCGTAAAGCTCGCTCTTGTCGATCTGCTCGGACGGGGCCCCGGCGTCGAGAAGGGTGAGAGGCGGGAAATTGTAATCGCCCCGTTGTTCGAGTTCGGGGAAGAGAAGCTTTTCCGGCGGCCTGGCTAAGGGAGGATGGATGAGAATCGGCTCTGGCTTAGCTCCTTTCTTCAGGCCCTTCTTTTCTTCTCTTTTTTCTCTGGCCTGATCTCCTGCTACGACAGCCCCTTTCCCCTTTTCTTGGGCTGCCGGTGACGTCTGGGTGTATTTTTCGATGACTTTTTTCCGCATCTTCTCCTTTGCCTTGGATTTCTGGTAGTGGGTGATTCTGATCCGGACTTCTTTGAAAGCGAAGCTCATGAACCGGGCGAAGAACGTAATCAACCTGCCAAGAGAGAATGGCGTCGAAAAAACGATGAAGAGAAGGAGAAGAGCAAGAAGGAGGAGGATGGACCCCGCGGGACTGAAAAAGCGGATGAGTAAAGTAGAGATAACGTCGCCAAGAAGGCCGCCAGACTGGAGGTCAGCGCCTCTCCAGGAAAAGCGCTGAAAGAGGAGGGTGAAAAGCGCGGACAGGAGGAGAAGGAGAAAAAGGCCGGCACCGAGCTTCGTCAGGAAACGCTTATGGCCGGCAGGCAGAAGAGCTTTGACACCCACGGTGCCAATGACAAAAGGAAGGAGGAAGGCGGCGAGGCCGAAGAATTGAAGCAAGGCTTCGGCAAGGAAGGCGCCCACATTTCCGCCATAATTTTGAATTTTCTGGCCAGGGGCTGCGGCGCTCGCCCAGGAGGGGTCTTTGGCGCTGTAGCTGACCAGGCTGATTAAGGCGTAAAGAGAGAAAAGGATAAGCAGGAAACAAAAGACTTCAAACGACCTGATTCGCCTTCTCGGAGAGTTTTTCTTGGACGGAGCTGGTTTCTTTTTCCTCTGTTTTTTCATGCAGAGAAATTATAACACATTTGGATTTTTTCTGAGCGGCACTTGGCTCAGGCCGTCGCGATGACCAGAAAATAGCAGAGGGACTAAAAGGTGAAAACCAGGCTGGCGGTGTACTCGAGCCCGCCTAACTGAATTTTAATGCCATCCTCCTCGGCCCTGGCGGTCGTGTACTTAAGCTTCAAGTTGACGAGCACAGGCACGTTTTTCAAGAATCGGAGGTAGGTCCCCGCCAAAAGATGGTAGCCGTTGGTGTAATTAAGGACGGTGCCGATGGGATTGTCTTCATAATAAAAATAAAAATCGGCGCCTCCGCCGGCGTAAGGGTTAAAGATGCCGAATGGGAAGATATACCTCACTCCCAAGGAGATGGGCACGAGGGTAAGCTCAGTTTTTTCTTTGGTGAACGTTAGCGTTCCTTCCCTGATATAAGATTTTATCTCCAAGTAGAAGTTGACGTTGTAAGCGAGAGCCGAGGACAGACCGAGACCGGCCATCATCCCGCCCGCCGAATAGACATCGTCAAAGAGGGGCTCGTTCATGTCGTATCTGCCGAAGATAAACTCAACCGAACCCTGGCGGATCGGTCTTTCTTGGAAAGCAAAAGGAAAAGACTGCGTAAAAGCGGGCAGGGCTAAAAAACATGCCAACAATAAAACTCCTGTTATCCTGAAGGTCATTCTTCTCAATCCTATCCTCCTTGATGGCAAAATTCTTTCATCCTTAAGATCCTTTGCCGGTTCTCTTTTTTCTCCTATTTAGTCGCACCGGATAGCCTTAAAGCTTATTTCCTTCCGCAGCCAGGTTTTTCCTTGCAGCGCCGGCTTATGATAACACGGCGGATTGCCATTAGCAACATCTTTTTTGGCGCTTTGGTTTCATTCAGGCGCGCGATGCAGTATAATAGTATTCACAATGAAAACAAAGATAATTTTCGGGCTGCTCATCCTGGCGTTGCTGTTTTTGTTCTGCCTGTGCGGGAAAGAGGAAGAAAGCCGTCTTGATTTGTTCGGTCAGGAAGCGCCGGACCTGGACAGCCTGCGGGCGTCATCCCCACTTGCAGGCAGGGTCGTCTTCCAGTCTGACATGGACGGGGATAACGAGATTTATGTGCTGACCAATAAAGGGCTGGAGAAACTCACTGACAACTCCTGGGATGATACATACCCAAGGTGGTCTCCCGACAAGAAGAGGATAGCGTTTTCCTCCAGCCAAGAAGGAAATTTTGATGTTTTCATCATGGAGGCAGACGGCGATAAATCTGTTCGGATAACAGATTCGCCCCAGAATGAACAGCTCACAGCCTGGTTTGCCGACGGAAAAACTCTGCTTTACTCAGAGGAGGTGGGCAGGCAATCTCATCTCTGGATGATCGATTTGGCTACAAAAGCGAAAAAAAGAGTCATCCCGGACTTCTCCCGCACCCACTTTCTGGCAGACTGTTCCCCCCGAGCGCCTCTCATCGCCTTCACAGGGAAGAAACTGATGGGCTGGGATGTTTTCCTCTTTGATTGGGAACGGCAGTCTTATAGAGATATTGTTCAAGATGGGAGTAGCTGCCGCCCCCGTTTCTCCCCAGATGGAGAGATGATCGTCTATGTCAGCGCTGAAGCAGACGGCAAAGGCGATATCTGGACGATGGCCTGGGACGGGAGCGGAAAACACCGGGTAACGGAGCTCGACGAGACATATGACTATTTTCCTTCCTGGTCCCCGGATGGGAAGCAGATTGTCTTTTGTTCAAACCCTAAAAGCGGCTACGCCGACCAGGGAGAATGGGCGCTCTGGGTGGTGGATGTAAGCAAAAAAACGGTGGTGCCGCTCTTCGATTCGCCGGGCAGGGATGTCTTCCCTGACTGGGCCAACGAATGAAGTCAGAGCCTCCTCTGCAACAGGATGGTATACGTCCTCTCTTCGATTCCGCCAGAGGAAAGGATTTTTTTTATTGTTTTTGAATACGCCAAACAGGGAGGAGAAAACATATGCTCTCACGTCGGAGTTTCTTGAAGGCTGGCGGCCTGTCTGTGGCTGCCTTTGGGTTCATGGATAAAATATTGGGCCGTTCGCTCGAGGCCGGTTCTGAGCCGCTCAAGAACATGGTCGCTGATGTCAAGCCTCTCACGGCCGAGGATTATAGAGCGCGCCGGGAAAAAGCGGTCCGACTGATGGCTGAACACCGGATTGACGGTCTCTTCATCGAAGGCGGAACAAATCTTCTCTACTTGACGAACGTCAGCTGGTGGCGAAGCGAGAGAACGTTTGGCGCTATCCTTAACCGGAAACGGGAGCCCATCTGGGTTTGTCCGGCTTTCGAGCGAAAAAGAGCCGAGGAGCTAATCCCGCCCGGCCAGGAAATTCGAACATGGGAAGAAGACGAAAGTCCCTTTCGCTTAATCGCCGGCATCATGAAAGACCTGGGATCCGGCTCTGGCCGCCTGGCTTTAGACCCGTCGATGAGGATGTTCCTCTATTATGGCCTTCGCCGGGATGCCTCCGCGCTTGAGCTCCTCGACGGCGCTGTCATCACCGAGGGTTGTCGCGGTATTAAGACGGCCAAAGAGATTGCCTTCATGGACCTGGCCAATAAAATCACCAAGGTGGCCTACCGGGAGGGCTTCAAGCATCTCCGCGAGGGCATGAGCGCCCGCGAGATGGCTGCAGCGTTCGCCAGCGCCCACCAGCAGATGGGGGTGAGCGGGGGCGGCGGGCCCCAGTTCGGCCCGAACTCAGCCTTCCCGCATGGCTCCCAGGTTGTCCGGAACCTCCAGCCCGGAGATGTAGTCCTGGTTGACGGTGGTTGCTCTGTGGAAGGCTATCGCTCGGATGTCACGCGGACGATTGTGTTCGGCTCCCCGACAGACAAGCAACGCCGTATTTGGGATGTGGTTAAGAAGGCACAGCGGGCCGCCCTTCAGGCTGTCCGGCCAGGCGCCACGTGCGAGTCTATCGACCGGGCAGCCCGACGTGTCATTGAAGAAGAGGGGTTTGGTCCCGATTACAAGTACTTCGCCCACCGGCTTGGTCATGGCATCGGCATGGAAGGCCATGAGTATCCCTATCTTGTCAAGGGAAACACGCTCAAGCTCGAACCAGGCATGACGTTCAGCAACGAGCCCGGGATTTATCTCTACGGAGAATTTGGCGTCCGAATCGAAGATTGTTTTGTCGTTACCGAGGACGGAGGTCGTTTCCTTGGTGGAATGGAGGCGGCGGCCATCGGCCGGCCGTTCGGTGAGTAAAACCCAGTGAGCGAGATAGACCGGGAATTAATGGAAGCACTCTAATTGATGTTGCTCCCCATTATCATCCTCCTTTTCTAAAAACCTTCGGTTATTTTCCTCCGGCTGTCACGCCGAGCCATCGCGCTCTTAACTGGTCAGCGGGCGTCGTAGACGATTTTGCCGCCCGCTATCGTTAAGATGACCTTTGTTTCCGCAATCTTACGGGGATCGGCATCAAAAATGTTCTGTGAAAGCAAAATGAGGTCGGCGAGCTTTCCAGCCTCGATGGAGCCCTCGTCCTTCTCCCTGTGCATGGCATAAGCTCCTCCCATGGTATAGGCATAAACTGCATCGGCGAGCTGAACCTTCTGTTGAGGGATCCATCCGCCGGCCGGACGGCCCTCGAAATCCTGGCGCGTCACGGCGAGTTGCATGCCGGGCCAGGGATTGATCGTCACGACCGGCCAGTCGCTGCCGAAGGCGAGGCGGCCGCCGGAGTCGAGGACCGCTTTCCAGGGGAAGGCCCTTTGCTCGCGCTCGGTGCCAACGTTGGCGATCCAGGTTCCCATCCATGTAGGGTCGGGATTGGCATGGAGAGGTTGGAAGCTGCCGATGACGCCGAGCCTGCCGAAGCGGGGGATATCGTCCGCGGCGATGTTTTCCGCGTGTTCGATTTTATTGCGAAGGTCAGATTTCCCCGTGGCCTTGGCCGCTTCTTCATAGGCATCGAGCGCCAGGCGGATCGCCGCATCTCCGATGGCATGGGTGGAGACCTGAAGGCCCCTGGAATTGATTGCGGCCACCGCCTTTTTGTACGCTTCCGGCTCCCAGAAGAGCTTCCCCCGGTTTTCGCCCTGAGTTTCATAAGGGTCGAGCATAGCCCCAGTCCCGGAGTCGATGACGCCGTCGAGCATGAGCTTGGCGCCCCCTATTGAGATCCATTCGTCATTGAACTTCCTGCGGGCTTCTTCATAGGCTTTCCAGTCCTCATCCGTCGGCCCCGGAGAATCGATCCACATGGTTGCCGAAACCCTCACCGTCAGGCTTCCTTCACGGCGGAGACGGTCGAACAGGTCAAGAGCCTCAAATTCACCTCCCATCCCGTGCACCCGGACAACGCCGCATCGAGCCGCCTCGCGCAAGCCCTCGCGAAGGCCTGCCAGGGTTTCTTCGGGAGAAGGCTTGGGAATGACTTTCGAGACGAGGGATACTGCTGCTTCCAGCAGGGCGCCTGTCGGTTCTCCGTTTTCTTCGCGCACAATCTTCCCGTTTTCCGGGTCTTTGGTATCGCGGTCGATCCCGGCGAGGGAAAGCGCCCGGCTGTTGACCCATGTCGTGTGACCGTCCGCGCACCTCATGACGGCGGGGCGGTCCGGAACAACTTCATCAAGGAACTTTTTGTGCGGCATGTTGCCAGGGAAGGCGGCATACATCCAGCCGCGGCCCTGAACCCAGGCCGCCTGAGGATGTTCTCGGGCGAACTTCCTTATCCGTTCCTGGACTTCCTCGACGGTTTGGGCGCCTGAGAGATCGACCTTAGCCAAACTCTCCGAGCCGCTGACAAAATGCACATGGCTGTCTTCGATTCCGGGGAGGAGGAGCCGTCCCCCGGCATCGATGATTTTGGTGTCCGGCCCGCGGTGTCGCAGGGCGTCTCTGGCGGACCCGACGAAAAGGATTTTTTCATTCCGGATGGCGACGGCTTCCGCCCAGGGCTGGTTGGAGTCGACCGTATAGACCCGGGCGTTTGTCAAGATCGTGTCGGCTGCGGGTTTTTTGATTGAGCAGCCGCCCAATAAAAACAACATGACCGAGAAAAGGAGAACGATTTGATTGCGCCTTTTCTTATGATTGGACGAACGGAAATATGTCATTTCTTTATCTCCATTATGGTCCGTATTATAGCCGATAGGAATTTTGTTTTCAGCTCGGCTGGCTGAGTGAGCGTCTTTGTCCTCATTTTCCCCTTCAACCATCGTGGGGAAATATAAATCATGACAAGAAAGGTGTCGAGGATAATCGGAAGTCGGTCATGATGGCCCAAAATGCCGCAGAGACGCTCAAAAGCGCCCAAAATCGCATAGAGGACTCCTTCAGGTCAAAGAGGAGATCATGAAAAATAATCGGCCGAAGCCTCGGCGGCCACCAGAATTTCCTGCGAGGCGACAGGCGGGGGCGGAGGTCTCTCCGCCACAAATGTCAGCTTGAGGTGGGCGATGATTCTGTCCACCACGGCATAGTCGGTGAGGAAAGAAATGATCTTCATCGTGCTGCCACATTGAGGGCAGACCATCGGGTCAACCTCAAAGACTTTTCGGATCATCGCGGCCCAGCCCTTGGAGGGGATGGGTCGGAGCTTCTCATCGACAATCCGGAGAGGAAAAGCCTCAAGGCTCGCCTTCCTGAAAGTCTTTGGCGGTGATGGAGCTGTTAAACTGATCGTGACCCCCAACAAACACCATGAGATGGACATCCCCCAACTTCTTAAATTTCTAGGGGACGCTCCTTAAGGTACCACCCTATTAATTGTCTAAGGGACTTCTTGATTTACCAGGCTCCCTACAGAACAGACTTGCCTTTCTAGTCTCCAGGGGATGCCTCTTGAGCTTGCACTACATTTCTTGTTTCTTGGGGGCGTTCCTTAGATCACCACCTTATTTTAAAACGGTTCCAAGAACAAAGAGGAGAGCAACGAAAGCTTTGACGCGGGGACAGAGCCTCATCGGGGTGATAGAGGTTTTCGCTCCTGTTGCCGAGCTCAAGAATTCCATGACGACCAGCATAACAGCCGAAGCACGGACAACGATAAGAGTAACTTCGTTCTCAAGTCCACCAAGAGTGTAAGATAGCTACAAGTATGCCGATAAAACACAGCGTCATGCCTTCTGCAATCCATTCCATCGTGATGATTAGCCTGTTATCTTTAGAAATTTCCCCAAAATCCCTCACCACCGATCTTGTTGGAATGATGTGCCCGACTCCCCACAGAAAAATAATCCCAGAACCTGCATATACAAGGATTTGACAGAGCATAAGATAGCCTCCTTTTTGTTGAAGCGGTTATATGGTTGATTTTCAGTATACGATACGTGGGCTGAGGCAACGTCCTAACCTCTTTTCATACTCTAATAAATCACATGCTTCAATATAGTTCTCGCTTTAAATATAATGATCGTCTCCAATTATCCAATAAGTCCGCCCGCAGCGGCATGAGGATGAAAGAAGTACAATACAAAAAAATCAAGGAGATCCAAATGAGAATGAGTCGAGTTAATTACACTATCCTCTCCCTCTGCTGCTTCCTTTTTATCGGATGTGGTCAACATCCGGATGACATCAAGCCCAATCCTGTCATTCCGACGCCCGGACAGGTGGCTTACCAAAAAATGGAGTTCATCGGGTTTATCCACTTCTCCATCAATACGTTCACAGACAAAGAATGGGGTTTTGGAGACGAGGCGCCTGAAATCTTCAATCCGACCGCCTTGGATGCAGACCAATGGGCCCGGGTGGCAAAAGAGGCCGGCATGAAACAGCTCATACTGACAGCCAAACACCATGACGGGTTTTGTCTGTGGCCTTCTAGATATACGGATCATTCCGTGAAAAACAGCGCCTGGAGAGATGGCAAAGGCGACATCGTGCAGGAATTCGTGGAGGCATGCCACCGGCACGGCCTCAAAGCCGGTCTGTATCTTTCTCCATGGGACAGGAACCACGCCGATTACGGCAAACCGGCCTACATCGAGTACTACAGAAACCAACTCGAGGAACTCCTCACCGGCTACGGCGAAATCTCAGAACTCTGGTTCGACGGGGCAAACGGCGGAACAGGATTTTACGGCGGGGCTAATGAGGAACGGCGCATCGACCGGGCCAGCTATTACCGCTGGACGGAGACATGGTCGATGGTCAAGGATTGGCAGCCCGATATTCTTCTGTTCTCGGATGCCGGGCCTGATATCAGGTGGATCGGCAACGAGCGAGGATACGCGGGAAAAACGAATTGGTCGACCATAAACAACGAAAATATCGTCGTTGGAGGAGCTGACGTCGCTTATCTGAACTCGGGAGATCCTGACGGAAAAAACTGGGTGATCCCTTTGTGCAACACATCCATCCGTCCCGGCTGGTTTTATCATGAAAAAGAAGACGGCCAGGTCAAGACCACACAACAGCTCCTGGACGTTTACTACAAATCTGTGGGCAGAAACGGTGTCTTGCTGCTCAATATTCCTCCCGACAAGCGCGGTCTGTTTCACGAAAATGACATTCAAGCCCTTAAGAAATTTCGGGCAGCTCTTGATGAGACCTTCGCTTCCAATCTGGCCTTGGGGAAAAATGTCGTTGCATCCGGCCAGAAAACGCATCACCCAAAGTTCTCTCCGGCAAATATTGTGGATGATGATCTCAACTCCTACTGGGCGGCAGACAAAAATGCCAGGGAAGCCAATCTCGATATTGATCTAGAAAATCCGGTCAGTTTGGACAGGATCATGATCCAGGAGCCGATCCGTTTCGGCCAGAGAATTTCAGGATTTGTCGTAGAGGGACTTGTCAATGGAGAGTGGATGCAGTTGGCAAAGGGCACAACAATCGGATATAAAAGATTATTGCGTATTCCTCCTGTCCATGCCAAAAAAATCCGACTCCTCATCACAAAATCGAACAGCACGCCGGCCATTTCGAATTTCGGATTATTCAAAGCTTCCCCCAGAGAAAGGGTTATTCAGGCCATCTCTTTGCTGGGGGATGAGCTGTATGCGGCGGAACCATCCGCATCCGCTCTGGAACAGCACGCCGAAGCAAGGGCGAACTACGAGAGAGAACCCGGTAATCCGGACGCAATCATCTGGTATGGGCGGCGGACCGCCTATCTGGGCAATTATAGGGAGGCCATAAGGATCTACACTGCAGGGATCGAGAAGGTTCCCGAAGACCCCCGCCTCTACCGCCATCGAGGACACCGCTATATCTCGGTTCGGGAGTTCGATAAGGCGGTCGCAGATCTGGAAAAAGCGGCTTCGCTTATCGCAGGCCAGGAGGATGTCATCGAGCCGGACGGCTTGCCCAACGCCCTTAACATTCCCGTCAGCACACTCCACACAAACATCTGGTACCACCTAGGTCTGGCTTATTACTTGATAAATGACCTGGAAAATGCCTTAAGGGTCTATCGCGAAGGCATAGATGCCTCCCGGAACGATGACATGCTCGTCGCCACAACCCACTGGCTGTACATGACTCTCCGCCTCCTCGATAGGAAAGAGGAGGCTGAAAAGTCCCTTGAACTGATTCGCCCGATCATGAATGTTATTGAAAATCAGGTCTACCACAAGCTCTGCCTTTTCTACAAAGGCGTCCTTACCGTCGATGAGCTCACGGACCCGGAATTCAGTACTATCGTGAACGACGCCCTGGCCTATGGAGTCGGCAACTGGTATTTCTATAACGGTCAAAGGGAAAAGGCCAGGGAACTCTTTCAAAAAATCCTGGATGGAGAATCCTGGGCCTCCTTCGGTCACATCGCAGCCGAAGCGGATCTGGCCCGCCATTTCCAATGATGTATTACAGTCACTTCCCAGTTGACTATTCTCTGTAGCAGACTAAAACTACATACCTATGATGAGACACGACAAAATTTAAGTTTACATTCTTAGTATAAGAGTTTGCTTTTTTGGCTGTGCTGGCTGGGCAAGTCTCTTTGAGACTACTTACCCCTCTGTCCATCCGCAGAGAGTATAAATGTCGGTAAGAAGGGATGTTAAGTTGAGCTGAAATCAGCGGAAAGGAAACAGGAAACGCGCGAACAAGCCAAAAAGGGCCGGAAATCAGCCGGACCTCTCCTCCCGCATCCACTCGCCCCACTCCTCAAGCCTCTTCGCATGGCACGAAGGACAAAATCCTCTAGCCTGACCTATTCACAAATTATGCCAGAAAGCAGGCCCCTCCCCTGGGGGG
>JBBILQ010000042.1:371-23696 GCA_037444845.1 Candidatus Aminicenantota bacterium | reverse complement strand
AGGCCAAGGAAAATGACGTTGGAAAACCAGATGAGGTTTGAAAAGGTCACATAACGGTAGCTTGTCGCTTGAGCTGTCCCAAACCCCACTCTTCCTATCCCGGTCAACGCCGCGCAGGCGATGGAATAAAGGCCTAAGAGAAGAAAAGGCATTGCGGCCGCGACCCCCTGGCGGTGTTTTCGCAAGAAAAAACACGCGGCCGGGCCAAAGAGAATGAGGCAGAGAATGCCAGGGAAAAGCGCATACCCCGGGTACGTGATGATCGAAGCGCCCAGGTATCCGAGAATATACCGGACGTATTCAATGGGATGGGTGGCAAAATAAAAGGGCGACTTTCCCGAAGGGGAAGCCGGCGCAAAGCGGTAAAAATACGACACAAAGACGAGAGCCGTTAGGCCCAGCCAGATGGCCAAAGCGGCCCGCTTTCGCTTCAGGCTCGGTGAGGGGGCGAGCAGGAGAGCCAGGAAGGCGAGCGGCCAGTAGGCAAGCCCATTGGCGTAAGAAAGCGCGGCCACGACTCCACAGACGGCAGCCATGGTGAAATTTCTCCACATGAGTTCACGGCCGGCCAGAATCACAAACCCCAGAACGACAGCTACCACATTCAGGTAGACCTGGATCTGCCAGCCCCAGACCCAGTTTTCGCCCTGGTGGAGGGAGAAGGCCAGGAGCGAGAAGGCTGCCGCGATCCAGGGAAAACCAGGGAAGCCGAAAAGCGAGAATATTTTTTGGGCTCGAAAAAAAACGATGATGAAAATTCCCACGGCCAGAAGGATGCTGAAGACCAGCTCCCAGGAAATGTTGTAGCCGCTGAGATGAGCAAACCCAAGCATGATGATCCGAGGAAAGAAAAGGCGGTGTTCATTGTGAAGCGCCCAGAGGTCGGAGAAAGAAATCCCTTCTTCAAAAGATTTCCCCAGAAGAGGAACAAAATTCCACTGATCCCAGAACGGGACATCCACATGATAGCGGCTGACCTCGGCGATGAGGATGACCAAAGGAACCAGGGGAAGGACAAGAAGGATAATTGGCCGAACGGCCTTGAACCATTTCTTCGCGACGTCGAGGAATTTCATGCGGCCAGGGTTACTGATTATATTCAATACCTGACTCCAAGTCTAACCAAAGCGCTTTAATAGAAGCAATTTCATCCCTGTGGTCTTCACGATGGGCGCAGGGGGCCGCCCTGAAGCCCCCGTAGCGGAAGGGGGACCCATCGTTCTTATGATGGGGGGAACCGACGGGACTGGTTCCCCGGGGTGCGGGGGCCGAGGGTGGCCTCCTGGCCCATCAGAATAACACGTACATAGATGTCCGACCCTTTAAAAATAATCCTGATTTGACTAAAATACCTCTCTGGCCTGAGGCCACACATCGAAATGAAATGATCATCAAGAAGCTGGAACTCCAGGGTTTCAAATCCTTCCCCGACCGGACAAAAATCGTTTTCCATCCCGGGATCACAGCGGTTGTCGGTCCAAACGGCACGGGCAAGAGCAACATCGTCGACGCCATCCTCTGGGTCCTGGGAGGCCAGCGCCAGAAAGCGCTGCGCGGGGAGAAGACCGAGCACATCATCTTTAACGGCAACACCAAGAAACCGCCGTTAGGGATGGCCGAGGTTTCCCTTTTCCTCCAGCACGACGAGGAAGAGATGGCCTTCGGCCACCGAGTCTTCAGGTCTGGCGAGAGCGAATACCGCCTCAACGGAAAAACGGCCAGGCTGAAGGACATCCAGGATGCCCTCTGGAAGCAGGCGGTGGCCGAGAAAGAATATTTTGTCATCGAACAAGGGAGCATCGGGCTTCTCCTGACCGCCAAGCCGGCTGAAAAAAGGCTTCTTTTGGAGGAAGCGGCTGGCACAGCTTTTTACAAAGACAAGAAAAAAGAAGCCCAGGGCAAGCTCACTTTGAGCGAGCAGAACCTCGTCCGGCTGGAGGACATCATCAGCGAAGTCGCCAGGGCGAAAAATTCCCTGCAGCGGCAAGCCCAGGCCGCAGCCCGGTACAGGAAACTGCGGGAAAGAATCCGCCAGCTCACCGGGCTCAATTTCAAGCGAAAGCTCGACCAGCTCGAGCGACGGCACGAAGAAGCGGCCAGGCAACACGGCGACTGTCTCAACCAGGAAAAAGAGCTGATGTCTTGTATCAAAAGCGAAGAGCGGCAACTCGCGGAAAAAAGACGGGAAGCCTGGGAGCTCGAAAAATCAGTCAAGGAAAACCAGGATTCTCTTTTTTCTCTCGAATCCCAGATCAGCCGGGCTGAGGCCGAAAAAGAAAAAGAGACAAGACAAAGCGAACTCCTGGCCGAAAAGGCAAGAAAGGCCGTGGCCGCCGCTGCGGAGCTTAAAGAGGAGCTATCTCGCCTCGAAACCGAGATCAGCCAGCGCGAGACTCACCTCGCTGACCTGGAGAAGGCTTACGAAGAAAAGAAGCGAGAAGTGGACAACGCCGAAACCGTCTCCCTCTCTGCCCAGGAGGATTTCTCCCTCCTCGAAAAGGCCATCAGAACTCTCAGAGAAGAGCAGTTCCTCAAGCTTTCCGAGCTCACCGAACTGCGGAACGAGGTCATTAAAACGGAGAAAGAGCTGGACCTTCTGGCTCGGCAAAAAGCCAAGCTCGAAACCCAGTCGGAGAAAGAGAGAGCTGTCCTCCGGACTAAAGAGGAATCAAGCCAGCGACTGGAAAGAGAGTTGGCCGAAGACAGGATAGCCTTCGAAGAACAGCAGAAAACGATCGCCGGACTGAAGTCCGCGCTAGAAGTAACAAGGGCTGAGGCAGAAAACCTCAAAGGCCGCGTCGACGCAGTCAGGAAAGCGCAGGATGAAGACTGTTACAGCCTCCAGGCTCTCCGCAAAATGGAGGATATCCAGAAAAAAGCCTGGCCCGCCTCAGACCTTCCAGAAGCCCTGGGCCAGCTCGCCGACCTTATCGAGACTGACCCTGAATCCGCGCTTCTCATCGACGCCCTCTGGAAAGAAGAAGCCAGCGCGCCGGTCATACCCGCCCTCGACTTCCTCGAGCGCTTAGCCGAAAAAAGCCTGGAAGGCCGCTTTCTTCTCATTTCTGGAGCAGGAGGAGAAACGGCCTTGCCCGCGCTCAATGACCCGAATGTCATGGGATCCGTTAAGCCGCGCCTCAGGCCCCACCCTAAGATCAAAGCTTACCTCGGCCAGCTTAGGGAAGCCGTTATCGTCAGGAATGTGAAAGCAGCCGTTGAGCTCTGGCTGCGCTTCCCTTCCCTGAATTTCATCACGCCCGCTGGAGACCTGCTCCTCTCCTCCGGCCTGCTCAGGCTGGGAAAAAGAGAAGAGGGTGTTTTTGCTCTGGGCCAGGAGATAAAAAAGTTAGAAGAAAGGATCGCCGGCCGCGAAGCTGAACTGGCTCGCCTCTCAGCCGAGTTCGAAAAAGAACTCGCCAAAGTCAAGAAGCTGGAAGAACAGCTTGGCCACGAGGCCTCCCTCCGGGCTGACCTTGAACAGAAACTCCTCAGCCGGGAGAGGACGAGGATGGCCTCAGACTCCGAGCGGCAAAAGACGGCCAGCCTCATTTCTCTTTTGAACCAGGAGCTCGAGATTCTCCACCGTGACTGTGATGCTCTCAGCGCCAACAGAGAGTCTCTTCTCCAAAAAATTACGCTTCTCGAGGCCGGGGAGAGGTCAATCCAGGCCCGTCTGGAGGCGGAGGAAAAAAAGTTTTTCCTTTCCCGGGGAAAAAACGTCGAGGAGGAGAAACGGATGATCGAAATCCGGGCCGGAGCCGAGCTCATCCAGGAAAGAATCAGAAACGCCGGCGCGAAGCTCGAGGAGCTCAGCGAAAGAAAAGATAGCCTCCTGAAGAAAATCGCCGCCTATGAGGAGGAAGGCCGGTTGGCCGAAAAAGAGCAGGCCGAGCTTCGGGAAATGCGTCAGGCGCTGGAGACAAAAGCAAGAAACCTGGAAGAAGAGAAAAAAAACCGGCAGGAACGGCGCTTGGAAAGAGAAACCGATCTCCAGAGGCTCCGCAAAGAAGAAGAAGAGAGAGAAAAGAAGCTGGCCGAGCTCCGGGAAGAGATGGAAAGAAAAAAGGAGGAGCGCGTCAGGTGGGAGATTCTGAAAGCCGAGATCGACAGAGACCTGGTCAACCTCGAAGAAACCTGCTGGCAGGAATTGAAGAAAACACTCCACGAGGTTAGAAATGAGCCCGTGTCGGCCGAACTCTTGGCAGCCGACGTCGAGGAAGAGCTCAGCCAGGCCGAGGAGGAGCTCCAGAAATACAAGGCCGTCAACCTCATGGCTGAGGAGGAATACCTCAGCCACAAAGAGCGCTACGATTTTCTCGCCCGGCAGCGCAACGACCTCAGGGAGTCGATCGACGCCACGCAAGAAGCGATCCGCGAGATCGACGAAGAAAGCAAGTCCCAGTTCCTGACCGCTCTGGCAGAAGTCAACAAATTTTTCCAGGAGGTCTTCGCTCTCCTTTTCATGGGCGGCTCAGCCGAGGTCAAGCTCGCCGACGAGGCCAACCCCCTGGAAAGCGGCGTCGATCTCATCGCCCAGCCGCCAGGGAAAAAAGTGCAGAACATCAGCCTGCTTTCAGGCGGTGAAAAAAGCCTGGCCAGCCTGGCTTTTCTTTTCGCCCTGTTCCGCTACAAGCCGACGCCCTTCTGCATCCTGGATGAAGTCGACGCGGCCCTGGATGACGTCAACCTGTCGCGCTTTCTCGAGCTGATGAAAAACCTCAAGAAAAACACGCAGTTCATCATCGTCACCCATAATTATAAGACCATGGAGGTGGCCGATTACATCTACGGAACGACCATGGCCGAGCCCAACATCACCAAGCTCTATTCGGTCAAAATGGAAAAACAGCAGGAGTTGATCAGCTAATCGGATGAAAATCCAACTCTATGTCCCGCCGGGCGGATATTTCGCCGAGCGCTGGTCCAGGGGGTCATCCATGCCGCCGCTCGGGATTCTGTCCATCGCTGCTGTCCTGGAAAAAGAAGGAGTCGATGTCGAGATCGTCCCGGCCGACATCCTCAAGTTAGGCTGGCGTGACATCGAACGAAAAATAAGCGGCGACAAACCGGATATCGTGGGCGTGACATCGACGACCGAGAACCGCTTCCAGAGTTTCAAGCTGGTCAAGCTGGCAAAGGAAGCCCACCCCGGGGCATTCACCGTGATGGGCGGCCCCCACGCTTCCATGGCAGCCGAGGATGCCCTGACCCATATCCCCGAGCTCGACCTCGTGGTCAGGGGCGAGGGTGAGCTGACCATGCTCGACCTCAGCCGCGCTCTGGGAAGACGACGCGGGATCAACGGGATTACCCATATCGCCGGCATCTCTTACCGGGCGAACGGCCGGGTCGTTTCCAACCGGCCGCGCTCACCCATCCCCAACCTCGATTACCTCCCCTTCCCTGCTTTCCATCTCGTGCCGTTCGAAAAATACAACTTCAAGATTGACGTTCCGGGCCGCGGCGCGCTTCAGGCCGTCAACGTCATGTCCAGCCGGGGCTGCCCTTTCAACTGCAACTTTTGCGCCACCCCGATCAACTGGGGCCGCTCGGTCCGGGTGCGCAGCCCGGCCAACGTCATCCAGGAGATCGAGTTTCATGTCCAGAACCGCGGCGCCCGGGTCATCCACTTCTATGATGACACCTTTAATGTTAGCGCCAAGAGGGTGGAGGAAATCTGCGACCTCATCCTCGAAAAAAAATTACCGATCTTCTGGCAGTGCGAAATCCGCCTCGACCTCATGACCAAGCCCCTGTTAGCCAGGATGAAAGAAGCCGGGCTTTTTTACGTATCCTTTGGAGTCGAAGCCGGGTCAGAGAGAGTCAGGAACACGGTCATCGATAAGAGAATCAGGATCGAGGATTTCCATAACATCGTTGCCTGGTGCAAGGAGCTTGACATCGTCCCGAATGCCTTTTTCATCTTCAGCCACCCGACCGAAACCTGGGAAGAAGCCCAGGAAACAATCCGGCTCATCGAGCAGCACAAGGACGAGGTCGAAGCGAGCGTGGCCATCCTCCACGTCTATCCCGGCACGCCGCTGGAGAGGACGGCCAGAGAAATTGGCGTCCTGCCGGCTGACTTTTCCTGGACGGAAGAGCATCCTCCAAAGATCATCACTCTGCCCACCGCCCAGGGAGATGTTCCTCTCTTCCTGGACAGGCTCTCCTGGGCCCAGGTCAGCGAGCTCCTCTTCCGCTGGTCATTTTCCGGAGGCCGCATCTCGATCGCCCGGAAAATCCCTCGGGTCATGGCCAATATCCGCTCTGCCGGAGACATCAGACGGTATGCCGTCATGGCCCTTGTTTATATAAAGCTAAGATTGAAAAAACTCTTCCGGAGAAAGCGTCTTTAAAGACGCTACCGAAAGGAGGGAGACATGTCGATTTATCTTTCCATCATCCTGATTTACCTTCTTGTCCTGACGGTCTTGAATTTCATCCGGGCCCGCCGCGTCAAGAGTCAGGAGGACTTCATGGTGGCCGGCCGCAGCCTCAAATGGCAGGTCATGGTTTTCACGCTGATCTGCACCTGGATCGGGTCGGGCACGTTCATTAGCGGCGCCGAGTTCGCCTCCAAGGCCGGTTTCTCCGCCCTCTGGCTCGCCGGCGGCGCCTGGGTCGGGATCATCATCATCTATTTTCTGGCCGCTAAGATCCGCACCTTCGGCCAGTACACGGTGGGCGACGTGCTCGAGGTCCGCTACGGCCCGGCGGCGCGAATCTTCGGCGCGATTGCCCTGATCATCTCCTTCACGGCCATCGTTTCTTACCAGTTCGTGGCGGGCGGGTTCATCTTGAACGTGGTCACAGACGGCCGCGTCCCCGAGTCGCTCGGGACGATCATCGCCGCCCTGTTTGTCATCCTGTTCACAGCTCTGGGCGGCATGGTGGCCATCGCTTACACAGACCTGCCCAACGGGATTATCATCGTCCTGGCCTGTCTGTTAGCCGTGCCCTTCGTCTGGCTTGCCGCCGGAGGCTATGCCCAGGCGAGCCAGGCCCTTGACCCGGGCTATTTTGCCGTGGTCAATGACCAGTTCGGAGCTCATCCCTGGCTCAAGGTCATCGGCTACTTCCTCTCGACGATGTTCTTGCTGATGGGAGTCCAGAGCATGTACCAGAAATTTTACAGCGCCCGGACAGTTAGGGACGCAAAGAAATCTGTTGTCTGGTGGACGCTGGGCACGATCTTCGTCGAAACGGTGGTCGTCGTCATTGCCGTCTTCGCTTACAGCAAATTCCAGGACAGGATCGATTTGAGCGTGCCCAAGGAAGGAGGCAAAGTCGTGCTCATGGCCGCGCGAAGCCTCGTTCCGGCGCCAGTCGGCGTGCTCCTCTTGGGCGCCGCCTGCGCGGTGGTCCTGTCGACGGGCATGAACTACCTCCTTTCGCCGTCAACCACGCTCATGCGCGACATTTACCAGAGGTTCATCAAGAGAGACGCCAGCCAGAAGGCCATGGTGGCGCTCCAGAAGATTCTCGTCGTTTTCATCGGAGTCATCGCATTCCTTCTGGCCGTGCAGCTCAAGAGCGTTCTGGCCATGAGCTTTTTCGCCTACACCGTCTACGGCGTGGCGATCACGCCGGCGCTCATCGCCGCTTTGACCTGGAAGCGAGCCACCAAAGCCGGCGGGCTGGCTTCGATCATCTCGGGGACGGCGGTCTGCATTTTCTTTTTTGTCATGACCCGCGTTCTGCCCCCGGAGAAGGTCCCGGACGGCGATCCCTGGGGCATCCCGCTTATCTATCCGGCCCTTATCGCTTCGCTCGCTTCGCTCATCATCGTCAGCCTCCTGACCAAAAAACCCAAGCCTGAAGAGCTGGAGAAGTTCTTCCGGAAATGACCACCGGAATAGTCAAAGATTGGCGCTACCTCGAGCACCGGATGGGCGATTATCATCCGGAAAGCCCGCAGCGGCTCGAGGCCGTTTACCGGATGTTAGAGCAAGATCCAGTTCTGTTTTCGTTTCCCATCATCGAGCCGCGGCTGGCCACAGAGGAAGAAATCACCCTGGTCCACACGAAAACCTATTTCGACGAAATAAAAGAAACGGCCGCCAGGGAAAGAGTCTATCTTGACCCCGATACGACGACCTGCCCGCGCTCTTTCGAAGTGGCCTGCCTGGCCGCAGGGGGCCTTCTTCAGGCAGCCGACATGATCATGGAGGGCAGCCTCAACAACGGTTTCGCCCTGGTCCGGCCGCCCGGACACCACGCCGAAGCCTCCAAGGCCAGAGGCTTCTGCATCTTCAACAACGTCGCCATCGCGGCCCAGCACCTGATCAAAAACCACGGGCTCAGACGCGTCCTGATCGTCGACTGGGACCTCCACCACGGGAACGGGACCCAGCATTCTTTCTATTCACGGAACGATGTCCTCTATTTCTCACTCCACCAGTTTCCCCACTATCCGGGCACAGGCTTCTGGAATGAAATCGGAAGCGGGGAGGGAGAGGGATTTACCATCAACGTGCCCCTCGCGCCCGGAAAAACCGATGCCGACTACCTGTTCATTTTCGAGAGGTTGCTTTCTCCTGTGGCAAAAGCTTACCAGCCCGAATTCATCCTTGTCTCTGCTGGGTTTGATATTTTCGCCGGCGACCCGCTGGGCGGAATGAGCGTCAGCGCGGCTGGTTTCAGCGGCCTGACGGCTGCCGTCATGAACATGGCCGCCGCCTCTGCTCAAGGAAAGCTGCTCCTGACGCTCGAGGGAGGGTACAACCTTGAGGGGCTTGAAAGAGGAGTGAGAAACGTCCTGCTAACGCTTATCGGGAAGGAACGGGTATCCCCTTCTGAAGCCGGAATCTCAACTTCCACAGAGAGAGAGGTTGAGCCTGTTTTCAAGGTTGTGAAGAAGCTTTGGGCCGCTGAGCCCCTGCCGCAATGACCGGCTCACCGGCCGCCGTGTCCTGTCCTCGGAGGGGCCAGTCGTCCCCTTAAAAGGACAAAAAGCCGAAAACTGTCCTCGAGGCATAAGGGAAATCGTTTGGCATAGTTCTTGCTTTCTTTTTATAATGATTAAGGAGAAAAAAATGAAGAAGTACGCTTTCAGACGTATTTTGTTTTTCCTCATTCCGTTCCTTTCCTTCTCGCTTTTCGGAGCGGAAGAGCCGAAATACACGAACGAGTCCTTTGGCCGTCTGAGCTATCTCAGCGGGTCTGCTTATATCCAGAAAGGCGCGGAGCCCGGTTTCGAAGAGGCCGTGATCAACATGCCGATAGAAGAAGGAGACAGGCTCGGCACGACCGAGGGCCGGGCAGAAATTTACCTTGGGAAGAAAAACTATGTCCGACTCGACAACAACACCAAGCTTGATTTCCTGAATCTCCCCGCAAAAAACGCCGACCTGACGCGGCTTCGCGTCTTGGCAGGGAATATCTATCTCAGCGTTAACCGCCTGGAAAAAGAGAAGACAATCGAAGTCCACACCGCCGATTCTTCATTCTACTTCCTCGACGAAGGCCTTTACCGCATCGACGTCAGCGAGAAAAGAAAGACAGCTATCTTAGTCTTCCATGGTCTTGTTGAAGCGGCGGGTGAAGAGGGCTCTCTTCTGCTCAAGAGCGAGCAGAGCCTGGAGGCGGCAGACGGCAGGTTCACTTCAAAGCCCAGACGTTTCTTTGCCGTGGCTGAAGATGCCTTCGATAGATGGAGCGAGTTCCGCGAATCCCACATCAGGACCGAAGTTGCCAAGAGATACCTCCCCGATGAACTCGAGGATTTCGAAAAGGAGCTTGCCGAGCACGGAGAGTGGACCTACATCGCACCGCACGGCTGGGTCTGGGTGCCGGGCGGCGTTGACCCGGACTGGCGTCCTTATTACAACGGCCGCTGGATCTGGCTAAGCCTTGGGGGCTGGACGTGGCTGCCCTATGAGCCATGGGGCTGGGCGACGTTTCACTACGGACGGTGGCATTGGGGCCCTGGCTTTGGCTGGTACTGGATTCCGGGGTCGATCTGGAGTCCTGCCTGGGTCTGGTGGTACTGGGGTTATGATTACTTTGGCTGGGCTCCGCTGAGCTGGTGGGGCTATCCAGTGGTCATCCTTGACGGCCGATTCTATGGCCGTTACTATGGCCCTTACTACCCCTACAATTCCAGGGCTCTCACAGTCATCCACAAGAATCAACTCAAGGCCAGGAACGTCTCGTCCGTGGCGCTTAAAGGTGATTCGCTTAAAACCCTGGACAAGATAACCCTGTCAAGTCAGGCCCCGGATATCCGGCCCGGTCCGGAAAAAATCACCGCCCAGAAGATCGGGGAAAACAAGACCGCAGAGAGGCGCTTTCAACCTCGATGGATTGATACTCGCCAGCAGGCCGCGCCAGCTCCCGAAGAGAGAAGAATCCGGAGAAAAGATACTCCGCAGGGAACCGACGCCGACATGGCCAGGGCCGCAGGGGCTGGCCGCGCTCAAGTCCTCGGTTATCCCCCATCGCCCGAGATCAGCGTGAAAAGATTCTCCGAAAGGAGTATTTCCTCGCGGTCGAGCACTCTCCGCAGCAGACTGTACCGGTACCTCCAGGGCGACAGGTCCACGTCCCGGAGCACTTCGCCAAGAGCCTCGATTTCCGGGAGTTCAAGCTCGGCCTCCCGCGGAAGAGGATCAGTTTCGTCGGCCCCGAGGAGTTCATCATCGGCCGCAAGGTCATCGTCTTCGGGAAGCTCGGGAAGAGTCAGCAAGAAAGATTAATCGTCGTGTTCCTCGGCGGCCTTCTCTTTGCCATAGTAATCGAGGATCATCAGGTGGTCTTGGTGTGAGCAGAAGCGGAGAGGCTCTGTCCCTGTCAGGAAAGCCTCTTTGAGCGGCCACAGGCAGATGGGGGTGGCCAGGAGTCCCGTCTTCCTGTCTATCTCGGCAAAGGTGATATTCGGCGGCACTTCGAAGCTTTCGAAAACCGGCTCTCTCCCGACTTCTGCAGCCTTTTTTTTCTCGTCCTCGATGACCTTCTTAAAAAACTCGATCCAAACGGGAAGCGCTGCAACAGCGCCAGACTGCCTGTCGCCGAGGGTAACTTTCGTATCATTGCCGACCCAGACGCCGGCGCACAGCGAGGGCGAGAACCCGACGAACCAGGCATCGGTGTACTTGCTCGTCGTTCCCGTTTTTCCGGCGAGCGGGATTCCTAAGGAACTCGCCGCCGCTCCGGTGCCTCGCGTGACGACTCCCTGGAGCATCGAGGTAATCAAATAAGCGACCTGAGGAGAGATAGCATATTCCGCCTCAATTTTGGCCTCTTCTAAAACCGTGCCTTCCCTGTCCTCGATACGAGTAATGAAGGTGGGTTTGATCCGGACTCCCTTATTGGGATAAGTGCTGTAAGCGGAGACGAGCTCGAGCAGGCTGACGTCGAACGTCCCCAAGGAAAGGGAAAGATAGGGATACATGGTCGAGGTGATGCCGAATTTCCGGCAGTATTCCACCCCGGTCTGCGGCGAGATGTAATCGAGAAGCTTGGCCGTGACGACGTTGCGTGACTCTTCCATCCCGATGCGGAGAGTCACGGCTCCTTTGTATTTGTGGTCATAGTTTCTGGGCGTCCAGGGTTCTCCGAGCCACTTGTCGATGAACTCAACGGGCTCGTCCACGATTATGGTCGCCGGGGTGAACCGATTCTCCAGCGCGGCTGTATAAAGAAGAGGCTTGATGGCCGAGCCGGCTTGCCGCTGAGCCTGTGTCGCCCTGTTCCATTCGCTCCGGCCAAAAGAGTAGCCGCCGACCATCGCTTTGATCTGACCCGTCGAGGGGTCGATAGCCAGGAAGGCGCCTTCGGCAAGGGGCTCCTGGTCTAAAGAGACCAAGAGCTCCTTTTTTTCTGAGTCGACCGACTTGACCTTGACCTGGATGACATCCCCTCTCTTGATGAGGTTCTCCAGGTTTTTTGTCTTGGTCCAGGCGATATCGGTGTTCAGCAACCTGCCGTGATATCGTTTGAGTTTGACGGTCGCTTCTTTAGAAGACACGGACAGGACAACAGCATCGGTCACCTCATTCTCTTCAACATACGATGTCCCCCAGCTTTCCAGCCAAGCTTCTTCGAGGTTCAGATGTCCGCTTTCTTTTCCCTCTTTTTTCTCCTCCTCTAATAGGTTGCGCTTGTCCTTTCTCCATCCCTTTTGTTTGTCCATTTGCCGGAGCCGCGAGAGCAGCGCTTCCTCGGCGTATTTTTGCAGCCTCGGGTTCAAGGTCGTGTAGACTTTGAGCCCGCCGCGATAAAGGACCTGGCTGCCGTATTTCTTCTCTAAATAGCGCCGGACTTCCTCAAAAAAGTACGCGGCGATATCGCTGCTTCCCCGCCGCCACGGCAATACACCAAGCGGCTCTTTCTTGGCCTCCTCTCCTTCCTGTGCGGTGATATTTCTCTCTTCGACCATTCGAGTGATGACATGATTGCGCCGGCGGAGCGTCTCTCTTGGGTTGGTGTAGGGTGAATAGACGGCAGGGCCGCGGAAAATCCCGGCGATAAGCGCGGCCTCTTCCAAGTTCAAGTCTGCAACGCTCTTGCCGAAATAGAAATTCGAGGCCGTCTCCACGCCGTAAACACCGTGCCCGAGATAGAACTGGTTACAATACATCTCCATGATTTTTTCTTTGGAGTACGTTTTCTCGATCTGGAGGGAGAGGTATATCTCCTTGAGCTTCCTGCCGATCGTCTGCTGGGGATAAAGAAAGAGGAGCCTGGCCAACTGCTGGGTGATCGTGCTCCCTCCCTGCGGCCGCCGAAAGAGACGGCCGTGCCTGATGTTTTCTTTCATCGCCCTCAGAATTCCCAGGAAATCAACGCCCTTGTGGTTGAAAAAACGAGGATCTTCGGTGGCGACAATCGCCTTGTTCAGGACAGCGGGTATCCTATCATAAGAAACCTCGATTCTTCTCTCGATGGCAAAATCCTTGATCGGCTGCCCCTCGTTGGAATAAACGGTAGTAATGATGTTGGGTTCGAAACTCTCCAGCTCATCAACCGAGGGAAGGTTCTGCTTGACCGCCCTGTAGGCGCCGAACATGGCGCCAAGAAGCGCGGCCAGCCCGAAGAACACGACGATCAGAAAAACCCGGAGAAACTTCGACCATTCGGTCGGCTTGATCTTGATGCGAAGGGCAGGCATCCTTAGCCTGATCCTGCCTTTTACCATGTTATTCTTTTTTGAAGCCACTGGATTAAAATATAGCAAAACAGGCTCAAAAAACCAACCTTACTATAGAGAAAACACGCGACGGGTGGCCCTAACGACGGATTCTGGCCTTGAGGAAGGGCTGGACGCGGGCAGCGATGTCGCGGTGAAGTTCCATTCGAGACCGGGCAGCATTCAGGTGGATAAGGGCTCTGCCTCGAAAACTCCGGAAAATCTTTCTGACTATGACCAGATAATCTTCCCTTTCGAAAAGAACGTCCCTTTTTTTTCTTGCCCGGATTCTCTGAAGACCTTCGGCTGGGTCGATGTCCAGGATAAAAACAAGGTCAGGCCTGACGGCGAACGCTTGGTGGAGCTTCCTGATCCTGACTGGACTAATCCCCTTGGCTCCCTGGTAGGCGATGGTGGAGAAATAGGACCTGTCCAGAATGACAACTTTTTCCCGGCTGAGGGCAGGCCCGAGGTTCTTCTTGACATTCTCCTCCCTGTCTTTGATAAAAAGGGCAAGCTCTTCCTCGGGCGAAAGAGAATCCGCGCGCCTGGCCAGCTTTTTGACCTCCCGGCCCCATTTTCCTTTCGTTGGCTCGCGAAAATAAACGGCGGGATATCCTTCAGATAGGAGCTTTTTGAGGAGCAGCCTGGCCTGGGTGGATTTTCCGGCTCCATCGATGCCTTCGATGACGATCAAAACGCCCTTTGTGAGACGCATTTTTCTTGCTCAACGATCATACCGCGAGACCAGGTTTTTAGCAACTCTTTCCCAGAGAGGTCAGTTTTAATCATCTTAAGGAAAATTTGAATTTTGCGAGCAACTATGTTAATTTATAATCTCAATTCTGGAGGCTGGGAAAAATGAAAAAATACGTTTGGGTTGCTGCCGTAAGTTTCATCATAGGAGTTCTCGCCGCCGGCTATATCTTCGTTTACGCGCCCGGGAAAAATAGCCCGGAAATTCCTTGTGCCGCTGACAGGTCACATTCCCTTGGTTCGCCTCTTTACGCCGCTTCCCGTTATTCTGCTGTTGAGCTGAGGCCTGACCTGGACTTTGTCTCCGTCGCTGAGAAGGTCGGCCCGGCCGTGATTAAAATCGAAGCGGAAAAAGTTGAGAAAGTCAGAGGGTTCGGGTTCGGGGACGAGTGGCCGTTTGAGGACTTCTGGGACCGTTTCTTCGGCCGGCCTCGGGAGAGGGAGCAGGAGTTCAGGTCGACAGCCCAGGGCGCGGGCTTTTTCCTGAGTGAAGACGGCTACCTTCTGACCAATAACCATATCGTCGAAAGCGCCGTCAAGGTGAGGGTCAGCACCCTTAAGGGCGAAGAATTCGCAGCCAAGATCGTGGGCACCGACCCTAAGACAGACCTGGCGCTGCTAAAAATTGAAGTAAAGAACCTGCCCTATGTCGAGCTCGGAGATTCGGGCAACATGAAGGTGGGAGAATGGGTGCTGGCCATCGGAAACCCCTTCGGCCTGGAGCACACGGTGACGGCAGGAATCGTCAGCGCCAAGGGCCGGCAGCTCGGGGTCGGGGGGAATGTCCCGGAATACCAGGATTTCATCCAGACCGACGCGGCCATCAACAGGGGAAATTCCGGAGGACCGCTGGTCAACATGAAGGGTGAAGTTGTCGGCATCACAAGCAACATTTTGGCTCCAGCCGGCGGCAATATCGGCCTCGGGTTTGCCATTCCCTCCAACCTGGCAAAAAAAGTCATCGCCCAGCTCAAGGAAAAGGGACGCGTTGTCCGCGGCAAGATCGGAGTGACCATCACCGCCCTCACCGAGGATGACAAAGAAGCCTTCAAGCTGAAGGATAAAAGAGGGGCACTGGTCAATTCAGTCGAGAAGGGCGGTCCTGCCGACAAAGCCGGGATCAAACCCTACGACGTCGTCACCGCCGTTAACGGGGAAAAGGTCAAGGACCCCAACGACCTGAAATTGAAAATCGCCGACATCCAGCCGGGAAAGAAAGTCGATGTCACCATCGTGCGGGACCGTAAAGAGATGAACCTCACAGTCACCGTTGAAGAGCTTGAACCGCAGGAAGCCAAGCCGGCCGCCGAGGGCTCGGAAAAAGACCTCGGGTTCAGCGTCAGGGAGCTGACCCCCGGCCTGGCTCAGAGGTATGGCTACAGAACTCAGGAAGGATTGGTAATCACCCAGATCAGGCGCTACAGCGAGGCTGAACGGAAAGGCCTCACTGTGGGCGACATCATCCTCGAGGTCAACCGGAAAAAGGTAACAACGGTCGAGGACATCGAGAAAATCCTGAGGAAAATCGAAAAGGGAGATGTCATTCTTCTTCTTGTCCGCCGGGAGGCTGACGGTGAATCCGTCGATAGAATCGTCACCCTAAGAGTCCCCTGAATGAAATTCACCAAGCTGCATTCGCTTGGCAACGATTTCTTGGTCGTCGACCGGGCTGAGGGCGATATCATTCCCGAGATCGCCGGTTTTGCCAATCGAATCTGCGACCGTCACACGGGGGTCGGCGCGGACGGGTTGCTCCTCATCTCGGTGAAAGAGAGAGCCAAGGGGATCGTTTCTTTCCGCATCTTCAACTCCGATGGATCCGAGCCGGAGATATCGGGCAACGGCCTGCGCTGCGCTGCCGCCTATCTGTTCTTCAAGAAAAAGGTCGACCTGCCCAAGATCACTTTTCAAACGAGCGCCGGCGAGCGAGACGGAGACCTTCTCGAGGAAAGGAACAACTTTTTTCAGATCAAGGTCGAAATGGGGATTCCCAGGTTCAACTCGCGAGACATTCCATTCGATGACGGCAGCACTCACGAAAAAATCATTGATTACCCGCTGTCCATCAACCAGAAGGTCTACCCCATTACCGTGGTCTCGGTCGGAAATCCTCACTGCGCTGTTTTCGTCGACCGCTTCCCGGCCAGGATCGAATGGCATCAGATAGGCCGGGAGATCGAATCCCATCCTTTCTTCCCTAACAGGACCAACATCGAATTCATCCGAGTCCTTAGCCGGCAGGAAATCGATGTCCTTTTCTGGGAAAGAGGCGTCGGCGAGACTCTGTCCTCGGGAAGCGGTTCCTCTGCGGCGGCCGTGGCCTCAATCCTGAAAAACCTGACGGAGAGGCGAGTTGTGGTCAGGACGAGCATGGGAAAACTCGTGGTCGAATGGGAGAGCGAAAAAGTCTATCAGTCGGGCCCGGCCGAGGTTGTTTTCGAGGGTTCGTTTCTCGCCTAAGGAAATTGAGACTGTTCTTATCAGGAAAAATGATGATAGCCCTCGGCCTCGAGACGCCGGCTGCGGCCATTCCTGTCGATGACTCGGATCGTCTTGCTCCCCGTTATGTGGCCTATGCAATAAAGGCTGAACCTCTGTTGAAGGCTCGCTAAAGCAGCCATGTTTTTCGGGGAAACGGTGAAGAGAAGCTGGTAGTCTTCCCCGCCATGAAGAGCAAGGGTAACCGGGGTTTTTTCAATAACCCGTATCTCCGGCGAAAGCGGCAGCTTTTCAACGTAGATTTCGGCGCCGGCGCGGCTTTCTTCGCAGATGTGCCCGAGGTCAACAGACAGACCGTCGCTCGTGTCGATCATCGCCGAGGCCAATCGCCGGCGTGAGAGCGCCCCGGCCAAAGCAAGCTGGGGCCTTGGGTCGAGAAAAGCTTTTATCAACGCATCCGCCTGTCTGTCAGTTCCCGCCCGGAATCCCTTTTTAAGCAGCCGCAAGCCTGCGGCCGCATCGCCCAAATAGCCCGAGATAAAGATCAGGTCGCCCGGCCTGGCTCCGTTTCTCGGGACCACGTGTTCTGCCGAGCCGACGACGGTCACAGAAATAACGACATTTTTCGATGCTGAAGTGTCCCCGCCGATAAGCTCGACTCCGCTCTCTTGAGCCGCCGACTTAAAGCCTAAAAAAAACCGTTCGACCCATGTTGGATCCGTCTTCTTCCTGAGCCCGAGCCCGAGAAGGGCATATTCCGCCCGTCCACCCATGGCCGCGACATCGCTCAGGTTGACGTTAAGAGACTTTCTCCCCAACTCATACGGCGGATGGAGCAACGTGATGAAGTGGACGTTCTCGATGAGAAGGTCTTTGGTCAGGAGAAGCAATTTGTTCTTCCTCCGAATGACCGCCGCGTCATCTCCGATGCCGATGATCAGTTCTCGTTTTTGGCTCCGGAACTCTTTTGTGACGGCCGCAATAAGGTCTCTTTCCCGCAGGGAACGAAGCTTCATCCCTCTGCCTTTTGGCCCGGCGGCATGACCAAGGCATGCTCGAAGACGTCTTTGATCTCTTCGACAAAAATAAAATCCATCTCCCTTTTGATTTTTTGCGGGATGTCGATCAGGTCTTTCTTGTTGGGAGCCGGGAGGATGATGTTGCGGATGCCGGCCCGCTGGGCGGCCAGGACCTTTTCCTTCACGCCGCCGATAGGCAGGACGTTGCCCCGGAGCGTGATCTCTCCTGTCATGGCCACGTCCCGTTTCACCTTAGTGTTCGTGCAGACTGAGAGCATGGCGGTGGCCATGGTGACTCCCGCCGAAGGCCCGTCTTTGGGGATGGCTCCCTCGGGGATGTGGATGTGGAAATCATGATCGGAGAAGAAATTCGGGTCGATCCCGTACTCTTCGGCATGGGCCCGGGCATAGCTTAACGCCGCCTGAGCGGATTCCTTCATCACGTCGCCGAGAGAGCCTGTCAGGGAGAGATTCCCCTTTCCCTTCATCTTCGTGACTTCGACAAAAAGCATCTCTCCGCCGGTTGCGGTCCAGGCAACCCCGGTGGCCACGCCGACCTGGTCTTTCTGCAGGAGCTGGTCCTTGAAGATGCGCGGCGGGCCGAGGTAGCGCTCGATATTCTGTGAGGTAATCCGGTATGTTTTTTTCTTTCCCTCGGCGACCTTGCGCGCGACTTTCCGGCAGGTCGAGGCGATCTCCCTTTCAAGGTTCCTGACCCCTGCTTCTCGCGTGTAGAGAGATATGATCTTTCTTATTGCTCCCTGGGTAAAATCGATTGACTTCGAGTTCAGGGCGTGCTCGCTTATCTGCTTGGGCACGAGATGCCGAAGGGCGATCTCGAGTTTCTCCTCCTCTGTGTAGCCGGGAAGGCTGATGATCTCCATCCGGTCGCGGAAAGCCGGCTGAATGGGGTCGAGCAGGTTGGCCGTCGTGATGAACATGACCTTGGACAGGTCGAAAGGGACGCCGAGATAGTGATCCCGGAAAGCGAAGTTCTGCTCGGGATCGAGGACTTCGAGGAGGGCGGCAGACGGATCTCCCCTGAAATCGGCTCCGATTTTGTCCACCTCGTCCATCATGAACACGGGGTTATTCGACCCGGCCCGCCTTATTCCCTGGATGATTCGCCCCGGCATGGCGCCGACGTAGGTGCGCCTGTGCCCTCGTATCTCGGCTTCGTCACGGACTCCGCCAAGAGAAATGCGGATGAATTTCCTCCCCAGGGCCCGGGAGATCGAGCGTCCCAGCGACGTCTTCCCAACGCCAGGGGGCCCGACGAAGCAGAGGATCGGCCCCTTGATTTTTCGCGAGAGCGACCGGACAGCCAGATACTCGAGAATCCTCTCCTTCACTTTTTCCAGGCCGTAGTGGTCTTCGTCCAGAATAGTCTTGGCTTTGCGGAGGTCAAGGTTATCGACCGTGCTCTTGCTCCAGGGCAGTGAAAACATCCAGTCAAGGTAAGTCCTGACAACGGCTGTCTCGGCCGATTCGGGGTGCATCTGGGCAAGCCGGCTGATCTGTTTTTCCAGCTCTTCCCTGACTTCCTCCGAGACCTTGAGCTTCTCCAGTTTTTCCTGGTAGGACTTGATCTCTTCCTGAAGCTCGCTGCCTTCGCCAAGCTCTTTCTGGATCGCCTTGAGCTGCTGACGCAGGAAATACTGTCTCTGGTGTTTATCCATCTCTCCCTTGGCCTCAGTGCTTATTTTTGACTGCATGTCTAAGAGCTCGATCTCCTTGGTCAGGAGTTCAAACACCCTTTTCAGACGCTGGGCCGCGTCAACGACCTCCAGGATCGTTTGTGCTTCCTCGACCTTGAGTTCCAGGTTGGCTGCCGTTAAATCAGCCAACCGGCCCATCTCCTCGACGTTAGCCGCGATGATCAGAACTTCGGGCGGGATGTTTTTTCCGAGCGAGGTTGCCTTTTCCAGGCCGCTCCGGACGTTGCGGATGAGGGCTTCATTCTCGATCGTCCTTTCCTTGCTCTCAGGCTCATGGATGACCGAAACCTGGGCCTGGATGACAGGCTGGTCTTCTTCGAAGGACTCGACCCTGGCCCGAATCAATCCCTGGGCGAGGATTCTTATCCTCCCGTCGGGGAGCTTCAGCATTCTCATGATCAGGGCAACTGTCCCGACGTCATAAACGTCCTCGCGCTTGGGCTCCTCGACATCCATATCCCTCTGGGTTAAGAGGAGGACCATGCGATTGGTGGCAAGGGCGAAGTCGATGGCATTTTTGGATTTTTCACGCCCCACAAAAAGGGGCGCGATCATGTAAGGGAAAACGACGATGTCACGGAGCAAAAGCACGGGCAGCTTCTGGGGGATCTGCAGTTTTTGGTCGCGTTCTTCGATCAATTCGTCTAAGTTTTCTCCGTTTCTGTTATCCTTTTCGGCCATTGCTCTCCTCCTGGGGCAGGTACTTCTTGAGATGAATCCTCAAAACGCCGCTCGCCAGAAACGCTTTGGCCCTGTCCGGGACAACTGTGCTCGGCAAAGCCACAAGGCGGCGAAAAGCCCCAAACTCTCTCTCGAGGCGGAGAAACTTTGTGTTCCCCGAAAAAACCCCCTCCTTCTTCAGGCCTTTGATCTCAACCCGGTTGCTCTGGACCGTGATTTCCACATCGGTCTCAGACACGCCGGGAATTTCAGCCTCCACGATGATCTCGTCTTTCTTTTCATAGACATCCACAAGCGGCAACCAGTTCAACCCCCAATCCTGGAACTTTTCCTTGCGCGCTGGACTCTCCCGTTTGATCCGGATGATCTCGGCATCGATCTTGATGATCCTGGAAACTGGCTTAATCCTCTTGACCATGGCGGGGAAAAGCTATTTTTCCTTGAGCAAGCTTTCCAGCTCTTTCTTGAATTCGATGACGTCCTTGAACTCGCGGTAGACGGAAGCGAACCGGACATAAGCGACTTTGTCCAGGTCTTTGAGCCTGTCCATGAGACAGAGCCCGATCTCCGAGGCTTTGATCTCCTTGTCCGGCTTCTCCTGAACCTTATTCTCGATCTCCTCGACGATTTCCTCGAGCTTTCGCACGGGAATCGGCCTCTTCTCGCAGGCCTTGAGCAGGCCGCGCAGGAGCTTCTGTCCGTCAAACGGCTGGCGGCTGCCGTCTTTCTTCACAACCATGTAAGGAATCTCTTCGATCTTTTCGTAGGTCGTGAAACGCTTCTTGCAGACAACACACTCCCTCCGCCGCCGGATGGACAGGCCTTTCTTGCTCTCCCGGGAATCGATGACCTTGCTCTCAGGGTGGTTACAGAAAGGGCATTTCATGGGGTTGGCTCCTCTCCGAGTTTCTTGAGCTGAAAGAGCGACATCCCTTCTTTCCATAATATAACATACCCGATCAAACCTGTCATCACGACCTGAACAGCGTGGACGACGATGGTCGCGCCGACAGCCAGGTTGGGATCGACACCGTAGAGGGTCGTCAGTCCGAGTTTGGAGAAATAGTGAAACCCGCCAACCATCCCGGGCGTGGGGATGGAGGCGCCCACCATCGTCAGGAAAACGTAGGGAAAGAGGAGGAAGAAGGAGACCTCAATCCGGAAAGCGAGGAAATAGATCCAGTAGTAGAAGATGATCCCCAGCCAGACGACAAAAGAGAAGAGCGTGAACAAGAGGAGAGTTTTCGGCGAGTGAAAAAACTTTAGCCCCTGGATGAAATCGTCGGACAGAACCAGGACGCGCCGCGTGAATTTCTGCGGCAGCGGCCTGAGGAGAAAAGAGATGACAGCGAGTGTTTTGTCCCGGAAGAAATACAGTGAGAGGCTTACGAGAAGAAGGGCGGTGGCAAAAGCCAGGCCAACGACTCCCCAAAGGTAGAGGTCGGGGTCGGCGTCAGCATTGGTGCGGAAACTGGAAGAGAGGAGCGGCCGGGCAAGGAGGAAAATTCCAAGAAGGAAACACATGGTGAAGATATCAAAAGTCCGCTCGACGATGATCGTTCCCAGAGCAAAGCCCTTCCTGATCTTTTCTTTCTGAGCCAGGTAGAGAGGCCTGACCAGCTCGCCGACCCGGCCCGGGAAGATGAAGTTGACGCCAAAACCCACAGCGGTGGCAGAGAACATGCTGGAAAACCTGACGTCTATCTTTTCGTGAACCAAGAGAAAACGCCACCTCAGCGACCGGGTGACGAGATGGAGAGGAACAAGAACCAGGCTGAGAATGAAAATCGGCAGGTTGACGTCGCCTAAATACCGAAAAACTTCAGCCCAGTCCACGCGCCGGAAGAAAAAGAAGAGAAAGACGACGGTCAGGAACAGGACGACCCCGAGACGGACCCACGTTTTCCTCATGATGAGCCGTCCATGTTATCAGGGGTTCCCCTTCTCTGTCAATTTGAGGACTTTCCCAAACTTGCCAACAGAAAAACCCGCCGGAGCCTGTCTCGGTCCACCCCCGAACCAAGCCACCCATCGGGTTGCCATCGGGTTGAAAAAAGGGTGAAATTCGATTATGATTTAGCCGTCCGCTGGGAAGTCGTCCAATGGCAGGACACATGACTCTGGATCATGGAATCTAGGTTCGAATCCTGGCTTCCCAGCCAGCTCTGATTATATCTTCCCTAATTAAACGGGAAAAACTCAGCCGGGAAAAAAGCCTGTGTCTAAAAAGATCAAGGCAACATTTAGCGGCTGTCTGTGGAGTCTGGTTCTGGTTGCCCTCACGTCCGTCGTGGGGGAAATCGTGCACAGGTATTTCAACCCCACCAATCTGGTCATGCTTTATCTCCTGGCAGTCGTGATCTCAGCCAACCTTTGGGGCCGGGCGCCTTCTATCGTGGCAGCGGTTGTGAGCGTACTGGCTTTTGATTTTCTGTTTATTCCGCCCCGATTCACCTTCACCGTTGATGATACCCAATACTTTCTCACCTTTATCGCCCTATTGATCGTCGGGGTGGTCATTAGCGAACTCGCCTCCAAGATGAGAGAAAGGGCTATCGAAGCCCGCAACCGTGAAGCTCAGACGACGGCCCTTTTCAACCTGAGCAAGGACCTGGCGGGCACTCTTCGCTTGGAAGATGCGATTCGCGTTATCCTGTCCCATCTACAGAAAATCGTGGGAGGCGATGTATCTGTTCAGCTCGGGGAAGGAGAACGGGCGCGGTCTTGGAACACCCGGGGGGATGAGCTCGCTGATGAGTCTGCCCGGGAATCAATTAAACTCGTCTTTTCCCAAGAGGGTGTTAGTAGAGATCGGGCCAAAGAGACAGGCGAATCTGCCAGCCACAGCTTAGCTCTCAGAGAAAGCGACAAACCTCTGGCGGCATATTCTTATGTTATGCTCAATAAGGCCGCATCTCTCGATGGCGAGAAGAAAAAATTGCTGGACTCCATGGCTAATCAAGCGGCAATGGCCATTGAGCGGATCAGGCTTCTCGAGGAAAACCGGGAGATCGAACTCCTGCATGAAAAAGAGAAACTTCAAGCGACTCTTCTCAGCTCTATTTCTCATGACTTGAGGACACCCCTTGTCTCGATTACCGGAAGCTTGAGCAGCCTGCTTCAAAAAAAGAAGAGGCTCGACCCCCAAATCAAGCAGGAGCTGCTCGAAACAGCCTATGAGGAATCCGTTCGAATGAATCGATTGGTTGGCCATCTATTGGACATGGCCAGGCTTGAAGCCGGGACATTAAGTGTCCAGTTGCGGCCCCATGACATCAGAGAAATCATCGGAGTCTCCCTGGAGGAATTGAAGGACAAGCTCGAGCATCGGGCTATCTGGATTGAGATTCCGAGAGACATCGAGAGCGTGTTTGCTGATTTCTTTTTGATGACCAAGGTCATAACGAATATCGTTGATAATGCGGCCAAGTACTCACCGCCGGAGACGCGAATCGAGTTAACCGCCAAGTCTGAAAACGGCTTCCTCAAAATCATGGTCAGGGACCACGGCTGCGGCATCCCCCCCGAAGACCTGGAGCGGGTCGTTGACAAGTTCTACCGGGTTGAGCAGGGCCTGCACGTT
>JBBILQ010000042.1:0-361 GCA_037444845.1 Candidatus Aminicenantota bacterium | reverse complement strand
GCCGTCCAGAGTCCCGCTCCCGGCACTGGCCTCGGCCTTTCCATCTGCAAGGCGATTGTCGAGCTGCACGGCGGCCGGATCTGGATCGAGAGCCTCGAAAACAAGGAAACGACGGTCATCGTCGAGATCCCTCTTCAAAGGCAAAACTAACATCATCATGAAGAATTCGGCTAAACAGAAGCTGCATGTCTTAGTGGTCGATGACGAAAAGCCCATCCGGCGTTTCTTGAGCGCCTCCCTGTCGACGTATGGCTTCCACGTTTCCGAGGCTGAAAACGCCCGGCAGGCGCTGGACTTTCATTTTTCCCTCCGGCCGGATATCTTGATCCTCGACTTAGGGCTGCCGGATAAAGACGGAGTG
>JBBILQ010000041.1:0-24033 GCA_037444845.1 Candidatus Aminicenantota bacterium | reverse complement strand
TAAAAGCGGTCTCTGAAAAGGGAGGCACGGATACCAAAAAAATATCCTTATCTTCCAAAAAATAACACGCGTCGGCATAACCTGGACTATTCACGAAATGAAAGGAAAAAATCCCCTCTCCCCATGTGGGAGAGGGTCGGGGTGAGGGGGATCATTCAAAGATTCCCCCTCCCCTCTATCCCCTCCCGCCAGGGGAGGGGGCGTTTTATCGTATCATTTTGTGAATAGATCAGGATAAATGGATTTGAAAATCTCGTTCGAGAATTCAAGCCCTTAATGAAAACTTCCGATTTTGGCCGGCTGGTTTTCCGGGCATCTTTGCTGAAAACTGCGCCCAAGTGTCCCTTTTTCTTGCAGCACGACAGAATTCCCTCCCTCAATCATCAACGGCCGAAAAAAATTACCAAGGAGAGCAGCGGCGGGAGGCCCTTAGGCTGTCCAAACAATGGGGTCCACCTCAATTCACGCTACATATGAAAGACTACTCTGCCTTAACGATTTTGTATCCAGCAGCCTTACGAAGCCTATTCATAACAGCCAAACCAAGCCCTTCGGTAGGCAGGCCTTCCGCCACAATCACATCGACATTTTCAGAATCAAATTCTCTCAAAAGCCTAAACAAATTCTTCGCAACGGCAGCCAAATCTTTTCTGCTTCCGAGGGATTTCACAGCATCAGCCCTATAATAGTCAGCTGTTTCATCTGTAGCCAAAACGCCCACCTTCTTGCCTTCCCGTCGATGTGATTCCGCCAATTCCTTCACTTTCTCTTTAACCGCTGAGATTTTGCCATCAACAAGAATTACCTCTGCATCTGGAGCATAATGCTTATGGTTAACTCCAGGCGAACGCGTCCTTTCTATCGGCACCTCTCTTTCTGCTACTGCAACTGGATGAAGCCTTACGTCTCCAAGAATTTCCTTCAATTTCTCATACGAGGTTCCGCCGGGACGAAGAATCTGCGGAGGCATAACGGTCAAGTCTAAGACAGTGGACTCCACCCCTATGCTGGTAGGTCCAGCGTCTAGAACTGCATCTATCCTCCCATCCAAGTCATCTAAAACGTGTATCGCCGTTGTTGGGCTTGGTTTTCCAGCAAGATTTGCGCTTGGTGCAGCCATAGAACAGCAGCTCTCTCTCAGCAAAGCTAAAGCAACATTGTGGTTGGGCATCCTAATCGCTATTGTGTCTAAACCAGCAACTGTCACATCTGGCACAATCAGCAAACGTTTAAAAATCAACGTTAAGGGGCCAGGCCAAAAAACCTCCATGAGCTTCTCTGCTGTAGACGTGGTTTCTTTAACTAATCCGTGAACATCGCTTGTGTTTCCTATGTGCACGATTGGTGGATTGTCAAGGGGACGCTTTTTCGCCTCAAAAAGTGCTAAAACGGCCTCTGGATTTAGCGCGTCTGCTCCTAAACCATAAACAGTCTCAGTTGGGAACGCTACTAAACCGCCTTTTTTGATAAACTCCGCTGCTTTTTGAATTTTTTCCTTTTCCGGATTCTGCGAATCAACCCTTAACAGCAGAGTCTTTTTCACCAGCACTTGTCCCTTTCCGCAAGGCAAACTCGAAGCCAAGCATTTAAAGAATAAGAAATTCGTCTTCTGCTGTGCTGGCCGGATGATCTCTCGAGCACCAATTCTTGTTTCATCCTCTCGTGGGAAATTATGAAACGTGTACCTCAGGGATGTCAAATTGAGCTCAAACTGAAGGTACCCCAAAATTTTTTAGGGGTCGAAGAGAAGTCTCTGAACGAAGCGCGCTTTGGGCGGGGGAAGATCTATCCGTAAATCCTTCGATCGGCTGAACAGGAACTGCTTGATTCCATCCGCCAAGGCATAGAGCCGGAAGTGCGGAATCCCAAACGCCCGTCTGGCCGCCCGGACAGGGCGCCGCATCTGGGACATCTGCAGGTTGGAAAGCTGGGAGAGCCTGAGGGTCAAGGTCCGGGTCGTCCGGTCGCTGGAAACCAAGTCTGCCTCATCCTCTTTAAGCGGAACGCGAGGATAAGTCTCTTTTTGCCTCGAATTTTGGCCTTCCGAAGGTGCTTCCTGAAGGAAGACTCCCCCGGCCCGCGAATCTGCCTAACCTGATCTATTCACAAAATGATACGATAAAACGCCCCCTCCCCTGGCGGGAGGGGATAGAGGGGAGGGGGAATCTTTGAATGATCCCCCTCACCCCGACCCTCTCCCACATGGGGAGAGGGGATTTTTTCCTTTCATTTCGTGAATAGTCCAGGCTAATGCGCGCCGTCCTGTTTTTTCCCTTATCGACCTCCTCTGTTGAGGAAGTTGCGGAATCGCTGCACAGCCTGCTCGCGCCTTGATTTTTTAGGCCCATTGGATTAAAACGACCTTGCTTGCATGGCAATCCTCGAAGTCTCAAACTTGCGCGCTGGCTACGGCAACGGCGCTGTTATCGCCGACATCTGTTTTTCCGTCGAACCGGGTGAATTCGTCACCGTCCTCGGTCCAAACGGTTCTGGAAAAAGCACGCTCATCAAGGCCATTCAGGGTCTACTGGTAGATACTTCCGGCCAGGTCCGGGCTGAGGGGCATGACCTCTTCCGGATGAGCAGACGCAAGGTTGCCAGAATGATCGCGTTTGTTCCCCAGGGGTACGACCTCGCCTTCGAGTACTCTGTTTTTGAAATCGTCGCCATGGGAAGGTACGCGCGCCAGAAAAGGCTATCCGGCTTTTCAGCTCACGACAACCGGATGATCGGGGATGTCCTGGACCTGCTCGGCGTATCCCACCTTCGAGACAGGAAAATCGGCCAGCTCAGTGGAGGAGAACGTCAACGGGTTCTCATCGCCCGGGCCTTAGCCCAGGACACGCCTCTCCTTTTCTTGGACGAGCCGAGCGCCCATCTCGACCTCAACTACGGCCTGGAAATCTTCCATGTTGTCGAAAGACTCCAGCGAGAAATGGGAAAGACCATCCTTTGCACCGAGCACAACATTAACCTCGTTATTCCCTACTCTCAAAGACTCGTCTTCCTTAAGGCGGGAAGAATTCAGGCCCAGGGACCGCCAGACGCCCTGATCACAAGGAGCTGGATGAAAGAAGTTTTCGGCGCCGATGTCGAGATCAGGGAGAATCTCCATTCCGGGCTTCCTGAGATCTCCCTCATCCATAGGCATCCTCAAAAGGAGGAGCCAAACACGTGAGAGTGTTTGTCCTTTTATCCGCTTTAGCATCTGTGTTCGCCGCTGCATCGCACGAACCTCAAGTCCTTTACGACGACCTGAATCATCCTTTCACTCTGAGCATTCCTCCCCAGCGGATTGTCTCGCTCGCTCCAAACATCACCGAAATTCTTTTTTCCCTCGGTCTTGAAAACAGGGTCGTCGGCGTCACGAGATACTGCGACTACCCTCCTCAAGTATTGAAAAAAGAAAAAATCGGCGGCCTCCTCGACCCTAACCTGGAAAAAATCCAGGTCCTCAGACCCGACCTCGTCGTCGCTTTCCGCGGCAACCCGCTGCGCCTTCTCAAAAAAATGGCCCGTCTCCGCTTGCCCGTCTTTGTTCTCGACGCGGGCAGATCGCTGGAAGACCTTTTTTTGATGATAGAAAAGATCGGCCGACTGACCCAGTCAGAGGAACAGGCTGCTTCGCTCACCCAGGCCCTTAGGAGGGAATACGAGAGCGTCCAGCAGCTTCTCCAACCCGTCGCCTCTGATCCGAAGCTCTTTCTTTCCTTGCCAGGCCAGGGGCTCTGGACGTGCGGCCGGGAGAGCTACCTCAACGACCTCATCATTAAAGCCCGGGGGGTCAACATCGCCGGCCAGATTCCCGAGAAATGGGTTCACCTCAACTCCGAGATGCTCATCCATGAAAACCCCGATATGATCATCATCATGGCCAAGAATCAGAAGGATTTTTCCCGTGTCGAGCAGTGGTTCTTATCACGGCCTCATCTGAAAACCATCACCGCCGTTAAAAAAAATCAGATCTTTTTCCTGGATGAAAACACGGCCAGCCGTTTCGGTCCCCGCCTCATCGATGCCTATGTCAGACTGGTCCGCCTTCTTCATCCGGAACTTTTTCAGCAGCCGGGATGAAACTCAAGAACAGAGGAAAATTGTATTTCCCCTTGCTTCTTTTCTTATTGGCCGCAGCTCTCTACCTTTCCCTGACCGTCGGCGCCGCGCCAACCGGGAGGCGGGACTTCTGGAATTTCTTGTTCCACGGAGACCACACGTTCCGGACCATTTTTCTGGACCTTCGTCTTTCCCGGGCCCTTCTGGCCTTCCTTGTCGGCGCCAGCCTGTCGCTTTCCGGAGCCATCCTTCAGGGCTATTTTCAAAATCCCATGGCCGATCCTTTTGTGGTCGGGGTCTCCTCAGGAGCCTCTTTCGGCGCCGTCTTGTGTCTTTTCCTCGGAATTGAAGCGAGCGTCCTGGGTCTGCCTCTGCAAAGCCTTTTCGCCTTCGGCTCTGGTCTGGGGATCGTCTCCATCGTTTATCTTCTCTCCCGGAGAAATCTTATTTTCAGGGTAGAGACTCTCCTCCTCACTGGCATCGCTTCGGGCGCCCTGGCTTCTGCCCTGACGTCATTTCTCCTGTTCACGAGGTCCGATTCCTTCGAGCAGGCCGTTTTCTGGCTGCTGGGAAGTCTTGCCTTAGCTGATTGGCGGCAGGTTGGCGTTATTCTTCCTTATTTCATCTTCAGCCTCCTCCTGGCTCAATGGCTGGCCAAAGACATGAACCTCCTGGTGATGGGGGATGACGTGGCCCGGTCGCTTGGCTGCCCTGTCCGCCGCGTCCGTCAGGCCTTCCTCTGTCTCTCCACTCTCCTGGCGGCTGTCTCGGTTTCAGTCAGCGGGATTATCGGGTTTGCCGGGTTGATCGTCCCTCACGGAGTGAGAATTCTCGTCGGCCCTGACCATAAGCGGCTGTTTTTCTTTTCCTCCCTAACTGGCGGTATTTTCTTGATGTTCTGTGACCTGCTGGCCCGGACCGCCCTTGAGCCGGCTGAACTCCCGATCGGCATCATCACCGCTGCTGTCGGCGCTCCCTTTTTCATCTACCTCCTCCACAGGCGCAAGTAATCCCTGGCACTTGACTCAGATCGCCCGGCTGTTCCTTGCGCGGTCTCCAGATGAAGTGTTAAAATAGCGCCGCCCGATGACCTTCTTCTTCATCAAGGATTTTAAACACAAATACCGCTTTTTTTCTTCAGAGCCGGAAAACAGAGTTGCTGTTAAAATCTCCAGGTCCAAGGAGATCTGGCAGAAAGCTCAAAAAAAATTGCTCCTCCTGCCGCCCCGGATCCTCCGACAGGAGCAGGCTTTCATGAACGTGCTGCAGAATAAGGAAGAAAGCCTGCTCATCCACTGCTCCGGGCTGCCTTCCCGGAGGCGGGTGAGGCTGAGGTTTTCATTTTTCCTTCATCGGCAGAGGTCAAGGCACGTTCTCTTTCTCCTCGGCGAAGCCCTGCTCCTGCCGCTGAGCGGCCTGGCTGCCTTCCTTCCCGGCCCGAATGTTGCTTTTGCTGTCCTGGCCTTGCTGATGATCACTCACTGGCGGGCTCTCCGGGGGATTAATCGGCTGGCTCAGAAGAAAATTGAATTTGTTCCTTCCCCTTCTTTGTCAGAGTGGGAAGAAGCCGTCGGCCGGTGCGCGCAGGCCCGCTACGGCGAAATCCTCAGAAAGCTCGAAAACGAGTTCCGCCTCTCCGGCCTGGGCAGAATCCTCTGGAAGTAACCTCCTCTCCGCCCCCTTGGAAGCATCTAACCTGGACTATTCACGAAATGAAAGGAAAAAATCCCCTCTCCCCATGTGGGAGAGGGTCGGGGTGAGGGGGATCATTCAAAGATTCCCCCTCCCCCCAGGGGAGGGGCCTGCTTTCTGGCATAATTTGTGAATAGGTCAGGCTAAGTATCTGAGCTTCATGATGGGTGCAGGAGGTTGCCCTCGCGCCTTTTAAATTGACAAATCTGCGTTTTTATCCTATTTTTAAGGCAAATGCCGTTGACGCTCAATCAGTTTTTGTTTCTCGTCCTGACTTTTGCCGCGGTCGTGGCAGTGACTTTGTTGGTCATATTTCTGATTCAACTCCGAAGGACAGCGGCAGAAGGGGAACGGACTCTTTCCGAAATCAGAAAATTGGCGGAGAATCTCAATGAGTTGAGCGGCGTCGTCAAAGACAAGATCGAAGATTTGGGCCAGATAATGGAGGCTTCCAAAAAAACAGTTTTCCATCTTTCGGAAGCTTCCTTTTTCTTGACAACCCGGCTGCTCAAGCCGGCCTCAAGATATTGGCCCTTCCTCTACCCGCTTATCAGGCTTTTATGGAAACAACGCAAAAAAAGAAAGGAGAAAAAAAATGGGAAATAACAAAGGCTCCAGCGCCCTGGAAGTCGCCGTGTCTTTCCTGATCGGTGCGGCGACGGGTTTTGTGCTCGGCATTCTCTTTGCCCCTGCCAGCGGCAAGGAAACCCGGCAGAAAATCAAGGCTCAAGCCACAAAAACAGGAGAGAAAGCAAAAGAGAGCTACGAGAAGATCTCCCGGGAGGCAGAAAAGGGAATCCAGGTTGTCAAAGAAAAAGCTCAAGAAGGAATCGAAGCCATAAAAGATTTTATCGAAAGGAAAAAGGAGGAATTCGCCAAGAAACCGCCTGAAGGATACCACTCCGAAGACGTCAAAGAGTAGCCCGCGGCTGGCGTCTTGAAATTCCTGATATGAAATGAGGACAATCGTGCGGGTAAAAAAAACAAGCATCGCTCAAGTCCAGAGCAGGGAAATTCTCGATTCCCGTGGGCATCCAACGATCAGAACGAAGGTGACTCTCCATGGCGGAGCTGCCGGAATCGCTTCTGTGCCTTCCGGCGCTTCAACCGGAACCCATGAGGCTCTTGAGCTCCGCGACGGCGACCCCGGCCGCTACCTCGGCAAAGGCGTCCTGAAGGCCGTGGCCAATGTCAACGAAATCATCGCTCCCGAGGTCGTTGGGATGGACGCCCTCAAACAGCGGGAGCTTGACGATCGCCTGATCGAACTCGACGGCACTCCGGCCAAGAACAAACTTGGCGCCAACGCTATTCTCTCTATCTCAATGGCCGCTGCCTCTGCCGCCTCGGCAGCCCTCAAAATTCCTCTGTACGACCACTTGGGGAAAAAAGAAGCTTTCATCCTGCCCGTCCCCCTGATCAACATCCTCAACGGCGGAACTCACGCCGACAACAACCTGAACATCCAGGAATTTCTGATCGCGCCCGCAGGAAGCGCGAGTTTTGAGGAAGCCATCCGCAAGGCCGCCGAGGTTTTTCACAACCTTAAGAAACTTCTCAAGAAAAAGGGCTACAGCACTGCCGTGGGGGACGAGGGCGGGTTTGCTCCCAACCTGAGGGCCGACGAGGAAGCCCTCGACCTCATCATGGAAAGCATCGCCCAGGCTGGTTATCGGGCCGGCGACGATATCTTTCTGGCGCTCGACGTGGCCGCCTCCGAGCTTTTTGAGGAAAGAATGTACGTCTTTAAAAAATCCGACGGGTCCAGGCGGTCTTCTGATGAAATGATCGATCTTTACGAAAGACTCGTCCGGACATACCCGATTATCTCCATCGAAGACGGACTGGCCGAGGATGACTGGACGGGCTGGGCGGCGCTCACCGCCAGGCTGGGGAAAAAAATCCAGCTCATCGGTGACGACATTTTCGTCACCAATATCGACAGGCTCAAAGACGGCATCCGGAAAGGAATCGCCAATGCCATCCTGATCAAGCTGAACCAGATAGGCACGCTCACCGAGACGATCGAGACCGTCAGATGCGCTCAGGATAGAGGCTACTCCACAGTCATCTCTCACCGGTCTGGAGAGACTGAGGATACGTTCATTGCCGACCTGAGCGTCGCCCTGAACACGGGCCAGATCAAAACAGGCTCTGTCAGCCGGAGCGAGCGGGTGGCCAAGTACAACCGTCTCCTGGAAATCGAGGAGGAACTCAAGGGGCGGGGGTCGTTCGCCGGAAAACAGGTTTTCGCTCCGTACATCGCCTGAGAAGAGAGTCCTTCCTGTCGGCTTACGGACATGGCGCCTCATAAGGAACGAAAAGGCGAATTTGAAACTTCATCCGGGATTAAAATCAAGACCGTCTATGACGGCTCGGATTTGACCCGTTTCAAACCGGAGAAAGACCTGGGGGCTCCTGGCTTTTTTCCCTTCACTCGCGGCATCTACCCGACGATGTACAGGGGGAAACTCTGGACGATGCGTCAGTACGCGGGATTCGGGACGGCTGAGGAGTCCAATCGGCGTTACCGCTTTCTTCTGGCTCAAGGCCAGACCGGGCTGAGCGTTGCTTTCGACCTTCCCACCCAGGTGGGGCTCGACTCCGATCATCCCCAGGCCAAGGGAGAAGTCGGCAAAGTCGGCGTGGCCATCGACTCCATCCATGACATGAAAACTCTGTTCAAGGGGATTCCCCTGGACAGGGTCAGCGTGTCGATGACCATCAACGCCACGGCCGCCGTCATCCTGGCCATGTACCTGGCCGTGGCCCGGCAGAAACAGATTCCCTGGACAGACCTGTCCGGAACGATCCAGAACGACCTCCTCAAGGAATACATCGCCCGCGGAACGTATGTTTTCCCGCCGTTAGCTTCCCTTAGAATCATCACACAAATCGTGTCTTTCTGCCAGGAAAGAGTCCCCCGCTGGAACACCATGAGCATCAGCGGCTATCACATCAGAGAGGCCGGGGCCAACGCTGTCCAGGAGCTGGCCTTCACTTTTGCTAACGCTATAACCTATATCGAGGCTGCCGTGAGCGACGGTATGGATGTCGACGCTTTTGCCCCTCGCCTGTCCTTTTTCTTGGCCTCGCACAATCAATTTTTTGAGGAAATCGCCAAGTTCAGGGCCGCCAGGCGAATCTGGGCGAAGCTGATGAAAGAACGGTTCAAGGCGAAAAACCCGCTCTCCTGGGCATTCCGCTTCCACACCCAGACAAGCGGAGTTGCTCTGACCGCCCAGCAGCCTGAAAACAACGTCGTTAGAGTTGCTCTGCAGGCCCTGGCTGCTGTCCTCGGCGGCACCCAGTCCCTGCACACCAACTCCAGGGACGAAGCCCTGGCTCTGCCCAGCGAGGAATCGGTCCAGATTGCCCTTCGCACGCAGCAGGTTATCGCTCACGAAAGCGGCGTGGCCAGCACAGCGGATCCGCTCGGCGGCTCTTTTTTTGTCGAAGCCCTCACCAACTCGATCGAGGAAGGGGTTTGGGATTACCTCAAAAAGATTGATAACCTCGGCGGCATGCTCAGCGCGATCGAAGCGGGATACATTCAAAGAGAGATTCAGGAGAGCGCCTACACGTATCAGCAAAAGGTCGAGCGCAAAGAGCAGGTTGTCGTCGGCCTGAACGAGTATGTCAACCCAGAGGAAAAAATCCGCTTCGGCCTGCACGCTCCGCCCCGGAGAATCGAGAAGGCTCAGGTTGCCAGGCTGAGCCGCCTCAAGAAGGAGAGGTCTTTGCGGAAAGTCGGAAAAAGCCTTCGCAACCTGCGAGAAGCAGCAGAGGCTCAGCGCAACCTCATGCCGTTTCTCATCGCCGCCGCAGAGGCTGAAGCCACGCTGGGCGAAATCTGCGCTGTCCTGAAAGACGTGTTCGGAGTTTACGAGGAAGCTGCGGTCGTCTGATGCCGTTTCCTTTCCTCTTCCTGACTATTTCGCTATCTTCGGGCATTCTTGTCGCCTCGCAGGCTTCGATCCCCCTCCCTGTCCTGGTTTTTCTTCTTCTTGTTTCTCTTATCGCCGCCTGGCTGTGTTTTGCCGTCCGGCGCGACAGACTCTCCTTTGCCTTTATCCTGGCCGCCGCATGTTTTCTGGGAATGACTCTTTACACAAACCGTGACCATGCGTATGAAGACAACGCCCTGCGCCGGTTTGACCAGGCTGGGTATGTCGATTTTTCGGGCCGGCTGTACAAGTCCCCTTCATTCGGCCAGGGGAGGACGTTTCTTTACTTGAGAGTTGAAAAGATCCACCGTCTAAAACGTGAAGAAAACGTGGAGGGCAACCTGAGAGTCACGGTCCTCCATCCAGACAAGTATCCTTCACCGCTGAAGCTTCTGACCGGTGACAGAATTGTCGTCTCGGCCCAAATCCTTCCCGTCCGCGATTTCCGGAACTTCGGCCAGCCCCGCCTGGCCAACCTGCGCAAAAATCAAAACATCCACAATCACGCAGTCTCGAAGAGCCCGCTTCTTGTCGAAAAGCAAGATGGCGGAAGCAGGTTTTCCGCCTTTTCGCTGGTCTCTTCGATCCGGCAAAAGCTCCAGCAAAGTATTGAAAGGCATTTTTCGTCTCCCTGGCGGACCGCTCTGTCCCAGGAAGGCGCCGTCCTTGAGGCCATGCTTCTGGGAGAGAGGGGCAGGCTGGATGAAACGACAACCAGAGCCCTTCAGGCATCCGGGCTTTTCCACTTGATCGCCATCTCCGGAGCCCACGTCGCCATCCTTTCTGCTCTCCTCTTCTTCATTCTTCGGCTGCTCCGCGTCCGTCAGCGTCCGGCGTATCTCGTGTTGATCTTCATCCTTCTTTTCTATGCCTTTCTCGTCGAAGGAAGGGCCTCGGTCTACCGTGCCGCCATCATGGCCTTGGCCTACCTCGGGGGCAAGCTTCTGTGGAAAAACGTTAACCTCATCAACACCGTTTCGTTCAGCGCCTTTTTCCTTCTTCTTTCAAACCCCTTTTTCTTATTTGATATGGGCTTTGAGCTTACCTTTGCGGCCACATTTTCCATCATCCTCTTCCTGCCCAGGGTGCTCAAACACCTTCCGCGCCTGCCGCTTAAGATCAGCGAACTCTTCGGCCTCTCCTTTACCGCCCAATTGGGCGTTCTCCCTTTCTTGGTGCGTTCCTTCAATCGGGTGACTTTCTCCGCTCTGCTCCTGAACCTCGCCGCCGTCCCGTTGACAGGCCTGATCATGGCTCTGGGTTTCTTGTTTTTGTTGCTCTCTTCTCTGAGTTTTTCCATCGGCCATCTCATCAGCCAGGCTCTGGCCTTTTTGATCCGGGCTTTTCTCTTTGTCGCTCACCTTTTTGACCCCTTGCCTGTTTTTTCTTACAGGATTCCCACGCCGCATCTGGCGACGGTCATCGGCTACTTCGTTTTCCTTTTCCTTCTTCTCCTTCCGACGAAGATTAAGGGCCTGAGACTCGCTGTTTTCATCTCGTTCGCCATCTGTCTGGCCGTTCTCATCACCTATCCCTTTCCCGCATCATCCTCTAAGGCGCTTAGGCTCACCTTCCTCGATGTCGGGCAGGGCGATTCAACCCTGGTCGAATTCCCCGGCCGGAAAAAAATGCTCATTGACGGCGGCGGCGTCCCTTACACAGGTTTTGACATCGGCGAGCACGTCGTCAGCCCTTTTCTTTGGAGAAAAGGAATCAAGACGATCGATTACCTCGTCTTAACCCATGCCCACCCGGATCACCTGAACGGCCTCAAAACCGTGGCCGACAATTTTCGGGTGATCAATTTCTGGGAATCTTTCAGCCCGCCTCAAAACCCGGTCTACCAAGACCTCCTGGATTCATTCAAGCCTGCTGTCCAAAAAGAGAGAGTGTTTCGCGGTTTTGTCCGAGAGGAGGCCGGGGTCAGAATAGAAGCCCTTCACCCTCAGCACAGCGCTCCTTATGTCCGGGAGACCTCGAACGAAGAATCGCTCGTCCTCCGGATTGCTCAGGGGGAATTGTCTTTTCTCCTGACCGCTGACGTTGGCGTAGACTCCGAGCTTGACATGCTGCGGCACTTCGATGACCTCAGAGTCCAGGTCCTCAAGTCCCCCCACCATGGAAGCCGAACGTCCAGTTCTCTTTCTTTCCTGGAAAAAATTCAGCCAGCGGTCGTCGTGATCTCAGCCGGCAGAGGAAATGTCTACGGGGTTCCTCACCCGGATGTCCTTGAACGCTACGAAAGGCTCGGCATCCTCATCCTGAGGACAGACCATGAGGGCGCAATCGAGATTTCCGCCGACGGACGCAACCTCGTCATTCGAACCGCCCGGCAGGAATCCTGTGGCTCATTGACACCCTGAAGATGATGAGTTAGGATGAGCGTGAGAGAATGGGCGTGAAAAAACTCGTCATCTTTTTTGCCTTGTTCTCTCTTGCGGGATCTCTTTTCTTTTCCCAGACTCTGGCCGAGATCGCCAAGAAGGAAAGGGAGAGGAGGGAGAGTCTCAAGGGGAAAAAAGGGGTCGTCGTCACCAATGCCGACCTGGCCAGGCTCAAAAAGAAACCGGCCTTGGAGGTTCCCCAGGCTCCTCCGGAGCAGGAGATGTCCGGGGAACAGACAACGCTAACGACTCCGTCGCCTGTCGAGGAGGCAGCAGGACCGTCAGAGCCATCTGGGTTGCCGCAAAGAGAGGAAAGCGGGGCCGCTCTCAAAAGCCTCCAGGAAAAATGGGAAAAAGCCACGGAGTATGTGGAGCTTTTGACCTTAAAGATGAGCGCCCTCTGGCAGCAGTTCTACGCTCTGGACAACCTGAGCTCCAAAGAAGCCGTCCAGAAGGCCATCGCTGAGACTTTTATCAAGCTGCAGGATGCCCAGACTGAAGAAACAAGGGCAAGACAGGAACTGGAAAAACTCCTCGGGCAGATAAAAAGGGACTCAGCCCCTTCTCTCTGGATTCGTTAGAAAAAAGCCCGTCTACCTGAAATAAATAAGCGAAACCTGAATCCCGAGCTTCCGGTCGTCCCTTGAAGGAGGAAAGGCCTCTGCCGGCACGAACGTCTGGTCACAGGCAATGACCAGATAGAATTCATCTTCGTCGGGCAACATCTCTTTCGTGATCGTGTAGCTCTTTTCAAAATAGCCGTCAACCCCGATGAGCTCGTCGAAGGCGTGGTCGTTGATCTTAAACGTGATTCTCTGATTGGGGGTGGCTTCTTTGTTCACCAGCCCTCTGATCACCAGGCGAGCGTCGCGGCGGGGATTATCGATCAAACATCTGCCTTCTTCCGAAGTCCAGCGCCACTGCTTGAGATAAGATTCAGGGTCTATTTCCAGGTCATACCAGCCGCTCTCGTAGATGATTTCAGGCGTATCCGGAGGCGGCGGAAGGAATTTTAGCTTCTTGACCAGAATTTCGCGTTTTGACTCGCCGCTTCGGTCGTAGGGATTGTAAAATCCCACGCTCATCTTGAGCGTCTCCTCACCCTTGAACGAAGGGTCGAACTCGTCAATGAAGGACGGAATATAAATATTCCGCTCGTACGAGTAAACTTTTCCCGGCTCCCACTGTGAGGTCGGCACGCTGGGCACGTGGTCATCCCGGAAGATCAGGTTATGCCCGTGCCAGAAGTGGACATAGGCATGGTAATCTCTGCTTACCCTCACGAAATCGGCCGAGGTTTTCCATGTGTACCGGATGTCAGTCATCAGGTTGTCTGTCAACGGACTCTCTGAAAAGTCCAGGGCAAGCTCAATTCCCTTGACCTGAGCTTTTTTCTGGCAAGAAAGAGTGAAAAAAACGAGCAACCCGGCCACCAGCACAGGCCAAACTCTTCTGCGCATCATCCTCCTCCTCAACAGAAGTAAGATTCAAATTAAAATTACTTTCCTAGTTTAACACAATTTTTTCTATTATTTATACAGCGCTGTCCTAAGCCAGTGTCCCGTCTCGCAAATTCCTTGCCAAAGTCCCCTGCATAGACGGGACACTTCCCGGGGGGAGTCAAGCTCCCCCCTCGGCGCTTCGCTTTGCTCCGCTGACCCCCTGAGGGAGACGACGCCGTCCCCCTCAAACTCCCCCGCGGTGCCGCGTCTTCCGATGCTTTTGACAAAGCCAAGTTATTTGTGAGACGCGCCACTAGGTAATATGACAAGCCGCAGGGCTCAGCGGAAGTAGATCAAGGAAATCTGACAGCCGAGCTCTCTTTCGTCTTTGGATTGTGGCATAACTTTCGCGGGGATGCCGGTTCGGTCCACTGCGATGATTAGGCTAAACTCATCCTTGTCCCCGAGCATCTCTTTCTTTATATTGTAACTCTTTTCAAAGATGCTCCCGCCGGGGATGAATTCATCGATCGTCATGTCGTCGATCTTGAACATAACTTTCTGATTGGACACGATGGCTGCATTCGCTGCGCCCTTGATGACCAGCAGAGCATCACGGTGCGGATTATCAATGATGCATCTCGCTTCACGGGATGTCCATTTCCACTGTCTAAGCGGTGCCTCTGAGTCAACTTCCTGGTCATACCACCCGGTTTCATAAATGACTTCCGGCACATCGGGGGGAGGCGGAAGAATCTTCAACTTTTTGATTAGCACTTCATGCTTGGGTTCGGCCGTCCGATCATTGGGACTGTAGAATCCGACGACCAATTTCAGAGTTTCTTCTCCTTTGAAAGAAGGATCGAACTCATCTATAAATGAAGGGATGTAAATTCGCCGCTGGTACTTATGTTCTTGCCCCGGCTCCCATTTTGACGTGGGAACCACCGGAAGATGATCATCTTGAAAAAGCAGATTTCTTCCATGCCAAAAATGAACATAAATCGTATAATCTTTATTTACTTTCGTGAACTCGCCGGTGATCTTCCAATCGTAATGGACATTAGTGATCAAGTTATCTGTGATAGGCTTATCAGAAAAATCAACCGCTAGCTCAATTCCTTTGAGCGGAGCTTTGTTCTGACAAGAAAGAGAAGTCCACACAATCAATCCGGCGACGGCGAGCGCCAATGACGTTCTTTTTTTCATCGTCCTCCTCCTCATCCATAATGGGCCTTATTATATAATAATAAGAAGCAAGAGAATTCTCAATGAGAATACGTCCACTATCATTGCGCAGGAGAGTAGCTGTTTTGTAATTTGTCATTTTAACTTCCTTATTACAAGGTCAAAGCAATAGTCATCTATCAACTTTATTTTATGCACTATAGAATACTGGCCTTTAAAGTTTTGCTCAAGCACCTCTTTCAGGTAACTTAACCCAAAATTATCTATTTTATGAGCAGCATTGGGAGGGGTTCCGTGCTTCTTGCAATAGGCTCGATACACTTGTTCATCAGGACAATAAAGAATTAAAACTCCCCCCACCTTTATTACCCTTAACCACTCTCGAATCACTAATGGAATTTCCTTCTCAGTAAAATCTTCAAGCAGATGCGACGAGTAGACATAATCAAAAACTTTATCCTTAAACCAATACAAATCCCGCGCGTCGCCAGAAAGGTTCTGAGGATGGTCTCCCAACTTCGTATAAGGTTCGGGCGTATCCATAGTTATCGCCGAAGGGACAATCGGGTCTCCTCCATATCCAATATCTATTCCGTTTCCAAGGCAAAATTTACTCAATCGAGATCTTGCCTTAGATGTTTCTGAATTTGGATAAATCGTTCCTTTCTGGTTCTCGACGAGTGAAGGCGAACTTCTTTTTTTCAACCATCCGGTCACGATGAGCGGCAAAGAAATTCCTCGTTTCATCGTCCCTCTGCAAAAAATATTTTCTCCATGATAACATAAAATGGAGACGTTGTGGAGACTTATATAGAGAAAAATCCGTGATGCGTCTGATTGACTGAGAATCGGGGACGGCCCTCCTGGAGGACCGTCCCCTACACTGACCTTCTCCTTCAGGTAATGGCTGATCAGGGCGCCGCAGGGCGGGTTGGAGGCGACAAAAAACTTGTGACCCATATCTCCCTTATGAGAGTGGGGGTTGAAAATAACAGCCGGGGGCGACTTGCAAGAAACAGGGTGAATAAGATAGCATCTCTTTTGATGTGATTAATCACAAAGATCACACATTCAGGGGTGCTTCCGGTGAATAATGCATAGTGCGAAAGGAATGAAGACCCTGGTCCTGGTCTTCTCCCTTTTCTCCCGCTTTGTCTCCCGAATCAAGAACTTCCTTTATGATATCAACATTCTTAAACCCGGGCGAGCGCCCCTTCCGGTGATAAGTGTCGGCAGCATCGCCCTGGGCGGGACGGAGAAAACCCCTCTGGCCATGGAGCTTTTGGCCTGGCTTGTCGAGCGGGGGCGACGCCCGGCTCTCGTCTCACGAGGCTACCAGGGCCGATGGGAGAAGAGGGGCGGCCTCGTCTCTAACGGAGCAAGAATATTCGCCTCGTGGGAACAAGCCGGTGACGAACCGCTCATGGTAGCACGGGCAATTCCGCGGGCGGGCGTTTTCGTCGGGAAAGACCGCCTGGACTCCTGCCGCCGGGCCAGAGGCATGGAGTTTGAGGTGGCTGTCCTGGACGATGGCTTCCAGCACCGCCGTCTCGGCCGAGACCTCGACATAGCTATCTATTCTCCCTCAGAGAGAACAGCTCTTCGCGAGCCCCGCTCCTCGCTCAAGAGAGCCGACATCATTCTGATAAAAGAAGGCGATGTCTGCGGTTCCATGGCTGTTAGGATTCTGGGCCAAGCTCAAAAAGACATCTTTGCTTACTCTGTCTTGAGCAAGGGCCTTTTTCATCTCTGGAAAAACGAATCCCTGGCCTATGAAAGCCTGGCCAAAAAACGGCTCCTGGCTTTTTGCGGCATCGCCCGGCCGGAAAGGTTTTTTTTCCAGCTGGAACGGGCGGGAGCGCGTATCGTCTCATCGCTTGCGTTTTCCGACCACCATCCGTACCCGGACTCTTCCCTGGACAAGATCGTCCGCCAGCTTAAGGCGAGCCGCGCCGAGGCCGCTGTCACGACGGAAAAAGACGCGCTCAAGATTCTTCGCCGCCGCGGCCGTTTCGAAGATTTTCCCGTCTATTGTTTAACAATTGGCCTCCGGATTGAACCTGAATTTTACGCCAGGCTGGATGCTTTCATCGAGGAAGCCATCAGGTCAAAATCCCTATGAATCATATAGGTTCGATAGAAATTATAAACATTATGCTTGTCCAAGCCCTGCGCTGGCTGTTTTTTCTCCTGCCCCGCCGTTTCGCGCTCCGTCTCGGGGAAGGCACGGGAGGTCTGCTCTTCTATCTTGACGGCCACCACCGCCGCCTCGCTCTGGCCAACCTAGAAAAAGCCCTGGGGAACGAGCTCCCCTCCCTCGAACGCCGCATGATCGCCAGAAAATCTTTTCTCCACTTCGGCCGGATGCTCGCCGACAACCTTAAATGGGCTTGCCTCCGCGAATCGAAACGGCGGCATCTTCTCAGAGTCGAGGGCGAAGAGAACCTCCGCCAAGCCCTTGCTCAAGGAAAGGGGATTCTTCTTTTTTCAGCTCACTTCGGCAACTGGGAGGTCGCCAGCCTGGCCCTCTCCCGTCTCGGAGTGCTCCATGTCGTGGCCAGGCCTTTAGACAGCCGGCCGGCCGAGCGGGAGCTCTCTCGCTTCCGGACCAGCCTGGGCGCAAGAATCATCTACAAGCAGCAGGCCGCAAAGCCCGTCCTCCAGGCTCTTCGCCGGAACGAAATGGTGGCCATCCTCATCGACCAGAATGTCCTCCGCAGCGAGGCCGTGTTCGTGGACTTCTTCGGCCTCCCTGCCGCCACAACGCCCAGCCTGGCCTCTTTCCATCTGCGCACTCATGCCCCGCTCATCCCGGTGTTCTGCTATCCAACGCCCTTTTTTTCTTACGTCGTCAAGATCGCTCCGCCGCTGGACATCGAACTCGCCGGAGGTCGGGAAGAGGACGTGTTGAAAATCACCCAGCGTTCGACTAAGATTATTGAATCGGAGATTCGGGCGCGGCCGGACCTTTGGTTCTGGTTCCATAATCGCTGGAAGACAAGGCCCGAAGGCAAAACCTGAGGAAGCGGGAGGCAAACGATGCGGGAAAAACGCAACGGCGATGAGCTCAGGCCGGTCAAGATTCAACTGGATTATTTAGACTATGCGGACGGCTCGGCCCTCATGGAAATCGGCAAGACCCGTGTTGTGGCCGCCGCCACCATCGAAGACAAAGTCCCCCCGTTTCTCAAAGGAATGGGCACGGGCTGGGTGACGGCTGAATACTCGATGCTCCCCTGCTCTACGGAAAAAAGAAACGTCAGGGAGAGGACGCAGGGCCGGATTTCGGGGCGAAGCCAGGAAATCCAGCGCCTGATCGGCCGGGCCCTGCGCGCCGTGACCGACCTCGAAGCGTTAGGCGAGAGGACGGTCATCGTCGACTGCGACGTCATCCAGGCCGACGGCAGCACGCGGGTGGCTTCCATCACGGCCGGCTGCGTGGCCCTGGCCCTGGCCCTTAAAAAACTCCTGGATGAAAAAGTCATCGACCAGATGCCTCTTCAGCACTTAGTCTGCGGAGTGAGCGTCGGGATCGTCGACGGCCAGCCTCTTCTTGACCTCGACTACAGCGAAGATTCTCGGGCTGCGCTTGACATGAACGTCGTTGAAACCGACCGAGGGCATCTTATCGAAGTCCAGGCTTCGGCCGAGAAGGCCCCGTTTTCGCGCAAAGAGTTAGGGGCGCTTCTCCGCCTGGCCGACAAAGGGGTCAAAGAGCTCATCCAGATGCAGAAAGCCGTTCTCAAGAAGAAAAGCCTCCTGTTCATGGCTTACGGCTAAGAGGAGGACAGGATGAAAAGGATTCTCGTCACCGGAGGAGCCGGTTTCTTGGGGAGCCACCTGTGCGAACATCTTCTTCGAAGCGGGGCGGACGTCGTCTGCATCGACAACTTCTTTTCCGGAAGCAAGGACAATATCCGCCATCTCCTCGACCATCCCTACTTCGAGCTCGTCCGCCACGACGTCATCCATCCCCTCTTCATTGAGGTCGATGAGATTTACCACCTCGCTTGCCCGGCTTCGCCCATCCACTACCAGCACAACCCGATCAAAACCGTCAAAACCAACGTCATGGGCACGATCAACATGCTCGGCCTGGCCAAAAGGATCAAGGCCAGGATTCTGTTGGCCTCCTCCTCGGAAGTCTACGGCGACGCCGAAATCCACCCTCAGCCCGAAAGCTACTGGGGAAACGTCAACCCGATCGGCCTCCGGAGCTGCTACGACGAAGGCAAGCGCGTGGCCGAGACGCTGATGACGGATTACTCGCGGCAAAACAAAGTCGACATCCGGATCGCCCGCATTTTTAACACCTATGGGCCCCGCATGGCCGTTAACGACGGCCGCGTCGTCAGCAACTTCATCGTCCAGGCGCTCCGGGGCGAAAGCCTGACCGTTTACGGAGACGGAAAGCAAACCCGCTCCTTTTGCTATGTCTCGGACCTCGTCGAGGCATTGGTCCGGCTGATGAACATCGAAGGCCTCACAAACCCGGTCAACCTGGGAAACCCCGCTGAATTCACCGTCCTCGACCTGGCCAAAAAAGTGTTAGACCTCACCGGCCGCCGCCCAGAAATCGCCTTTAGACCCTTGCCCGCCGACGACCCTGTCCGGCGCTGCCCTGACATCTCCCTGGCCAGAGAAAAATTGGGCTGGCAACCCCAGGTCGGCCTCGACGAAGGACTCCGGAAGACAATCGCGTATTTTCAGGAGAAGCTTGGAATCAAAAAAAATCAGAGGTCCGGCACTTGAGGCTATCAATCGTCATTCCGGTGTTCAACGAGGTCACGACGATCGAGGAAATTCTCCGCCGCGTCCATTCCGTGGACGCGGGTCTGGATAAGGAAATCATTGTCGTCGACGACGGCTCGACCGACGGGACACGCGAAATCCTGGAGCGCCTCGCCTCGCCCTCCCTTAAGGTTTTTTTCCATGAAAAAAACACCGGCAAGGGCAGCGCTTTGCACACCGCGTTTGCCGAAGCAGGAGGCGATATCATCCTGGTCCAGGACGCCGACCTGGAGTATGACCCAAGAGAATACCCAAAGCTCTTGGAGCCGATCTTGGACGGCCGGGCGGACGTCGTCTACGGCAGCCGCTTCCTGGGTGGTCCCCACCGTGTCCTTTTTTTCTGGCATTATGTAGGAAACAGGATCTTGACGACTTTCTCCAACATGCTCTCAAACCTGAACCTGACGGACATGGAAACCTGCTACAAGGTTTTCAGGAAGGCTGTCCTCGAGCAGGTCAAGCTCAAGTCGAAGCGGTTCGGGTTTGAGCCGGAGGTCACGATCAAGCTGGCCAAGCTGAAATGCCGGTTTTACGAGGTTCCGATCTCCTATTCCGGCCGGGATTACAGCGAGGGAAAGAAAATCGGCTGGAAAGACGGTCTGGCCGCCCTCTTCCACCTCATCCGCTTCCGCTTTTTCAACTGAACTTGACTTTCTCTTGCCCATAAATATATTATTTTTATTTCATTTAGCGTCGCTTTTCATACCGGCGAGTCGTCTCCACGGCCGAGAGATTGATTCGGAGGAGGTCATCATGAGCCTTGTCTCCTGGCTTATTTTAATCGGCATCATCGTTGTCGTTCTGGCACTCATTTTTGTTATCCTGGCCATCCAGTACCGCAAGGTCGGCCCGAACGAAGTCCTGATCATCTCGGGCGGGCGCAAAAGGACAGTCACAGCGCCCGACGGCACAAAGATCAAGGTCGGCTACAGGTACCGGCTGGGCGGAGGCACGTTTGTCATCCCGTTTGTCGAAACCGTCTACACCCTGCCCCTCGATGTCGTCAGCCTGAATATCCGGACTCCCGAAGTCCTGACGCACAGCGGCGTCCCGATCATGGCCGAAGCCACGGCTCAGGTCAAGGTCGATTCATCTGATGCCGCCATTCGCCTGGCTGCCGAGCAGTTTTTAGGGACGGGCAAAGAGGGCATCCGCGACGTCTCGCTCAGCGTTCTCGAGGGCAGGATGAGAGAAGTCATCGGCACGATGACGGCTGAAGAGATTTACCGTGGCAGGCACGAATTTAACGGCCGCGTCAACCAGGCTATCCGGGAAGATTTCGCCCGGATGGGCCTTATCATGCTTTCCTTCACCCTCAAGGATATCAGCGATACCCAGGGCTACCTTGATTCATTGAGCAAGCCCCAGATTGCGGCCGCCAAGAGAGACGCTGCCATCGCCGAGGCAGAAACCGAAAAAGAGGCCATCATCAAATCCTCCCAGGCGCGCAAGGAAGGAGAGGTCGCCCGCCTGGCGGCCGAGGCCCTGATCGCCAAAGCTCAGTGGGAGAATGAGGCCAAGAGAGCCGAGTCTCAAGTTTCGGTCAACCAGAAGAAAGCCCAGGCCGATTTTTCCTACGAGCTCGAGCGCTACCGCCTCAGCCAGCAGATCAAGAAGGAAGAGGCCAGGATGAAGGCCATCGAGAAGGAGGAAGCCATCAAGATCGAGGAGCTCGAGATCGCCCGCCGCGAGAAAGAGCTGGAGTCGAGCGTCATCAAGCCCGCCGACGCCCGCAAGTACCAGATCAAGGCCGAGGCCGAAGCCGAGGAATTCCGGATTCAGGCCGAAGCCAAAGGAAAAGCCGAGGCGCTTCGTCTCGAGGGCGAGACTGAGGCCGAGCTTCTGAAGAAGAAAGGGTTGGCTGAGGCCGAAGCCATGCTGAAGAAAGCCCAGGCCTGGGATAAGTACAACCAGGCCGCTATCTTAGAGATGTATTTCGACGTCCTGCCCGAGCTGGCCAAGGCCGTTTCCGAGCCCCTTTCGAAGGTTGACAAGATCGTCGTCGTCGGCAGCGGAGAAAAGAGCCTCGGGACGACCAGGATTACGGCTCAGGTGGCCGAAGTCCTCTCCCAGATGCCCGATGTCGTGAAATCCCTGACCGGCGTTGACCTCAAGAAATACCTGAGGGATAAGCTGGCCCCCGAAGAAAAAGAAGAGAAATAGCCTCTCTGAAGGCCGGAGGACAGGCTGATCATGATTTCAGAGAAAGCGAACAAAATCGGCACATCCCCCACCCTCAAGATCACGGCCAAGGCCAAGGCCATGAAGGCCGAGGGAATTGATGTCATCGACCTCAGCGTCGGCGAGCCGGATTTCCCGACGCCCGAGAATGCCAAAGCTGCGGGCATCCGGGCCATCCAGCAAAATTTCACCAAGTACACGGAAAACGAGGGCATTCCGGCCCTGAAGAAGGCCGTCATCGCCCGGATGAAAGAAGACTACGGGCTCACCTACGAGCCAAACGAGGTGATCGTCTCCACCGGAGCAAAAAGCTCGCTCTTTCTGCTTATCCAGGCTCTGGTTAACGACGGCGAGGAGGTCATCATTCCCGCCCCCCACTGGGTGACATATCCTCAGGCCGTGATTCTGGCCAAGGGCAAGCCAGTCATCATTCCCGCCAAGGAGGAAAACGGCTTCTTGCTGACGCCAGAGGAGCTCAAGGCGGCCATCTCGCCGGCGACGAAGGCGCTCATCCTCAACAATCCCTCAAACCCTACGGGCGCCGCTTATTCGAAAGCCCGGCTCGAAGCTCTGGCCGAAGTCGTCCGCGGCGAGGACCTCTACGTCATCGCCGACGAAATCTATGACAAGCTCATTTACGACGGCTTCAAGTTCGTAAGCTTCGCTTCGCTCGGCGAGGACATCAAGGCCAAGACCATCATCGTCAACGGCGTCTCTAAGTCTTACTCCATGATGGGCTGGCGCATCGGGTATGCCCTTGGTCCGGCGGAAATCATCGACGCCATGGCAAAAATCCAGAGCCATTCCACTTCCAACCCCTGCTCTATTTCCCAGCATGCCAGCGTGGAAGCGTTGACCGGGCCGCAGCATGAGGTCGCACGCATGGCCGCGGAATTCCAGAGGAGACGCAACTACTGCCTGATGCGGCTCAGCGCCATCCCCAATATTTCCTGCTTCAAACCGCAGGGCGCCTTCTACCTCTTCCCGAACTTCTCAGCTTACTACGAGAAAGAAGCTGGCGGTGTCCTCATCCGGAATTCTTACGGCCTGGCTTATTATCTGCTCAAGGAAGCGCGGGTGGCCATCGTGCCGGGCGATTCTTTCGGCGCCGATAGCTACATCCGCCTTTCCTATGCGACCTCGATGGGAAATTTAGAGAAAGGAATGGACCGGATTATCGAAGCCATCTCGAAGCTCAAGACGCCGAAGAAAATCAAGCGCGTTGCCCTCAATAACACTGTCACCAAGGTGAAGAAAGCCGTGCCGGTTGATGCTTCGCTCCCGGTCAAGATGCGCGACGCTTTAGTGGCCGAGATGGAGAGCCATCTTGTTCCCGAGAATTATTACGAATGGAACGCCAACATTTCGGGTGTCGTCGTCCAGCTCCGCACGAACATCTTCCACCTCTATGATTTCTGGGTGGAAAACTGGTATCCGGCCCAGCTCGAAGCGGACCTTGAGCCTCACGGTATCATCTACGCCGTAGACGGGATCGCGGGGCGCGAGCCGCGCGCGTTTTACAACTCCGAGACGAAGACCGGCGTCCTCGTCAACGCGGACAATTACGGCCCGTTGCGGAGCCTCGCGCTCGGCCTGGTCATGGACGTCACCGAAAGGCTCTACGGCGCCCACGCCGTGCGCGGCATGGCCGCGGATGCCGGCGGGAAAGGCCTGATCTTGGTCGGGCCGCCCGGGACACGCAAGACCGAGCTTTTCTTCGAGCTCCTTGAGGACAAGCGGTTTAAAATCCAGGCCAACGACATCGTTTTTGTCCGCTATTCAGGTGGGAAGGCTGTGGCGGACTGCGCGGAAAGAAAATTTTACATGCCGACCAACACAGTCGAGAGATTCGCTCGCCTGGCGCCTCTTTTTGATTCAAGCAAGTGCGAAAACGTCATCACTCATAAAGAAGACTGCCAGGACGCCGGATGCTTCAGGCTCGACGATTGCCGTCTTGACCGCGGCTCGCCTTTCTGCTACAAGGCCTCAAAAGAAGCTCACGCTATGTTAGATCCGTACTGGATCGGCGGGAAAACGGCCCATGCGAAGCGGACCACACTGAGCTGGGTTTTCCTCCTCCGGCATGACACCTCATCGCCGGCAGCCGTCCGGGTAGAAAAAGAGGAGGCCTTGCGGATTCTCGAATCCGGGGAAGCTTTAGGATTGAAGAAGAGCCTCTCCCCTGCCAAGCCTCAGCCTTATTATAACCCTCATTTGCTGGTGACCACCGAAGAACGCCCGGGACTCCAAAAGGCTTTCTTCAGCAGGCTCTTTGACGCCGCAGCGTGCTATCTCTTCAACAGCGGGGTGGCCGGCGCCGCAGATATCAAGAAAATCGTCCTGGGCGAAGAATAA
>JBBILQ010000040.1:0-24188 GCA_037444845.1 Candidatus Aminicenantota bacterium | reverse complement strand
CGACAGGTGGCCGCCTTCGTTTGGAATAGGTGGCCGAAATCAGTGGAATGGGCACTAAGGCCGCGGCCATGAATGATCAGCCACCGGTTGTAATCAGATTTACCCGTACAGTTTTTGGGAAGTATTTAAGTCACGATGTCTTTGATATAATGGGAAAAACCAATTCTGGAGGACAATATGTTTTTGCCAAAAAAATCAAAGGTCCTGGCGAAATTAGTGGAACAATCTTCCGTCGTTGAAGAGGCAGCCAAAATATTCCAAGAGACTATGGCCAATATATCACAACTGAAACATAGCTGTGCGAGGCTTGAGATTCTTGAAGCTAAAGCAGATGAATTCGTCCATGAAATTACAGAAGAGATCGAAAAGGTTTTCATCCTTCCATTAGATAAAGAGGATATCAAGGAATTGACCGATCGATTAGACGATATAGTAGATGAAATAGAGCAAGTGGCAAATCGCCTCTATCTTTACAGCACCGCGGAAAAAAATGAGGCGGCGAGAGAATTTTCAGAACTAATCCTGCAATCCGTCCAACAGATCCATAGAGGCGTTTCAATAATTAATGAGCACAAATTTCAATTAGACGACTTCCAGCTATGTTGCGAGAAGTTGCATAGTTTAGAAAACCAGGGCGACAAACTCCACCGAAAAATTCTAAAAGATTTGATGTGCGAAACGTCGTCCGATTTTGATAAAGACACCATCCTGTCTTTGATTACATGGAAGGAAATATTTCAGATGCTGGAAGACACCCTTGATATATGTGAGCATGTGGCTATTATCTTCGAGAGGCTAAGGATAAAATACAGGTGATCAAATATGGAAATTAGTTTCATCGCCTTAATTATTGCCGGTTTCCTCTGTTATGGATACGCTTTTGTTGGTGGTTTTACTGACGCCGCCAATGCCATTGCCACTTCAATCGGTTCTCGAGCACTTTCGCCTAGAGCTGCAGTCCTGATGGCCGGTATTTTAGAAATCGTCGGTGCTCTAACTGGTACAGCGGTGGCTTTGACCATCGGTAAGGGGATTGTCGCCTTAGAACTGATTACCCTTTATACAGTTATTGGGGCACTTTTAGGAACGATGGCATGGAGTTTGTTCACCTATTGTTTCGGGATTCCAGTCAGCGAAACTCATGGTTTGATTGGTGCGGTTGTTGGGGCGGGACTGGCTGTGGCAGGAGTAAAGGTAATTAAATGGGGAGGGTTAACAAAAGTTCTCATTGCCATAGTTGCTTCTCCATTATTGGGCTTTTTAGCGGGAGCCTTATTGATGGGCGCTATTTATCGTCTTTTTCATTCAGCCCCCAGCACTAAGATGAAGCCAGTTTTTAGGAACCTCCAGCGCCTTTCGGCAGCATTTATGGCCTTTAGCCATGGCCGTAACGATGCTCAGAAACCAATGGGCATGCTGGTCATGGTGCTAGCCCTCTACCATGGATGGAAAGACCCAAAGGTGCCTCTTTGGATAATTCTAACTGTTGGCTTAACGGCTGGGCTGGGTGTGGCCTATGGAGGTTGGAGAATCATAAAAACTTTAGGGATGAAAATCACCTCTTTAGATACCGAGCAAGGCTTCTCTGCTGAAACATCTGCCGCGTGTGTCTTGCAGTTGGCTTCTGTTTTTGGGATTCCAGTCTCTACTACTCATACAATTACTTCTTCAATTATAGGCGCCGGCGCAGCGCGCCGTTTTTCAGCTGTCCGCTGGGATATCGCTTCTAACATCATCATTTCCTGGATTCTGACTATTCCTGCAACTATTGCTTTAGGCTGGTTTTTTACGAAACTCCTGAGTTTAGTTTTCTCAGGTTAATCTGATCCCGATCTCGCCTTTTAGCATATTCGGCCGAAAACAGGAAAAAAGAACCTGTTCGTTTGACAGAGGCCGTGCGGCTTTGTATAAATAACAATCACGAACAGAAAGAAAGGAGGAAAGAGTGAAGACCAAGAAGTTCTTTTGGTTAGGATTGGCGCTTTTCGCCGCTCTTAGCCTTGCGGGAGTCGTTCGCGTGGCAGCGCCGGAGAGCGAGGCTTGCGCCGCTTGCGTGAGCCAGCCCGTCTCCGACGCCTGCACGGTCATCATGGTCGGAAAGAACGCCTCGGTTGACGGCTCGGTCATGACGACCCACACCTGCGACTGCGGGCTATGCGACTGGACGTTCCGCTACATTCCGGCCGCTGACCATCCGGCCGGCTCGACGCGCAAAATCTACCATATCGACCAGTTCCGGACGTGGCCGCCGGATTCCGGCCTCAAATGGGAACGGTACAAGGATGACTTCACCGGACTCGAAATTCCCCAGGTTCCTCATACCTACGGCTACATCCATGGGGCCTTCGGCTACATGAACGACATGCAAGTGGCCATCGGCGAGTCCACCATAGGCTGCCATAAGAAAATGGAAAATCCAACGCCTTCAGCCAAGTTCGACATCACTATGTTAACCCTCATCGCCATGGAGAGAGCCAGGACAGCGCGTGAAGCGATCAAGATCATGGGCGAACTGAGTGAAAAATACGGCTACGGGTTCACTGACACGGGCGAGATGCTCGCCGTCGCAGACCCCAACGAAGTCTGGGTTTTCGAGATCATGCCGGTAGGGCCGCTGTGGACGCCGGAGAGCGGCAAGCCCGGGGCTGTCTGGTGCGCCCAGCGCGTGCCCGACGACCATGTCAGCGTCTGCCCGAACGAATCCCGGATCGGCGAGATCGACCTCAAGAACAAAGAGTATTTCATGGCTTCGCCCAACGTCATCCAGTTCGCCATCGACCAGAAGCTCTATGACCCCAAGAGCGGCAAGCCTTTTAATTGGAAGAGAGCCTACTCTCCGAATGAGGTGAGCGCCGTCTCGTCAAGTGGTTCGCGCGTCCGGCTGTGGCGCTTCTTCGACCTCGTCGCTCCCGGCCAGAAGTTCAGCCCTGAAACCCCGAACATGGACCTCCCCTTCTCGGTCAAGCCGGAGAAAAAGCTTTCCGTTTACGATGTGATGATGATGACCAGGGACAAGTGCGAAGGCACGGTCTTTGACCCGGCCAGGGGCCTTCAGGGAGGTCCTTTCGCCAACCCGAATTTCCTCCCCTACGGGTTTGAGTTCGAAGGTCAGAGGTACAACACCTCGCGTGTCATCGGCGTCAACCGGGCCGAGTACGTCACCGTGACCCAGTGCCGCGACTGGCTTCCCAACCCCATCGGCGGGATTGTCTGGCTCGCCTGGGGCGCCCAGGACACGTCCTGCTTCATGCCTTTCTACATCGGCGTCACTGAGATTCCCAGGTCGTTCGAGGTCGGCGACCACTGGGTCTTCAGCCGGGATTCAGCCCGTTGGGCCTTCGATTACGTGGATTTTCACACCCAAATTCTCTATTCCTACGCCATCCAGGATGTCCGCGAGGCCCAGAAAAAATGGGAGAAATCGGCCGTGGATAAGACTCCCAAAATCGACGATTGGGCGGCGAAACTCCACCTGAAGGACCCGGCAGAAGCTCGGCAATTCTTGACGGAATATTGCCTCAATAACGCGACCAACGTGATCAACGCCTGGTGGAACCTTGGGGATCAACTCCTCGTCAAATACAACCACCTCTGGATTTATGACACGAAGACAAGAAAAAGGAACCCCATTAAATTCCCCGAATGGTACCTCAAGCTGCTCATCGATTACAACAAGCTTTCTCCGCAACCGCAAGAGAAAAAATAGGCGTGGAGAACGATGTCTCGTTTTACTTTTTAATAAAAGTGGCGATGTCGGCAATGACGTCCGCAGCCACGCTGCCGTGAACCTGAATGTATTCATTCGGCGTGGGTATACCCTTCCCTTCGAAGAAAAGATGGTTGAGCTTGGGGTAGAGCCTGAACTCAACGTCAGGACGTCCGGCCAGGGCTTTTTTCCAGCTCTCAAAATCCTCGGTCGTCACCTGGTAATCGCGGCTTCCCTGGAGAATGAGCATCGGGTTTTTGACCTTGAGGGCGACGTCGGGAGGATAATATCCCCGGAGGTCGAGCCAGTAGGAAGGCGGGGCATTGAGCAGCCTCTCTATTGACCCACGGTCGGATTCCTGAAGTGCCTTGATTTTGGCGACCTTAATCCTTATATCGTCAAGCTGCTTTTTATCTTCCTCGGATAACTGGCCGTCAAGACCAAAAAGATAAGTCATTTGCTTGAGATACGTTTCCTCCAACGTTCGCGTCAGCCCCGCCATGATGATAAACCCTGCGATGTTCAGGTCTTTGCCGTCAACAGCAATCCTGGGAATGAGCATCCCGCCAAGGCTGTGACCGAGAACGAATATTTTCTTTCGGTCGATTCTCTGAGTTGCCTTGAGAAGACGGACAGCCTCAAGGGCATCCTCTATAGTCTCTTCTTTGACGGTGAAGACGGCGCTTAGCTTCGGGTCCGCGACAAGCCGGGGGCCGTAAACGCGAGTCCGCTTCTCGTAGCGGAGGACCGCGATTCCTTTTGTCGCCAGTCCCCAGGCGAGGTCTTTGAAAGGTTTGTTCGGCCCCAAGGTCTCGTCCCGGTCGTTAGGCCCGGAGCCGTGGACGAGCACGAGGGCCGGAAACGGTCCCTCCCCTTTCGGGAGAGTCAGGGCGCCGGGAAGCTCCCATTCGCCGCTCCCCACCGTCACTTCTCTCTCCTCAAACGCAGCCGGGTCGGCATAAGACGGCGGCTCGTATTTCGCCGGCGGCAGGGAAGGCACAAACTGGAACCCGGCGATTTTTCCGGCCTTGTCGAATACGACCCGGGCATCAAGCGTGATCTTTTCGAACTCACAGGTGACAAGAACGATATCATAGGGACCGAGCTCTTCCCGCCGGGTAGCTGTTTGCCGTTTGAAAGCGCCGAATTGCCCCGGGACTTGATTCCAGAATTCAGCGAGTTTATCCGGCCCGGAAACCTTCATCATCGTGGCGTCAAAATCCGCGCAAGCGGCCTGAAAATCGTTCCGGCTTAAAGCATCGAGAAACGCCCGCGCCTTGACAATGAGCTCATCAGATTCGACAGATGATGGAGTTTGTTGCTGGCCCAAAAGAAGAGAGACTACAAAAATCACTCCGAAAAACAATCGAAAAAACCTTCTGCTCATTTATTCCTCCGCTCGCAGACACCCAGTCCTCTGGCAGCGGAAAAAACAGCCGTCCTGAGGAAAAGGAAACTCAAATCATCTAGAATTTAACCACAGAGGGTATCATCTTGTCATCAAAAAATATAACCCTAGCTAAACGGGAAATGTCAATCTCAATTCTGTGCTCGGAACAAGGGAAAGTCGTGCTGCACAAAAAGGCAAATTCTTAGGATAGATATGACCGCCGTCGAACATGGGGCTTGCAGTTTAGGATGGATAATTTTAGGATGAAACTGATGGGTATGTCGATAAAGCGACGATCATGAAGAAATTCAAAATATCATTGATTATCCCAGCCTACAATGAGGGAAAATTCTTGAGCAAGACCCTTGCTTCAGTAAAGGCTGCAAAGGAAACTTATGATCATCCGTCGCTGATCGAAATCATCGTTGTTGACAATGGTTCCACCGATAACACAGAGAACATCGCACAGAGATTCGGCGCCCGGGTCATCTTTGAAAAGGAGAGGCGTATTGCGTCTGCGAGAAATAGGGGGGCTGAAGCCGCGGAAGGCGAGATTGTCGGTTTTCTGGACGCAGACACTTGCATAGCGCCGAATATATTCAACTCGATCAACAGGGCGATGTCTTCTAACAAATATATTGGAGGAGGGACTCATATCAAGATTGACAGGCAATCTTTGGGCATTTTTTGCACATATTTTATCACGACTTATCCTGCGAGGTGGTTACTAGGAGTTGCTGGGGGTTTGATTTTTACAGACAAACAAACTTTTCAGATACTGGGAGGATTTGACGAGCGTCTTTATTGCGCTGAAGATAGCAAATTCATCCTGGATCTAAAAAAGTACGGTAAACGTAAAGGAAAGAAATTCAAGATTATCACGGAGGATTTTGTGACTTCTTCGTCAAGGTCGTTTGATAGATTCGGGGATTGGTTCTATTTTAAAAACTTCCCGAGGATCATATGCGGCATGAAAACGATATTCAAAAACAGAGATTTTGCAGGAAAATATTGGTACGATATTAAGAGATAAACCGATAAAGGGCACGCGCAACGAGCGGCTCAACACGGACGCGGGGTTGCACCGGATTAGTCGCGGCGTTTGGTGAGCCACACGAATAAAGAAACGGAAAGCGCGCCGCTTAAACTTAAAGATGAAGGCTGAGGGCGAAGGCGTCTTCGGGCGGGTTTGTGTAGTAGCCTCTTCTCACGCCCATCATCCTGAACCCGAGCTTTCGGTAGAGGTTGAGGGCGGCCATGTTGGATGGCCGGACTTCGAGAGTGACGAGCCTTGCCCCCCGCCATCTCACGAGCTCGATGACCTGCTTCAAGACCGCCTCGCCGATCCCCAGGCGCCTGAAGTCCGGATGGATGGCGATGTTGTTGACCTGAACGTCCTCGCCGACCTGCCAAAAGATGATGTAGCCGATGACCTTGTTGAGCGTCGAATGAACGACCACGAGCGGAAAGGATATCGGCCGGTGCTGGATTTCACCGTGGAAGGTGCTTTCGTGCCATGGGTTGGGGAAGGAGTGATTTTCTATGGCCAGGACAGACGGCAAGTCCTGCACGTCCATCCTCCTCAGGAAATAAAACTTCTCGGGAAGCTTGTCTTCTTTTATCGCTTGTCCTCCGCCTGGGACCTCCTGAAATAAAGAGGCTGGAGGTCATCGCCGCTCTGGCCACGGCCGCTCTTAAGGATTTCGTACCCCAGCACCCCGACTTCATAGCCGATGAAAAGAGAGCGCGAAGGGAACCTGGCTTTATCTTTTAGATAAGCAAAAATTTTCTCTTTGAAAACGTCAGCGCCGTTTCCAACGAAAGAGATAAGTCGGTGAGCCGGGAGCCCAGCAAAAAACCGGTCCGGCCTGTAGGCGGCCTGGGGGATGATTTCTTCAAGATTTTTGGGTCGAGATTCAAACAGGGCTGCAAAAATTTCTCCCTTCTTGGCATCGAGGATTGGACAGATGAGCCGGACCTGGGAGTCTTTGAGCTTGAAAGCCAGCGCTTTAAGCGTGGAAACGGGCGCCACGGGTTTGCCCGAAGCATAGGCCAGGGCCTTGACCGTGCTCAGCCCGATCCTGATTCCGGTGAAAGAGCCCGGGCCGGCGGCCACGGCAAAACCGTCGATGTCTTTGATCGAGAGCGAATTCAGCCTCAGGACCTGGTCAACCGATCGGAGCAGCCTGGCCGAATGAGATGAACCTGACTCGGCGTTCATTTCCGAAAGGAGCCTCGTTTTTTCGAGAAGGGCGACAGATCCACTGGCCGTTGTTGTGTCCAGCGCTAAGATGAGCATATCAAGCTTTCCGGTTGGAGGAACGGCCAAAAGCAAAGAGGTTTCCGGCCCGGAATATTTCCTTCTGGACGGTGCTCATTGGTTCTACGGCAAAAGACATATTCTTGCTCACGTTGAGCGCCTGGCCCGACAGAAAATCAACTTCAAGCTCATCCCCGGATTCAAGCTCGCCGCCTTCGGCAAGTCGCTCGATTCGAGGGCTCTTCAAAACCGGCAGCCCGGAATTGACGGCATTCCGGAAATAGATCGAAGCGAAAGAAGGAGCTAAGATGGCCCCGACCTTGAGGCTTATGAAACAATCGACGGCCTGCTGGCGCGAGGAACCGGCGCCGAAATTCCGGCCGGCCACGAGGATATCTCCTGGGGCGGCCTTGGCCGGGAAATCTTTCCAGCCCTCGAGGTTCCCTAAAGCATACTTTCCCATCTCGGAAACCTCGGTGATATGGAGGAAGGCGTTGTGATAAATCTGGTCCGTGTCGATGTCCTCAATCAATTTCCCGCTCCTATCAAGGAGAACCCAGATGCGGCCGCGGAGCGTTGTCTTTTCCATCTCACAAGTCCTCGGGACTGGCAATCTGTCCCAGCACGCAAGAAGCCGCGACGACAGCCGGGCTGGCAAGGTACGTCTCTCCCTTCCCCTGTTTGCCGGCGAAGTTCCGGTTCCCTGTGCTGATCTGCACTTCTCCTTTTCCCGTCAACCCCACATGGCCCTCAGCGCAGCCGCCGCAGCCTGGGTTGACGATGATGGCGCCGCTTTCAAACAAATCCCGGAGAATGCCCCGGGCCAAAAGCTCCTGGTAAACGCGCCGGGTCGCCGGGACAACCTTGAGCATGACGCCGGCCTTAACCTTCCGTCCTTTGAGGATTCGCGCCGCCCCGGCCAGGTCTTCTGTCCGGCCGTTTGTGCAGGAGCCTATAAACCCCGAGTTAATCCTGACTCCGCGGAGATCGGCCACAGGCTTCACGTTGGCCGGCGAGGGCGGTGCAGCCACCTGCGGAGACAACCCCTGAACGTTGATCTCGATTGTTTCAGCGTAGGGCGCGTCTTCGTCCGCAACGAAAGGCGAGAACGGAGCTCCAGTGAACCTTTCTATCTCTTTTCTCGCCGCGTCATTATACTCGGGAACAAACCCGACGATTCCCGCCATCTCGGTGATCAAGCTGCACAGCGTCAGCCGGCCGGCTAACGACAGACCGGCTGCGGCCTGGCCGTAGAACTCGGCCGCCTTCAAGGCGAGTCGCTTTGTCCCCAATTCCTTGAGAAGAAAAAGCGTCAGGTCTTTCGCTGATGCCGGCTTCTTGAGCGCTCCTTTGATGATAACTCTTGTCGTCTCCGGCACTTCAAACCAGGTCCGGCCGGTGCGGAAAGCGAACGTCATATCGACATCTCCCATTCCCTGGCCAAAGCTACCCATAGCTCCCAGGATGTTCATGTGGCTATCTGTGCCAGCGACGGTGCTGTTAGGCTGGGCCAGCCCCTCCTCCATGAGCACATGGGTGCCGATACCTTGGTCGACATCGTAAACCTTGATTCCGTGCTTCAGGGCAAAATCGCGGCAGGCCTGTTGATTATCGGCGTACCGGAGCGTGCAGGCGGGCGCGCACAGGTCGAAGGTGAAAAATGTCTTTGTCCTGTCTGCCAGGAGTTCATCGCCGTATTCCCGTTCATAGTGTTTAACGACGTTGGGCCCGCCGAAATCGCGGGCGGAGCGGATGTCTAAGTCCATCCAGACGATGCGACCAGCCCGGGCTTCATCCCGGGTGTGAGCCTGAATGATTTTCTCGACAACGGTCTTCCCCACGATGCCAGCCCTCCCTCAGAGCCTTTCGGCGACTGCCCGGGCAACGTCAAGGGACGAGGATGTCCCGCCCATATCGTATGTCCTGACCTTTCCCTTCTCTATGACACCGGCGATGGCTGTTTCCAGACATCTCGCCCTGTCCGCTTCGCCCAGCCAATCCAGCATCAGCTTGACGGCAAGCAACATGGCCATCGAGTTGACCTTGTACTGGCCGGCGTACTTGGGCGCCGATCCATGGATTGGCTCGAAGATAGCGTAAGACTCGCCGATATTCCCGGCCGAAGCAAAGCCCAGTCCGCCGACGAGCTGGGCGCCAAGGTCGGAGATGATGTCGCCGAAGAGGTTTTCTGCGACCAGGACGTCGTAATCGTGCGGATTCTTGACCAGCCACATGCACATGGAATCGACGTTGGCTTCCTTGAAAACAATTTCGGGATACTCCCTTGCGATGCTGCGGGCCACAGCGAGCATCAGCCCGCCCGTTTCTCGAAGCACGTTGGGCTTTTCGACGACGGTCACCGAGCGCCGGCCGTGCTTGCGGGCATACTCAAAGGCAGCCTGGACAATCCGCGAACAGCCCTTTTTGGTCATGATCCGGGTGGAAAGGGCGATCTCGTCGAGCGGCGTGTCTTTAAAAACTTTCATCTTGGGATGGACGAGCAGCGCCTCGCGGACAGACTGAGGAAGAGGGAAAAATTCCACGCCGGCGTACATGCCTTCTGTGTTTTCTCTAAAGATGACGAGGTCGATGTTTTCGCGATAATTGAGCGGGTTGCCGGGATAAGCCTTGCACGGCCTGAGGTTGGTGTAGAGGTCGAACTCCTGGCGCAACCGGACGATCGGGCTGAAGTAGGAAAGCCCCCGGCCGCGGAGCGCCAGGTCGAGCTCGGCCGCCGCCTCCTCCTTCGGCTTCGAGGTGATGGCGCCGAAAAGACAGGCGTCCGTTTCCTGGAGCATCTTGATCGTGCGGTCAGGAAGGGCGTTTCCTTCCTTGCACCAGAACTCCCAGCCGATTTCTCCGTAAACATACTCCGCTTCGACCGCGAGTTTCTCGAGGACGATCATGGCCGCATCCATGACGTCTTTACCCACTCCGTCTCCTGGCAGAACCGCAATCTTAAATTTCGCCATTTTTATCTCTCACTCCTTTCCTTAAGCAAAGATAATTTATCATATTTGCGTGAAAAGAAAAAAGAAAAAGGAGGACCGGCCGGAAATCGAGAAAATTCAGGATGAGATTTTGGTCTAAATTGGATACAATAATGATGCGACAATTGATTTTAATGAGGAGGTTTGACAGCGCCATGAAAAATATCTTAGCCCGGGTTTTTCTCCTTTGCCTGATCTTTGCCCTCGGCGGTTCCTTTTTTCCGGCCCCCGCAGCTGTCGAGCAGACACAGCCAGCCCCGGCTCAGGCCGACAATCCTTTCTTCAAGCCTTACCAGACCCCCTTCAATGTTCCGCCTTTCCATCTCATCACAAACGAGCATTTTTTGCCCGCCATCGAGGAGGGAATCAAGCGCGAAGATGCGGAAGTGGAGGCCATCGTCAGCAACCCCAAGCCTCCGACATTCGAGAACACCATCGCCGCCCTCGACCACACCGGCATTTTTCTCCAGGAAGTGACGTCCGTGTTTTTCTCCCTGCAAAGCGCTCACACGAACAAGGAGCTTCAGGCTCTGGCCCGGAAGACAGCACCCATGCTGGCCGCCCACAGCGATAACATCTCGCTCAACGAGAAGCTTTTCCAGCGCGTCAAAGCAGTTTATGACCAGCGCCACGGCTTGAAACTCGACCGGGAGCAACTCTATCTTCTCGAGAACACCTACCGCGACTTCGTCCGAGCTGGCGCCCTGCTCGACGAAAAACAGAAAGCCCGGCTGAGGGAACTCAACCAGGAGCTCTCTCTCCTCACTGTCAAATTCGGGGAGAATGTCCTGGCCGAGACAAACGCCTTCAAGCTGGTGATAGAAAACCAGGCCGACCTGGCCGGGCTTCCTCCATCCGTCGTGGCCATGGCTGCCGAGTCGGCCAAGAGGGAAGGGCTCGACGGAAAATGGCTCTTTACGATCCAGGTTCCGAGCATCATTCCTTTCCTGCAATACTCCGAGAAACGGGACCTTCGGGAAAAGCTTTTCCGGGCCTACACCATGAAGGGCGATAACGGAAACGAGAACGACAACAAGGAGAACGTCAAGAAGATCATCGCCCTCCGCCAGGAGAGGGCCAAGCTCTTAGGCTACGAAACCCATGCCCACTTTGTCCTGGAAAAGAACATGGCCAAGAACCCTGACACGGTGAACGCCTTCCTGAAGAAGCTGTGGGAGCCGACTCTGACCAAGGCCAAGTCCGAGGCTGCGGCGCTCCAAGCCCTGATCGACCGCGATGGCGGCGGGTTCAAGCTTGAGCCATGGGACTGGTGGTATTACACCGAGAAGCTGCGCCAGGAAAAGTATGCTTTGGACGACTCCGCCCTGCGGCCTTACTTCAGGCTGGAAAACGTGCGCCACGGCATCTTCACGCTGTGCAACAAGCTCTACGGCCTGAAGTTCGTGGAGCAGCCCGGCCTGCCCATCTACCATCCCGAGGTCCAGGTTTATGAAGTGCAGGAGGCTGACGGCAGCCACGTTGGCGTCCTCTACATGGATTTCCATCCCCGCGAAAGCAAGCGGGGAGGCGCCTGGTCCGGCGGTTTCCGGCGGTCCTACTACGAGAAGGGGAAACGCGTCCCGCCTGTGGCCACTATCGTCTGCAACTTCACCCGCCCGACGGCGGATACCCCTTCCCTTCTGAGCGCCGACGAGGTGACGACCTTTTTCCACGAATTCGGCCACGCCCTGGCCACGCTGTTTTCTCAAAGCCGCTACCGAAGCCGATCCATAGCCCGGGATTCCGTGGAGCTGCCCTCCCAGATCATGGAACACTGGGCCTTCGAGCCGGCGCTTCTGGCCGAATACGCCAAGCACTATAAGACCGGCGAGGTCATCCCGGAGGAGCTCGTCGACAAGATCGAGAAAAGCAAACTCTTCAACCAGGGGTTCATCACCGGCGAATACCTGGCGGCCTCGATCTTAGACATGGCCTGGCATACGCTCCTGGAGACGGCGGATGTGGACGTGAACGCTCATGAGAAGAAAGTCCTCGACGGCATCGGGCTCATCCCGGAGATCATTTCCCGGTACCGCAGCACGTACTTCAACCACATTTTCAGCGGCGGCTATGCGGCCGGCTACTACGCCTACATCTGGTCGGAAGTGTTAGACTCGGACGCCTATGAGGCCTTCAAGGAAAAAGGGATCTTCGACCGGGCTACAGCCCTTTCGTTCCGCAAGAACGTGTTGGAGCCTTTCGGCACCGAAGACATAGAGGTCCAGTACCGGCGCTTCCGCGGCGCCGACCCGAAGATTGAGCCCCTGCTCCGCAACCGCGGCCTCAATTAGGGGACGCCATACGTAATACACTAATTCCAGCTTGCTTCCATCGTTGCGGCGCCGCCAGAGGGATCGCGAGATGGAAGGCTGAGAATCTCAGCTCGAAAAGGGAAAATGGGGAACGGTATGTCAAGCATTTATTCACAAACTAACCGATTTAGCCAAAGCCTGAGGTGCGTTCCGGGCTTCAAATCGACAATTCTTTTTTCCTCTGGCCTTCCTTATTCTTCAATTTACGGAATCAAAGCCCCTTTTGGAAAAATTGAACACGATGGAAGCTGGGGCGATCCGTTCAGGTTTCTTGCCTGAAGTTGTGGAATCGCTGGGGTTCCGATAAGATACTTGACAATTCCTATTGTTTCTATAATAATAGTAAATGTTTATACCCTATGGGGGTATAGGGTTGAAGGAATGTGTTCATAGGACTGCTCAAGCCCCGATCCGGTGACGCCATAGACTGACGGAGGTTATAGCCATGAAGAAAATCGGGACGCCGCATCTCGAAGAAATAAGCCGACTCAAAAAAATCGAGGGCCAGGTCAGGGGTATCCAGAGGATGATCGAAGAGAGGCGCTACTGCGTGGATATCCTCACCCAGCTCGCTTCCGCCAAGGCTGCCCTCCAGCGGGTGGAAGAGAGAATCCTGGAACGCCACCTCAGGGGCTGCGTCCAGGAATCCTTCGACACAGGCAGCGCTGAAGACCGGCGAGAAAAAATCCAGGAAATTATTGAGGCGCTGCGTCTTATTCGGCGATGACGCGAGGAAGATGTTAAATTCGATCATAAAATTCTTTCTTGAAAACAAGCTGGTTGCCATCCTGCTGCTCCTGTCTCTAACAGGATGGGGCATCGCCACAGCGCCCTTCAATTGGAATATACCACTTATTCCGCGTGACCCGGTGCCGGTTGACGCCATTCCTGATATCGGCGAAAACCAGCAGATTGTGTTCACCGAGTGGATGGGACGCAGTCCCCAAGACATAGAAGACCAGATAACCTACCCCCTCACCACCTCCTTGATCGGGATGTCTGGAGTGAAAAGCATCCGCAGCACTTCCATGTTTGGATTCTCCAGCATCTACATCATTTTTGACGAAAGCGTGGAATATTACTGGAGTCGGTCGAGGGTGCTGGAAAAACTTAACTCGCTCCCCTCTGATTTATTGCCCCCGGGTGTCACCCCTATGCTCGGCCCTGATGCCACTGCCCTGGGACAAATTTTCTGGTATACCCTTGAAGGCCGTGATGAAAACGGCGGCCCTGCTGGCGGCTGGGATTTATATGAACTCCGGACCATTCAGGATTTTTATGTGCGTTATGCCCTCGCATCTGCTGAAGGGGTCTCTGAAGTGGCCTCGGTCGGCGGCTTTGTCAAGGAGTACCAGGTTGACCTCGACCCAGCAGCAATGAAAGCGCACAGCGTGAGCATGATGGAGGTGGTGGAGGCGCTCCGGAAAAGCAACCTGGATGTGGGCGCCAATACTGTGGAATTTAACCTGGTTGGATATTATGTGCGGGGATTGGGCTATGTGAAGTCTCTGGATGACATTGAACAGGCTGTGGTCAAGGCAAATGACAACATCCCCATCCGCATCATGGATATCGCCCGAGTCAACATTGGCCCCTCGCCAAGGACCCATACCGGTATCCTGGACAAGGGAGGTTCCGAAGCAGTGGGGGGCGTGGTGGTAGCACGTTTTGGAGAGAATCCTCTCAAGGTTATTCAAAACGTCAAAATGAAAATAGAGGAAATCTCTTCCGGGCTTCCTTCGAGAACCCTGGAGGATGGACGGATTTCAAGGGTCACCATCGTTCCTTTTTACGACCGCACCCAACTCATCTATGAGACCCTGGGCACTCTTTATGAAGCCCTCAGCCTGGAGATCCTCATCACCATCATTGTCATTATTGTCATGGTGTTTCACCTGCGCTCGTCATTGTTGATATCCGGCCTCCTGCCGCTGGCCGTGCTGATGTGCTTTATCATGATGAAATACGTGAGGGTGGATGCCAATATTGTGGCTCTTTCCGGAATCGCTATCGCCATCGGCACGATGGTTGATTTAGGGATCATCTTGAGCGAAAACATTGTCCGCCATCAGATGGAAGCTCCCCAGGACCAGCCCTTGCTGACCACGGTTTACAATGCTTCAACTGAAGTCTCTTCGGCTATCCTGACAGCAGTCTCCACCACCATCGTCAGTTTTCTGCCTGTATTCACCTTGCAGGCTGCTGAAGGGAAACTTTTCAGGCCCCTGGCTTTTACCAAAACTTTTGCTCTCCTGTCAGCCCTCCTCATCACCCTTCTCATGATACCAGCTTTCGCTCACTGGCTCTTTTCGCTCCGGATTAGCAGAAAGAAGCAGCTTGTCTTCTGGAATGTGCTTCTTGTGGCCTGCGGTTTTCTATCGATATTCTTCCTGCCCTGGGCCGGCCTGGTGATGATAGCGCTGGGCGCAAATAACCTTTTAGCTTCTTTGAGATTGCGTGCCAGGGCAAAATGGCATCAAGAGCATCATACAACTATCAATATCATCATCGTTGCTCTGGCCGTTTCCTGGCTGCTGGCATCAGAATGGTTGCCCCTCGGAGTGGATAACAGTCAGGCTGTTAACTTTCTGTTTATCCTGCTTATTATCGGACTGGTGCTGGGCAGCTTCAGGGCGTTTATTCATTATTATCCCCGTATTCTTGGCTGGTGCCTGAAAAACAAGGTCAAGTTCCTCCTTATTCCGGCATTAATCGTATTGTTAGGAGTAAATATCTGGCTTGGTTTCGATAAAATTTTCGCTTTTGCCGCCAGAGGTCTTGACAGACTTGGATGGAACATCCGCACCACTTCCCTCTGGAGCGCGCTGGCGCATGCTTTCCCTGGAATGGGCAAAGAATTCATGCCGGCTCTGGATGAAGGAGCTTTTCTGTTGATGCCCACCTCGATGCCTCATTCAGGGATAGAAGCAAACGTGGAGTATCTCAAGCAGCTCGACCGAAAGGTCCAGGCCATTCCGGAAGTGGAAACAGTTGTCGGCAAAGCAGGCCGGGCAGAAAGTGCCATCGACCCGGCTCCAACCTCCATGTTCGAGAATATCATCCTCTATAAAAGCGAATACAAGACAGACGAGAACGGTTACCCGGTGCGATTCAAAGTCAATAATAACGGAGAATTCATCAGGGATGAAAAAGGCAACCTGATTCCTGACAAAAAGGGCAGGGTTTACCGTCAATGGCGGGAACATATCAAATCTCCTGATGATATCTGGGCCGAAATCGTCAAAGCCACCAGCAACATTCCTGGAGTTACCTCAGCACCAAAGCTGCAGCCGATTGAAACACGCCTGGTCATGCTGCAGACAGGCATGCGCGCTTCGATTGGATTAAAGGTCTACGGCCCTGACTTGAGAACAATCGAGGAGTTCAGCCTGAAGCTGGAACAACTTCTCCAGGGAGTTCCTTCTGTAAAACCAGAATCCGTGTATGCTGACCGCAGCCTGGGCAAGCCTTACCTTGAAATAAACCTCGACCGCCGAGCCATGGCCCGGCACGGTCTGAACGTGGGTGATGTCCAACACTACGTAGAACTGGCCCTCGGCGGCATGACACTCACCACAACCGTGGAAGGCCGGGAGCGCTTTAACATCCGCGGCCGCTACGCCCGGGAATGGCGGGATGACCCGGACATGATGAAACGCATTCTCATCCCGGCGCCAACAGGAGCCCATATTCCTCTCGAAGAGGTAGCGGAAATTCAATACCGTTCGGGACCGATGATGATTCGTGGTGAAAACACTTTTCTGGTTGGTTATGTCGTTCTGGACAAAAAAGCCGGGTTTGCGGAAGTCACAGTGGTCGAGGATGCCCAGCACTTCCTCAAGTCTAAAATTGCTTCCGGTGAGCTACAGGTTCCTCCAGGAGTAAGTTTTCACTTCTCGGGTACTTATGAGCATCAGGTCAGAGCCTCAAAGCGTTTGGCCATCGTCATGCCTCTGGTGCTGTTCACGATCTTTCTTATTCTGTATTTCCAGTTCCGTTCAGTCACCACCTCGATGATGATTTTTTCAGCCATCGTCATCGCTTTTGCCGGAGGTTTCATCATGCTCTGGTTCTACAGCCAGAGCTGGTTCATGGATTTTTCCCTTTTCGGAACCAACATGAGGGAGCTTTTCAACATGAAAACCTTCAACCTCAGTGTGGCTGTTTGGGTAGGGTTCATCGCATTATTCGGCATCGCCACTGACGACGGAGTAGTGATTTCAACTTACCTGATGCAGAGCTTCCGGAAATACCAGCCTCAAAGCGTGGCTGAAACGAGAAAAGCAGTGTTGGACGCTGGCCGGAAAAGAATCCGGCCTTGCCTGATGACTACAGCAACCACACTCCTGGCCTTGCTGCCGGTGCTGACTTCGAGCGGAAGAGGCGCGGATATTATGATACCCATGGCCATACCTGCTTTCGGCGGGATGACTATCGCGCTCATCACTCTTTTTACGGTGCCGGTGCTCTATTCAGCCAGAGAAGAATTCCTCCTGAAAAGAACCCAAAAACTTTCACGGCAAGCAAAACAACCATGAGAAAAAGAAAAATATCAACCGGTTTCTTGTTGTCGTTCATCCTGATATCCCTACAGAATGTGAATAGCCAGACTCTAAACGATTATCTGCGCATCGCTTCCGAAAACAATCCAGGTTTGCAATCAATATACAGGGAATATCTTGCTGACCTGGAAAAGCTCCCTCAGGCAAGCGCTTTGCCCAACCCCCAACTTTCATCAGGATTATTTGTTAAGCCGATGGAACGCTACATGGGTGACCAGGTAGCGAGTGTGCAGTTGATGCAGATGTTCCCCTGGTTCGGGACGCTCGGCGCTGCCAGAAATGAAGCTGAGTTTATGGCCAAGTCAAAATATGAAGCTTACCGGGAAGCCCGGAGCAGGCTGCTTTTTGAAGTGAAAAAAACCTGGCATGAACTCTATTTGCTCGAACAGGAAATCTCCATTACCAGGGAAAACATCGAAATTCTTCACAGCCTGGAAGAAATTGCCCTGACAAAATTTAAAAGCGGTGAGACTGGCCAGATGAAAAGTGAGAAGAGAATGGAAGAAACCATGAGGATGACTGCTGGAGCAGGGATGGTGGACATCCTGCGGATTCATATGGAATTAAAAGAACTTGAAAGCCGCCTCGCTCTTCTCACGGACAGCCACACTCCTCTGACGGCAACATTCAATCGACTGCTTAACCGCGAGCTCCATCAACCCGTTGCTCTCCCCCAGGATCTTGAGCGCAGCGAGCTTCCCCTGCCCCTTTCCCGGATTCCAGAAACTATTGACCAGGAGAACCCCACGCTGAAAATGCTGGGACAGGAAGAACAGGCTCTCCAGGCGCGTGAAGAGATGAACCGCAAGATGGGGTTGCCGATGATAGGTCTTGGCCTTCAATATGATATCTTCAAAGCACGGTCAGGCGAAGAGGGCCTCCAGATGTCAGGAAAAAATATGCTCATGCCGATGATTTCGGTGAGCATCCCGATCTGGAGAAAAAAATATACCTCCGCTGTAAATGAAGCCCGGATTCTGAGAAAGGGAGTGGGGGAACAGCAGCAGGATTGGCGCAACGAGCTTTATGTTACCTACGAAGATACGCACAAAGATTTAAAGGATGCCGATAGACGAATCAAGCTTTACTCTGAATTATCAGAACTGGCCCAGCAGGCGCTCAATATTTTGACCGCCACTTATATCGCCACAGGCAAAGACTTTGAAGAAGTGCTTCGCATGCAACAAAAATGGCTGGATTTCAAGCTGAAACTGCTTGAGGCAACGGTAGACCAGAATATTGCCGTGGCCATGATGGAGAGATTAATGGGAGTTTAACCATGAGAACATATGTCAAGACAAAATGGGTTCTGATAACAGGCGTTTTATTGATCGGGCTGGCGGCAGGTTACTTTATTTCAAGAACGGGCTCTGGGGCGCCGCCAGCAACTCAATTTGCTTCAGGCTCCTCCCCTCAGGTCTGGACCTGCGCCATGCATCCCCAGATAAGGCAGCCTGAACCTGGCAAATGCCCTATTTGCGGAATGGATTTAATACCAGTCACGGTTCATGAAGAACACTCGGAGAAAGCCGAGCCCTTTGTTCTAACCATGTCGGCTGAAGCGGCGGCCCTGGCCGATGTCCGAACCACTAAAATCGATTATGCCCAGCCGCACCACGAAATTCATATGACTGGAAAAATTGCGGTCGATGAGCAAAGACTGGCTGTTATCACGGCCAATTTCTCCGGCAGGATTGAAAAGCTTTTCGTTGACTTTACGGGACAGAATGTTACAAAGGGCCAAAAGCTGGCCACGGTTTACTCTCCTGAATTGATGACATCCCAGCAGGAACTGCTGGAGGCTGCCAAAACCAAACATATCAACCCAGCACTCTATCATGCGGCAAGAGAAAAGCTGAGATTGTGGAAAATAACCGAAAATCAAATTGAAGCCATTGAAAGCAGCGGTCAGGTAGGGACTGAGTTTGACATCCATGCAGATATAGGAGGAGTTGTGCTCAGCAGAAAGATAGCCCTCGGGGATTACGTTAGCCGCGGGTCTGTCCTCTTTGAAATTGCAGATTTAAGCTCTGTCTGGGTGCTCCTGGATGCTTACGAAAGCGACCTGGCCTGGCTAAAATTAGGAGATAAGGTTACTTTCACCGTGGCCCCATGGCCGGCCAGAGAATTCAGCTCCACCGTTTATTTCATCGATCCCCAGATAGACCCACGGACAAGGACAGCCGCAGTCAGAGTCCAGGCCTCAAATAAAAACATGTTGCTGAAGCCCGAAATGTTTGTCAGGGCAACGCTGAGCGCCAGATTGCCCATAAAAGAAAAATCACTGATCATTCCCCGGACTTCCCTGCTCTGGACAGGCATCCGCTCTGTAGTCTATGTTAGAGTGCCGGATAGCAAGACGCCTGCCTTCGAAATGCGAGAAATTTCCCTTGGCCCGAGAGCCGGGGATCATTATTTCGTAGAGGGAGGGCTGGAACCGGGTGAAGAAGTCGTCGTTAATGGCGTCTTTGCAGTGGATGCTGCCGCCCAGTTGAGCGGCAGGTTCAGCATGATGAACCGGCCTGAAAAAAGACCCGAGAAAATTCCTGCCCGGTTTGTTCAGCAGCTTGATGCTGTGACGTCCGCCTACCTCCAGCTCCTTCAGGCACTTGTCAGGTCTGACTTTGAAAAAGGCAAAGCCTCTCTTGACAGAATTATCGAGGCTCTGGCTGGAGTGGACATGAAATTGCTGGAAGGCCATTTTCACGATGACTGGATGAGGCTCCAGTCTGAATTGAGCAAGGTTCTCGTAAGCGCCCGTCAGGCTAAAGACCTGGAATCGTTGAGAATAGATGTTAGCTCTCTGAGCAACCTCCTGATTGAAACCAATGAAAAGCTCGGCCCTTCACGTGAACCCCTATACAAGGTTTATTGCCCGATGGCTTTTAATAATCAGGGGGCCTTCTGGATCTCGACTGAGCGGAAAATTGAAAACCCATATTATGGCGCCCTCATGCTCACCTGCGGAGAAATAAAGGGCAGGATTACCTTTTCCCCGGACGATACAAGGCCCCAAAAATTCGGGGGACGCCATACATAATGCACAAAATTCCAGAAATTCAAACGTCTGTCTTAGATGGAGCACGCGCGTCGGTGACGATGCCAGCAATCGAGTCCTGGAGGGAGCCGTCGAGGGCCGCGCCGGCTTCATCGTCTCCGGGGATCATCATCTTCTGGACTTGGTCGCATTTCGCGGCATCCCCATCCTCCGTGCTTCGGATTTCTTGAGAATCTCAGTTCGAAAAGGGAAAATAAGGAAAAGAGCGGAGGCGCCTCATGGGAAAAGCGGTGAAAAATACTTGACGCCGCCGACCCCTCCTCCCAGAACGCCTTTTTCCGTCTGTTTTCTTTCTTTCAGAGGATCGGTTCGGGCTTTAAGTTTGAACACGAGGGAGAGCGAGTCATTTGTTGTGGTTAAGACGTGACTCTGAACGGCGGGTTCATGGCCCGACTTCTCAGCTTTAACTCGATATCCCGTCAACGGAAGATTCATAAAACCTGCTCTCCAATCCTAAATACAACGTAAAGCCGAAAAAATTCCCCGCGTGCTCACCGAGAGTCCGCGAGAATTCAATGATACGTTGGATTTGAACTGCGCCGATCGATTCGGTGCCCTCGACTCGAACTCCCCATCAAACAAGCCAACAAAGCCAGCCGGTTCGTCCTAAATCTTTCTCAACTTGAAAAATCTGGACGCCAGCGCAAAAAAGACGAGCGAAAAGGCAAAAAGGACGGCGATGTTGGGAAGGACGGATTCCAGGTTGTAGCCGAAGAAAATCAATTTGTTGAAGGCGTCCATGGCCCAGCCCGTGGGGAAGGCGTAGCTGACGGTTTTCAGACCCGGAGGAAATAACTCCAGCGGCACCCAGCATCCACCCAGAGCCGCCATGAGGTTGGCCAGGAGGACGTTGAAGACGATCATCACTTCCTCTTTCCGGATCAGGCTTCCCATCAGGATGCTCATCCCGGCCACGGCGCCGCAGAAAAACAAGGAGACAAGGAAAAGAGCAACGATCGAGCTGCCCCATTGCGTTTTGAAAAGCACTTTCCCCGCGAGAAAAAGCACTGTCATCTGCAGCATCCCAAGAAGCAGCCGGCTCAGCCATTTGCCCCCGATGATCGAGCCGTAGGAGGCGGGACTCAGATAAACCCTCTCTAAGATGCCCTCCCTCCGTTCCACGAGGAGCGAAATGCCGCCGTACATGAAGACCATGAAGAGGATGAACATCACCGCCGAGGCCGGAATCATCCGGTTGAACCCTCCCGGGATGCGGACGAGCGTGCCCGCCAGCTCTGACCTGAGGCTGATCAACCGTTCGAGTCGGAGCTCGCCGAACTTCTGCTCTATCTCTTTCCCTTCGGCGGCGGGGAGGGAGATGACCCTGGTTAGAATCTTTATGATAGCTTTAAGGATGTTGGAGTGGGCTGCCTGAGAGGCCTCCTGGTTGCTCTCTTCGTTCTGTCGGAGGATGAGTTCAACCTTTTTTCCGCTCAAGATATTCCGGGCAAAGCCCTCCGGGATGATAAGGGTTCGCGCCGTTTCTTCTTCCTTGCCTGTGATCAAACGAACATCGTATCTTTCGCCCTTGAGCTCTTCGACGAGAGCCCTGGAGAGAAAAGTCTGGTCCCCGTCCATGACCCCGAGGCTGACCTGGCGCAGTCCTTCTCGTTCTGCCGGAAATGCCATGCCGAAAATAAAGGCAAAAAGAAGAGGGAATAAAATCAGCCAGAAAAAGAACAGCCTCTCTTTGACGTCAATCTTCAAGTCATTCCGGGCGATCGTCCAGAAAGTCATTTATAGATGCCTCGCTGCAGGTTTCTTTTCAGGAATGAAGAGCCAATCAGGGAAAGCGCGATCCCAGCCGCCGCCATCCCCCCGAGATGCACCCCCATTTCCCAAAACCGCGTGCCGCTGATCGACTTCAGGAAAGCCTGGATCCCCCAATAATTGATCGTCAGCCGGGAAAAATTCTGGAGGACTGGTGGAAAATTGCTGACGGGAATCATGCTCCCGCCAAGCAAAGCCATGACGATAAAAACCGATGAAAGCACAGTTCCCGCCTGCCGTTCTGTCTTCAAAAAAGCGTAGAAAAAGGAAATAAACCCTGCACAAAGGATGTTTAGGCTGAGAACGATGAGAAGCACGGTCGAGAACTCTCCCCAGGCGATCCCGAAAATGACCCTCCCCAGACCAACCAGGAGGAGGGTGCAGAGGATGCCGATGGCCATCGAGATCAGGATTTTGCCCCAGATGAATTCGACGATTTCGACCGGCGAGATGCTCAGCCTCAGCAGAGTTCCAGCCTCCTTCTCCTTGAGAACGTCTTCGAAAACGACATTACAAATAAAAAGCAGAAAAAAAACAGCCATGGCGGGGAGCATATAGGCCTGAATGGAAAGAGCCGGTGTTCCTTCTTCAGTTTTGATTGTTTCCTGTTTCAGGGAAATGACGGGCGGAAAAACATACTTGGAGATACCTTCTATCCTCTGCCTGATTCTCACCGATAGCTGGGAAACATCCTGGTCAGAAAATTCTCTTTTCTCCAGATAACTCCTGAGAAGGTCGACCTCCTCTCCAAAAACAGAAAAAAGCGCCGAGAAGAGAAGCGTGGCCGTGTCCGTTATTTCCTCGACTACCTGGGGGAGAAACTGTTCGGCGGGATTTTTGAGGAGGAGAAGCTCCGTGGCCTTCCCGTCCCAGATGTTCTGGCCGAATTTCTCCGGCATGATGAGAAGGGCCGAGGCTTTTCCTTTTTCCATCTGTCTTCGGCCCAGCTTCTCGTCCACGATTTTGACGTCGATGAGCTTTTTCAGATCACCCTGGCTGAGCGACGTCAGAAAAAGCTGGGATAACAGGCTTTTATCGTTATCGGCGGCCAGGACAGAGATGCGTGGCAGGATATTCTTCTCCGATTTTCCGAAAAACAGCCCGAAGATGAACGTGAAAAGGAGCGGCATCAGCATGAAGCCCGCGATTACGACTGGATTCCGCCACTTGCGGAGGAAGTCCTTCCGGATGAGGAGAAAGACCCGCTTCACGCTCACTCCCGCAGCTCCTTTCCGGTCAAGCGGAGGAAGACGCTCTCTAAGTTTGGCTGCTTGATCGAGACGTCTTCGACGTGGATATTCTTTTTGAAGAATTCCTCAAGGAGAAGCGGCATGCTCTTGGAGGCTTCAAGAGAGAGCATGACCTTCCCTTCCTCGAGAGACAGAATCGCGGCCTCCCGGAAAGAACCGAGGACACTCCGGACCTGGTCGGCACCGAAACGGCCGCTGACAAGCGCGATATCCTTCTCTCCGACGATTCTGATGAGCTCGCCAAGAGTCCCCAGAGCCAGGATCTTCCCCTGGTCCATGATCGCTATTCTATGGCAGAGGTCTTCCGCCTCCTGAAGGTTGTGGGTCGTGTAGAGGATAGTTGTTCCCCTGGCTGAGGCCTCCTTGATGACCCCATAGATATTCAGCCTTGTCTGGACGTCGATCCCGATTGTCGGCTCGTCCAGGAGGAGGAGTTTGGGCTCGTGGATGAGGCCGATGATCAGGTTTATCCTTCGCTTCATGCCGCCTGAATATTTTTTGAGCGGCTCTTTTTCCCGGCCACGGAGGCCCGTCTTTTCCAGGTAATACTCAATTCTCTCCTCCAGGACTTTCCCCCTCAGGCCTTGAAGCTTTCCCCAGAAAAAGAGGTTTTCCTTGGCCGAAAGGTCCTCATAAAAGGCCATCTCCTGGGGAACAACACCCATGATTTTTTTTATTTTCTTAAGGTCAGACTCCACTTTTAGGGAATCGATAAAAATCTCGCCGGCGTCGGGCTTGAGAAGCCCGGCAATCATGGAAATCGTGGTCGTCTTCCCGGCGCCGTTTGGACCGAGAAACCCGAAAATTTCTCCTTTCTCAACTTCAAGAGAGATATCATCGACAGCTTTGAGGCCGTTGAAGGATTTTGCGAGATGCGAGACCCTGATCAT
>JBBILQ010000039.1:0-24429 GCA_037444845.1 Candidatus Aminicenantota bacterium | reverse complement strand
GTCTTTTAATTATTACGATTTTATCCGCCATCATCGCGGAGCTTCCATCAGCCGAAACGTCGATAGCACCTGGAACCAGACGACACCCATCTACACTTATAACATCCAGCTGACCCGCTTCTTTAACCCTAACCTGTTCATGAATCTTAAAGTGAGCTGGCTCAACTACCACCTCAACCTGACAGCTAAAAACAATAAAGTCCAGGTTTACGATTTTGCCACTGCCAAATTCAGTCAGAGCTACGGTTATGACGACATCTACACCCGCGATCGTTATCAGGCCCTCATGGACGCTACCTATTTCATCGATGACTGGCTGGGACGTCACGAGATAAAAGCCGGGGTTGAATTCGAATACTCCCATGACAGCCGCTTCTGGCGGTCCAATTACGATGAGTACGGGTTCGGTCCACTGTTCTACTATAACAGCAGTGCCATCCCAGTTTTTCCCGCCACTCGCTCCGATACGTACATGCTGCATTACGATAACTTCACAAGAATAGACAGGAAGGTGGTCATCGCCGGCTTCGTCCAGGACAGCTGGAATCCTTTTCCTCGCTTGACGCTAAACCTCGGATTAAGGTTTGACCATCAAGAAGGCATTCTTCCCAACCAGGGACTGGAGCGCAAACCGATAACTTTTGGCGGGAGAGTCTATAATCCCCAGATTACCGAGACCTTCAAGCCAATCGTCTGGAACACCTTCGCTCCCCGTCTTGGGGCTGTGTTTGATGTGTTCGGAGACGGCAAGACGGCGTTGAAAGTTAGCTTTGGCCGCTATTACATCGCCAACATCCTGCAATGGTTCGTCACCGTCAACCCGAACAGCTTCATTACATGGAGAATCCGTTACGCTGTCGACCCAGCGACGGGCAAGTGGCGTCCTGTCGACCCGACCAGCCCCTGGTACATGTACATGTTCAGCGCTACGGCCGATGCCCAGATGGACCCTGACGTAAAATCCCCTTATCTGGATGAGCTCATCATCGGAGTGGAAAGAGAGCTCGTGAGAGATATGAGGCTCGGCATCCGGTATATTAGAAAATGGGACAGAAACCTTCTTGAAGGGGTCAACCTGAATGCGCTCGATTATGAAAAATACAAGACGGGAAATTACGACATTCTGGATCCTTCTCTCTGGTATATCTTTGCTCCTGTGACAGCGACCGATCCTTATTATAATCAGAAAGTCACCTTCTGGAACCAGACAAACACGGCGATAGCCACAAGGTCTTTCTATACCAACCCTCATGGAGCCAAAAGAGACTATGACGGCGTTGAGATAGCGCTGGATAAGAGATTTTCCAATCGCTGGTCGTTCCATACCTCTTTCGTCTGGCAGAGATCACGTGGCCTCATCGGAACCGATTTTGATGACAGCTGGAGTGGCACGGCTTACTTCGACAACCCCAATGCTCATATTTATGCTGATGGCCGCTTCCCTCTTGAAAGAGAGTATCAGCTTAAAATTAACGGAATGTGGCAGGGCCCCTGGGGTATTCTTATCAGCGGTTATTACCGTTACCTTGATGGCAACCGGTGGACAAGAACGATCCGGAGCGTTGATTTGGGAGCCTCCCTTGCCCAGGGAACAGTAACTATTAATGCTGAACCACGCGGCGCTCGCAAACTGGATCCTCTGTCCCTCTGCGATGTGCGTGCCGAAAAGAGCTTCAATTTGCCCTGGAGAGCCGGAAACATCGCCCTGTTTGTTGATATTTTCAACCTCTTTAACGTGGCTATCCCGACTTCCGTCTGGGGCCAGTCCAGCAGAACAACGACCGTGCTCGGAAAGATTGTCCAGTTCGGCGACCTCACGGCTATAACTGACCCCAGAATTTTCCGCCTGGGCTTCCGCTACCAGTTCTAATCAACCCCTCAGTCCAAAAAAGGGGAAGGCGCAATTTCGCCTTCCCCTTTTCATTTATGAAGGAGAGAGATTTTTTATAAAATACCCATCCCGGGCGAACGGCCAGAGAGAGAGAGAGAATGAAAAGCTTAATTGAGCGGAGGATTTCTCGCGGGGATTTTTTGGAAAAGGCCTGCCGCCTTATTGCTTATTTCGGCCTGGGGGGCTTCGTTTTAGGGGCGTCCCTTAGAAACAGAAAAGAGGCCGAAGGAAAAGTCCAAAAACCGGATTTAAAGGAAGCGATGTTCTACCGGAAATTGGACAATCAAACCGTGCAATGCGAGGTTTGCTTCAGGGGGTGCGTCTTAAAGCCGGATCAGAGAAGCTTCTGCCGCAACAAGGAGAATCGCGCAGGAAAATTATATAGTTTAGTCTATGCCAGACCCTCGGCTGTCCACGTTGACCCTATTGAAAAGGAGCCAGCCCTGCATATGCTGCCGGGAACGTCTATTCTCTGTTTTGGCACTGCCGGATGTAACTTTCGCTGCAAGTTCTGTCATAACTGGCATCTTTCTCAAAGGCCGATTGAAGAGATGGAGAATATTTACGCCCTCAGCCCGGAAGAGGCGGTTAGAATTGCCTTGCAGAGAAAGATACCCACTCTTTCTTTTACTTATAATGAACCGACTTCTTTTTATGAATACGTCTATGACACAGCCAGGCTTGCCAGGCAAAAGGGCCTGAGGATACTCTGGCATTCCAACGGTTCCATGAATCCTCAGCCTCTGAAGGAATTATTGAAATTTACGGATGCCGTGACTGTAGACCTGAAGGGGTTCACTCCCGAGTTCTACAGAAATGTCTCTTCAGCGGAACTGGAACCGGTGTTAAGAACGCTCAAGATAATTCGTGAGCAGGGAAAGTGGCTGGAGATTGTTCATCTGCATGTCCCGACGCTTAATGACAACCCCTCTGACGTGGAAAAGATGTGTCTGTGGATAAAAGAGAATTTAGGCCCGGATACGCCCCTGCATTTTTCCCGTTTCTTTCCCGCCTACAGGCTTACTGCCTTAGAGGCCACGCCCATTCCTGCTTTAGAGAGGGCGCATGAGATTGCAAAGGGCTGCGGCTTGAATTATGTTTCCATAGGCAACGTCCCCGGCCACAAATACAACTCCACCTTTTGCCCCAAATGCGGGGGCGTTGTCATTCACCGAGCGCACTTCTCCGTGCTGGCCAATAACCTTGAGGACGGAAAATGCAAATTCTGCGGCAGGGAGATTCCCGGCATCTGGGTTTAGAGCAAAAACAAATTGTGTTTTGAACTTCAGGGGAGGATGCCTGATGACGGGAGAACTACAACCGGAAAAAAATCAACGAAAAATCGCCGCTCTTCAGCCGGACTCTGACCTCTCTTTCCGGTGCCAGGAAAAGATTCTGGTCTCTCTCCTCCGGAGGGCATGAAATCAGGTAATAATTTTCTGAGTTGGCCAGAATTTTTTTAAGTTGCGCTGCGGGGGTCATCGTCGCCTCTACTATTCCACCCGTGGAGCGGGCCAGCTCTGAGTACATATCAAACATATCCGTCGATAATTCCCTGATCTGAATTTCTGGCCGGACCCTGGGATTCATCTTGAAGTAAAGGAAATTGACCACAATTCCCGAATCTGTTAACTCCTTTATCAACGGTTCCAGGTCTTCCCCCTCACCTGACTCGACCTTCCTGAATAATTCGCTGGCCTGGAACATGATGTTTTGGTTGCTGAGAAGCCTCTCCATCACTTCCGAGTTGGGGATGGGGAGGAATTCCTGCTGACAGACGACGATATAGTGTTTCTGGGCTCTTACCCTGGAAAAATAATCGATGGCTCTTATCAGAGTGGAATCATCAAACTTGCGCAGCATTTTGAGGTTTTCCAGTTTTTGCTGATACTCTCTGAGTATTCTGAGCGCATCTCGCGGTGTTGATGCTCCCGGCAAATCCAGAACCAAGCGGGTCATTTCTTGATTGAGATCCACCTGAATTTGACCGGAAGAAGAAATGTCCCGCTTTAGGACGGTTAATCCCGCATGGATCAATTCCTCACGCGGATATTCTCGGAGTGTTTGAGAAGAAAAGCCGTATGGTTTAACCGGCGTCACCAAAGAAATGGTGTCCTCCGGACTGTAGGGACTGCGAAAAAGATGTTCGATCATCTGCCCGAATTTTGGGTCATACTGGGAGCCTCTGAATTCAATAATGAAGACCCTTGGCAATACCGGTGACGCTATGGATTTTCCCTCACTTCTTCTTACTTCCAACCCCTTTACCAAAGCCAGGCCATCAATTTGTGCTATCTGCCCATTTACGTAAACTTCGAGGTCAGCTGACGTTAGGATATCCACGAATTGTCCTTTATCAAATGCCTGCATGAAGATGAGATTGGCGCTATCATCAGACTGGCTAATTCCACCCCCGGCATCCTTTGTTGAATTAAAGATAAACAATCCCAAAAACGCAAACGCCGTCACCGCTGTTTTTGAGTTTTTTTTCATAAAATCCTCCCTTCTGGCATCTTTTGATTAAAAATCTCTAATTTCAAATAAATACTATGACCACTCCTTAAGAAGCATAAACCGGGGCAAAAGAAGATGTCAAGCACAGCCCAAAAACCCCGAATATTCGCGGCTTTCCCTTTTTGTGTCTATTTACAGAAACTTATGTTAAAATGCGCTTTGCGGTTGTGAAAAAAATCTGAACACAGGATTACGATATGGAGAAGAAAAGCCCTGATCAAAGGCAAAAAAACCGGCCAACTGGGTGCTGGACAAACAGAATAAGATTCCTTTGTACCTCCAGCCTAGAGATTTGATTAGATCTTACAAAATATTCAAGGAAAAAATCCTTCAATTCCTCTGATGTTCGGCTGCGCTTCAGCGCTCTCCTTCATAACGGCAGTTTTGGGTTGAGTGAGGACAGGTCCCGCCGAATTCATGTATGGTAAAATAGAGATTCCAATGGCCACACCGGTCGAAAAATGGGTCGAGGAGCAAGCGCGGCTCTTCGAGCCCAAGCATGTCTGCTGGTGCGACGGTTCGGAGGGAGAAGCCCGGCGCCTCATCGAGATGGGAATGCGGGAGGAGCGCATCGGCCAGCACGGCGTCTTCCGCGAGCTCAACCAGAAGCTCTGGCCCAAAGCCTATCTCCACCGCAGCCATCCCACGGACGTGGCCAGGACTGAACACCTGACCTATGTCTGCCATTCAGACAGGGAGGCCACCGGGCCGAACAATAACTGGATGCATCCCCGGGAGGCCAAAGAGCTGATGACGCGGCTTTCCCGGGGCGCCATGCGCGGAAAAACCATGTATGTCCTCCCCTACATGATGGGACATCCGGACTCGCCTTATGCCAAAGCCTGCGTCCAGGTCACCGACGTCTCCTACGTGGCCATCAGCATGCGCATCATGACGCGGCTCGGCAGGCACATCCTCAAGAAAATCGGGAGGAGTGAAAACTTCGTCAAGGGCATCCATTCGGTCGGAGATTTTGACCCTGCCAAGCGCTTCATCATGCATTTCCCGGAAGAGAGCCTGGTCTGGAGCGTCGGGTCGGGGTACGGCGGAAACGCATTGCTTGGAAAAAAGTGTTTCTCGCTGAGGATCGCCTCCTGGCTCGGCTACAAGCAGGGCTGGCTGGCCGAGCACATGGTCATCATCGGCATCGAGGATCTGCGCGGGAACGTCGCGTATATCACGGCGGCCATGCCCTCGGCCTGCGGAAAGACCAACCTGGCCATGCTCGAATCGGCCCTGCCTGAGTACAGGGTCTGGACGCTCGGCGACGACATCGCCTGGCTGAACATCGGCCCGGACGGCCGGCTCTACGCCATCAACCCGGAATCGGGGTTTTTCGGGGTTGCGCCCGGGACTTCGATGAAGACAAACCCCAACATGATCCGCACGCTCAAGGCTTCGAATTTCTACCCGACGCTTTTCACCAACGTGGCCCTGAGAACGGACACAAACGAGCCCTGGTGGGAGGGGCTGGACGGCACGCTGCCGGATCATCTCCTGGACTGGCAGGGCCAGCCCTTGGACCCGTCGAAAATGACCAAGGCCGCGCATCCAAATTCAAGGTTCACCGTCTCCCTCTATAATTGCCAGACGCTCTCGCCCGAGTACGACAACCCGCAGGGCGTCCCCATCTCGGCCATCATCCTGGGCGGGCGCCGCTCGAAGCTCATCCCGCTCGTGACCGAGGCTTTCAACTGGGAACACGGCGTGTTCATGGGCGCCCGGATGGGGTCGGAGACGACGGCCGCGGCAGCCGGCAAGGTCGGGGTGCTAAGGCGGGACCCGATGGCCATGCTCCCCTTTTGCGGCTACAACATGGGAGACTATTTCCGGCACTGGATCACCATGGGAAGGTTGATGCGCAGGCCTCCCCGAATTTACGCTATGAATGCCTTCCGCATCGACGAGGAGGGAAAATTCCTCTGGCCGGGGTTCGGCGAGAACATCCGGATTCTGAAATGGATCATAGACAGGGTTAACGGACGCGCCGGAGCTAAAGAAACGCCGTTGGGGTTGGTTCCGACCGTAAACAGCTTTCCCGTGGAAGGCCTGGACATTCCCAGGCAGAACTTGAGCCAGCTTTTCGAGGTCAACCAGGGCGAATGGCAGGAGGAGGTCGGGGAAATCAAGAATTTTCTCGCCCAGTTTGGCCACCGCCTGCCCTACGAAATCAGGCTTCACCACAACGCCCTGGCGTCCAAATTCGGGGGACGCCATACATAATTCACAAAATTCAGACGACAATAGGCTCCGTGCAGAGATTATGGACAGTAAGATAGGGGGAGGGGTTACAGAGACGATTTATTGAATAAAGGGAGCTCGAGACATTCAAAGAGGAGGAGGAAATGAACGGATTTTCAAAGAAATCAGCCCTGGTTTTTTGCCTGGTGGCCATGGCCGCGCTTTTGGTCTCCCGTCCAAACAATCATGAGCAGGCGCAAGAGGAGGGAAAACAATTCCTGGACATGACCTATCCCTTCGATGAAACATCAATCTACTGGCCGACGGCAAAACCCTTCACGCTCATAAAGGTCGCCTGGGCAAAATCCGAGGGCGGCTGGTGGTATGCGTCAAACGAGTTTGCCGCGTCCGAGCACGGCGGAACCCACGCCGACGCGCCCATCCATTTTGCCGAGAACGGCCGGACGATCGACCAGATTCCGCTCGAGGAATGGATGGGACCCGCCGTGAAAATCAACGTCACTCGCCGGTGCGCTGAGAACCGGGATTATCTCCTCTCCGTTGAAGACATCGAAGCCTGGGAAAAAGAATACGGAAAAATTCCGCTTGACGCCTGGGTCATCATGCACACGGGAATCGGCACGGCTTATTACCCTGACAGGAAGAAAGTCCTCGGGACCGATAAAACCGGCCAGGAGGCTTTGCCTGAGCTGAGCTTCCCGGGGTTCTCGCAAAGGGCCGTCGAATTCCTGGTCAGAGAGCGAGACATCCGCGGGATTGCCATCGACACACCCAGCATCGACCCGGGGAATTCCAAAGACTTCAGGGCCCACCGGGTCCTCATGGCCGCGGACAAGCTGGCCCTGGAGAATATTGCCAACTTAGACAAGCTGCCCGAAGCGGGAGCGACCCTTTTTGTCATCCCGATGCTGATCAAGAACGGAACGGGCGCGCCAGCCCGCGTCTTCGCCATCCTTCCCTCTTCGTTTTAAGAACCTCTACGACCCGCTGCTGCCATTTTTTGAATTTCCCTGGACTTGAACAGGGGATTATGGTAATAAGTATGCTCTCTGCAGAGAACGGACTCTGGCGGAGAGAGGAATCTGCAGAAAAACTGTAAAGGAAGAGAAAAAGAGTCATGTCGTTATTCGAGAAATGCAAAGGCTTTTACTCAGACCCCGCCGTAGCCCAGAAATATGGCTACCCGGTCAACCCGCGCACAGCGCAAGCCATGGGGCTTTATCCCTACTTCATTCCCCTCGACCAGACGGAAGGGACAGAAGTTACGATCGAAGGAAAGAAACTCATCATGATCGGCTCCAACAACTACCTCGGCCTGACCACCCATCCCAAGGTTAAGGAAGCAGCCGTCGAGGCCATTCGACAATACGGCACGAGCTGCACGGGCTCGAGGTTCCTCAACGGGACGCTTCACCTCCATATCGAGCTGGAGAACAGGCTGGCCGAGTTTGTCGACATGCAGAAAGCGCTCGTCTTCAGCACCGGGTTCCAGACAAACGTGGGAAGCATTTCCGCGCTCGTCGGCTCTGAGGACGTCGTCATCACAGACAAGGAAGTCCATGCGAGCATCATTGACGGCGTCCGGATGTCGCGAGGGCAGAGGGCCTTTTTCAAGCATAACGACATGGACGACCTGGAAAGAATCCTCAAGAAATATCCGCTGGAAAAAGGAAAACTGATCATCGTTGACGGCGTCTTCAGCATGGGCGGAGACATCGCTCCCTTGCCTGAATTGGTGACCCTGAGCAAAGCGTATGACGCTCAGCTCATGGTCGATGACGCCCATTCGTTCGGCGTGCTCGGAGGAGGCAGGGGAACAGCCTTCCATTTCAATTGCTCGAAGGATGTTGACCTTGTGATGGGGACGTTCAGCAAATCCTTTGCTTCGATCGGCGGGTTTATCGCCGGGTCGGAAGAAGTCGTCGACTGGATTCGCCACTTTGCCAGGCCGCTGATTTTCAGCGCCAGCCTGCCAGCGCCGAATGTGGCCGCGGTCCTTGCCGTCATCGACGTCATCGAAAAAGAGCCCGAGCATGTCGAAAGAGTAAATAAAACCGGCGAGAAGATGAGGAAAGAATTTAAGGCCATGGGGTACAACATCGGAAACTCCCAGACCCCGATCGTTCCTATCATCATCGGCGATATGATGAAAACCATGCAAGCCTGGAAGACTCTCTTTGAAGAGGGCATTTACACCAATGTCGCCATCCCGCCGGCTGTTCCTGCGAACACCTGCCTTCTCCGGACAAGCTACATGGCCACCCACACGGACGAGCAGCTGGACAAAGTCCTCGAGACTTTCAAGCGGATACGCCAGATCCTCTGCTAAGAAATCTATCTGTGGCTCTTCCCTGCTCCTCCTCTGGAGTTGGTTATTCACTGAGCATCGGTCCATAAAGATTCTCCAGCCCTTCTCGCCGTCCTAAACCTAAGCATAACTCTTCTATTTGTGCGGGCGCCGGTCCGAGAGAGAAGAAAAGAAAAATGAAGACAGTCAAACCTAAAGAAAGAAAAGGGAAAAAAGAAAAACATAAACCAGAAAAAGTATGTCCCCGTTCATTCTTTCTATGATAGAATATGTTCAAAAATTGAATGATAGGGATTAGAAAAATGAACGACAATATCGATTTTAAAGTCAACGGCAAACCGGTCAGACTGTCAGTGGACACGGACAGAATGCTTTTCTGGGTCCTGCGCGCGGAGCTCAGCCTCACCGGCGCCAAGTACGGCTGCGGCGAGGGCTACTGCGGCACCTGCACGGTGCTCGTCGACAATGAACCCGTGAGGGCCTGCCAGTATCCCGTCAAGAACGTCCGGGGAAAAGAGGTCTTGACTATTGAGGGCCTGGCGTCGAACGGAGAGCTCCATCCCATTCAAAAAGCTTTCGTCAGGCACAACGCCATGCAGTGCGGCTTCTGCACCTCGGGGATGATTATCGAAGCTTATAGCCTCCTCAAGAAAAAGGCCAGGCCGACCCGCTCAGAAATCATCAAGGCCATGGACGACCATCTGTGCCGCTGCAGCAGCTACCACCGCATCCTTCAGGCTGTCGAAACGGCCGCTCAAGAAATAAGCCCGGGAGGAAAAAGATGAACGCCTTCCCTCTCAGTCGACGCGAGTTCATTAAACTCCTGGGCGGCGGGATTGTCATTTTTTTCACGCCCGGAGATCCCTGGGCCATGCTCCAGGAAGCCCAGCGCCGGGGTTTCGACCGCGGCTACCCGGAAGATTTCAACGCGTACCTCAGAATCGCCCCCGACGGAAAGGTAAGCTGTTTCACCGGCAAGACAGAACTCGGCCAGGGAGTCCAGACCTCTCTCGCCCAAATCCTCGCGGAAGAGCTCGATATCTCGTTAGAGAGTGTGGACACAATCATGGGAGATACCGCCCTCTGTCCCTGGGACATGGGCACTTTTGGCTCGAGAACCATTAAATATTTTGGCCCAGCGCTCCGCCAGGCTGCAGCCGAGGCCAGAGCCGTCCTCGTCGAGCTCGCATCAGAACACCTGAAGATTCCCGCTGAGCGTCTTGCCACAAGCGGCGGTTTTGTTTTCGACAGGAAAAATCCACAAGCCAAGATTTCCTATGGGGACTTAGCTAAAGGAAAGATTATCGAAAGACACCTTGACCCTAAACCAACCGTCAAGCCGCGCTCGGAACACACCATATCCGGCCAGCCCTTCGGCCGCAAGGACGCCCTGCTCAAGGTGACCGGGAAGGCCGAGTATGCAGGGGACATCCGGCTCCCCGGAATGCTCTGCGCGAGAATTCTAAGGCCGCCCGCCCATGGCGCCAAGCTCAAAAGCCTCGACCTCAGAGAAGCAGAAAAATTGGCCGGAGTCCGGATCGTCCGCGACGGTGACCTCATCGCCGTCCTGCGCAGCTCCTTCGACCTGGCCGACGCGGCTCTCTCTAAGATAAGGGCCGAATTTGATAGGCCGCCGGAGATGGTGGATGACGAGTCGATCTACGAGCATCTCGTCAAAGTCGCGCCGGCCGGGGCGGTGGTTGAAGAGAAAGGCAACCTCGAAGAAGGAAGAAAGATTTCCTCAACTCTTTATGAAGAGACCTACTTCACTCCTTATGTTGCCCACGCTCCGCTCGAGCCCCACACAGCCGTGGCCAAAATTGAAGGAGACAGAGCAACTGTCTGGGCCTCAACACAGAGGCCGTTTGGCGCGCAGGAGGAGGTTGCCCAGGCCTTAGGTCTTCCTCTTTCAAATATCCGCATCATTACCCCCTATGTCGGCGGCGGCTTCGGCGGCAAAAACCGGAACCGGCAGGCCGTCGAGGCTGCTCTTCTGGCCAAGCTTGCCGGAGCGCCCGTCCAGGTTGCCTGGAGCCGCGAAGAAGAATTTTTCTACGACACCTTCCAGCCGGCGGCTGTCGTTAAAATCATCTCCGGCCTGGATGCATCGAACAGGCTCGTCCTCTGGGACTATGTCGTTTTTTTTGGGGGCGAGCGGACCTCCCAGCCCTTTTATTCAATCCCCCATTACCGCATTCTCTCCCGTGGAGGATGGACGCGGGCCGCGGCAGGCGCCCATCCTTTCGAAGTCGGAGCCTGGAGAGCGCCCGGAAGCAACACCAACACCTTTGCCCGCGAATCGCACATGGACGTCATGGCCGTTAGAGCTGGAATGGACCCGGTAGAATTCAGGCTGAACAACCTGACAGATGAGAGAATGAGGCGAGTGCTCCTGGCCGCCGCTAAAAAATTTGGCTGGTCTCCGGCCAAAGCGCCGACCGGCCGGGGCTTCGGGGTCTCCTGCGTCAACTATCTCGGGACGTATGTCGCCACCATGGCTGAGGTGGAGGCCGATAAAGAAAGCGGCGCTGTGCGGGTAAAACGGGTGGTATGCAGCCAGGACATGGGCGAGGTCATCAACCCCGACGGCGCCCGGGCCCAGATGGAGGGCTGCATCACGATGGGTCTTGGCTATTGCCTCTCGGAAGAGATCCGCTTCCGGGGCGGCGACATCCGTGACCGCAACTTCGACACCTACGAAATCCCCCGCTTTTCCTGGCTGCCGAAGATCGAAAACATCCTCATCGACAACCCGGATCTTCCGGCCCAGGGAGGAGGAGAGCCTCCGATCGTCAACATGGGCGCGGCCATTTCCAACGCCGTTTATGACGCCATCGGCGTGCGGCTTTTCCGGCTTCCCCTGACTCCTTCCCGCATCCTGGAAGCCGTCAGAAAAAAAAGATCAGGCCTGCCGGCTTCCCAATCAGTGACGGGCGTCTGACAGAGCGGCCGGTATTTTCAGGGGTCACCGACGCCTTGCTCATTTCTGCCTATCCGGGAAAGTTCCTCAAGCCGCTCGAGCAAACGCACGCCGTCAACCTTCAGGGCTTGTTGTTCCGCCGCAGAAAAACTAAAACCAATCAAGGGAAAAAAGACAAAGTCCAAAGACAAATAAACATGAAAAAGATGCTTCTTTTAAGGGGCATCATGATATCTCCTTCAGAAAGAGCTTAAAAATGATGATCTCGAATTTTTCCCGATGTGGTCAATCAACGTCAATTCTATTCAGAAAACCCGAAACTCTCCAGAACGGGTAAGCAAAAAACCAAGAATGATACCGGAACTTGAGGTTGATGACGTCGCCGCTCCCTTTGAGGAAGTGCGGAGGGATGGCCAGGTCGATGACATTCTCTCCGTCCTTGAGCACTCTTTCTCCAAAGGATTGGCTGTTGACCTCAACCTGGACACTCTGGGCATAGTTCCCGTACCAGCGCCAGCTGGAAAATTGAAACGGGGAGCAAAGGGAGAGGCGAATGTTGAGATGCCGAACTTTTCCAGCCGGACGATTGACCTCGAGGCCAACTTCTTTTTCACAGATTCGTCGCTTTTTCCCCTGATAGTCGACTTCTGGCCCGATCCCTCGCAGGAAGACAACCGGAGCCGATCGCCTGGCGACAGCTCCGTCAGGCAGAGTGTATTCCAGTTCCCCGGCTGATGAAGGGATGGCAACCCCCCGGTAGTCTAAATGGTAGCGCACTTGAAAAGATTTATCCTCTGGGTAAGGGAGGGCGACCCGGACTTCCTTATCGGACGTGGAAAAGGTCCGTTCAGCCGAGCTGAACCCGGGGATTTCCGCAATCAGCCGAAATTCATCTTCAGCGCCAGGGCCGGGAGCCTCTTGTCGCCGGAAACTCAACTCAAGATATCCGGCCAGAGCCTCGCTTGCTTCAAGCTCGAGCGTCGGGAATGCGGCGGGCGGGACAAGAAGAAGAGCGCGAGGATGAAAGCGAGGTTTAATGTCATAGAAGAGGCGAGTTGCCCCGACCTCCCTCTTTTTAGACTGGAGGACCACCCTTTCCAGCCAGTGCGTGAAGTTTGAATAATAAGCTTTTTCCTGCCGGTCATCGCGGAATAGAAAGATGTAGGCGTCAGTGTCGGCTTCGTTCCAGTAGGCCAGCGAATAGGCAGGATATCTGTTGATGCTGTAAGAATCGACGATCAGCCGCTCTGCGGAGACAGCCGTAAAGAGATAGGCTGTCCAGTAATCGGCCAGCCAGTGGCGGCAGCCGGTCTTCTCCATGGCCGCGGCGGTGCGCCTGATCCGGAAATCGCGGTCTGCGGTCCGTTCAGCCTGGCCAAGGCTCCCCTTCAGGTTGAAAACAAGAAAAAGCGCTACCACAAGGCCGGGGAGCAGGAAGGTACGCCACTTCGACCTCAGAGGGAGGAAGGCCGCCAGCATCAGCGCGGGCAGACAAACATAGAGAGGATAGAGGTAACGAACGACGGGCCTGGCGCTAAAGTAAGATAAAACGTAAGAAAGATAGAAAACAATAAAGAGAAGGCTGAGCACCGTCTCCGGGAGAAAGCGTTTCAGCTTGACTGACCTGATGACTAAAAACAAGAAACCGGCTAAGACAAGAACAAGAAACAGATACCGGGAAGGATGGCTGCTCTCGGCGCCGAGCGATACCATGTAGCCTAAAGACTGCTTTATCTTCTCCCAGGAGATAGCGCTTTTCTCAGATGTCAGAAATGAGAAGAGCGGAAACCGGTTAAAAACCTCGGCCAGCAACTGAGGCAGGAATCCAAGCAGGGCAAAGTAAAGGAGAAGGAAACAAGACTTTATTTTGATTTTTTTCTTGAAGAGAAGGATGAGAATGCCGGTCAGGATGAAAGCAGCCGTGACCTGGTGCGTCCAGAAGGCCAGCCCGGCGAGGAAGCCAAACGCAGGGACGAGGGTGTCCCTGTCCTTGAAGGAGATGAGATGAGCGACGTAAAGGATCGTCGAACCCAGGAGAAGGACCAGCGGATAGGCAGAGGTGTTGTCAAGGCCTGCCGTGACAACCTGGGGAAAAGGCAGGCTGTAAAAAAAAGTGACCGCCAAGGCAAAATAGAAAGAAAATACCTGCCTCAATAATAAAAACTGGACGACCATGAAGGCCAGGAAAACAAAAAGAGTCGCGCTTTTGAGCGCGAGCATAGAATAGCCGAAAACCTTGAAAACGAGGGCGAAAAAGTGGCTGGAAAGAGAGCCCATGTAGAGCTGGCCATAATAACAGACGGGTGGCACTCTGCCTTCAGCGATGTGCTTTCCCATCAAGGCCGGGATGGCGTCGTCGCTCGTTATCATCCCGGAGGAGTGAGCGAGAAAGGGAATCCGGAAGACGACGGCAGCGAGGAGAATCCCGACGAGAGCTGCCGTTTCCCGGGTAATCTTCCGCGGAATTCGCCCGGTCCTCTGCCGTTTTTTCCGAAAGGCGGCAAAGAGGCGAAGCCCGGTGAGCGCCAGCAGAGGAAGGAGAACGACCCAGTAGCTGAGCTTCAGCTCTCTCAAAGGGAAGAAATTGTCCTTAAACCAGAGGGCGATAAAGCCGGCATAAAAAAAATGCTGGAAAGGACGAATCCATCGGAGAGTAGATCCGGGCATCTTTAATTCTCTTATTTCCAGTAGCTCGAGACGAACCGTTCCACCTCCGGAATGCCTCCCTGGTAGATGAGATAGCCGTTGTGCGGTTCCCGCTCGGTGATCTCGCCGGCGACAGGTGTGAGCATAATCTCTTTGACTTTTTCCAAATCGGCGGTCTGGCCGAGAGCCCAGCCTAATTTAACGTAGGCCACCTCGGGGAGCATGTTCGACGCCGGGACGGCACCCAGCTCCATGATGTCCCGGCCCGTGTCATAGACGTACATCTGGACATAGCCCCAGAGAGTCTGGACGGTCATGAACACGGCGATGCCCTTCTCAGCGGCCCGCCGCAACGCCGGGTAGAGAGGCTTGTTGACGTGGCCAAGCCCGGTTCCCGCGATGATGATTCCCCGGTAGCCGTTGTCGACGAGCGAGTCGATGATGTCCGGTTTCATGTTGGGATAATAGTAAACGATCGAGACTTTCTCCTCGAAGGCCGTGTTAATGTTAACGTTTCTGTCGCTCCGGCGGCGTTTGTAATCATCCCGGAGGGGGATAATCCAGTCCCTGCTTACCATGGCGATGGGGATGTCGCCGATCGTCCGGAAGGTCGAGCGGTAGGATGAGTGCATCTTGCGGACCCGGGTGCCGCGGTGGAGGAGGTCGTATTGGTCGCTTGTCGGTCCGAACATGCAGATCATGACCTCGGCGATGTCGCTTTCTGCGGCCGTCTTGGTGGCGTTGATCAGGTTGAGGGCGGCGTCAGAAGAGGGCCGGTCGCTCGACCGCTGCGAGCCGACCATGACGATCGGCACCGGAGAATCCTGAACCATGAAGGACAGGATGGCCGCCGTGTGGTGCATCGTGTCCGTGCCGTGGCCGATGACGATGCCCTGGACGCCCTTCTCGATCTCACGCCCGATCGCCTTCGCCGTGCCGATCCACTGCTCCGGCCCCATGTTCTCGCTGAAAACGCCGTAGAGTTTCTCTGTCTCCAAGTTGCAGATATCAGCCAGCTCGGGGACCGAGCCGTAAAGCTCGCCGGGAGTGAAGGCCGGGATGACCGCTCCCGTCCGGTAGTCCAGCCGGCTGGCGATCGTCCCTCCGGTGCCGAAGAGCTTGACCCGAGGCTTCTCAGGGTCGTAGGGGAACTCTTTCTCCGGTATTTTGTAGTGGGCTTCCTTGTAGCCGATTTCTCTGATCGACGTGATTGTGGGCACGGTGATGCCGACATTGTAGCCGTTGCGGAGCTTGAGCACGATGTGCCTGTCGTCGGCCGTCTCCGAGCGCGGCAGGATGATGCCCTTGAAAGCGCCGCGTGTTGTCTGAACCTCGACGTCGCTCCAGACGCGGACGCCGTGCTCCTTGAGCAGAGAGAGAGCTTCCCCTCGATACCCTTTGTGCATATCGCTCATGATTGCCCCTTCTCTTTTCCCGCCATCGCCTTCCCCAGGACTGAGGCGACTTTCTCGCCTGACGCCCTGCCTCGCAGACTGGCCATCAGCACGCCCATCAGGTGGCGGAATTTTTTATCCGGGTCTCTGGGTTGGAGGCTGCGGTAGACACTGACGACGCCCGTGACGATCTCGCCGACGTCCTCTTCGTCTAAAGGCGATAGCCCGAGCTCATGGATGGCTTCCTGGGGCTTCTTGCCGTCGACTGACATCGTTTTCAGGATGTCCGGAAAAGCTTCCCTGGCAAACTCGCCCCGGACGTAGAGGCGCAAGAGGTCAAACAGGAAGTCATCCTTAAGGCGCGAAACCGGAAAACCCTTCCTCTGGAGATGTTTCATCATCTGGCTGAGGACAACAGCGGCGAGCGACGGTTTGATGGGCAAGGATTCGACGGCTTTCTCAAAGAGGCCGGCCCGATGGTTAATGACCAGGTCTTTGATGATTTCCCGCGAAAGCCCGAGCTTGCGGTAGCGCTCCCGGCGTTCCCAGGGCGTCAGGGGAAGGCGGCCCTTGACTCTCTCGATCCTCTCCCCGGCAAGGGGCACAGGGGGCATGTCCGTGTCAGGGTACATTCTGTCCGGGCCGGGCAGGATTCTTTCGAACCCGTTGATGCCCGAGGGAAAAGCCTGCCGAGTCTCATTGGGGATGCCGTCGGCGGCCTCTCCGGCCCTGATGATGATCTCCCCGACCGCGGTCTCCGAATCCCTTGGATCGCCCCAGACGATGACCGAGACATCATTTTTCCTGAGGCCGAGAGCGGCTGAGACCTCCCGCCATTCCGATGAAGAGAGCGGGCTGTCCTTCATCTCGCTGTGGATGATATTGGGCAGTTCATCGAGGCAGGCAATGACTCTGACCCGGTCGGAGATCTCGCTGGCCAGGTCTCTCGCCGGCTGAAGCGGGAAGGTGAGAAGACCTTTGAATTCTGCCAGTCCGACAGCCATGACCCGCCATCCTCTGTCCAGGGCCTGCCGGATGGGCTGGAAGCAGGTGCTTTTCAGGGTGGCTGCGACGTCAGCGACAGCCGACTTGATCGTCTCCTTGGTTACCCCTCTCTTGCGCATCTCATCGCGGAGCTCGAGAAGATTCCACTGCCTCAGGGCCTCGAAGTGGGTCAGCCGCGGGATATAAGGAATCCGGTGAACTCCTTTAATCTCAACCCGTGTGCCGCCTTCCACGCTGACGTTGACGTCCTGCCGGGCCCGGCCGATTCCCGTCCTGACTTTGCCGGTCGAACGGGCCAGCTCACGAAGCAGCTCAGCCACCTCGGCTACTTCCCGGGGCGCCCGCATGTCAGGGTAAGTGACTGTCTCGATCAAAGGTATACTTAACCGGTCGGTTTTGTAGACTCTGCGGTGTCCCCGGTCGCTGACCTGGCGGCAGGCGTCCTCCTCCAGGCCGAGCTGCCGGATGTTGATCTTCCTTTCCTTGTAAGGAACCCAGCCGTCGGTCCCGAGGATGGTCGTCCGCTGGAAACCGGCCGGTATGCTGCCGTCGAGGTACTGCTTGCGCGAAATGTGGAGTTCACCTACGATGTTGCAATTGAGGAGCAAGGCCACTTCCAGGGCGATGTCGAGAGCCTCCTGGTTGAGCTCGAACGGCGGGGTGTCGTCCATCTCGTAGGTGCAGACGTTCGCGCGGTGGAGCTGGTAGACGATCTCCTTTCGCGTTTTAAACTCCATCAGAGCCGTGCCGTCATACTCGCCTAACTCGGACAGCGTGGGCCGCATGTGCCTGAGCACTTCAGCATGATAATCTTCATAGTAATCGCCGGCCGGGCAGCGGCAGAAGAGCTTTTTCTCGGTGGTTATCTGCTGGTGAATTTCGAGGCCGGACCTGAACCCAATCTCGAGATAATCCCGCTCTTTGAGCTCACCGTAATCAACGATCCTGGGCATGGGCGGTTTTGGGAATATACCATACGAACCGCTCCCCTTCAAGCCGCCACAAAAATGGTGACAGCATACATAATTACCAAAATTTCTTCTTGCACAAAAATGGGGACACTTTCAAGGCCGAGAGGAAATCACAGGCGTCCGCGGTTCGTGTTTTCCTACCCGCAGCCATGAGTGTGGGGAATGTCGAGCCGAGGTCTTCCCTTGAGCCATCTCAGCCAAAAACCAAATCAAATTATTGCCAGGAGACGGCGTAGCGTTTGATCACCCGGAAGCCGTCTTCGGTGTCTTCAATCCCATAGGCTTTGTCGCCCCGCCAGAACATCAGGCCAGCCTTGGTGATGAACTGGGCGATGAACGTTCCCTCGGCATCGAAGACGTCAATTTCGTACTCGCCCTTGGCCTTGCCTTTTTTATACGTGCGGACATACATCCGCCCCGCGTCATCCAGGAGAAAAAACTGGAAGGGTGGGAAATAATCTGGAAAAACAAACATGTCCTTTATATTGGCCACGCCGGGCGCGGTATTCGGGATTCTGGCCAAAATCTCGTCGATGTCTTCCTTGGTGACTTTTACCTGGTCGTATTCTTTTTGGATGGACCGGATGTGCTTGCCTTTGGCGTCGAAGACTTTAATTTCATAGGCAACGTTGCGGCCATAAAAAATGTTGCCAGCATCGTCAAACTGGTAGATAGAACTGAGCTCCAATAAATTAATCTTCGCCCCGCTTCCAGGCAGGGGAACGGGAAAGTCTGTTTTGTCCAGGGAAAAAAGAGGCTTCAGTTGCGGGTCGTATTTTTTTATCTCGAAGAACATCTTGTTCCCCGAAACGCCGATCTCCCGGCCAAGATAATTGCCCTGTGCGTCCAGGAGGATATTAACCAAGCCCATCTTGTCGGCGATGGAAGCGCTCCTCGTGAACTCGCCCGAAGGCTTGAAGAAGGACAGCCGTCTGTTCGTGGCATCCTCGATCATCAACTGTCCGTCCTTGGTAAACTGGACGCCGGTAGGCATTCCCAGCTCTCCCGGCCCCTCTCCGGGCTTTCCGATGAGGCGCAGGAATCTCCCGTTCCGGTCAAAGGCCTTGACCTTGCGATCCTTGGAATCAACAACAAAGAGGTTTCCTTCTTTATCTACGACAAAATTTCCGACCTCGGACAACGCCTCATCCGGGTTGTCTGACAGGCCGATAACCATTTCTTCGGTGAGTTTGATCGTCGCCGGCTTGTCCTTTGGCGCGTTGGGCTTTTTCCCGTTTGAAATGACCTTGACCCCGTCAATTGTCTTGATCTTCTGCGCCTCGACTCCGCTCGGGCCGATCAAGATAAGAAAAAGGCCGATAAACACGGTTGCGCTCTTTTTCATCCTGAGCCTCCCTTGTCCTTTAAAAACGAATGAGCTTGCCACTCGCTTTTCCATCGCGATCGCTTTCATTCCAAGTCTACTCCTTTATACGGGATTCTATCAATAGGGTTTGACGTTTGCTTATCAGCTCCTGAAAAGCAGGGAGAAGCCCATCGGCACAGTTATGCAATCATAAGCGCAATTACCTGGAAGTCCTGTCATTACTTAATGCATTCATAAAAGTATCATTATTAGCTGGAAAGACAGACAGAAAATGAAATAGAATAGTCGCGGGAGGCGAAAATGGCGCAGTTGAATCCAAAACATCAGACATTAAACTTATTTCTTGCCGCGTTATTGCTCATTCTTATGCCACGAGGGCTCTGCGGCCAGATCAGGCTCAACGCTGAAGGCTATTTTGAGACGCCCGGGTTTGCTTTTCTCCTTTATCACAACGATTATCTCGTCGGAAAGAGGGGCGGCTTACAGATGTTTCTTCACGGGAAGCGCGTCTTGGATGCCGGGGAGGTCGTCTGTCTTGCCCCGGACGGTCGATCGTACAGTTTCGAGGCGACAGAGGTTGGAGAGCGAACCGTTGACCTCGACCAGGGAACCTGTATTCTTCCGGCACACATAAAACCTCTTGAGCTCGAGTACAGGATCCTTGCCCGAACAGACGGAAAATCAATTCTCTTGACCGTCGAATTGTCTCGGCCGGCGAACTGGGACAGAATAAGAAGCATCATGCTTAAACTGGAGATTTATCCCGGGGAATATCAGTATAAAACTTACAGCGGCGGGACAGACTTCGGGTATTTCGCAGAACGATACCAGGGAAAACGAGTGCTCATCCGCTCGGCCAAGGAAATGTCCATTGCCGCTGAAGACAACCTCAGGTCGCTCCGGGTATCATCGCAAGACGCTGAGCTTCGTCTTATTGACGGCCGAGCCATGGCCAATTTCGCCGGCTTCGAGATCCAGGCTGTGCTCCCGTCAGGGTCGCCCGCTTCAAAATATTCCGTCAGGATAACGCCCCGCATTGACCCATCCTGGCGGAGGCGGCCGGTCATCCAGGTCTCCCAGGTCGGATACCATCCGAACCAGAAAAAGACGGCCGTCCTCGAACTCGATTCCCGCACGGTCGAGGTCGAAAAGATAGGAATCCTGCGCCTCGACGAGGACGGCCGAAAAAAAGAAGTCAAGTCCGGGAAGCCCGTCGAATGGGGAACTTTTTTCGACCACCGGTATTTCACCTTCGATTTCAGCGACATCAGAGCCCCCGGGTTTTATTTTCTCGAATATGGGGGAGAGCAAGCAGGCCCGATCACGATCAGCGAAGAAGCGTTTAGCGAGGCCTGGCATCCCACGCTGGATGTCTTCTTCCCAGTCCAGATGTGTCACGTGGAAGTGCGGGAAGGGGAAAGAGTCTGGCACGGGGCCTGCCATCTGGATGACGGGCTCCAGGCTCCTCCTGGCACCGTGCATTTCGATAGCTACAGGCAGAAAAACGAGACGGAAACAGCTTTCAAGGCCAACGAGCACATCCCCGGCCTTGACTGGGGAGGCTGGCATGACGCCGCCGACTATGACCTGCCCTCGGGCAGCATCGCTCACACGCTCCTCTGGCTGGCCCTGGCCAGGGAGGAATTTCAGCCGTCCAGGGATGTGACAACGATCAACCGAAAAGAACGCCGCGTTGAGCTTTTTCGGCCTGACGGAAGAGATGACCTTCTTCAGCAGGTCTCCTTCGGGGTTGATTTCCTGCTCAGCCTTATCCGCGCCACGGGACATGTTTGCGCCGGCGTCATCGAGAACAAGATATCCGACTATGTTGTCGTTGGCGACCCCGTCAACATCACAGACGGCCTTGTCTATGACGCCTCCCTGAGGCCGGATGAGAAGAAGGAGAACCGCTCCGGAAGATTTGACGACCGCTGGGTATTCACCAACCGGAATACGGGAGGCCAGTATCAGTTTGTCCAGGTCGCGGCCCTCTGCGCGCGCGTTCTCCGCGGGTTTGATGACGCTCTGGCCGAGGAGTGTCTGAAGGCGGCGCGAGAAATATGGGAGTTTGAACAAACACATCCTCCTGTCCATTTCGAGGTCTGCTACCAGCCGCAGGAGGATCAATTCCACTCCTGGGAGCTGTCCGCGGCAGCCGAGCTGTTCCTGACGACGGGAGAGGAAAAATTCAGGAGTCGTCTGCTCGAGCTCGGCCCATCGATCGAGAGAATGCCGCCCGATCAATTTGTCAAAGGTGCGGGTTTCACCCTGGTTCGCGCCCTTGACCGGGTTAAAGACGAAAGATACAAAAAGGTCATCCTGAAGAAAGCCGACGAGGCAAAAACTTACCTGAAGGAGGAATTCGCCAGGAGTCCGTACGGCGTTCTTTTCCATTTCCGGGTGTGGGGAAATAACTGGGATGTGCTCGATCTGGCTGGCCGGCTCTACTACTTCATCAAGCACCTGCCCCAGCTCTTCCCCCGGGATTTCCTCCTGGATGCTCTCACCTACAACTTCGGCTGCCATCCGGCTTCGAACCATTCCTATGTCTCTGGAGTCGGCGTGAATTCAGCGACTGTTGTCTATGGGTTCAACCGGGCGGACTGGACGTTCATCCCGGGCGGAGTTGTCTCTGGCGCTTCTTTCCTGCGGCCGAAGTTCATCGAATACCGGTCGAATGCCTGGGATTGGTACGAGACAGAATACGTTATCGGGGGTTCGGCAGCTTATATCTTCGACGCGCTCGCTGCCCATCATCTTTTGAACAAAAAATAATATGTCGCGCGCCTTCCTATCCTGATCTATTCACAAAACGATACGATAAAACGCCCCCTCCCATGGCGGGAGTGGATAGAGGGGAAGGGGATTCTCTTCTTTTATTGTCACCCTCACGCCGACCCTCTCCCGTCCAGGGAGAGAAAATTTTTTTCTTCCCATTTCACGAAAAATTCGGGCTAGATACGCCGCGGTCCTGCTATTTTTTTTCGGTGAGCGACTGGACGAGTTTCTTGATATCTTCCTGGCTCGGGTTGATCTCGAGCGACTTGCGCCAGGCCTCCAGAGCGCCGTTTCGATCCCCCATCCGGTAGCAGGCCATCCCTAACAGGTTCAAAACCTCCAGGTTGAGGCCGAACCGGGAGAGGTATTCTTTGTAATACGAGGCCGCTTCCCTGTACTCTTCGAGGGCGTGGCAGGATTTGCCAAGGAAATACAAAACCTGGTCTGTCGTCCTTTCCCCCGTAAAAGGAGAAAGGATTTCCTTCACCCGGCCGAAGTCCTTATTCATATACAGGCTTTGACTGAAACCGAGGGCATACTTGACCTGATTCGGGTTTTTCCTGTAAGCCTTTTCGAGCAAATCCCGGGCCGCGTCTTCACGGCCGACGTTAAGCCACTGAATTCCCATTATATAATCATATTCATCGGAGCGAGAAGCCGGCATCACCTTGGAGACGATGAGCGGCCGGGGCGCCTCCGTTGCCGCGGCCACCTCGAAATCCTCATCCTCAGCACCCAACTCGGCGCCCTTCCCGTCCAGAAGAACGGCTTTGATTTTGTAGTAGTCGGGAGGGAAATCGCTCAGGGGAAACTCAAGCTGAATGTCGGCAGGGTTGCTAATCTCTATTATTTCTATAGTTTTAGTAAGAAATAAATTGTCTTGACGCAAGATCTCGACCTTGAGCCGTCCCTCAGACCTTTGCTCTGGCGTTAACCCCAGCGCCTGCAAGAAAACATAGAGCGTCTCTTTCCGGGCGAATGTTTTCCTCGCTTGGCAGAGAAGCTGTCCGCCGGGCATCCTGAACGGGACAAAGTCGCCTGCCTCAGCACCGCCCTTTTCGACCTGATAGCCCAGGACGAGCGGACTCATGAAAGCGCCCCTGCCTTCTTCAGGAATGGCGATCGTCCCTTCAAAGGAGGTGAACTCTTTGGACACCGTGTTCTTGAGAAGAAGGTCAAACCTGTAAGAGCCGGGCACAAGAGGGAACATGTCCTGGATGGCCAGGGCTTTCTCGCCCACGTCCTTGAGCTGGTCGCCGCTGAAGGCCAGCGGGATTTCCTTGGTGTACTGGAAGACGGTATTTCCCTTGCCGTCGGAAATGCGGCCGTCGAGCTCGAAGTTCGCGCTGTATTGGCTTCCATAAGCGTCAACGGAAATCTTTTTTGGCTCCACCGAGTAATGAACGAAAAAAATGCCGGATTTATCTTTGATGACGCTCAAGAAGGCGTCGCTTGAAACGTAATTGGCCGAATAGTCGACCTCGACGATATCTTTGTATTTGAGGAGCGCCTCGGCCCATCTGTCCTCGACTTTTTTTTGAGGAGAGGAAAAGACAGCGCTGAGGAGAGTGGTTGAAGCCATGGACACCGCTCCCAGCGGAACCCTTTCTCCCGGGATGAGGCTCAACGTCTGCGGCGCCAGGTTAGGCGCCAGCTCAGCCAGGCGCTGGTAGGCATCGACGACGTCTTTGGCGTCGCCCAGGTAATCGGCGATCAGGCTCTGCGGGCCGTGTTCAGCCGGAACATACATGACGTATTCGCCGGTCCCCTCTTTTTTGAAAAAGATGATATGAAAGGCCGTGGGCAGGCCGAGGGCCGGGTCACCAAGGTAAAACCATATCTCGGTTGGGTAAACGTTCATGACGGCGTCGTATTTCTCGACGTTGAGCGGAGGCCCAAGGACGATGTAGACCCGTCCCTGGTCGGTCATCCAGCCCGGCCGGGGTGTTCCGCGGCCAAAAAACTCGTTGGCGTAGCTCAGGCGTCGGTAATGTTCTTCCCTGAACTCGTTGCGCGGGGTGCCGGGCGTCGGGTCGCGCTGCTTCCAGAAGGCTTCGATGAATATCTCCCTTTCCCGGTCAGTCTGGAGCTTTCGGAAGACATCCCGCTCTCTGGGCGTCATGATGGTGGCGATTTCCTCCTCCAGCCACTTCCGATACTGTTCTGGCATCTTCGGCCCGGCTTTCTGCCCGGCGGGCAGAGAGGACAGGAGGATGCCGCCGCAAAGGATGGGAAGGGCAATCTTCATGATTATCTTCATTAGATATAATTTAGCCCATTTTCCTCGTTTCCTCAAATACTATCTGGCAGCCCAAATTCGATAGAATCACGCGACGGGTCCTGTCGCGGTTCACCCCCGGCGCCCCCTCGCGGACTATCTTGTCGATTATCAATCAACAAGATGGGTGGCATCAAACGCTCGGGTCGGCGGGGGGCCCCCGAACCGCGCCACCCCTCGGGTGCACTCGCTATC
>JBBILQ010000038.1:0-24620 GCA_037444845.1 Candidatus Aminicenantota bacterium | reverse complement strand
CCCCTCCCCTCTATCCCCTCCCGCCAGGGGAGGGGGCGTTTTATCGTATCATTTCGTGAATAGATCAGGCTAGAAAAGGCTTATCCTATGTCTGAAATTGGGAAATTAAGAAATTCCGAAAATTTAACCATGAGTGAGAAGACAAGAAAAGAAGAACTGATCAGGCTGCGGGCCAGGGGCCAGGTGACTCTTCCCAGCTTCATCCGAGAAAAGCTCCACCTGGAGGACGGAAGCCTCGTTCTGGCAAAGGTCGTGGGCCAGACGATCGTTCTGGTCCCTCAGGAAACCGTCGACAAGGAACAGTCATGGTTCTGGCAGGAAAGGTGGCAGAAGCTCGAGGCAGAGGCGGAAGAGGATATCCGGGGAGGCAGAGTGAAGTCATTTGACTCGGTCGAGGAACTCTTCGATGAAATTGAGGGAAGGTCTAAAGCTCACAAGTGTAGGCGGCAGTAAAAAGGATACCAAAAAGGGAATGAGTGGAGTTGGAGGGGATTAGGATTGGAGTTCTGAAGGCAGCCAGGTTTTCTTTGTTCTCTCTTTTTTTAAGATCACCCGATACAATAGCCTCGAGTATTTTCTTTCGGGAGGCCCCGGGTGATCAAGAGATGTCATTTTTGCGGACGGTATTTCCGGCCTGATCCTCGAGTCGGAGAGCGTCAGAAGGCCTGTCGTCGGGAACCCTGCCAGAAAGCGCGCAAGATTCTGGCACAACACCGCTGGACCGAGCGCAACCCCGGCTACTTCCGTGGCCGGTATCCTTACGTCAAGGAATGGCGCCTCCGGCCTCCCTTGACCCTCGAGATGTGTTTTCTTATGGCGTTAATCTCGTGGATCGTTGCCCCACAATCAAGGAGAAGCTTCGTCACCCGCTGTTTTTCTTCGAGCTTGAGCCCCTCGGCTGGAGCGGGAAGAAGCGCCGAACCGCCGCCCGAAATAAGAAAAATAACGGCAAAAACATTCTCGAAATCTTCGAGATTATAAGCGCGATCGCCAGCTTTCAAGATGTTCCCATCTCGCCGGACGTGGCGCCTGATGGCCGCATCTGCGTCAACGGCTTTCAGGGCCTCCCGGAAAATGGCTTCTGCATGTTCTTATGTCATTTTCCAAGAGGCGGAAACTTCCTGTGTTAACGCATTTATCAGCGGGGTTCTTCGGGCAAGGCTTGAGGTCTGAGGATTTCGAGGAGGAGGCGGTTTTTCTCCGAGCGCGTCTCTCCGATGCTCGTCACGTAGATGGCCGGGTCGTCGACGACCGGGCACTTGGTCTCGCAGGTGCCGCAGCCGATGCAGAGGTCGAGGTTGATGACCGGCGCCAGCGGCGTTTGGGTCGTCCCGTCGGCAAGCCTGATTTCTGTTTTGACCAGCTTGATAGCTTTGGGCGAAGTCGGGCAATGCTCCTCGCAAACAATGCATGGGGAACCAAGGACATAAGGGATGCAGCGGTCTTTTTTGACCCAGGCTGTCCCGATGACCACCTTGATCTTCTGCTCGATTGAGAGCTCTTTGATGGCGCCGGTCGGACAGACCTGGGTGCAGAGCGAGCAGTAGTACTCGCAGTAGCCGATGCGCGGGACAAGGACCGGCGTCCAGATTCCCTCCGGGCCTGCTTCTCCCAGCGCAGGCTGAAGGGCATTTGTCGGGCACACCTTCATGCATTCTCCGCACTTGACGCACTTCTGGAGGAACTGCGGTTCGGGAAGCGCTCCGGGCGGCCGGATGAGCTTGTCCGCGGCGCGTGTTCGGGCCGGCGTAATCTTGAAAAAAGGCGCCGCAACCGCAGCCAGAGCCGACGTCAGGATGAGCTTCCGCCGGGATAAATCAACAACTTCAAACTTTTCTGGACCGGTCGCTACAGGGAACGAAACCGCAGCGGTCGGACAGATGGCCGCGCAGGTGTAGCAGTAGACGCATTCGTGGGTTCGCCATTCCTCGTTGGGGTAAGGGCTGGCTTGGGTTTCGCAGTGGATCGTGCAGAGGTTGCAGTCGATGCATTTTTCTCGGTCAACCCGGACCTTGGCCACGCTCCAGCGGGCAAAAAGCCCTAAGAGAGCGCCGAGAGGACACAGGTAACGGCACCAGAACCGCTCCCTTGTCAGGTTGAGAAACACGAGCCCTAAGAAGATGAGGCTGAGCAGGAACCCTTGCTGGAAGGTCTGATTCAGGGACAGGGTGCTGAAGAACTGGGATAAGCTATCGCCGGCCGAGCCCAGGCGAAGGACGTAAAAAAGGCCGATGACGGAGGAAAAAACGTGGGACAACCAGGGCACAACCGCGGTGACAAACGAGCGATAGAGCAAAGACAGAGGGTCTACGATTCCGACGAGGTCGACCGTAAATAGGCTGCCCACGAGGACAAAAATGAGCAGGTAATACTTCCAGGCAAGCCGTTTCTCTTTTTTCTCCTCTTTCCGCGGCTTCAGGAGCCTGGCCTTTTTAAAAATATAAGAAAAAAACTGATGGAGAGCGCCGAACGGACAGACCCAGCCGCAGGCGTACCGGCCGGCCACCGCCGTCACAAGCACAGTGATCCCGGCTAAAGCGAAGACTGTGAAGAAGGTTCTCGACGCCAGGGTCGTCGCAAGCGCTAGCAGAGGGTCAAAATGGAAAAAGATTTCCACCCGGCCGATGGTGTCCTCGCCTGTGAAACGCGTGCCGAAGAGAAGATAAATAAAGAGCCCAAAGAAAACCGTTTGGCTGAGGATGCGGAGAAATTGAAGAGCCCGGTATTTTTTAGACCGTTCTTTTTTCAACGCGGATTTTCTCCAGGTTGTTCTCCCCGAGCCCGCGCTTGCGGGCCATCTTGAGATAAGGAAGCTCCTGAGGGTTTATCCCGAAAAAAGTCGCTCCCAGCGCATCCACGGCCACCGGGTCGACGCCGGCGACGACAGTTTTCTGAAGCTCGACGTCCGACAGCCTTCCTCCCTGCGGGCCGTTCCGGACAAGGATGCGGTAGGCGTCGAGCACGGTGAGCTCGGGCTTGAAAAAAGCAGCCAGGTCGACCATGGCCTCGTCGATACGTTGATGGAGCTGATTCCGGTTTCCGCCGACGGCGCCCAGCCAGTTCTTCATGCCCATGGTCAGCCGCGTGAGGCTGTGGTGCTTTGCGATGGGCAAGTTGATGAGCTTGTCCGCTTCGACAAAATCCGTGAAGACTTCCCATTCCTTGAGCCATTGGCCGCCCAGGGCCATCTTCTTCAGGCGGAACGTGTTGACAAACGGAACCTTTGCGCCCGCGGCCTTGGCCGCCTCGGCAATCCCCGAGCGGGCGTAGCAGCGCTGAGCTTGGTTGACTGTATGATCCATGACCGTGACCTCTTTGGCGCCAGCGTCGAAGCAGAGTTCGACCAGAGTCTTGACCACCTCAGGGTTGGTGCACGCGGCGAGCTCAGGTGTCCTGTCCCAGCTGATGTTCGGCTTGATCATGACCCTGTCTCCCCTTGCGACGAACGACTTCATCCCTCCCAGCGCGGCCATGACCTCCTTGGTGATCGCCGCCGGCGATTCACCCTGGGCCATGACCAGGTGAGGGGTGTCGGATGCCTGCGCGAGGAGCGAAGGGCTGACCCGGAAGAGGGCGCCCCCCACAATCATATTTTTTAGGAAATCTCGCCTTCTCATGTCTGTTTATCCTTTACCGAGTGAACGTATGTATTCAAGGATGCCTTCGTAAATGCCCCGGGCGACCTGTTTCCTGTACGCCGGGCTGCGCAGCCTCTCCTCTTCCTGGGGGTTGCTCAGGTGGGAAATCTCCACCAGCACCGAGGGCATTTCGCCGCCGATGAGAACCCAGAAAGGGCCGCCTTTGACGCCCAGGTCCTGGACATGGCCGTACTTTTGGGAGATATATTTTACCAGGTTTTTCTGGATTTTTTCAGCCAGGTCGCGAGATTCGACAATCTTGCTGTTCCGGACGATCTTCATGATCGTATCTTTCATTTCACCGATGGTCTTGGCGGAGGTGGCGTTTTCCCGGGCCGCGATCTCGTTGACCTGGGGGTCGGGGCTGAAATTGAGGAAGAACGTTTCGACGCCCTGGCGCTTCCGGTTGCGGTGGGCGTTGGCATGGATGGAGATGAACAGGTCGGCCTTTTTCTGGTTGGCGATGACCGTCCGGTTTTCGAGAGGGATGTAGATGTCCGATTCCCTCGTCATGACGACGTCGAGTCCCTTTCCGGTGGTCAACAGGCTCTTGAGTTCGAGCCCGACATCGAGGACGATGTCCTTTTCCCGGCTTCCCCTGCGGCTGATGCAGCCCGGGTCTTGCCCGCCGTGGCCAGGGTCGATGACGACCGTTTGAATCCCTAGCCCGAGCTGGCGAGCCATGCTGTAGCCTGAAGGCGTGGGCTGGGGCGGCTGCGGTGATTTGGCGGCCGGCGCTGCCTCTCTGGGGAAGATATCGATGACTACGCGGAAGGGGTCAAAAAGCGGGAAGACCTGGTAGCGTTCGACCTTGCCGAAGTCGAGCTCGGCCACGACCCGGACGGTAGTCGGGCTCTTCTGGGCGATCCTGATCTCCTTGAGGTAGTCGCACTTTTCATAGAACGTCTTGCCGTGGAGGATGGGGTTGAGGCGGGCCTGGTAGATATCGACGTATATCCGGTCTGGCTCCTTGAGCTCGGCCGAGGAGAACTCCCTGAGGTTCCCGACGTCGACGACGATTCGGGTGTGCGTGGGGTGAGTGTAAGAACGGAGGTTGGTGATTTCGACCAGGGCCGGTGCGGCGAGGGGGAGAAGAACGGAGAAGAAAGAGGAAGCCGCCAGCGGAAGAATCAGCCGAATGTGAAACCGGGCCACAATAATTTCTTACTTATATTATAAATTTAATAAAGAATGGTCAACTTTCAACCCGGCCTCAAGCGCCGAATTTCTTCAGTTTGCCCGCGTGGGCGAGCATGAGCGGCATCGCCTGGAGGGAGGGGAAACGGCCGAGAAAGCCCCTGCTGCAGGCTCTTTCGGAAAACCTGTCAGCGTCGTCGGGGAAGGCAGCACTGGCCGCGAGAAGAAAAGGGTTGGGATGCCAGGAGTGAGACTTGAGCAGGCAGGGGGTGGAGTGGTCGGACGTGACGGCCAGGACATCGGGTGCCAGGACTTCGAGGCGCGGGATGAAGGCGTCAACCTCTTCGATAGCGCTCGTTTTGGCTTGAGCGTTTCCGTCTTCGCCCGCCGCGTCGGTTTTTTTATAATGGACGTAAAAGAAATCGTACTCTCCGTAACGCGCCTCGATGGCAGCAAAAAGATCGGCCGTCTCAGCCCCAACGTCCAGAACATCCATGCCTAAGAGCCGGGCCAGGCCTTTGTACATCGGGTAGTTGGCGCAGGCAGCGGGTTTGAGCTTGTAAAGCTCTGACATGCTCGGCAGGGAAGGGAATTTCGAAAAACCCCTGAGGAGGACCGTATTGGCTGTCTCCCGGCCGCTCAGGATTTCGGTCACTTCGTCGAGGAAGGCATTGACTGCCTCTGCTGTCTTGGCGGCGCCGGCAGCAAGAGGCTGAGCATAAGCGCGGGGCTTTTGATCCTTCTGCGGGTCGGCATCGGAAAGCGCGTCTTCAAGCCCTGGGCCGCTGAACTTCACGACGAACCTGTGTTCTTTGCCAGGAAAGAGAGTGATCGAAAGGCCCGGGTTTGGCTTGAGAGCCTGGTTCACCTGGCGGCACAGCATCTCGTTCTCGCTTGTCGGTATCCGGCCGGCTCGCCGGTCCGAAACGAGGCCGTTTTTCAGGGTGGCGTAATTCCCCCGGGCCACCAGGTCATCCTGGCCGACCTCAACACCGGAGCCCAACGCTTCCAGGATGCCGCGGCCTAACTGGTGACGGAGCGGGTCATAGCCGAAAAGAGCTAAATGAGAAGGTCCGCTCCCGGGCGTGATTCCGGGAAGGACAGGATCGGTCAGGCCGCAGACGCCTTTCCTGGCTAGGCGGTCAAGGTTGGGAGTTTTGGCTTTTTCGAGGGGGGTCTGGCCGTCGACCGGCAGGTCACCCAGGCCGTCGATGACGAGGAGGATGATTTTAGAAGCTGTCGGAATAGTCAGCTCTCTTGCCAGATCTTCCCATTCCATGATTCTCCACTATACCGGATTTCTTTGGCCGAGACAATACCAGAAACGGGGACAGCTTACGTAATTACCGATATTTTTTTATTTTTAACCCCTGGCCAGGGCTGCGTAGATTATCTTCTGGAGCTCGCTGACGAATTGCAGCTTATCTTCTTTGGTCGGATAGGGCATGGAAAAGACGAGCGGCTTGAAAAACTCGACTGTGAGGAGGGGCCTCTGGTAACTCTTCGCTCCTAACTTGCTCCAGAGCCGCCTCAGGAAGCGATAAAAGAGGATTCTGTCGATGACATATTTTTTGTATGTCTTTTTGCCGACTTCCGGCCTTTCTTTCACGACGCAGGGGACAATCTTGACGGTTTTTCCGCGCCGGGCGAGCAAGCTGGCCAGCATCGGGACGACGGTCTGGGTTGTTAAGTCTTCTGCCGCCTCGTGGGTGCTCCCGCCGCTTGGAGCGATGGCCACCGGGATGTTTCGCTCGAGGCTGGAGAGGCACTCTTCGAGCGCATGCCTGTTGATTCGTCGCTTGGCAATCCTGTCTTTTTCCGTAAGGGCATCGTGGATGTAGACGGGGATGATGTTGAACCGGCGCATCTGGGCAGTGAAAAAACAGATTAATAAGTCGATTAATTTTTTGAATAAAAAGCAACTGAGGAGGTTGCGTCGGACTTTTTGCTGGAAAGCCGCGGAAAACAGAGAGTCGATGATGTCCCCGCGCGTTCGCGGCAAGTTATACATTCCCACAAGGGTTATTTCAGCTAGAAATCGGATGGGCGGGGTGACCGGAGCAGCCAACCCCAAAAACAGAGGCTCAGCCCGCCGGGTCACATGGTTATAAACATAAAGCACCGGCTCGCCGAGAGGGATATTTTCAAGCCCGATGGCCTTGGGCATGGGGCAAAGGGGAAATGCTTTCAGGATGGCCACGAAATTTTTGTATGAAAAGCTAAACATTTAATTCTGGTGAAAAAGTCCGTCGCTTTCGGTTGGTTGTCTTGGCTTCCGGCCAAACATTCTCGCTTGGTTTCTAGCGAGAATAATACGAAGGTTTTTTCCCTCTGTCAAATTGGCTGGGTTTTTTGGCGAATTCGGATCGCGGATGTTGTGTCCTCAAACGAGGTTTGTTAAAATCGGAAGGTGAACAAGGTTCTCGTCCTTGATTTCGGCTCTCAGTACACCCAGCTCATCGCCCGAAAGGTCCGGGAGATGGGCGTTTACTCGGAAATTTTTCCGTTTGACGCGCCGTATGTCCGGATAAAAAAAGAAAATCCCGGAGCGATCATCCTTTCCGGCGGCCCGCGGAGCGTCTACGAGGACGGCGCGCCGCTTCCCGACCCGGCCATCTTCAACCTGGGGATCCCTGTCCTGGGAATCTGCTACGGGCTTCAGCTCATGGCGCATCTTTTGGGCGGCAAAGTCGTTCCTTCGGCCAAGAGAGAGTACGGGTTTGCGGAACTGAGAATTCTGGACCGAAGAGGCCTCTTCAAGCGGACGAGAGAACGCAGCCAGGTCTGGATGAGCCACGGAGACAGGGTCGAGAAACTGCCGCCGGGTTTCATCTTGACGGCCAGAACAATGAACGCGAAGGTTGCTGCCATCGAAGCGGAAGGGCCGAGGTTTTTTGGCGTCCAGTTCCACCCTGAAGTCATCCACACGCGCCAGGGACAGAAAATCCTGGCCAATTTTCTCTTCGACCAGGCCGGGCTGAAGCCTGGCTGGAGCATGAAATCGTTCGTGGCCAACAAGACAGCAGAGATACGCCGGGTCGTCGGGAAAGAGAAGGTCATCTGCGGCCTCAGCGGCGGCGTCGATTCGCTGGTGACATCGCTCCTCGTCGAGCGCGCCGTCGGAAAGAGGCTGACCTGCGTGTTCGTGGACAACGGGCTGCTGCGGAAGGGACAGTATGAGGAATTGATGAACGAATTCCGGCGCAGGCTCTCGCTCCGCGTCGTTGGCGTTGAGGCCTCCAGCCTTTTCCTCGAGCGTCTCCGAGGAGTTGACTCACCAGAACGGAAAAGGAAAACGATCGGCCGGACGTTCATCGACATCTTCGAGGAAGAAGCGCGCCGGATCGGCCGCGTGACGTTTCTCGCCCAGGGGACTATCTATCCTGATGTCATCGAGAGCGCGCCGGTCAGGGGTCCCTCGGCGACTATCAAGTCGCATCACAACGTGGGCGGCCTGCCGAAAGGCTTGCGTTTCCAGCTCATCGAGCCGCTTAAAGAGCTGTTTAAGGATGAAGTCCGGGCCGTGGCTGAAGAGCTTGGCGTGGACCGGGAATTCATCGCCCAGCATCCATTCCCGGGCCCGGGCCTGGCTGTCAGGATTCTCGGAGAGGTGACGCGGCAGCGCGTCGCCATGGTGCAGGAGGCGGACCGGATTCTCTTAGATGAAGTCCGGAGAGCCGGGCTTTACCATAAGCTCTGGCAGGCCTTCGCTGTCTTGCTGCCGGTCAGGTCGGTTGGCGTGATGGGAGACCAGCGGACCTATGAGCAGGTTGTCAGCCTTCGCCTCGTCCAGAGCGTGGACGGGATGACGGCCAACTGGTACGCGGCCGACCCCAAGTTCCTGGCGCGAGTTTCGACGCGGATCATCAACGAAGTCGAGGGGGTCAACCGCGTCGTCTACGACATCACGACCAAACCGCCGGCGACAATCGAGTGGGAATGACGATGGACCATTCTTTCATCCACCTTCATAATCACTCTGAGTTCAGCATCTTGGACGGGGCCATCAAGACCGCCGACTTAGTGGAGGCCGCTTACAGGAACAAGATGCCGGCCGTGGCCCTGACAGACCACGGCAACATCTTCGGCGCGGTCACTTTTTTCAAGCAGGCAAGGGCCCGGGACATCAAGCCCATCCTCGGCTGCGAGGTCTACGTGGCGCCCAAGAGCCGGCATGATAAGAAGGATGAGGCGGGCGAGCCGCATCATTTCCACCTCCTTCTTCTGGTCAGAAACGAAAAAGGCTACAAGAACCTCTGTCTTCTTCTCAGCCGGGCCTACCTGGAGGGCTTTTATTACAGGCCCAGGGTTGACAAGGAGCTGCTGGCCGCTCACGCTGAAGGCCTGATCGCCCTCTCGGGTTGTTTGAAAGGCGAAGTCGCCTTTTTCCTGGAAAAGGAGATCGAGGAGGCGGCTGAGCAGGCCGCCCTCGAGTTCGCCTCGTTTTTCGGCGCAGACAATTTTTATATCGAGATCATGGATCACGGCCTGCCTCAGCAGAAGGCAACGAAACTCCGGCTCATCGATCTGGCTAAGAAGCTCGGCCTTCCTCTGGTCGCCACCAACGACATTCATTATCTCCGGAAAGAGGACGCGGAGAGCCATGATGTCCTCCTGTGCATCCAGACCAACAAGAAGCTCACCGACCAGGACAGGATCCGGTTCGGTTCACAGGAGTTCTACTTCAAGTCCGGCCAGGAAATGACGGAGCTGTTTCGAGGCATCCCTGAAGCCATCCAGAACACAACCCGTATCGCTGCCCAGTGCGATTTCGCCTTCCCCTCAGGCCAACACTTCCTGCCCCGGTTTCAGGCGCCCGGCGAAATTCCGCTGGATGAATACCTTGCCGCTGTGGCCGACGACGGATTCCGGATGCGTCTGGAAGAACTCCAGGACAGGCTTGAGAGAGAAGAGCCCGGTCATTCCATGGAGGACTATGAGGACAGGCTGAGGAAAGAGCTCAACCTGGTCAAGCAGACGGGGTTCGAGGGGTATTTCCTGGTTGTCTGGGACCTCATCCGCACGGCCAAGTCACGGAACATCCCGGTGGGCCCGGGACGCGGCTCTGCGGCCGGCAGCTTTTTAGCCTACTGCCTTGGTATCACCGATATCGACCCGCTCGAGTACGGCCTGCTGTTCGAGCGTTTCCTCAACCCGGAGCGGATCAGCCTGCCCGACATCGACATCGATTTCTGCGGCCGGCGCCGGGATGAGGTCATCGACTATGTCAAGGCGAAATACGGCCAGGAGAACGTCTCCCAGATCATCACTTTCGGGACCATGGCCGCGCGTCAGGCCATCCGTGATGCCGGACGAGCCTTGGAGGTGCCGTTGCCGGAAGTGGACCGGATTGCCAAGATGATTCCGCCCTTCGGTCCTGAAGCCACGATCGAGGGCGCGCTCAAGAATATTTCGCAGCTGCGGGAGCTGCGGGACAAGAACGCCAAGATTGCCCAGTTGCTGGCGGTCGCCCAGAAGCTCGAAGGCCAGGTCCGCCATCCCTCCATCCATGCTGCCGGGATCGTCATCACGCCCAGGCCTTTGGTTGAGTTCGTGCCTCTCTACCAGTCCGCCAAGGGCGAAATCACCACTCAATTCCCGATGCAGGACATCGAGGCAATCGGGCTTCTCAAGATGGACCTGCTGGGCCTGCGCAACCTGACGGTCATCCAGGACACCGTCGAACTCGTGGCCAGGGAGTCGGGCCATAAAGTTGACATCAGGAAAATTCCCCTGGACGACGAGGCCACGTTCAGCGTTTTCCAGGCGGGCAACACCGACGGCGTCTTCCAGTTTGAGAGCCCTGGGATGAAAGAGCTGCTCCGCAATTTCAAGCCTGAAAGTTTTCGCGACCTCATCGCCCTCAACGCCCTCTACCGGCCCGGCCCGCTGCGGAGCGGGATGACGGATGAGTTTGTCAAGAGAAAGAACCATCCCGAGCGGATCAGCTACGAATGTCCCGAGCTCGAGCCCATCCTCAACGAGACGCGGGGGATCATCGTCTACCAGGAACAGGTGATGAAGATCGCCACCGACCTGGCCGGGTTCACCATGGCTGATGCGGACATCCTCCGCAAGGCCATGGGAAAAAAAGTCACGAGCATCATGAGAGCTCAGAAGAAGTGGTTCATCCAGGGGGCCAAAAAAAGGGGGCTCAGCCAGTCCAGGGCAGAGAAAATTTTCGAACAGATCAGGCATTTCGCCGAGTACGGGTTCAACAAATCCCACAGCGCTGCGTATGCCTACCTCGCCTACCAGACGGCTTACCTCAAGGCCCACTTTCCCGCTCATTTCATGGCCGCGCTCCTGACCTCCGAAGCGGAGCGGGGAGCGACATCCCAGGTCGTCAAGTACATCAATGAATGCCAGGAGATGGGGATTCGGGTCCTCCGGCCCGATATCAACGAGAGCGATTTCAATTTTACTGTGGTCGGCGGCGAGATTCGTTTTGGTCTCTCAGCTGTAAAAAATGTCGGGGAGACGGCTGTCCGGGAGATCCTCAGGGAAAGAGCCGAGCGGGGCAAGTTCAAGACGCCGTTTGACATCGTGGCTGGCACAGACCCAAGAGTCGTCAACAGGAAGGTGTTAGAGAGCCTGATTAAAGCCGGAGCCTTTGACTCCCTGGGCTGGCCGAGATCCCGGTGTTTTCACCTCATCGACGCCATGATTGAGTACGGCCATACGGCCCAGAAACTGACGTTGACTTCGCAGGCGCTTCTTTTCGGCGGCGGCCGGCTGGAGCCGCCCGATATCCCGCCAGAAGTAAGGGAAATGAGAGAATGGGACGAGTCGCTTTTCCTGAGCTACGAGAAGGACGCGGTGGGGTTTTTCATCACCGGCCATCCCCTGGCCCAGTTCGAGAAAAGGCTCAGGAAACTCATCTCCCATCAACTGAGCCAGCTCGACGAAGAGAAGGATTTCAACGCCGAGATTCGCGTGGCCGGGATCATCAACACGGTCAAGCTTCTGAAGAACAAGAAGGACGAGCGGTTTGCCATCTTCGCCCTTGAAGATTTGAGCGGCCGGATCGACGTCATGGCCTTCCCTGAAGCCTACAAAAAATATTTTGAGTTCCTGAGAGAAGGACAGCTCGTCTGGGTCAGGGGAAGGTTCATGGGAGAAGGAGAGAACCGCCGGGTTCACCTCGTCGAAATCATGTCGCTCGCCGACGCCCTGAACAAAAAGGCGAAGAGAGTCGTCTTGAGAATTTTTCTTCCCGGCCTGGAAGAGTCCGTGATCAAGGAGCTGAAGGATTGTCTCGAGAGAAACCCCGGCGAGTGCCCGGTGTTCTTCGAACTGGAGACGCCTCACTCCTACCGGCTGGTGGCTCAGTCCATCGACATCAGGGGGGTCTTCCTGTCCGAAGACCTGACCAGGAATGTGGAGAGGCTCATAGGCGAGGATTCTGTCTCCATCGATTATTAATGCGTTTGCATTAGGTCTTCGCAGCGATCCCCCGCAGGTCTTCGCCGGTTGATTGACATGATGACGGGAATGATGTTAACTAATGGTGATATTTCTTAAAGATTTCAGGTGTCCTATGGCGTATAAAATCCTCCTGGCCGACCCGAGTCCCTCTGTCCAGAAAGTCGTCAGGATGGCCTTCGCCGCTCCCGATTTTGACATCTACGCCTTCGAGGACGGAGTTGAAGCCGTCAGCCTGCTCAGCGAAATAGGCCCGGATGCCGTGCTCCTCAGCCTGTCTCTGCCGCTCAAGGATGGCTACGATGCGGGGCGCGACCTCGCGGGCCAGGAAGATTTGAAAAAAATCGGGCTGATCTTCCTCAAGAACGCCTTCGAGCCCGTGGACCCGGATAAAATCCGCGGCCTGGAATACGACGCCATCGTTCAAAAACCCTTTGATTCCGAGAGGCTGGCCCTCCTGGTCAGGGATGTCATCGACAAAAAAAGGGGGCCGCACAGCTTCCCGGAAGAATCGATGATCGAAGAGATTCCGCCGACCGCCTCGCTTCCGCACCCGGAGGAACCGGACATGCCCCTCGCTTCACTTGACGAAGATATCGGGGAAAAAATCAAGGCCGTCGTGCGCGAGGAAATTCTCGCCGTGGAGAGGGAGCTGGAGAAAAGGCTCCGGGCTTCTTTGCTGGCCGAGCTTAAAGGGTGGCTGGATAAAGGCGGGAAACCGTCGCTTTGATTCTCCCATGAATATAGGGGCGGTCATCCACTGGTACGAAACCTGTGCTTCGACCAACGACGAAGCCAAGATTTTAGCGCAGCAAGGAGCCCGGGAGGGGACGGTTGTGACCGCCGACGAGCAGACAGGGGGCAAAGGGACAAAGGGCCGGACCTGGTTCTCTCCCCGGAGCCGTGGCCTTTATGCCTCCATCATCCTCCGCCCCCCTTCGGGGGATGTCTCTCTTCTGCCGCTTGTAGCCGGGGTAGCTGCGGCCGAGGCTATCCGGTTGAGCGTCGGCCTCGAGGTCGGGCTGAAGTGGCCGAACGATGTCATCTGGAGCGGAAAGAAAATCGGCGGCATCCTCTGCGAGAGCGAGTTCGTGGGAGATAAAACGCATTTTGTCGTCCTGGGGATTGGGTTGAATATCAACCAGAGCAGGAAGGATTTTCCGGCGGCAATCCGCCCGACGGCGGCGTCGCTGCGGATGATCCTGAAACGACATGTGGACAGGGAAAGGGTCGAGCAGAGCCTCTGCGAGAGGCTCGATTGGTGGTACAGGAAGTTCGTCTCTGGCGAGAGGGCGGAAATTCTCAGGGCCTTCGAGGCAAAATTGATTTTTCCGGTCGGAAAAATAGTTGTTGTCCGGACAGAAAAAGAAACCCTGACCGGTACGTTCCGCGGGATTTCGACGGGGGCGAGAATGATTCTGGAAAAGGACGGCGAGAAAATTCTTTTATCCCCCGCGGAAATCCTCGGCCTTGGTTATCATACTTGAGGAGAGAGGCCATGCTTTTAGCCGTTGACATCGGGAACACGACAATCGCGGTTGGCGTTTTTGAGGGGACAGAGCTTCGCCATGACTGGAAACTCAGGACAGACAGGGAGAAGACGGCCGATGAGTACGGCGTCGTCCTCCTCGAGCTTCTCCGGTCATCCGGCCTCCTGCCGGCGTCCATCGCCGACATGATCATTTCCAGCGTCGTGCCGCCGCTTACGCCTGTTTTCCAGGCGCTCAGCCGGGACATGTTCAGGCTCAAAGCCCTGGTCGTAGGACCGGGGTTGAGGACCGGCATGCCCATCCTCTACGAGAACCCCCTCGAGGTGGGAGCCGACCGGGTGGTGGCTTCCGTGGCCGCCTTCGAAAAACACGGCGGGCCCTCGATCGTCGTCGATTTCGGCACAGCCACCACCTTTGACGTGATCACGGAAAAGGGCGAGTACTTGGGTGGGGCGATTGCGCCTGGAATCCAGATTTCAGCCGAAGCTCTCTACCTCAAGACGGCCAAACTCCCCAGGATAGAAATCGCCAAGCCCAAGAAAGCCGTCGGCCGGACAACGGTGACGAGCATGCAATCGGGCATCTATTTCGGCTACATCGGCCTGGTCACCAACATCATCGCTGAGATCGAAAAGGAGTTGGGGCAGAAAGCCAAGGTCATATCGACCGGCGGGTTCTCCACTCTCGTCGCCTCTGAGGTCAGGGCGATTGATTGCTATGAGCCCTACCTCGTCCTGGAGGGCTTGCGGATTATCTATGACAGGAACAGAGAGGAAAGAAAAAGCGGTTAGGGACTCGTCACCTAGACACGAGATGGGACGCCAAGAAGCCAAGAGCCGGTATTTTCAGGAGATCGCCCGGTTTTTTTTCAGCCTCAGGGGGGCGCCGTTCGTCCTGTCTTCGAGAGACCAGATGACCCTGTCCTCCTGGGAGAGGAAGCGCATTCCTTTAGACGTCGTTTTTGAAGGGATCAACCGGGCTTTCGAACGCCACAGAAAGCAGGGGAGGTCACGCAAAATGCCGGCCCTTTCTTTCTGCGACAGCGAAGTGATGAGGGCTTTCGGAGAATACCGGGAGCGGAAAGTCGGCCGCTTCAGCAAGGTCGTCACGCGGGATGAGAAAAGGAAGAAGGCCCGCGCCGAAATCGAGCGCTTTCTTCGCGCCCTTCCTCCCGAAGTGAGCACCGTCAAGGCCATTTGCACCGAGGCCTTGTGTCTCCTCTCGGATAAAGCTGTGGCCGAGGAGGCTCTGGAAAAGCTCGAGGAGAAACTGGAAGGCCTCCTTTTCCAGGCCGTCCCGGAAAGGGACAGGGCTGCGATTCAAAAACTTGTCCAGGCCGAGTTCAAGGGCCGGCCACGGGAAGAGCTGGAAGAAATCTCGAGGCTCCGGCTGGTCAAGATGTGGCGTGAGAAGCATAAGATTCCTCACCTCAGCCTTTTCTACTACTAACGTCCATGGACGAGGCGATTCTCTCCCTTTTGAAACAGGCAAAGCGAGGCCTTGCCTTCCATCAAATCGCCAGCTTGGCAGGGGTGCGAGGGCGGGACAAAACAAGGCTTCGGGCCAGGCTCAAAGCCCTTCATGGCCGGGGAGTAATCCTTAAGAAAAAGGAAAGGTACGCCATGCCGCCGGAAAAAAATGTCGTCAGGGGCGAGTTTCTGGCGACGATGAAAGGATACGGTTTTGTCAGGCCAGAAGACCGTCAAAGAGAGGATATTTTTATCCCGGCCAGGCATTCTCACGGAGCGATGACCGGGGACCTCGTTGAAGTCATTTTCCGGGAGCAGGGCAAAAAAGGAAAACCAGAGGGGAGGATCGTCCGAATCCTTGAAAAAGGCCGCGCTTCGGTCATGGGAATTTACTCAGAGCGTTTCGGCCAGCCTTTTCTCGTCCCGTTTGACGCAGCCTCGGCAGAGGAAATCCCGCTGAGTTCCAAGGGGCGGTGGCGGCCAGAGCCGGGCATGGTCGTGGAAGCTGAAAGAGAGAGGCGCTTTCTCACCCGGGTGTTAGGATTCCCCGATGATCCCGGCGTGGACACAGAGGTCATCATCCGCCGGTTCAACCTGGCCTCAGGCTTCGCGTCCGAAGCTCTGGCCGAGGCAGAGAAAATTTCCGGCCGGATTTCGGCTGAAGACAGGCAGAAGAGAAGAGACTTCAGGCGTTGGCTGACCGTAACAATCGACGGCGAGAACGCCAAGGACTTTGATGATGCCGTCAGCGTCAAGAAGCTTCCGTCGGGCGGATTCCTCCTGGGCGTGCACATTGCCGATGTCTCTCATTATGTCCGGCCCGGTTCTGCGCTGGACAGCGAAGCCTTCCGGCGCGGGACGAGCGTCTATTTCCCCGACCTCACCCTGCCCATGCTCCCGGAAAAGCTTTCCAACGACATCTGCAGCCTGCGGCCCAGGAAGACGAGACTCACGGTGTCCGCGTTGCTTGAGGTCGGCAAGGACGGCCGCGTGAGCCGGGCAGAATTCCATCCATCCATGATCAGGACGGCCGAGCGCCTGACATACACCTCAGTGTTTAACATATTTGAGGGCGACGAAGAGGAAAAGCGGCGATACTCCAGGCTTGTCCCCGGCCTTCTGTTGATGAGAGAGCTGGCCGCTTGCCTCCGTTCCCGAAGGGAGGAAGAGGGAAGCCTCAACTTTGACCTCTTGGAGCCCGAGCTCATTTACAAAGAGGGGAAGCTTCAGCGAGTGGCGGCTTTTGAGGCGAACGAGGCCCACCACCTGATCGAAGAGTTCATGGTTGCCGCCAACGTGGCCGTGGCCCAGGCTCTTTACCAGCGGTCTCAGCCGGCCGTCTACAGAGTCCATCCGCCGCCCGGGCTCGCCGACCTGGAGGAACTCCGGGAGACGCTGGCTCATTTCGGGTTTATTCTTCCCGAGCCTTCCGAGATAACATCGAAGTCTCTCCAGCGCATCCTCAGCCAGGCTGAGGGAAAACCCGCGGAAAAATTCATCAATTTCCAGGTTCTCCGGGCTTTGCGCCTGGCCGTCTATTCGGCTGAGAATACCGGGCATTACGGCCTGGCCAAAAAGGAATACACTCATTTCACCTCTCCCATCCGCCGCTATCCAGACCTCATCGTCCACCGGGCCCTGAAAGCAATGCTCGAGGACAGGAAAATGAAAACCCCGGGTCTTCACTCGGTCGCTTTGCATTCATCCGAGCAGGAGAGGAGAGCCGACGAAGCTGAGAAAGAGTTGACTGAGTGGCGCATCTTCCGTCTCCTCAAGAGGAAGCTGGGCGAGGAATTCCAGGGAACGATCGTCGACTTCACGAGAGCCGGGGCGGTCGTGGACCTGGACGACTATTTTGTGGATGGGTTGGTTCACTATGCCGACCTCGATGGAGATTATTACCGCCGCCGGTCGAAACAGATGCTGGCGGGAAAGCGCACGCGCCGGACCTTCGAGCTAGGAGGAAGGGTACGAGTCCTCCTGGCGTCGGTCGATCCTGTCGGGCGGCGGATGAATTTCGTGCTCAGCCGGGAAGAAAACGGAGACAGACGATGAAAACGCAGCGTTTCGAAGCAGCGGTGACCCTTGAGACAAAGCGGCAAACGCCGCCTGCCAGAGCCGTTATTGTATTCAAGGACCAAAAGAGCCTGGCGACACTCCGCGTCTATGACACGCCGGCTGAGGCAGAGCCGGGCCAGATTTTCGTCCTGGCTTTGCTGCGGCGGCCCCTGTCTCTTAAATGGAGAGACGCCTTCGATGTCCTGGACCCGGTAAAGCTGGATGTCGTTGGCCGGGGCATGGTCCTCAACGCTTTTCCGGCGCAGGGAACCCACGCTCATAAAGAAATGGATAAAGACTTTCTTCTTGCACTCTGCGGCGGCGAAAAAGCCATGGTAGAGGCTCTTTGCCGGAAGAAGGCCGCGCGGGGCTTGCGTGAACGCGACATGCTGGAATTTGCTCCGCTTGGCCCCAGCCGCCTTTTGCGTCTCAGCCAGAAACTCGAAGAGCAGGGCAAGGTCAAAATCCTGGAGTTTTCGCCCCTTTTTCTTGTCTCCCGGGAGAGCTTTGATTTTCTTCTAGAAAAGATTGTCCGGTATCTCGAGGAACATCACGATAAGCATCCGGCGCAGAAAGGAGTTCACCTCGACCGCCTCAAGAAAAGGTTTGGACTTCCAGACAAAGTCCTGGCTCTGGCCGTGAAGACGCTGGAGCGGACGGGGAAAGCACGCCAGGCCGGACAAAAGCTTGCTCTCCCTTCGAGCGAAGTGGCTCTTTCCGCCGCAGAGGAGAAGATTCTCGGACGGCTCGAGGAGATGTGTTTTCGAGGAGAATTCCAGTCTCTCTCGATTGATGACATCCGGGCGAGGTTCCGCCTCTCCTCGGAGCGGCTGGAAAAACTCCTCGGGCTTCTTATCGAGAGGCGCAAGGTTTTTCAGGGACCAGAAGGCCTGTACATCCATTCCCGCTGGCTGGACGAAATCATCAGCCGGGTGAGGTCCTTAGGGAAGAAGGAATTGACGGTGGCCGAGTTCAAGGAGATGACGGGTTTAAGCCGGAAATACGCCATTCCTATTCTGGAGTTGTTGGATCAGATGGCCGTGACCCGGCGTAAAGGCCCCTCCCGCGAAATCCTGTAGCCTAAGATTATTTCTTCTTATCTTCTTTCTTCTTCTTATCCAGGGCTGATTTCAGCTTCTCGGCGAACAGCCCGAACGAGGCCTCCTTCGGGGCGACGTGCTTGAATTCTTCCTTTCTTTCCCGGGCGGCGAGCTCTTCTCTCTCAGCCCCTTCAACTTCCTTTTCCTTGATCGCCGAAAGCGCTTCCTGTTCGGATTCAGCCAGTTCTATTTTTTCTTCGATGACACGTCTTTCGCTCTTGCGCGGCCTGGGAGCCCCCTCGCCTTCGGGCTTGGCTTTTTTCTTCCGGAGGGCCCTTTCCTTGGCTGGCGCAGCGCCAACCTCGGCCCGCGCTTTTTCAGGGATTCTGGCCGAGACGACGGGCGCAGCCGGAATCTCCTCCTCCTCTTCTTCCTCTGCAGCCTCGACCGCCAGGCCCTCTTCCTCAGCCATGGTGATGACTTCGGGCATTCCCGCAATCTCGGCAGGGATTTCGGCCGCGGCTTCTTCAACGAGCGGCTTTGGCTCATGGTAGAAGAAGACCCCTTTCTTCTTTTCCGAGGCTGAAAACTCGACAGAGTTGAGGAGCGTCGTCTCGACGTCTTCTTGGCTGGTCTGTTTGAGGATATCAACCAAGTGGTAGGCCCGAAGAAAATGGAGGGAATATTCGTCCGTTTCCAGCCCGAAATTCTTGAAAGCTAATAGAAGGAGTCCGCGGAGATCAAGGTCATCCCTCTTCTCCGTCAGGCTAACAAGGCGGGAAATGATCTCCTTTTCCAGGAAAATGATTTTGTTCGGGAGAGCGAAAGTGAAAGCTTCACTGCCCGTGTCTGTGAAAATGTCCTTTGCCGGGTCGTAGGCCAACTGCGGCACGGAGAGCTTTTTTTTCGATTTCTTGAGCCAGAAATTGAACTGCAGTTCGTCTTTCCGCTCCAGGGTGAAACTCGCCCCCTGAGGGATGTTGTTGGCGGCAAAGTAATCTCTTAACCCCAGGAAGAAACAGCCCGATGGATAATAATAAACGGTGTGGCTCTTGCCCTCTTCGGCATCGATGAAGGTGTACTCTCGGGCACGGGAGAGCTCTTTATTCAGGCTTTTCGGGACCTTCACCCCCCCCGAGAGAACTTCTCTCCAGGTGAGGTAAATCTTGAGGGGAAACTCGTGAAAGGTGCTGAGCTGAGGTTTTTCTGTCGCCTCGAGGTCTGGAAGTCTAACTGGCGGGGTGGCCAGGGGCAAACCGTCCAGGAGCGAGCTGAGGATGGCCTTGAGATGCCACTTTCCCCAGCCGGCGGGGGAGACGAAGGCGAATTCCTTCTTCCATTTCTTTTCAAGAGCATGGTTCAGGGAAAGGCAGGTGATATCGAAGAGATTATGCGAAGCTTCCAGCCCGAAAAAAACGCTCGCCATTTCTTCGGTGGCAACCGATCGCTGAACTTCCTGCAGATGGTCTTCTGCCGCCTTAATTTTTTCTTCTGGGATGGCCACCTCGTTTTTGGCTAACTGCCAGAAATCATTCCAATTGAAGAACTTGTCCGACTTGGCGAGCTCTTGGCGCAGGTTTTTCTCCAGGGCTTTGATGTCCCTGTCGGTCATCGGCAACTCAGTCAAACGGGGGTCTTCGGCTTTCTCCATCTTCTCCGGCACTTGGGCTTTTCCGTCCACGTTTGAGGGGAGAAGGACCTGAGTCCTGGTCTTTTTCATGTAGTCGATGTACTTGCGGAAAAGGCCTCCGCCCGTGTAGTCGACCTCTAACATTTCGCACTGAAAGCCCTTGTAGAAGGCTTTGTTGACAACTTTCAGGACGACAGCGCCCGAGAAATGCTCGACGGTCTTGCTGCTCACGGTCAGGGGTTCGTCGTATTCCTTGTAGATGAGGTCGCCCACCTCATACCTGCAGGCGTGGTCGTATTTGAGGACATCCTGGACTCTCTGGCCGGCTGTCTTGTGGAAAGCCAGTTTTTCGGTCAGTTCTTTGAGAGAATAAGGCCGGAGCGTCTGCTCGAATTCCTTCTCCAGGAAGGCGAGATTGTCCGGAGTGACCTGCGTCAGGCTGTCTTCTTTAGCCATGTTTCTCTTTTTTCCCCATTAATAATACCATAATCGCCTTCTGAAGATGAAGCCTGTTTTCGGCCTGGTCGAAGACGGCCGAACGCGGCGAGTCAATGACCTCGTCGGTGACCTCATCTCCCCTATGAGCGGGCAGGCAGTGCATGAAAAGGGCGTCTTCTTTAGCCAGGGCCATCAGGCTCGCGTTGACCTGGTAAGGAGCAAAATTTCGGGCCCTTGAATCCTTCTCCGCCTCCTGGCCCATGGAAGCCCAGACATCTGTATAAACAGCATCGGCATTTTCGGCGGCCAGGCGCGGGTCATTCGTCAGAGTAACCGAAAAACCCGTCTTCTGGCCGTCTTCCTTGGCCTGCTGGACGATCTCTGGCCTCGGCTCGTAACCCCGGGGAGTGGCCACGGCCATCTGGCAGCCGGCCTTGGCCGCCGCGAAGAGTAGGCTGTGGCAGACGTTGTTTCCGTCGCCTACCCAGGCCAGCTTGATCCCGCTCAACCCTCCCTTTTTTTCCTTGAGAGTAAAGAAATCGGCCATGGCCTGGCAGGGGTGGAGGAGGTCGGAGAGGCCGTTGATGACCGGGATCCGGACGCTTGCGGCCAGGTCGAGGATGTTCTGGTGAGCGAAAGTCCTGATCATGATGCCGTCCACCCAGCGTTCTAAGTTCTTTCCGATGTCGTATAAAGTCTCCCTTGTCCCGACCTGGCTGTCCGCAGGGCCGAGATAAATGGCCGACCCGCCGAGCTCTAACATCCCCACCTCGAACGTCATCCGAGTGCGAAGGGACGGTTTCTCGAAGATCATCGCCAGGACGCGGCGCTTGAGCGTTTTATGAAACTTGTCCGGGTCTTTTTTGATTGCCGCGGCCAGGTCCATGATTTCATGGAATTCGTAGAGTGTCAGGTCGTGGATGGAGATAAAATCCTTTTTCATGACGTCCTCCTACCGAAGCGAAGCAACGATGCGCGTCCCCGAGCGTTTGATCAGAGCAGCCTTGAGATGGCTGGCCGACGTGATCAGGACTTCCCGGCCGCCGGCCTCGATGTATTCAATAGCGGCCTCGATCTTCGGGCCCATCGAGCCTGCCGGGAACTGCCCCTGGCCGAGGTACTCCCGGGCCTGAGCCACGGACATGACTTCGATCGGCCGTTGCTGAGGGGTCCCGAAATCGAGATAGACTTTTTCGATATTCGTCAGAATGATGAAGAGGTCGACCTTGACCTCACGGGCGATGAGGCTGGCTACGTAGTCTTTATCAATTACCGCCTCAATGCCTTTGAACAGCCCGCGGCCGTTGATGATGACCGGAATGCCTCCACCGCCAGCAGCGATGACCACCCGGCCGGCCCTGACGAGGTCGCGGATAACCCACTTGGGCACGACATCTATCGGCCGGGGAGAGGGAACGACTTTCCGGTAGCCGCGGCCAGCGTCCTCGATCATCGTCCACTTTTTTTCTCGGGCGAGCATCTGAGCCCGGTATTTTGAGTAAAAAGGGCCCACCGGCTTGGTGGGTTTCTGGAAAGCCGGGTCTTCTCTGTCAACAAGGACCTGGGTGAGGACAGTGGCCACTTCCTTGTCCAGGGAGCGGCAGCGGAGTTCGTTGGTGATGGCCTTCTCCAGCATATAGCCCATGCTGCCTTCAGTCATGGCATCGCAGACGTCCAGGGAAAACGGCGGGACCTTTGTCACAGCCTCCTCCATCTGGATGAGAAGGTTGCCGACTTGGGGGCCGTTTCCGTGGACGACGATGAGTTCATAGCCCTTGCGCACGATGTGGACCATCAGCCTAGCGGCGTGCTGGGCGTTACGCGTCTGCTCTTCCTGAAGCCCGCGCTGGTTTTCTGGGAGGAGTGCGTTCCCGCCGAAAGCGATGAGGGCGATCTTTCGTTTCATCAGAAACCCTTGAGGATGTCTTTGAGCGTGGGCGAGCCGATTTCCTCGAGCTCATAGCGGACGCGGAGAATTTTCTTGTTGGGGCGGATGACTCGCCTGAGGTCGATGGGAGTGGCGCTGACGACCAGGTCGCATTCGGCCTTGTTGATTGTCCGGGCCAGCTCCCTTGTCTGCTTTTCTCCGTAGCCCATGGCCGGGAGGACGTTGTCCAGGTGGCTGTATTTCCTGAACGTCTCCTTGATGCTCCCCATAGCCCATGGCCGGGGGTCGATGATGGCCGCAGCTCCGTATTGCCGGGCAGCGACGATGCCGGCGCCGAAGGTCATGCCGCCGTGGGTCAGCGTCGGGCCGTCCTCGATGACGAGCACACGCTTTCCCGCGATGGCCTGGCCTTCTTCGACGGCAATTCTGGAATTGGCGCGGATGATGGTGGCCTCAGGGTTAAAGGCCCTGACGTTTTTCATTATCGCTTCAACCTGGTCGGGCGAGGCGGTGTCCATTTTGTTGATGACGATGACCCCGGCTCTGCGGAAGTTCGTCTCGCCGGGATGATAGAGGAGCTCGTGGCCGGCGCGGTGCGGGTCGACGACGACGATCTCCAGGTCAGGAACATAGAAGGGGAAATCGTTGTTGCCGCCATCCCAGAGGATGACATCCGCTTCTTTTTCTGCCTGCTTCAGGATGGCCTGGTAGTCCACGCCGGCGTAGACGACGATGCCTTTGTCGATGTGGGGTTCGTACTCCTCCCTCTCTTCGATGGTGCAGCCGTGCATGTCCAGGTGCTCGTAGGAGGCGAAGCGCTGGACTTTCTGTTTGACCAGGTCGCCGTAAGGCATGGGATGGCGGATGACAGCAACTTTCCTGCCTTTGTCTTTAAGGAGCACGGCGATCTTGCGGCTTGTCTGGCTCTTTCCCGAGCCCGTGCGCACCGCGCAGACCGAGATGACGGGCTTGCGGCTCTTGAGCATCGTGTCGGCAGGGCCGAGAAGGCAGAAACTCGCGCCAGCCGCATGGGCGAGAGAAGCCCGGTGCATGACATATTCATGGGAGACGTCGCTGTAAGCAAAAACAACCTCTTTTACCCGGTATTTCTGGATAAGAGAGAAGAGCCCTTCCTCGGCCAGAATGGGGATTCCTTTAGGATAGAGCTTTCCGGCGAGCTCAGCGGGATACTTGCGGCCTGCGATGTCCGGAATCTGGGTGGCGGTGAAGGCCACCACTCGGTAATCGGAGTTGTCGCGGAAGAAGACGTTGAAGTTATGGAAATCCCTTCCGGCAGCGCCCATGATGACGACGTTTTTCATGATTGCGATTTCTCCTCAAAAAGGGCAAAAACACCTTTAGGGAAGAATTCACCCTTGTGGAAGAACGAGTAGTATAATACGGGGCTCAGGCTAAATCAACCGCCCGACCCGGCGATGTCTTTCTTCCACGATTTGTCTTTGCGGTCGTAGCCCTTTTTCCCCTTCTTGCTCGAGTGCGGCTTGGTGGGCGGAGGGAGGGGCCGGCGGACCTGCTTCCAAGCCGGTTTCTGTCGTCTATCGATTTGATGCGGCATCTTTTCCTCTGTCAGGTGGTCATTGCGACGGAGCGAAGCGACCGAAGCAATCTCATTTGATCGACTCGAAAAACGGGAACAATCATATTGTTCTCCCGAAAATTAGAGCCCTCCCCATTTTTTATCCGATAATCTCACAGGGCGACAATCTCAGCCTCGAGTTTTTCTGGATCGAGAAGCGCGACCGTGCATTTTCCCGTAAGCCAGCCTCCCGCCTCGCCTGGATTAAGGACGAGCGTTTTACCTTCTTTTTTCAGCTCCGGTTTGTGGGTGTGCCCGAAGATGATGACATCGTGATTTCCCGACGCCGCATATTTTCCCACTGAAAAGTGGTAATGGACAAGAAAGAATTTCCGGCCGGAATGCGCGAAGGCAAGCGGCGCTTCCTTGATCTCGCCGAACCCTTCCAGAGCTTTCTCAAGCCCCAGCTTTTCGCCGTCGCAGTTGCCAAAAACGGCATTGATCGGACAGCCTAAAGCTCCGAGCTCTTTAGCGGCAAACGGAGCGATAATGTCGCCGGCGTGGAGGACTAAGTCGCATCCTGCGTCCTTAAATGTCGCCACCGCCCTCCGGATCATGGTCACGTTGTCATGCGAATCCGACATCACCCCGATCATGGCCTTTCTCCTTTTTCCAATTATAGCGGGTTTGCGTGCAGCCGGGAAGGGGATCATCTGATTTCAGGCTGGAATTCAATGACATTAGGGCAGAAAAATCGTCGCCATGCCCACTGGCTAGTGTCCCGTCTCGTAAGTACCTTGCCGAAGTCCTCCGCAAAGACGGGACACTTCCATGGGGGAGTCAAGCTCCCCCCTCGGCGCTTCGCTTCAC
>JBBILQ010000037.1:0-25606 GCA_037444845.1 Candidatus Aminicenantota bacterium | reverse complement strand
ACCCGAGACGCTGACCATTATCCCCTCTTATTTCACTAAGAGGGGAAGGGGAGATAAATACATAAAGAAAAAAGTTTGGAAGCGTCTCGGAATTGTAACCCGAGACGCTGACCATTATCCCCTCTTATTTCACTAAGAGGGGAAGGGGAGATTGATATTTTAGAAACAGATGTTGCGAAGCGTCTCGGAATGTTTGCCCGACCCGAGCGTTTGAAGCTCCTTAGCTTGCAGTCACGGCAAAAACAAATGGTTTCGCGAGGGGGCGCCGGGGGTGAACCACGACAGGACCCGCCTTTAGAGCAAAAATAATGATTCTATCGTCGGTATCATTGTCCTTGAAATCTCTTTCGCGATGGTCTACACTTGAGCCTTATTCCCATGAAATTCATCGCCGACCTGCACATCCATTCCAAGTTCAGCCGGGCCACTTCCCGCGACATGACCTTCGACACCCTGGCCTATTGGGCCAAGGTAAAGGGGATTTCTCTCGTCGCTTCGAGCGATTTCACGCACCCCGAATGGTTTTTCCTGACCAAGCAGAAGTTAGAGCCGGCCGGCCACGGGTTCTTCGGCTTGCGCAGCATCCTTCCGCCGGCAAACGGCTACCTCAAAGGGATTTCCCTCTCGACCGACGACGTCCATTTCATCCTCTCGACTGAGATCAGCTTTATCTATTCCAAAAAGAGCAAAGTCCGGAAAATTCATCTCCTCATCCTGGCGCCGGATTTCGATTCGGTCGAAAAGATCAACACCCGGCTGGCCGGGCTGGGGAATTTGCGGTCGGACGGCCGCCCCATCTTAGGGATGGACGCCAAGAATTTCGTCCGGATCGTGGCCGATCTCTGCCCCCGCTGTGTGGTTATCCCCTCTCATATCTGGACGCCCTGGTTTTCTCTTTTCGGAGCAAACTCTGGTTTTGATTCGATCGAGGAATGTTTTGAAGAAATGACGCCCTTCATCTTTGCCCTGGAGACGGGCCTCTCCTCCGACCCGCCGATGAACTGGCGTATTTCGGCGCTCGACCGCTATGCCTTCGTCTCCAATTCCGACGCCCATTCGCCCTCCCGGCTGGGAAGAGAGGCCAATGTCTTCGACACCGATTTCAGCTACAAAGGGCTGGTCGAAGCCTTGCGGAGCCGGAACCCGGATAAATTCCTCTACACGATCGAATTCTTCCCCGAGGAAGGGAAATACCACTACGACGGCCACCGGAAGTGCGGTGTCGTTTTTTCGCCCAAGGAGTCCATCGCCCACCGCGACCTCTGCCCCCGCTGCGGCAAGAAGCTGACGATCGGCGTGATGCACCGGGTGGAGGAGCTGGCCGACCGGGAGGAAGGCGTGAACCCGCCGGCCAGGATCCCGTATAAGAACCTCATCCCGCTCAACGAGATCATCGCTGAAGCCCTGGACAAGACGGCCGAATGCCAGAGCGTCTGGGACATGTATTTCCGGCTCATCCACGAATTCGGAAACGAACACCGCATCCTGACCGAAGTCCCGATTGCCCACCTCTGCCGCTTCCAGCCGGAGCGCGTCGGCCAGGGAGTTGACCGGATGAGGAAAGCGGCCGTGCGCATCGTCCCCGGGCACGACGGCTTCTACGGAAAAATTAGCCTTTTCGAGAAAGACATCACGGAAGCAGGAGAGAGCGGCCAGCTTGAGCTGTTCTAATCATTGGCGACGGTCCTCCAAAGAGGGCCCTCCTCGCGCAACGTATCCTCCCATGCACCCCCCACCGCTAATCGTCACAGAGCCGATGTTTCCTTGACAATATCAACCCCAGGTCCTATATTAAAGGTATCAGACCCGAGGAGAAAAGGCGTGGAAATCGAGATGAAAATCAAAGGATTGGTGGTGGACCCGATTTCCAAGATGCCCATCGTCGTCCTGGAGGACCCGAGGACCGACAGGATCCTGCCGATCTGGATCGGGGTTTTCGAAGCCAACGCCATCGCCCTGACCATCGAAAAAATCCCCACGCCGCGGCCGATGACCCACGACCTGCTCAAGAGCGTCCTGGACAAATTAGAAGTGGCCGTTGAGAAAATTGTCGTCAACGACGTCCGCAACAACACGTTCTACGCCATCATCCACTGCCGATACAAAGACACGCCCGTCATGATTGACTCCCGGCCTTCCGACGCCATTGCCCTCGCCCTCCGGATGAACTCTCCCATCTTTGTCGAGGATGAGGTCGTCCGCCGGGCCCAGAGCCTCAAGTTTGACGAGAACTTAGAGGATTCGGAGAAGCTGAGGCAATGGCTGGAGAACCTCAAGCCCGAGGACTTCGGCAAATACAAAATGTGACGGCTCGGGCTTGGGGTTGAAATCCCAAGACGCTGAGAATGGGTCCTGTCAAGGCGCGTCCCCGTCCGTCCTCGCTCCACCCATCCCCCCGTGGGGAACCCCTTTCGCTGCGGGCGTTGCGGGGACTGCCGCCATGCCACCCATTCTCCCCGCCTGATTCCAACGCCAGAATCTTCGTTTTAGGTTTTTAAGGTCAAGAAAGCCTGCCTGCTCAGTCTTAGACGGGCTTCCTCACCCCAGACCCTCGCCTTTGCTGAGAAGAAATCGGAAAAAACTCTATTCTTTATATAAATTTTATCGGAATAGTAGAGAATAAGGTCAGGTGCGGAGGCGCAGCAGAAGATAAAGCCCGGTCGGGGCGAAAAGAAGGTTCGGTCCCCAGGAAGCCAGAAAGGCGCTCAAAAAACCCACATAGCCGAGGCTTTTAAAGACGCCGAGGACACTCCAGTAGATCATCGCGATGCCGATGCTGAGGCCGATCCCTACCAATGCCCCCTTCTTCCCCATCGAAAAAGCGAAGGGAATGGCGATAAGGGCCATGACGAGCGAGACGAAAGGAAAGGAAAGCTTGGCGCTCAGGTCAACCCTGAACCTCGTCGTTTCAAACCCCATCTCCTCGATATCGGCGACGTAAGTCTTGAGCTCGGCGTAGCTCATCAAAGAGGGCTCCTCCCATTCTTTGACGAAATAGCCTGGCTCTTCAGCCACCTGAAGGCCCATTTCCTTGAAGGCCTCGAGCCGGGTGGTCATGTCACCGCTGAAATGCCTGGACCACCCATTGAGGAACCAGAGGTTATTCCCCTCGATACGCCCTTTTTCGGCAAAAATCCTCCTCTGCAAGGCCCAGGCGTTGAGGTCGAGGTCATAGACCGATATCTGGCTGAAAACATCGGCAACGGGGTCGTAGTAGCGGTAATGGAAAATCCTGTTCTTGTCCTTGCTCAGCACCCAGCGCCGGTCAAGAAAATTGTACGTTCGTGGAGGAATATCGTTGATCCGGTTCCACGTCTCCTCGGCTTTCTTGTTGGCAGAGGGAAGGAGCGTCTCCTGCAGAGCGAACGAAAAAATGCTGACCACAGCCGCAAGGAAAACGATCGAAAGGATGAGCCTGTAAAGGCTGACGCCGCAGGCCTTCATGGCCGTGATCTCATTGAACTTCGTCATCAGCCCGAGTGTCAGGAGCGTCGCGGTGAGCGTCGTCACCGGAAGGATGTAGTGGCTGAATTCAGGGATGCGGTACTGGATATAGGTGACAAAGAGGGCCAGGGACTTGTTGTGTTCATAAACGTTGTCTATCCGCTCGAAAAAGGTGACGATGATGGAAATGGACAGGAGGCCGAGAAAAACAAGCGTGAAAATGGCCAGGTATTTCCGCATGATATAGCGGTCGAGGATGTTGGGAAAGCGGAGTGAAAGCCGGGGCCGTCTCAAGCTCAGGAGCTTCCATCCGCGGCAAGAAACACGAACCCTGATGAGGATTTTCTTTGCGCTTCTTTTCCTTCCGAAGCAAGAGAACAGGCCAAAAAGCGGATACTCCTTCGAAGACCGGGCAAAGAGATAAACCGCCGCAGTTAGGAAAACCAGGTTAGGCCCCCACATGCCCAAAAAGGGCGAGAGGAGCCCGTCCATGGCCAGCTTTTCGCCGGCCGTGATCAGGATATAATAGACCAGGATGATGCCCAGGCTGATGGTAAAGCCGCTCGTCCGGCCACCCTTCTTCGTGGACATTCCCAGAGGAATGCTCATTAAGACGAAGATGAAACAGACAAAAGGCAGGGCAAACTTCTTGTGGATTTCCACCCAGTGGGACCGCCATTCCCGGTCGTTCTGCCAGAGCCTGTATTCGATATCCTTGCGGCGCGCTTCGCCCTCTGCCTTAAGGAGAGCCTCGAGCTTCGTTTTTTCTCCGTTGATTTCAACGCGCCGTGCTTTGATTTTCTCGACTTCCGCTATCAGCTCTCCGATATCCTTCTCCCTGACCCGCTTCTCTCTCGAAAACTGAGCGAACAGCGTCTCGATGCTGATTTCCTCCTCGATCCGGTCGAAAAAGGTGACGCTGTACCGCTCAGGATTTTTCGGGGGCTCAGAATGGATGGAGCCCTCGACAAGCTCGAGGGTGGCCCTTTTGATCTCCGGAAAAAAGTTGAGCCGTCCGGTCTGAGCGAAGATAGCCCTGGGCTCTTCTCCGGGCCGGGAGAGATGGACGAAAATATTCTTCCATCTGTTCTCCTGGGTGATATCCTGAATGAAAAGGACGACATCGGGGATCGACTCGTTGAATTCCCTCGGGTTGATCTTGAGCTGGACTTTAGCCAGGACAGACCGGGTCAGGGTCAGGACCCACTTGTGGTTAAACCGCGGAGCAAGGTACAGGCTCAGGTAAGACGTGACCAGCCATCCTCCCAGGGCAAAGGCCAGGACCGGCCGGAGCAACCGCAGGTTATTGATGCCGAGCGATTTGAAAGCGACAACCTCGGAGTCGGTGGAAAGCCGGCTCAGCCCGGCCAAGATACCCATGAGCACAGCCATCGGAACGGCAAAAGCCAGGACAGAGGGGATGAGATAGAGGAAGATCTGGGCCACGACGCGCAGAGCCACTCCCTTGGCGATAAACAGCTCCGACAGGAGGAAGACCTGGTTCATCAGGAGGACAAAGGCATAGATGAGCAGGCCGATGAAAAACGGGGGGATAATTTCCTTGATGATGTACCGGTCGAAGAATTTGAACACCGACCTCATATATAGCAAAAAAGGCGGGAAAGAAAAAGGGGACGGCTCTCTATGGAGAACCGTCCCCGAACAATCAGTACATGTCGCTGGGCGGAGTGGGATACTTCGGCGTCTTCTCTTCCTCTGGAATTTCGGAGACCAGCCCTTCGGTGGTGAGCAGCACGCCGGCGATGCTGGCCGCATTCTGCAGGGCGATGCGGACGACTTTAGTCGGGTCGAGGATTCCTGATTTAACCATGTCTTCGTATTTTTCAGTCAGGGCGTTGAAGCCCATGTCCTGCTTCATCTCTTTGATTTTTTCGACGACGATCGACCCTTCCCAGCCGGAGTTATTGGCGATCTGGCGGAGCGGCTCCTCCAGAGCTCTCTTTACGATGCTAACGCCGATCTGCGCGTCGCCGTCAACTTTCAGGTTCTCCAGCGCCTTCTGGCAGCGGAGCAGGGCCACGCCGCCGCCGGGCACGATTCCTTCCTCGACAGCCGCCTTGGTGGCGTGCATGGCGTCTTCGACGCGAGCCTTTTTCTCCTTGAGCTCGGTCTCGGTGGCCGCGCCGACTTTAATCAGAGCCACGCCGCCGACCATCTTGGCCAGCCTTTCCTGGAGCTTTTCCCGGTCGTAATCGGATGTCGTTTCATCGATCTGAGTCCTGATTTGCTTGATCCGAGCCTGGATGTCGGACTGTTTGCCGCGCCCCTCGACGACCGTCGTGTTGTCCTTGTCGATGACAACCTTGTTCGCTTCGCCGAGCCAGTCCAGCCCGACGTTCTCGAGTTTGACGCCGATGTCTTCGGTGATGACCTTGCCGCCCGTCAGGATGGCGATGTCCTCGAGCATGGCTTTACGCCTGTCGCCGAACCCCGGCGCTTTGACCGCCGAACTCATCAGCGTGCCCTTGAGCTTGTTAACCACGAGTGTCGCCAGAGCTTCGCCCTCGACCTCCTCGGCTATAACGAGGAGCGGCCGGCCCATTTTGGCCACGTTCTCTAAAAGCGGCAGGAGCTCGCGCAGGTTGGAAATCTTCTTCTCGTGGAGAAGGATCAGAGGATTCTCGAGGACGCATTCCATCCGCTCGGGGTCGGTGATGAAATAAGGGGAAAGATAACCGCGGTCGAACTGCATGCCCTCGACGATCTCCATGGTCGTCTCCAGGCCTTTTGCTTCCTCGACGGTGATGACGCCGTCCTTGCCGACCTTGTCCATGGCCTCGGCGATGATCTTGCCGATGGACTCGTCGTTGTTAGCCGAGATGGCGCCGACCTGAGCGATCATCTCACCGCTGACATCGCGGCTGATATTCTTCAGCTCCTTGACGACTTCCTCGACGGCCTTTTCGATTCCCTTCTTGATCAGCATCGGGTTGGCGCCGGAAGTGACGTATTTCATGCCCTCCGAATAGATGGACTGGGCTAAGACGGTGGCCGTCGTCGTGCCGTCGCCGGCGACATCCGACGTCTTGGAAGCCACTTCTTTCACCAACTGGGCTCCCATGTTCTCCAAGGGATCCTTGAGCTCGACTTCCTTGGCCACGGTGACGCCGTCCTTGGTGCTCGTCGGCGAGCCAAACTTTTTCTCCAAGATGACGTTCTTGCCGCGGGGACCGAGCGTCGCCCTGACCACGTTGCTCAGGATGTTGACTCCCCTGAGCAAAGATTGCCTTGCCTCTTCTCCGACGGTGATTTGTTTAGCCATGTTTCCTCCTTTTCTCCCGGATTAACCGATTTTCGCCAAAATCTCTTCTTCTCGCAGGATGACGTGTTCGACGCCGTCGATCGTGACCTCGGTCCCGCTGTACTTGCCGATGAGGACGCGGTCGCCCTTCTTGACCTCAGTGGGAATGAGCTTCCCGTCCTCGGTCATCCGGCCTTTGCCGACAGCGATGACTTCAGCCTCCTGCGGCTTCTCTTTGGCCGTGTCAGGGATGATAATGCCTCCCTTCTTGACTTCTTGTTCTTCCAGCCTTTTGAGAAGAACTCTGTCCGAGAGGGGTGTAACCTTCATGTAAACCTCCTTTTTTTTAATTAGCAATTTTAATTAGAGATTGCCACTTTACAAAAAATCCCGCCATTTGTCAAGAGAAAGAGGGGGAAAATTAGCACTCTCAAGGCAAGAGTGCTAAAATATTTTTTTTATTTTTAGAGCTTTAGCCCGGCTTTGGAGAGTGTTACGGTGGATGCCCATGGCTTCGGCTGTTTTCGTCTTGTTGCCCCTGTACTTCTTTGAGGCAGTCTCGATGAAAATCTTTTCGAATTCCTTGACCGCCTCTTTAAACTGAACCTCCCTGTCCACCATTTCCTTGATGATGAGCTCCAGTTTCTGGTGGATCGTGAGCTCGCTAAATTTCTTTTCCATAGGGCCTCTTCTCTTTAATGATATCGTTGTACGTGTCCCTGAACTTCTCTTTGAGCTCCTGCGGGATAAGGCGGACGATCCCCTTGGTAATCCAGTAGCAATAGGGAGCAAGCCTGGATTCAATCAGAGCCTTTTTGTCCACCGGAAAAGCAAGCAGGGCGAAGACGATGACGCCGCAGATCAAGATTCCTTTGAGGAGTCCCAGGCCTCCCCCAAAAAGATGATCGATGAACCGGAGGGGGCCCCGGACGAGCCTCGACACAAGGAAAGCGATGAGCCAGCCGGCAAGAAGGACAGCCAAAAAGACAACGAGGAAGGCGATGAGCCCGGACCATTTCTCAGCGTCCACGACGCGGCTGACGCCGCGAGACACCGGCAAATAGTATTTTGCCGCAAGGAGCAGACCGGCCACGACGGCAGCCAGGCCGATGACCTGCCGGATGAAACCTTTGATCAGGCCGAGAATCAGAGTGGCAAGAAGGATGACCAGGATGATGATGTCTATCCAGTTGACAATCATTCAGCGCCTCCTTTTTTTCAATTCCTCGACCATCCTGTAGGTCCCCTCTTTGATGAACCCGAAGGGGATATGAGGCTTGATGCGGCCGTGGAAATCCGACCCGGCCGTGGCGACAAAACCGATTTCCTCGGCCAGGGTCTTGTAGAGCGTGGTCTGTTCCCTGTCATGATAAGACGAATAGACCTCCAGGCCGACGAGCCCTCTTTCCTTGAGGACGAGGAGATCTTCTCTCGTGGCCTGCTCAAAGTAGGCGCCGGGGTGAGCCAGGACCGGCACCGCCCCGTCCTGGGAGACAAGGTCCAGGACATCGACGAGGCCGACTGTTCTCTTGGGAACATAAGCCGGTTTGTCTTCTAAAAAATAGTCTTTATAAAAAATATAAGGAGCAAAAATGCGGTTTGCATCCTGCCAGTACTTTTCCAGGGCCGGGATTTTCTGCTCGCGTCCTTTGGCAATCAGGACCTGGGCGATGGTCACCCCGAGAGGCGGAGCAGACTTTGACGTCTTGCGGACTTCTTCCCAGCTTATCTCAAACCCGAGCTCCTGAAGCCGGGCGATCCGCGCCCTGGCTTCTTCCTCCCGGGCCCGCGAGATGTGTCCCAGGATTTTTTTCAGCTCTTTGCTCTCCCAGTGGACAAAGGGCAGCAGACAGTGAAATTCCCGGCTGTCGTGGAGCGTCGTCAGCTCAACGCTCGGGATGACCTCGACACTCAGTTTCAGGCCCCATTCCAGGGCTTCGGGATAGGCTTCAACAGTGTCGTGGTCTGAGATGGAGATGGCTCTGAACCCTTTTTCCTTGGCCAGTTTGAGGAGATGGAAGGGCGAAAAATCCCCGTCGCTCGACTTTGACGAGTGGACGTGGAGGTCAACCCGGTCTTCGATCACAATTCCTTTCTCTCTGTGAGGAGGGAATAAATCTCAAAGTACCTTGCGGCCGTCTGCTCGATGATGTCCTCGGGCAACGCGGGCGGCGTGGACTTCCTGTCCCAGGAAGTGCTGAGGAGGTAGTCACGGACGAACTGCTTGTCCAGGCTCGGCTGGGATTTTCCGGAAGCGTAGCTTGCCAGCGGCCAGAACCGCGAAGAATCCGGCGTGAAAACCTCGTCGGCCAGGATGAGGTCGTCCTTTTCCAGGCCGAACTCGAATTTCGTGTCAGCGATAATGATGCCCTTGGAAAGGGCGTAGAGGGCGGCTTTCTGGTAGAGCTTGAGGCTTGTCTTCCTGATTTTCTCGGCCAGTTGGTCGTCCGCCAGGATTTTCTTCATCTCTTTGAACGAGATGTTCAGGTCGTGCCCCTCCTCGGCTTTCGTGGCGGGTGTGAAAATGGGATGGGGCAGGCGGTCGGACTCTCTGAGGCCAGGGGGGAGCTTGACCCCGCTGGTCTTTCCCGTCTCCTGATATTCCTTCCAGCCAGAGCCAGTGAGATAGCCCCTGACCACGCACTCGACGGGGACGACTTTCAATTTTTTTACCAGCATCGAGCGCTTATCCAGGACATCTTTGTGCTTATGAAGAGCCTGAGGAAATTGCCCGACGTCCGCAGTCAGGACATGATTGGGGCAGATGTAAGAGGTGAAATCGAACCAGAACCTGGAGAGCTGAGTCAGAATTTTTCCCTTGCCAGGGATGAGCGAGGGCAAAACGAAATCAAAGGCCGAGATCCTGTCGCTGGCGACGATCAGGAGCTTGTCGTCCACTTCATAGACATCCCTGACTTTCCCCCTCTTGAAGAGCCGAAGCCCGGGCAAATCAATCGCGGAAATGGCCTTTTCCATCGTAGCTAAAGCATAAAAAAAATAAAGTCAAAAAGCAAATGCGCTCAGCGGGATAGGGCGATGAAACTGATCATCCGGCCGGCGTCGGCCCGGTCGCGACGGTAGGACGGGAAGCGGCGGTCGCAGTGGCTGCAGATGTCGATCGAGAAAATATTCCCGTCACGAACGCCCTGCCGTCGAAGCTGGAGGCGGTTGGCCTCCCGAAGGTGTAAGAAATATTTGTGGGGCCGTCCGGTGACCTGCTGGAACAGGGCATCGGGAAAACCGCTATCCCGGAACGGCGCGCGCACGTCTTCTCCAACCTCGTAGCAGCTTTCGCTTATGCACGGACCCAGGCCGGCCAGAATGTCGGCCGGATCAGAACCAAACCTGGCCTTCATCCCGGAGACAACGTTCTCCAGGAGGCGGAGGAGCGTTCCCTTCCAGCCGCAGTGCGCGGCAGCGGTGACGCGCTTCTTTTCGTCCACAAGAAAGACGGGAAGGCAATCGGCCGTTTTGACGATAAGGAAAAGCCGCGGCAAGGCGGTAATCATGGCATCGCCCCTGAGCGTTGTGTCCGGAACGTCGAGGATGAAGTGGATGATGTCCGAGTGGACCTGGCGGAGGTAAATGCGTTTGAACCCGCGCCACTCCTCTCTTCTTCTGAAATCCGCCTCTTTCCATCCGGCAGTGCTGAATCCATGATAAATAAAGGGAATCCGTTCAAACATCGGAATCGTCATCAGGCCTTTCATGGAAAAACATTATGCCATAAGAGGCAAGCTCTAGCGAAGGAGGGCTTTTTGTTAAGGTGTCCGGTTATTGGTATAATGGCATGCCTGAGGCATGAAACAGGACGAGTTTGAGGCGGCCCATCTTCGCGCCCGCCGCGACGGGCTTTTCCCCGAAAGAATAGAGCGGGCCTTCAAGCTCCTGGAAAGCTGCAGCGTCTGTCCCCGCAACTGCGGCGTCAACAGGTTAAAGGGGGAGCGAGGCACCTGCCGGGCCGGCCACCTGCCCGAAGTTTCTTCTTACTCTCCCCATTTCGGCGAAGAACGGCCGCTCGTCGGGGTCGGAGGGTCAGGAACCATCTTCCTCACCCACTGCAACCTGCGCTGCTCGTTCTGCCAGAACTACTCCATCAGCCATCTCAGCGATGGCCGGGCGGTCTCCTTTGAGCGTCTGGCCAGGATGATGGTCGAACTGCAGCGGCTGGGCTGCCACAACATCAATTTTGTGACACCCACGCATTTTGTCCCCCAGATCCTTAAGGCGCTTCCGATGGCGATCGAAGCGGGGCTCCGCGTCCCTCTTGTTTACAACACGAGCGGCTACGACGCGGTCGAAACGCTCGAACTTCTGGACGGCATCGTGGATATCTACATGCCCGACTTCAAATTTGCCGCCGGCCCTCCGGCCGCAGAATATTGTAACGCTCCCGACTATCCCGAGGCGGCACGCCTGGCCATCAAGGAGATGCACCGCCAGGCCGGTGACCTCGTCTTGGACGAGAACGGGATCGCTCGGCGAGGGCTTCTCGTCCGGCACCTCGTGCTCCCCGAAGGCCTTGCCGGCACACGGGAAGCCATGCGCTTTCTGGCCACCGAAATCTCAAAAAACACCTACGTCAACATCATGGACCAGTACTACCCCTGCGGAGAAGTCTCCCCGCGCTCTCCCATGGGCCGCAGGATTACGGCCGAGGAATACGCAGAAGCCGTCCAGGTCGCCAGAGAAGAGGGGATCACCCGGCTCGATAAAAGGGAAAGGTTCCGCCTTGTCTGGTTTTGATGAATTCGGAGGACAGCTTACCTAATCAAATAAAGTGAATTACGTATGCTGTCCCCCGAATTCGAGCCTTGTTTGACAGAAAGGATGGTCAGCGCATATATTGGGAAAAAAGAATTTGGATAAAGGAACAGCCAACGATGAGAACCTTGTTCTGGCAACTGCTCTTTCTGGCCGTCTCTGGTCTGGCTTTGGCCGGCCTCAGCACGGAGGCAAGGCCGAGGCTCCGGGAATTCGGGATTAAAACGGGCATACTCTCCCCGGGCCCGCTCAATGCGATCACCGACGTCGCCGGCGTCAGAGTCGGCCACGTCACGCTCATCCATGGAAAAGACATCCGCACCGGCGTCACCGCCATCCTTCCCCACGTGGGGAACATTTTCCAGGACAAAGTCCCGGCCGCCATTGCTGTGGCCAACGGGTACGGCAAGCTCATGGGATTTACACAAGTTGAGGAACTGGGCACAATCGAAACGCCCGTCGTCCTGACCAACACGCTTTCGGTGCCCGCCGCAGCCGAGGCCGCGATCGAATACACGCTCACTTTTCCCGGCAATGAAAACGTGGAGTCGGTGAACGCCGTCGTGGGAGAAACGAACGACGGCTATCTCAACGACATCCGCGGCCGCCATATCAAGAGGGAGCATGTCTTAGAGGCCATCCGCACGGCCAGGATGGGCCCGGTCGAGGAAGGCTCGGTCGGCGCCGGCACCGGCACGATGTGCTACGATTTCAAGGGCGGAATCGGGACTTCCTCCCGCCGGGTGCCCGAAGCGCGCGGCGGCTACACGGTCGGGGTGCTTGTCCAGACAAACCACGGCGGAATCCTCCAGGTTGGCGGCCTTCAGGTAGGAGTGCGCCTGGGCAATTACTACCTGAAAAAAGACGTCGAACGAGGAAGCGAAGGCTCCTGCATGATCGTCGTGGCCACCGACGCGCCGCTCGACAGCCGCAACCTGAAAAGGCTGGCCAAACGGGCCCTGCTCGGGATTCCCCGGACAGGCGGGTTCTACTCCAACGCCAGCGGCGACTATGCCATCGCCTTTTCGACGGCTAAGGAGGTTCGCAGCCCTCATCGGGCTCCTGGCCCAACCCAGACAGTCACTCTCCTGAGAAACGAGCAGATGTCGCCGCTCTTCCTGGCTGCAGCCGAGGCCGCTGAAGAAGCCATCCTCAACTCTCTCTTCAAGGCGGAGCGGATGGAAGGGAAAGAAGGCCATGTCGCCGAAGCTCTGCCGCTCGATAGAATAAGAGAAATGTTAGAGGAGAAGGCCCGGTGAAAAAGACGATCGGCATCCTGGGCGGCATGGGTCCCGAAGCGACGGCGCACTTCTTTAACCTGATCATCAAGCAGACCGCTGCGGCCAAAGACCAGGACCACATTCCCATCCTGATTTATAACAACCCTAAGATCCCTCCTCGCACGGACGCCCTGCTGGGCAAGGGCCCAAGCCCCGTCCGGACGCTCAGGGAGGGTGTTAGGAGGCTCGAACGAGCGGGCGCTGATTTTATCGTCATCCCATGCATCACGGCCCATGCTTTTCTCTCCTCCATGAGGCGCGCGGTCAGGATTCCTGTTCTCGACATCCCGGAAGAAACCGCCATCTGGGCAAAAAAGAAAATCCCGCTCCTCAAGCGCGCCGGGCTCGTCGCTTCAACCGGAACAGTGAGGTCCGGACTCTTCCACGATGCTTTTGGCCGAGCCGGGGTTGATGTCGTTGCGCCGACAGACAGCGAGCAGGAAAAGGTGATGGAGGCCATTTTCGGGCGGGGCGGGATAAAGGCGGGCATGGCCGGAGGCCGGCCGAAAAGGCTTATCGTCTCCGTCGCCTGGAGGCTCATCCGCCGGGGCGCCGGGGCCATCATCGCCGGCTGCACGGAGGTCCCCCTTGTCCTCAAAGATGAAGACATATCCGTTCCGCTTATCGAGCCCCTGCGGATAGCTGCCGAAGAAAGCATCATCCTAGCCGGCTACCGTAAAAAGGGGGACTGACCTCAGGAAGGACCTTCCCTATTCTTGTGTTGACAAGGCCGGACGGGTTCGAGTATAAAGAGCGTGCCTGACTTGCCCATGAAGGAGGTGAAAGCGATTGGCCTTTATTGTCGTTGAAGAAGGAGAATCCTTGGAAAGCGCGCTTCGGCGCTTCAAGAGAAGAGTCCAGCAGGAAGCCATTATCAAAGAGATCAAGAAACATTCCATCTACTTCAAGCCCGGTGAGAGAAAGCGGATGAAAGAGGCGCAGGCCCGCAAGCGCATGCGGCGGCGGATGAAGAGGGAACGAGAACTGGAATACTGAGACCATTCCACGTCTCCTGCCTCCGAGCGAAAGGGATTTGCCAACCACCCAAACTCCTGTGGAAAAAAATCAGTCTATTTCCGTGGCGAGCGGCAAGATTGGCTCGAAGCCAGCCTGGCTGAAAGTCAAGCTCCCTGAAGAGAGAAGTTACTTCAAGGTTGCGGAAATCCTCAGGTCAAACCGCCTTCACACGATCTGCCGGAGCGCCCTGTGTCCCAACATCTCGGAATGCTGGTCGGCTCGAACCGCCACTTTCCTCATTCTGGGAGATGTCTGCACGCGGGACTGCGGCTTTTGCGCTGTCCGCAAAGGAGCGCCCAAGCCTCCCTCGGCTGAAGAGCCCCGGCGCGTGGCCGAGGCCACAGCCGCGATGGGCCTTGATTATGCCGTCATCACCTCGGTCACGAGGGATGACCTTGCCGACGGCGGCGCACGTCATTTCGCCGACACCATCCGGGCGATAAAAACCGCGAACCCTCAAGTCAAGGTCGAGGCCCTCGTCCCCGACTTCAACGGCGACGAGAGGGCGCTGGCGGCGGTCATCGAAGCCGGCGCGGATGTCCTGAACCACAACTTGGAGACGACAAAAGCTTGCTACCCGTTGATCAACCGGCCGCCGCAAAACTATTGGAGGTCGCTCGGCGTTCTCAAACGAGCCGGGGAGATGGGAGCGCTGACTAAATCCGGCCTGATGGTCGGGCTCGGAGAGGATGAAGAAGAGGTCGTGCAGACTTTGTTCGACCTAAGGGCCGCCGGCTGCGACATCCTGACGATCGGACAGTACATCCGGCCGTCCCCGGGTCACGCGCCTGTGCGCAAGTATTATGCGCCTGAGGACTTCGAAGAGTTTAAGAAAAAAGCCAGGAAACTGGGATTCCAAGGAGTAGAAGCGGCGCCTCTGGTCAGGAGCTCTTATCAGGCTCACCGGATGTTCAATTCTCTCGGGAAAGGAGCGGCGAGACACCCATGCGCTACTTAATCTTCGCTGACATTCACGGCAACCTGGAGGCCTTCTTAGCGGTGCTCAAGTTCGTCCAGAAAAAAAAGGTCGATCATTTCATCTTCCTGGGCGACCTGGTCGGGTACGGCGCGTCGCCCAACGAAATCATCCAGAAAATCCAGAACCTCAAGCCGATCACGCTCGTCCGAGGCAACCACGACAAAGCCGTCTGCGGCCTGGACACGATCGAAACCTTCAACCCGATCGCCGCCTCGGCCATCCTCTGGACGAAGCAAAGAATCCTGAAAAAGAACCTCACCACCATCTGCCGGTTGAAGAAAGGCCCGACCATCCTTCACGAAACCATCACTGTCTGCCACGGCGCTCCTTTCGACGAGGATTACTACATCTTCGGCGAGTTCGACGCCGCCGAGGCTTTCGGTCACATCGCCACCCCCGTTTGTTTCTTTGGCCATACCCATTTTCCCTTCGTCTATGTCGAAAAAGAGAACCTGGTCGAGGGAACATTCATGGAGGGCGAAGCCAATGAGGTCAAGCTGGAAAAGGGCGCCCGGTATCTGATCAACCCGGGGTCGGTCGGCCAGCCGCGGGACAGGAACCCGCGAGCAGCCTGCGCCATCTACGACTCGGGGACGCGGATCGTCAAGTTTTACCGCCTCGAATACAACATCGAAGAAGCTCAGAGGAAGATCCTGGCCGAGCGCCTCCCTCCTGCCCTGGCCGAACGTCTATCGCTTGGCATCTGAATCTCAAAGCCTGGGGTTAGCATAGCAGTAAAGGCAGCTATGGGGACAGGGCTGAGTGTAACTTCCGATATCCACGGATTCGGTGCAACGGCACTCCCGGCGCTGTGATTTGTCCTTCGCCTGCGATGCAGGCTCGGCTGAAGGATGGAGGGCCTCGAGGAGCCGGCCGTCGATACAGGAAGAAGGCCGGATGCCCGGGACTCCCGCAAGAAAATCCTGGCTGCACGAAAAAAGGCTGATTCCCTGCTCGCGGGCGATTCCGACGAGGCGGCGAGCTGTTTCGAGCTTGTCGCCAGCGGGAGGATCGATATAGCGGAAGCCACACCGCGCGGCTCGCCGTCTCGCTTTTTCATACCACTGAGCAAAACTGAAGCGAACGGTCTTGATTCCCATGCTGGCCGCGCGAGGCGCCAGGTTTTCGAAGAAAGTCAGGTTCGACAGCCTTCTTCCCTTCTCCTCCCAGAAGACAACCGGGTCGAACCGGAGCGAGACGCGCTCCGGATGTCCGGCTATCCCGACCAGAGCTTCAAGCTGAGCCAGCGCTTTCTCAGGCGGGGGAACGCCAGGTTCGATAAAGCTCCCGCCCAGGCCGGTGACGGTGAAATGAAAATAGAGCTGTCCGTGCTTTGCCAGACAATCCCGGAGTCCGTGTCTGTTTTTGATGAGACTCTCAAAGTTCTTCGACCAGAGGACAAAAGTATGGACGCTCTGGGGCCGAAGGTCCGCCGTGTAGGCGCGGCCCGACGGACCGTAGACGAGAGCTCTCTCGTTCTTAACGGCAGACGCGAGCCATTCGGGAAAGAAAGCGACCAGGTCCGTCCGCCGCGACGCACTGACTATTCTTTTCACTCTCCTCCACTATCCTTGGGAGGCTGAGCGTGGGTGGCGCGGCGTCAGCCGCCTCGCCAGGGAAGAAGGCGAAGGATGAGTGGCGAGAAGTCCGTATGAGCGACGAGCGGGCAGGGTTCCTCTCGGCGAGCCGAGAGGAGAGCGAGGAGCGAATCGAGCAAGATTTCCTCGCTGGGGAAATCGAAGCGCGACTTCGAGTCACTGCATCCCGAGCCTTGACGGGGACGCGCCGCGACAGGACCCGTGCTCAGCCTCCTCACGTTTTCTTGACAGCCGGGAGCAATGCCTTTAGTATTTTAGCCGGCGAGGTCACCGGGAGCAATGCCTGTCCTCAGAGGAGAAAGCCTGACGAAGAGCTACGGCCACCGCACCGTCGTCAGCAACGTCGATCTCGAGGTTCGCTCAAGCGAGATCATCGCCCTCTTAGGAAGGAACGGCGCCGGGAAGACGACGACCTTCCTGATGATGGCCGGACTGGTCAAACCCGACGAAGGGACGGTCTATCTCGACGACCGGGACATCTCGCGGCGCACGACGCCGGAAAGGGCCATGCTGGGAATCAGTTACCTTCCCCAGGAGAATTCAGTTTTTCTTAAAGCCTCTGTGGAGGAAAACCTCCGTCTCGTGCTCGAGCTTCAGTCCTATGAGAAGAAAGAAAAAGAAGAGCTGGCCCGCCAGCTCCTCGAGGAGCTGGAGCTCGGCGAGCTCGTCAAGCAGTCAGCCCACAGCCTGAGCGGAGGCGAACGCCGCAAGCTCGAAATCTGCCGGGCGCTCGTCATCAGGCCCAAATTCCTTCTCCTCGACGAGCCGTTCACCGGCATCGACCCTTTGACAGTCATCGAGCTTCAGAAAATTCTGGTGCGCCTGAAAGAGAAAGGAATCGGCATCGTCATCACCGACCACAATGTCAGGGACACGCTCCGCATCACCAACAGGGTGTATATTCTTGATGAAGGAGAAATCTTGATCGCGGGAAGCCCGGACCAGGTGGCGGCAGACCGCCAAGCGCAGCAGAAATTCCTGGGAAAAGACTTCAACCTGCCCGGAGGCCAGCTTAATCTTCCTCTGAAAAGTAATGGTCCCCCAACGTCTCCCCCAGAAAATAGATAAAAAGGAAAAAATAGAGAAGAAGCAGGATGAGATAGAACCCGAAAACGGGGAGGGGGGACTTTGCAAACAACTGGAAAAAGGACACGTCGATAACCTCTGCGGTGAACCAGAGGCTGATCAACCAGAGGGCGGTGATGAAAATCAGGTCAACAAACTTGGCCTTGATTCCCACTTCTTTCTTCAACGCCCCCTCTTCTTTCGTTTCTTCTTTTAGCTCTTCTTCCTCTCTTTCCCGTTCTAACTCCTCTTCCTCCTCTTCCTCCTCTTCCTCCTCGGCTGCATGCTCTGCTGTCCTGCCCGTGACCGCCGCATCCGTAACAGGAAGGCCTGTCTGAGTTACTCTCTCGGGAACTCCGATTCCAGAATCGGCCGTCCATCCCTGGCTCGGCGCGGCGGTTGTGCCGGTTTCCTCTCCTCCTTCCTCTTGCTCGGCCTCGAGGACTGCGGGAGGCGCTCCTTTCATCTCGCTCGCCCAGGGCGGCAGGTCTTCTCTGGTGTCTTCTCGCCCGGTGACTTCTTCTTTTTTTTCACCTTCTTCTTCGACCTCCTCTTCTCCATCATCCCGGACTGATGAAATGAATCGATCAACTTCTTTTTTTCCCTCGTCTACGGCTTTAGTGAGCCCTTCCAGGTCTTTGGTTTTAAAAATCAATTCGTCGTCTTCGAGCGCAACTTCATATTTTTTCCTGAGTTCCTCTTCCTTAGGTGGCCTGACGAATTCTCCGCGCGGTCTTTCCCCCGGCCTTTCGATGTCTTCTGCCGTTTCTCCCTCTTCTTCAGCTCCGAACTTCTCAGCCGTTACGTCTCCTTCCTCTCTTTCCTCGAGCTCTTCTTCAAACTCCTCTTCCTCCTCAAGCTCCTCTCTTTCTTCTCCTTCCTCGCTCCTTTCAGCAAAGCGCGCGCTTTCCTGCTGCTCATCGAACAATTCCTCTTCCTCTTCTGCTTCCTCATCCTCCTCGATGATTTTATCACCGGGGATCTCCTCTTCCACGTACTCGTCTTCGGGAAAAAGAAGCTGGGTGCCGCAGTTGTTGCAGTATTTATCGGCTTCGTCGATGATGGCTTTGCAGTAAGGGCAGCGTCTGATGGCCATTAGCTTATTTATAAAAGGAAACAAACCTCTTGTCAATTGACGAATTGGTCTCTCTGTGCGCTCTTGCAAAATGGGCCCACAACCCGTCCTTGAAAACTGGCGAAAATTGGGGACGCCATACCCTTTTCACCAATTTCCAGCCCTCGAATTTCGGCCTGAAGAGTCTCCTCGCAGAATTCTTGTCTCCGAAATTGCCGTTAGAAAATTGTCTTTGCGAGGGATCTCATCGGATAAACTTGAGATCGCCACGTCGCTTCGCTCCTCGCGACGACTCCGTCGGATCGCCACGCACCCAATGGGTGATCGCGATGACAGGGATAGCCTTTTCCTACCGGCAAATCTGGGTTGTCTCCCTCATTTGACATCCATGGAGGATTCGACTAAAAATAGAACCGCGGGCGATTAACTCAGCGGCAGAGTGCTACCTTCACACGGTAGAAGTCACAGGTTCAAATCCTGTATCGCCCATTTTCTTCTTATCCCGAGTTCCGCCCGGTCTCTTTCGAGCGTCCCTGCAAAGGCTCAGAACGGTCATACGCGTCATCGAGCGTGCGCAAGCGAATAATTCCACGCCGCACGGCTAGCGGAGGACATAAGCGCCGGGCAGCGGTCCAGAGGGCCGCGACGCGACGGTAGTAGCTTTCATCCGGGTGGAACTCCCAGAGGGCTTTTTCCGCATCGGCGAAATTCCTAAATTTCTGGGGAGCCATTATTTTTTCTCCGAAGCCCTGTTCGCGATCAGTTCGGCCAAAAACCGGGCGTCCCGTTTGTCTTCCGGACGGACCGTATCCTTTTTCATTCGGAGAAGAGTCTCGGGAGTCGCGATCCGGACCGGAGCTCCTGCGACCTCGCGGACCTCATATTCCAGGTCCTCGTAACGGAACATTTCTCCGATCCCCGCGACGAGATCGATATAGAAATCATCCGCGGTCCCAAATCGCACAACGGCATAATCCTGCAAATCCCGCAGAGACAAGGAATCGATTTCGTCATCTGTAGGAAAGACTTTCCTCAAGGCTTTTTTCAGCCGTTCAAGATTTTCGGCTTCTGGTTTGACAAAAATGTCGATATCCGCCGTCAGACGGGATAACCCGTGGAGAATGACGGCAAAGCCGCCGATCAGGACATAATCGACATCTTCCGCGGAAAGAGCCCGCATGATATCCAGGAATCGTCCGAATAAATCGGGTGGCTTTTGAGCATTCTTCATGATTTAAGTCTATAACAAACGAGGGGCCGGAATCAAACTCCTCGGCACTTGATTCCCGCGAGGATTACGCAGGCCCTCTTGAGCCAGCCGGGGGGAGCCCCCACTTTTTTGGTTCCCATCATCACCCCCCCCTTTTGCTGAAACAACCGGCACTCAGGTGTGGCCATTTATGGTGAGCACACCGTTAAAGGGGAATGTGAGGACGTTCCGGTAGCCGGAATAATTTGGCTTAATCTATTTTGAGGATTGCCTTAGATCGTTCGAGCAACTTTTCCTCGGTTTCGATGACATCCAGAGCGCCACTTTCAGAAAATTTAAGCCAATCGTCTGCCTCCTGTCTCAGGTACATGCCGTGCTCGAATTCCCGGATAAGCGAGTGCTCTATGTCGCCCGGATAAAGCCCTCTTACCGCCGCCAGAAGCGCATAGTGACTTTTTTCGCGAAAGCCCTTTTCAAAAACCAGGGCTCGCGCTCTGTGAAACATTGAATAATAACCCTGTATGGTTCCCCACTTGAACTTCTTTCTTGCGACGGATTCCTTTGCGTCTTTCAAATCAGATTTTGCGGCTGATATCTCCTTGAGAACCAACTTCCTGTCCGGTCTAATCCTCGTCAATTTGCGGTCTTCGAGCAGTTTTTGAAATTCAGAACTCAGACCCTTTCCCATAGGACAACGCCCCTGTCGATTCTTTCATATAAAGGCTTATCTTCCCTTTTCATTTTCGTAAATTCGCCAACGTCCAGAATTATGGGCGATATTTTCCTTCCGCTCTTCCTGTTGAATCTGCTCACGCTTTCCTTTACCGCCTTCTTTTCGTCGGCAAGCATGAACACATCGATATCGCTTTCCCTTACATCCGTTCCCTCGGCGCAGCTGCCGAAGAGGATAATTCTTTTCGTTCTTTCCTTGTTCTCTTCCACGAATTCTCTCAGGGTCCATAAATTTCCCAGTATCTTCAGCTGCCTCACGAATGGGCTTCCGGCATTCAGTCTGTAAAAGACCATCCTGCCTTTCTTTTCCCTCAGCAGAAGCTCCAGGCCGGCGAGATGCCTGAGGATCTTGTTAGCGGAGCCTTTGCTTATTTCTGCGGTCCTGACTATCTCCCTCTCGTGGAACTCTTTCATGGAATTGGCAGAAAAGAACTCCAGTACTTTGAGGGTCGTCGGCGTTAAAAAGTCTAATTTATCGGGCATTTGCTCGATATTTTATACCGAAAGCATAAATACTTGATTCCCCTCTGTCAACTGAGAGGAACACTTTATGTCCGTCCCTATTCGTTCAAACTGCAGCCCGGTTTTTTTCTCTTGGCCTGTCTCAGTTGCCGGAACACGATTTTCTCGCTTCAGGCCTGTGAAATCGATAAGGATGAGCCGAAGCGAAGCTACTGTAAGCTGCCTACGCGAGGTATAATCCGAGAAACCGGCCGGCTTGTTGGCCTCCCCTGATTGGGCAAGGTTGGCCGGCGGAGGGGGCGGGTCTTTTCTTTTTGGTTCTTCAATATCCTCTCCGGATAACCTTAGGCCCATGCAGCCTGACGCGTGCCTGCTGGCGCCGACAGTAGAGATAGTCCAGTCAAAGAGTCCCTGCATTAGAGTCCCGGCTTGACATACCTAAAGCTGCTATGTATAATAGCTTTAGGTAAAGGAGTGCCGCCGCTGTGAACATCGACAAGGACCTCGTTGCCGCATCGGCCACGCCGCTGGTGCTCGCCATCCTAAGTGAGGGCGAAAGTTACGGTTACGCCATCATCAAGCGGGTCGGCGAGCTCTCCGGTGGCGAGCTGCAATGGACCGACGGCATGCTCTACCCGCTTCTGCACCGCCTTGAGCGGAACGGCCTTGTCGAGGCGTTCTGGGGACGGTCGGAAACCGGCAGGCGGCGCAAGTACTACCGGCTGACCCATGCAGGCGCGGAGCAGCTCGACCGTCAGCGCCGCCAATGGCAGGTGGTGAATAAGGCGATGAGGGGCGTCTTGCGCAAGGCCGTCGACCCGGCGGAACAGCCGATCTGACCGACCTCGACAGGAGTGATACGGTGATGAATAAGGCGACCCTGGAAGAACGCATCGGGCAATGGCGACAGCACCTTCGGAGACGACAAGCGGTTCAATCCGCCGACGTCGACGAACTCGAGGATCACCTGCGCAGCCAGATCGACGCGCTGCGCGAGGCCGGCCTGGACGAGGACGAAGTGTTCCTCGTGGCCGTCAAGCGCCTGGGCGATCTGGATGCTATTTCGCGCGAATTCGCAATCGAATATTCCGAGCGTCTCTGGAAGCAGCTCGTGATTTCTCCCGGGAGCGACGCTTCCTCGTTGACCAAGCCGCGTGATGCCGCCGTGGCCGTTGGACTGGCCATCGCCGCGGCTGTTGCTATCAAGATCCCAGAACTCTTTGGTCTTCGCATTTCGGGGACCCGGGCGGACGTATCGTTCTACTTGCGCAATCTCAGCCTCTTCTCCCTTCCCTTTCTGGCTGGCTTCTTTGCGTTGAAGCGCAGACTGCACCGCGGCGGATGGCTCTGGCTCGCCGTTCCCTTCGCCGCAGCGGGGCTGGTCCTGAACCTTTTGCCGTTCAAACCCGACAGTCACTCCCTGGTACTGGCGGCGATCCATCTTCCGATTGCGCTGTGGCTGATGGTGTGTTACGCGTACGCCGGCGGCCGGTGGCGCAGCCATGAGCAGCGGATGAACTACATTCGGTTCTCCGGCGAGTGGTTCATTTACTATACGCTCATTGCGCTCGGGGGAGGCACCCTAATGGGTCTTACGCTCTTCATCTTCGAGGCCATCGGCCTTAACGCGGAGCGAGCGGTTGGAGAATGGGTGCTGCCATGCGGAGCGATGGGAGCAGTGATCATCGGCGCCTGGCTGGTGGAGTCTAAGCAGAGTGTCATCGAGAACATGGCGCCCGTGCTCACGTGGCTCTTCACGCCGCTCTTCACGGCGCTGCTCCTCATCTTCGTTGTTGTCATGATCTGGACGGGTAACGCCATAAACGTCGAACGGGAAGTGCTCATCGGATTCGACCTGCTGCTGGTACTCGTGCTGGGCCTGCTCCTGTACGCAATTTCGGCCCGCGACTCGCAGGCGCCTCCCCGCCGATTCGATGGACTCCAGCTCCTGCTGGTGACGTGCGCTCTCATCGTGGACGCGCTCGCTCTGTGGGCGATCGCAGCGCGCATCTCCGAATTTGGTTTCAGCCCCAACAAGACGGCTGCGCTCGGCTTGAACCTGCTGCTGCTTGTGAATCTCGTGTGGTCGGCCGTGCTCTACGTGCGCTTCCTCGCCGGACGCGCCCCATTCACGCGCCTCGAGCGCTGGCAGACGGCCTACATGCCGGCGTTTGCGGCTTGGGCGTGGTTCGTGACGGCGCTCTTTCCGGTAATTTTCAAGTACCGGTAGCGTCGCCTAGGGTGCCATGACGCTGTCGCCGCGCGACGGCTCCCGCCGATTCGCAAAGGAAGACCGAGACATTCACTGGTTGCCGAACTGCTTCATCGAGTTGAAGGATAATAATTTCGTTTTCGGCTGCGCTGGCCGAATGATCTCTCGAGCACCGATTTTGGCTTATTCCCTCGTGGTGAATTATAGATCGGGGAGTCGCAGGTGATTGATGATCCTGTCCATGACGGCGCAGCTCGACTCGCTTCCGAAGGCGTGCCGCTCCATCGGGTAAAACATCACCTCTTAACACACAGAAGGTATCCATACCAAAATCAAGATGATCAAAAGAGTCAGCTTTGGCTTTCGCAATGTCCAAGTCTATGTCGGTAAGGTGCTCCTTTGCTTCTGGCGACTTGCCTTTATCTTCCCATGGTTGTCACACTATTCGTCATAGAGCCTACTTTGACTACTGTTTTCCTTATGCTATAAGTTTTGATGTTGCTTTCAGCAAGGAATACAAGTATTAAAAGAGGCTCTTGTCTCCCATCCGAGAATCATCTTTGCCTACATTTTCGGCTCTTTCATCCACGAAGAAAGTTACATTTTCCTGCAATCTCAACTTTTAGGACTGCACACTCTAAAAAATGTCTGAATGTTAAAAAGGTTGACGAAAAGAAGGAAAATCTATTCTTTTTCAGGAGTGGATGGCTGGGAACTATCGGCTTCAGAGATAGACTCTTGTTGGGACTCAGTTTTTCCCGAAGCCGCTGTCTCCGGTTTTCTAACAGTGGGCAGCACATGTTTGAAGGCCTCGCCGTAGATCTCCCATACGGTCACGAAGAGTGCTGCGATAATGGGCCCGATGATAAATCCCAGCACTCCGAAAAAGACGATACCACCCAGGGTTCCGAAGAAGATGAGAAGTTCAGGCATCTTGGTGGAAGTGGCCAAGAAGTTGGGCGTCGATCGCCGGAGTGTACGGCGATGGAAAGCTGCTTTTCTGAAAGATGGACCTAAAGCCATCCAAGCAACGGTAGCCACTGGTAGACCGCCTAAAATAAACGATCAAGATAAGCTCGAGCTTGAAAAGAAGCTTCTTGAGGGAGCGAAAGCAGCAGGTTTTTCGACCGACCTCTGGACATGCCCGCGAGTGGCCCAGCTGATCTACTCCTGTTTTGGCATCCGCTATCATGTCGACCATATCGGGCGAGTACTGCGGTCTATGGGATGGAGTCCTCAGAAGCCTCAACGACGGGCAGTGGAGCGGGACGAAGAGGAGATCCAACGCTGGGTAAAGGAGGACTGGCCCCGGATTAAAAAAAAGCCTCGCGCCTGAAAGCTTTCTTGATATTTTTAGACGAGACGGGTTTACTCCTGATGCCCCTGGTACGACGGAGCTGGGCGCCCCGGGGATGTACGCCTCTTCTCTATCAGCGCACCCAGACTCATGAGAAGGTCTCGGTGATTGCGGCGCTCTGTGTCTCGCCAAAGCGAGACTGGGTCTCTCTCTATTTCCGGCTTCACCCTGATGCGAATATAAATAGTGCATTAGTGCTGGATTTCCTTAAGAATCTTCTTTCCCAGATCAAGAAGGGACCTGCCATTTTGATCTGGGACCGTTTTCCTGCTCATAAAGCGAGGAAAGTTCGGTCTTTTATTTTGGAGTCCGGAGTGCTTCACTCAGAGCACCTCCCGGCGTATGCGCCCGAGCTTAATCCTGCGGAGAACATCTGGAGCTATCTGAAGATGAATCCATTGGCTAATTTTGCTCTTTTTGATGTGGTTGTATTGACGAAGACAGCTCGCCGCTTGGCTAAATCCGTTCAACATAAGCAATCTCTTCTCCGCTCTTTCCTTAAACACACTCCGCTTTTTTTACGCCTTAAATAGGACATTATTTATGCAGGTATCAATAAATCCATTATTGAATGATTAATTTCCTAATAGATGATGCACTGGGATTCTTGGGATATTGTGGCCCTCTTTTCCTAACACGCCTTTTCTTTTATTCGCTGCCCATGCCCTTTCAGAAGTTCAGAAAGATTTTACATCTGGCTCATGAATAACAAGTGGTTGGGAGATCATATTGACAATTAGGATATTCATTTTGTTTTGTAGTGAACATTTGGTGTTACTATACATGTCCTTTGTTCGAATTTTGAAACAATGAACGATGATAAGGAGATCCTTTCTTTAAAGCTACGATTTGAAGCGAAGCCTTAGCTTTCAACCGTAGAGATTGAGTTAAGGGTTTTATTTTTTGTCTCAGCTTGTTTTTTCATAACAGTCATAAACATAGGTTGAATCGCAAAAATAATTTTATGCTTAACCAGCTTTAGATCTGTCTCTTTCATTAAGTTTTCCACTTTGTTGGGAGTTAGCTTATGCACATGAATCTTTTTTATCAAAGATAATTTCTGACCGCTAAAAAGAACATCTGGAATACATGTCATACCTCTAAACAGTTCGATGGGATAAATAATAAATATTTTTGCTTTGGGTCTAG
>JBBILQ010000036.1:0-27335 GCA_037444845.1 Candidatus Aminicenantota bacterium | reverse complement strand
TCCCCCCAGGGGAGGGGCCTGCTTTCTGGCATAATTTGTGAATAGGTCAGGTTAGCTATTGTCGCAAACTTTAGCCACCCAGGAAACCGATCGATTTTGTCGAGGATCATCATTACCGCCAAAAGGGCATAGAGATAGTTGTAGTACCAGCCCAGAGGTGAAAAGAGGGGAATGAGGAGAAGGAGGAAGCTTGCCTCAAGGGTCTCTGGCCTGGAGAGTCTTTAGAAAAACAAGATCAGCTTGATTATGAACAAGGTCGACCGCGAGGGGGCGCCGGGGGTGAACTGCGACAGGACCCGTCGGGTGGTTTTATCGGCACGTACGGGCCCGTTTGGCACTTCGTTGACAACCCAGGCCCTTTCTGATAATAAATAATAAATGGTTAAGTGGCTGATAACCAAAATATTCGGCACCCAGAACGAACGTGACCTGAAAAAGCTCCAGCCCTTTGTCGGCGCCATCAACGATCTCGAACCCCGCATCCAGAAGCTGTCTGACCCTGAGCTCCGGGCAAAGACGGCTGAATTCAAGGAAAAGCTCAGTCAGGGGGCGTCTCTGGATGACCTCATCATCGAAAGTTTCGCCGTCGTCCGCGAGGTCGCCCGCCGGACCGTCCGGATGCGCCATTTCGACGTCCAGCTTATCGGAGGAGTCGTCCTCCATCAAGGCAAGATCGCCGAGATGAAGACGGGAGAGGGGAAAACCCTGGTCGCCACTCTCCCCGCTTATCTGAATGCCCTGGAAGGAAAGGGCGTCCATATTGTCACGGTCAATGATTATCTGGCCAAACGGGACACTGAATGGATGGGTCCTATCTACCGCTTCCTCGGCCTCTCAGTCGGAACGATTCAGCATGAGATGAACGATGCCGAAAGGAAAGCCGCCTACCGGTCGGACGTCACCTATGGAACGAACAATGAATTCGGGTTCGATTATTTGCGCGACAACATGAAATTCCGCATCTCCGACCTTGTCCAGAGAGGCCATCACTATGCCATCGTCGACGAAGTGGACAGCATTCTCATCGACGAAGCCAGGACGCCGCTGATCATCTCCGGTCCGACAGAAGAATCGACGTCGCTGTACTATAAGATCGACAACCTCGTCCGCCGCTTCCACAAAGGAAAGCATTTCCAGGTGGACGAAAAGACGCGGACCGTCTCCATCCTCGAGGAGGGTGTGGCCGACGCGGAAAAATTCCTCAACGTTTCCAACCTCTACGACCTTGCCCACATGGACCTCGTCCACCACATCAATCAGTCCCTCAAGGCTCACCACCTTTTCAAACGGGACGTCGACTACATGGTCAAAGAGGGCAAGGTCATCATCGTCGATGAATTCACCGGCCGACTCATGCCAGGGCGCCGTTACAGCGACGGCCTTCACCAATCCCTGGAAGCCAAAGAGAGGGTGCGCATCGAGGAGGAGTACCAGACGCTGGCCTCTATCACCTTCCAGAATTACTTCCGGATGTACAACAAACTGGCCGGGATGACAGGCACGGCCGTCACCGAGGCAACCGAATTCCATGCTATCTACAAGCTGGACGTCGTCGAAATACCGACCAACAGGCCGCTCATCCGCCATGAGTCTCCTGACGTCGTTTACCGGACAGCCAAAGAAAAATGGGAGGCCGCGGTCAACGAGATCGTCGAATTTAACAGGGAGGGCCGGCCCATCCTGGTCGGGACAACCTCGATCGAGAAGTCCGAGCATCTCAGCTCGATTCTCCGCAAAAAAGGCATCAAGCACGTCGTGCTCAATGCCAAGTACCATGAGATGGAAGCCAAGATCATCGCCCAGGCTGGAAGGATCGGCGCTGTGACCATCGCCACGAACATGGCTGGCCGAGGCGTGGACATCCTGCTCGGCGGCAACCCGGAATTTCTGGCCAGCGAAAGCCTCCGCAAGAGCGGGATCGACCCGCTCAAAGCCGCTCAGGAACAATGGGAAAAAGCTCTGGCTGAGGCGATGCGCGTCACTCAGGAGGAGCATGAGCGGGTCGTCAGCTTCGGCGGACTGCACATCTGTGGAACGGAGAGACACGAGGCTCGCCGGATCGACAACCAGCTCCGCGGCCGGGCCGGCCGGCAGGGAGATCCCGGGTCTTCGCGTTTCTACCTGTCGCTCGAAGACGACCTGATGAGAATATTCGGAAGCGAGAGGGTTTCCGGGCTGATGGCAAGGATCGGCATGGGCGAGGGTGTCCCGATCGAACATCGCATGGTCAGCAGGGCCATCGAGCGCGCCCAGAAACAGGTCGAAGGCCAGAACTTCACCATCCGCAAACATCTCCTCCAATACGACGATGTGATGAACAAGCAGCGGGAGACAATCTACCGGATGCGCAAGGAAATCCTCGAGGGCAAGGACATGAAATCCTACGTCCAGGAGCTCATAGAGACCCTGGTTGAATGGCACCTCGACAGCTACGCCAACAAGGAGAAAGACCCGGAGGAATGGGATATCGAGGCCTTGCGCAAAGCTCTTGGCCCGCAGTTCGGTCTTGATATTAATGAGCTCGGCATCGACTGGCAGGCCATAACCCACGATGAACTGAGAGAAAAGCTTGTCGGGACGCTCCGGGCAAGATACGAGGAAAAAGAGAGGCTGCTCGGCCCCGCGCGGATGAGAGAATTCGAAAGGATCATCATGCTCCAGATTATCGATTCCCAATGGAAGGACCATCTGCTGGGAATGGATTACCTCAAGGAGGGCATCGGGTTGCGCGGGTACGGCCAGCGAGATCCCCTCGTTGAATACAAGAAAGAGAGCTACGAGATGTTCCAGGCGATGATGGACCGCATCGAGGAAGAGACTGTCCGGTATATCTTCCTCCTCCAGCCGGTTATTGAGGAGGAACTACCGCAGAGAAGGCCACAACAGCAACCTCTCTACTACCAGCAACCGCACCAAGGGGCTTCCGTCTCCAGGAGCAAACAAGCCCGGTCTCTCATCCCCAAAAAACGAAAAAAACGTTAGGCCGAGGAAGGAGGAGACATGCTGGACGCAAAGATCAGGGAGGGGCTTACCTTTGACGATGTCCTGATTCTTCCCGCCAAGTCCACTGTCATTCCGGCGGACATCGACGTCACCACGAAGCTCGGCCAGAATATCGAGCTTCGGATTCCCATCGTCAGCGCGGCCATGGACACTGTGACGGAATCCAAAATGGCCATTGCCCTGGCTCAACAGGGCGGGGTTGGCATCATCCACCGAAACTTGCCCGTTGCTATCCAGGCCGAGGAAGTCGACAAGGTCAAGCGCCATGAAAGCGGCATGGTGGTCGACCCGATCACCATGAGACCCCAGGACAAGATCTACCAGGCCCTCGAGCTGATGAAAAAATACAGAATTTCCGGCCTCCCCATCACCGAGAAAGACAACAGGCTCGTCGGCATCCTGACCAACCGGGACATCCGTTTCGAGACGCGGCTCAACCTGCCCATCGAGGAGGTGATGACCAAAGACCTCATCACAGTCCCCTTGGGGACATCCCTTGAAGAAGCTGAAAAGCTCTTCCACAAGCACAAGATCGAAAAAATCCTGATGGTCGACGAAAACTTCCACCTCAAAGGCTTGATCACTTATAAAGACATCCTCAAACGCATCCAGTATCCAAACGCCGCCAAGGACAGCTTCGGACGGCTGCGCGTGGGCGGCGCCATCGGCGTCGGCGAGGACACCCTTGAAAGGGCTGAAGCGCTCATCAAAGCCAAAGTGGATGTTTTGGTCGTCGACACGGCCCACGGTCACTCCCAGAGAGTCCTCGACGCCGTCAAGAGGCTGAGGTCTGCGTTTCCCTCTCAGGAAATTATTGCCGGCAATATCGGGACCATGGAAGCGGCCCTGGACCTGATCGAACTGGGCGTCAATGCGGTCAAGGTCGGCGTTGGCCCGGGCTCGATCTGCACGACCCGGGTCGTCACGGGAGCGGGCGTCCCTCAGATCACCGCTATCGCTGACGTGTTTAAAGTGGCCAAAGCCAGGAACGTTCCGATCATCGCCGACGGCGGGATCAAGTTCTCCGGCGATATCGCTAAAGCGATCGCAGCCGGAGCCAGCTCGGTGATGTTAGGCAACATGCTCGCCGGCACGGACGAAAGCCCGGGTGAAGTCGTGATCTACCAGGGCCGTTCCTACAAAACGTATCGCGGAATGGGGTCGATCGAGGCGATGAAGGAAGGAAGCCGCGATCGCTACTTCCAGGATTCACCGCTCAGCGAGAGCAAGCTCGTGCCCGAAGGGATCGAAGGGCGTGTCCCCTACAAAGGCAGCGCTTCCCGCATCATCCAGATGATGGTCGGCGGGTTGAAGGCCGGTATGGGCTACTCCGGCTGCAAAGATATCGAGGAACTCCAGCAGAAGACAAAATTCATCAAGATAACCTCAGCGGGGCTGAGAGAGAGCCATGTTCATGACGTCGTCATCACCAAGGAGGCGCCCAATTACCACCTCGATTAAGCATCAAGCTTAGAAGAACATGAAGAAATTCTGGCGCTGTTTCATCTGCAACGACATTCATTACGGCCTCAAGCCGCCGGAGATCTGCCCCACTTGCCTGGCCAGGAATGCCTATGTCGAAGTCTCCGCCCGGGAAGCAGGGAAAATCATGGGAGCGGACGGGACGACCATGACCAGGGAAGAATTCCGCCAAGCCCTCCACAAGTTTGCTGAGCAAAACGAATTTGAGATCAATCCAGACAAGCAAAAAGTCGAGATGCTCCTTGACGGGTTGTTCGCCAATGAGCTGAACCACGGGCTTAAGTACTGCCCCTGCCGGCTGGCCAGCGGGGATTTCGCCGAAGACCTGAAACTTGTCTGCCCCTGCCATTTCCTCATCCATGAAACCTACAAGAACAAAAAAGACGGAGAATGCTGGTGCGGGCTGTTTGTGAGGAGGAAAAAATGAGCAAGCTCATCATGTTCTATGCCCGGGAATGCCCCCATTGCAAGGCCATGATGCCTCATGTGGAAAAACTGGAAAACGAGGAGAAAATCTCTTTCGAGAAGCTCGAGGTCTGGCACAACGAGAAGAACGCCGACCTGATGAGGTCCTACCGCCCGGCCATTGCGCCAAAATGCGGCGGACAGCTCCGCACCCCGACCTTTTTTAATCCCGAGACGAGCGACGTTCTCTGCGGCGAAGTGTCTTACAAGGAGCTCAAAGAGTGGGCTCTGAAACAAAAATAGGTCCTTGGATTTTGAAAATCATTTGATCTCAGCGACCTTGTTGTCCGCACCGAGGATCAGGATTTTGGGCATGAAAAAATCGGCCTCTTCTTCATCGATGATGGCATAGGAAACGACGATCAGCTTATCCCCCACTTTGGCTCTGTGGGCGGCGGCGCCGTAGACTCCTACTTTGCCCGAGCCTTTCTCAGTTTTAATGAGATAGGTGGCGAACCGTTCGCCGTTGGAGACATTATAGACATGGACTTTCTCATAAGGAAGCATGTCAGCAGCCCTAATCAAGTCTTCATCCAGGGCCAGACTGCCCTCATAATCCACGTCGGTTTCCGTCACCCGGGCATGATGAATTTTCGCTTTAAGCATGACTCTTTTCATGGCTGTTCACCCTCGTTTATTTCCTTTTGATTTCCAGGATCAGGTTATCGATCAACCTTGTTTTGCCGATAAAGACGGCCAGGGCGACCAGGACATCCCGGTCGATCGTCTCGATCGGGTCGAGCTCCTCGAGGTTGACGACCTCGACATAATCAATCCTGGCCAGCGGCTCCCGGCTTATCATATCTTTCATCCTGGCAATGATAGACTCCGCCCTTCTCTCCCCCGCCTCAAACATCAATTTAGCCTGAGCCAGGCTTCTTATCAAAACCAGAGCCGCCTGCCGCTCTCTCCCGTTGAGATACATATTTCTGGAGCTCAGGGCCAGCCCGTCCTGGTCGCGGACGATCGGCAGGACGCGAATCTCCACATTTAGGTTCAAATCCTTCGCCATCTTCTTAAGAATGAGCGCTTGCTGAGCGTCTTTCTGACCGAAAAAAGCAAGGTCCGGCTGGACAATATTGAAAAACCTCAGGACAACCGTCGTCACGCCCTTGAAATGTCCGGGCCTGGAGCGGCCGCAGAGCTTATCCTGGAGTCCCTCCACTTCCACTGTCGTCCTGTAGCCTTCGGGATACATCTCTTCAGCCTCCGGATGAAAAAGAAAATCGACTCTTTCCCCCTCCAAAAGCCGCTTATCCCTGTCCAGATCCCGGGGGTAATCTTTGAAATCCTCCTTAGGGCTAAATTGGAGGGGGTTGACAAAAATGCTGACCACGGTCGCGTCCGCGCTCTTCCGGCACTCCCTGACAAGGCTCAGATGCCCTTCGTGAAGGAATCCCATGGTCGGGACAAACCCGACGCTCTTAGACTGAGCTTTGAGCTCTTGGACCACTGCCTTCATCTCGGCAATCCGGGAGAGGATTCTCATTTTCCTTTCTTCATCGTCCGGTGGTAAGTATGAGTCTCTTCCGGGAAAGCTCCTTGTCTCACCTCCTTGGCATACGTCCTGACCGCCTGGCTTATCACCTCCTGAAGGTCCGCATACTTTTTGACGAACTTGGGCTGGTAGCCGTTGGAGTACCCCACCAGGTCATGGAAGACGAGGATCTGGCCGTCACAGTGGGGGCCAGCGCCGATCCCGATGGCCGGCACTCTCAGCTTTTCAGTGATTGTCCTGGCTAAGTCCTTGGGGATGCATTCTAAGATGACGCCGAAAGCGCCCGCGCTTTCAAGGTTCAGTGCGTCGGCGATAATCCCCTTCGCCTCTTCCCTGTTAGCGCCCCTGACCTTGTACTGGCCGAACCTATAGAGGGACTGTGGCGTGAGCCCAACATGTCCCAAAACCGGGATCTCCGCCTCGACCATCGCCTCGACGAGTTTTAATCTCTTTTTTGAGGCGCCCTCGATCTTGACCGCCTTGGCCCCGGCCTCTTTGAGAAAACGGGAGGCGTTGGCGATCGTCTCCTCCACTCCCAGATGAAAAGAAAAATAGGGCATGTCGCCGATGACCAGGGCCCGGCGGACAGCCCGGCTGACAGCTTTGGTGTGATGGATCATCTCATCCATGGTCACGGGGATGGTGCTCTCGTATCCCAAGACAACCATTCCCAGAGAATCCCCGACCAGGATGATGTCGACGCCGGCCTCGTCGATAATCTTAGCTGTGGGAAAATCGTAGGCAGTCAGGGCCACGATTTTTTCTCTGCTCTCCTTTTTTCCCTGCAGGGACGGAATGGTGACAGGAGAAACAGGTTTTTCTAACATGGTCAATCCTTTCTCCCCATCCCGCCTCAACGCGGGATTGAGGTAAAGTCTATTTTCAAAAAAGCCTATTTTTTCCGGCTATCTCTGTGTTCAAAACTCTGCGGCACATAATAAAGCGAGCCCTTCTTCAGTTGGCTGATCTGGTGGACAATGTCCATGATGTCTTCTTCCCGGGTCAGGTCAAGCTCGTCTGCTTTGACAACGAGGAGAGTTGTCGCCTGGAAATTGAAGAAAAAATAGTCAAAGGCTTCAACTAGATCCTCCAGGTATTTTTCGGAGATGTTCTTTTCCCAGGCGCTTCCTTCTTTTGCGACTCTCTTGAGCAGCGTGGAGAGAGAAATCTGAAGGTAAATTGTCAGGTCTGGCCGGGGAATCCTCTCTGCCAGGATCGTGTAAATCCGCTCATAGACGACGAGCTCGTCATCGCCGAGCGTCTGGTACGCATAGATTTTGTCCTTCTCAAAGAGGTAATCGCAGATGACTCTCTCCTCAAACAGGTCTCTTTGGGAAAGCCTGAGCTGCTGGTGGTAGCGGTTGACCAGGAAGACAAGCTGGGCCAGAAAGGAGGCTCCTTCCTTTTCGTCGTAAAAATCCTTGAGATAAGGATTCTCCGTTTTGTCGAGCACAAGCTTGCCGCCGATGACCTGGGCCAGAATCTGAGCGAGCTTGCTCTTCTGGCACCTCGGCGCACCCTCGATGGCGATATGGCGGAAGGGAATCTCGCCTTTGTTCATCCGTGTTCAGGTCAACTGCAAAAACGCCTATTTAATACCCTATTAGGGAGGAGAAGTCAACGAGCTACTCTTTCTTTGCTTCTCCTATTGGAATGATGATCCAAGCAATGAGGTAGAAGATCAGCATCGGGAGGAGGGCCGTGACAAGAGCGATGCCCACGAAGATAAGCCGAACCAGGGAAACATCGAGGTCAAAATAATCGGCCAGGCCGCCGCAGACACCGCCGATCATTTTCCGGCTGAACGAACGGTAGAGTTTTTTGGCCATTTTGAGCCTCCTTTTTTAGACCTTTCCTCCTATCCTTTATATTTAGGGCAGAGAGGACAAGCCGGGTTTTTATCCACGTTGACGAGATCAAACGTCAAGTGCCGCCCGTCATAAATCAGAAGTCGGCCAAGCAGAGACGGAGTGATCCCCTGAATCCACTTGATGGCTTCGGTGGCCTGAACCAAACCTATAATCCCGGGCACCGCTCCAAAGACAGGGACGGGCTCTGGTTGAGAGAGATTCGGCCGCATCAGGCAGGCCAAGCAGCTTGTCAGAGGAGGATGGAAAAACCCCGCATACCCCAGCCAACCGTGGACGGCTCCGTAGATATAGGGAATTCTCTTTTTTAAGGATTCCTGGTTAAGGATAAACCGAGATTCCAGGTTGTCAAGCCCGTCGACGATGACCTGGCATCCTTTGATGAGCTCACCGACTGTATGAGAATCGAGAAAAACGTTGAGCTTTTCCAGCTTAACCAACGGATTCAAGGCAGCAAGCCTCTGGCCGGCTTCCTCAACCTTGAGGGAGCCGATGGAAGACTCCTCATAAAGGACTTGCCTGTTGAGGTCGGAGCGTTCGACTCTGCCGCAGTCGCAGAGGCGCAGCCTTCCTATGCCCGCTGCTGCAAGGTAAAGAGCTGAAGCTGAGCCCAGACCTCCGAGGCCGACGATAAGGGCAGTCGCTCGCCTGAGCTTCTCTTGATTCCAGTCGGGAATGAGAATCTGCCGGCTGTATCGTTCCCTTTCCCCTTCTCGATCCATCCTTTTCCTGTTACCCTCCCGACACGGGCGGCTGGAGTGTTATCACATCGCCTTCAGAAGGCACATAGTCAAGCCTTTTCACGTCTCCGTCCTTGAGGGCAAAAGCAACAAAAGCAGGGTTGATGCCGATTCCCGCAAGGATGTCTCTTAGGCTTAGGCCTGCTTCTGCCTCCACGCGGCGAGTGCAATAATCAACATCCGGTTGAAGCTTTGCCCTCAATTCGCCACCGGCTTTAAGATAGATAATCATCGCTCTGTTTATCCTTCTCTGTGGCCAAAAAGCCTTGGGCTGGCTTGTGCATCAATCCCCGAACTTAATCCCCTGGGCCAGGAGCAGCTCGAGCGACCAGTTGATCGTGTTTGTCTGGCGACGCATGTACTGTTTCCAGGCATCCGACCCGGATTCTCGGCCGCCGCCCGTCTCCTTTTCCCCGCCGAAAGCGCCGCCGATTTCCGCGCCCGATGTGCCGATGTTGATGTTGGCGATGCCGCAATCAGAGCCCTCGTGAGAGAGGAATCTCTCGGCCTTGCGAAGGTCCGTGGCAAACATCGCGCTCGAGAGCCCCTGAGGAACCTCGTTGTGGAGCCGGATGGCTTCGTCCAGGTCCTCATACTCAAGAAGATAAAGGATGGGCGCAAAGGTCTCCTCGTGGACGATCGCGGTCTGGGCCGGCATCTTGACGATCGTGGGCTGGACAAACTGCTGACCCAGCTCAGGCAGGCGATTGCCTCCATAGACGACCGTCCCGCCCTGCTCTTTGGCCTTTTCAAGAGCCGCCATCATATCGTCGACGGCCGCCCTCGTGACGAGAGGGCCCATCAGGATGCCTTCCTCGAGGGGGTTGCCGATCCGCACCTGGTTATAAGCTCTAACCAACTTTTCGGTAAGCTTTTGAGCGATGGACTTCTGCATGATGATCCGCCGGGTTGAGGTGCAGCGCTGCCCGGCTGTCCCGACAGCCCCGAAGAGAATGGAACGCACCGCCATCTCGAGGTCGGCGTCCTCGGTGACGATGATGGCGTTGTTCCCGCCGAGCTCAAGAATCGTGCGGCCGAACCGGCGCGCCACAGCTTCGGCCACTCGCCGTCCCATCTTGGTCGAACCCGTGAACGAGATAAGCGGCAGCCTCGGATCGTTGATCATCATCTCCCCGACCGTGGCGCCGGAGCCGATGGCCAGGCAGAAAATTCCGTTGAACCCGTGGTCGGCCACGACCCTGTTGGCGATATGCTGAACAGCGACAGCCGTGAGAGGCGTATCGGAGGAGGGCTTCCAGACCACAGGATCGCCGCAGACCGCGGCGATGGCGGCATTCCACGACCAGACCGCCACGGGAAAATTAAACGCCGTGATCACTCCCACGGCACCCAGCGGATGCCACTGCTCGTACATGCGGTGAGCCGGTCGTTCCGAATGCATAGTCAGGCCGTAGAGCTGACGGCTGAGCCCGACAGCAAAATCGCAGATATCGATCATCTCCTGGACCTCGCCCCAGCCTTCCGCCTTGATCTTGCCCATCTCAAGGCTAACCAGCTCTCCCAGCGGCTCCTTGACTTCCCTGAAGGCCTGGCTAAGGTCGCGGATGACCAAACCTCGCTTAGGTGCCGGCACTATCCGCCAGCGGCGGAAAGCCTCGACGGCTCCGGCCATCACGAGCTCGTAGGTTTTCTCTGTGGCCTGGATGACGCTGGCAATGGGCTGTCCTGTTGTGGGGTTATGGGAGACGAGCTCTCTGCCTTTTGAATCTTCGTACCAGGCGTCTGGCCCGGCGCAGGCGCCGATGTTCATGTTTTTTAGGTTCAGTTTCTCAAGCAAACCTTTCATCGTGTTCTCCTTATCTTGTTTCTTTTTATCCCCTTATTTCTCCACCCGCCTCGCATCTGTCCACGGTGGCTTCTATCCTCACGGTCAGTTCCTCAGCCCGTTATTCGGCCGAGTGTCCAGAGGAGGATCAGGCCGGCCGCCGCTCCAGCAGAGGACCAGCGGGGATGTCTTTCGAGAACTGGCCGCCCAAGGGAACCAAGCGTGTGTCCTAAAGGGACAAGGAAAGCCGCACCCGCAGCGGCGAGGCTTCCGCTGACAAAAATATGATTGATGACTTTGGCCGGCCCACCCATGACCCAATACTCGTAGCGAATGACATAGGTAATGATGAGAGCGAAAAGAGCAAACCCGCCATACGCGCTCAGGACTCCCACAAGGCTGTGCCGGAGGCTGGCTTTTCCCTTTCCCCGCAGCAACAGGCTGGCGGCTGCATCAAAAGCCACTCCAAGAAGGAAGATACCCAAAAGGTGGCAGAAATACGGCGACGCGTTAATCAGCTTGAAACCGGCGGCAATCCCCGCGATCACACAAGAACTCCCTGGTTTGTTGATAACTCCCCTTGCTATGGCGAGGATGAAAAAAGCGGCAGCTGCCAGCCAGGCCGAGGCCAGAAACGTTTGGCTGCGGAAAAGGCTTTCGCCAGTGACGACTTCGTTAATGCCCCAGAGCGAACCAAAAAGCAGAATCCACGCCCAGGTTCTCATCTCCTTCATTCTTGCTTTATCCTTCCATTGGCCTCATCAGAAAAACACTGGGCACGCCTATTTCTCCGCCAGAAATGGATACCGGTAGTTTCGGGGCGGGTTCAAGTTCTCCTTAATCGCCCGGGCGCTTGTCCAGCGGAGAAGGTTCAAGTAGGAACCGGCCTTGTCGTTTGTCCCGGAACCGCGGGCCCCGCCGAAAGGCTGTTGGTTGACGACAGCGCCAGTGGGTTTGTCGTTAATGTAGAAATTCCCCGCTGCTTGGCGTAGAACACTCATCGCCTCGAGGATGGCCTTCCTGTCTTCGGCGATGACGCTTCCGGTCAGGGCATAGGGGGATGTCGAATCGCAGAGATGAAGCGTCTCGGTGAACTCGGCCGCCGGGTAAACATAGATCGTCAGCACCGGCCCGAAAATTTCCTCTTCCATGAGCTTGTGTCTTGGGCTGGCGGCTTTGACCACAGTGGGCTCAATAAAATACCCCTTCGATTTGTCGTAGCCTCCGCCGCTCAGAATCTCGGCTTCACCTGATTTCTTCGCATATTCGATATACTCGACGATGCTCGAGAAAGCCGCTTCATCGATAACCGCGCCCATGAAGTTCGAGAAGTCCGTGACGTCGCCCATCTTAATCGTCCTCAGCTCGTCCAGAAGTCGCGTCTTGATGGCCGGCCAGAGGCTGTCGGGAATGTAGGCCCGGCTGGCGGCTGAACATTTCTGTCCCTGGTATTCAAAAGCCCCGCGGATGAGGGCCGTCACCACAACATCCGTGTCGGCCGAGGCATGGACAAAGACGAAGTCTTTGCCGCCCGTCTCGCCGACGATCCGTGGATAGGTCCTGTATTTCATGATGTTGGCGCCGATTGTTCCCCACATGCTATGGAAGACGCCTGTGCTGCCGGTGAAATGAACACCGGCCAGATCCCGCTTCTCGAGCACGGGATCGCCGACAAACCGGCCAGAACCGGGGATAAAATTGATCACTCCGTCGGGCAGGCCTGCTTCTTTCCAAAGGAGCATCAGATAATAAGCAGAGTAAACCGCTGAGGAGGCAGGCTTCCAGAGCACGGTGTTCCCCATCATGGCTGGCGAGGTCGGCAGGTTGCCAGCGATCGCCGTAAAATTGAACGGCGTCACGGCAAAGACAAACCCCTCCAGAGCGCGGTATTCCAGGTAATTCCAGGTGCCTGGCGCTGAGTCCGGCTGCTGGGCGTAGATTTGAGTCATGAAAAAAGGGTTAAAACGGTAAAAATCGATGAGTTCACAGGCGGAATCGATCTCAGCCTGGTGGACTGTCTTGGACTGGCCGAGCATCGTGGCCGCATTCAGGATGAAGCGATACTTTGTAGCAAGGAGCTCGGCCGCCCGCAAAAACACCGCTGCCCTCGACATCCAGTCCATTTCCGACCAGTCCTTCCAGGCGGCTGTGCCGGCAGCCACAGCCAGGTCCACCTCTTGAGTCCTCGCCTTGTGGTAGCGGCCCAGGAGATGGCGGTGGTCGTGCGGGCAACGGCAATCGGCCAGATCGCCCGACCTGACCTCTTTCCCGCCGATGATGAGCGGGATTTCGACCTCTTGGCGGAGCATCTTCTCGAGCTGGTCTTTAAGCGCTTTTCTCTCCGGGGTGGCCGGCGCGTAGCTCAAGACGGGTTCATTCACCGGCGCCGGAATCTTGGTCAGAGCATTGATCACGATTTCCTCCTTCCAGAATAAATAAATGCTTTTTAAGCCCTCCATTATACATTATTTTAGGGCCCGAATCATCCCCTCTCCCTTTCCGGTTCACAGACCCCTCGCTTTCTGCTAAAGTAATAAACCTTGCCATGAGCCGTCGATTCATAAATACCGAGTTAGCTGATAAAAGAAAACGGAATGCCTGGCTGGGCCTGTTTCTCTGCGTCACTCTGGTGCCTTTCCTCTATGCACAAGAAGAGCAAGAGAAAAAGCCCCAGAAGGAAAAAATCGATAAGATTACCGAGGAGATCATTGTCGTCAGCGAGGCGCCCCGGGACACTCAGGTTTCGACGGTCAGCATCATCGAGAGCAAGGCCCTGGAAAGGAGGCGGCCGCTTGACCTTGGAGAAGCCATCAAGTGCGTGCCGGGAGTTCATGTCACCGTGGGAGAGAAAAATGAGTTCACGCTCAAGCTGAGGGGAATGGATTCCCGCCGCATCGCCCTCTTCATCGACGGCGTCCCTTCTTATGAACCATACTTCAACACGTTCGACCTCAAGACGATAGAAGTTGCCTCGGCCCGGTCGATTCAGGTCACTCGAGGCCCGGCCTCGGTTCTTTACGGACCGAACACGCTGGGGGGGATCGTCAACGTCGTCACCAGGCGGCCGGCAGCCGACCCTGTTCTGACTCTTCAGGCAAGCGCTGGCGAAGGCGGGACACGCAGCCTTGGGCTTTTCTCCGGCTGGACGTGGAGACAGTTTGCTCTGAGCAGCAATTTTCTCTACCAGGATTCGAAAGGATTTTACTATTCCGATGGGAATAGTAGGATCAAGCGGTCCAACAGCGACTACGAACGGCTGAGCCTCAACGCTAAACTCTTCTATACTCCGTCGAGCCAGACGGAAATCCTGGTCAACGGGAGTTATTATCATTCAGCCTACGGCCTTCCTCCCTCTCTCGTTGCTGCCAGGCCCCGCTACTGGCGTTTCAGGAACTGGGACAGGCTCTCTCTCAGCGCCGGCGGCTACACGGCTCTTGGCCGCTCCTCAACGCTCCGCTTCCGCGCCTACATGATCAAGTACGACAATGTCCTCGACGCTTACCGTAACGAGGAGATGACAAGCCTCCAGTTCGAAAGCACGTTTGACAACGCTGTGTACGGCGCGTTTGCCCTGGCCGACCTGCCGGTCAGCCCTGCCTTCACCATCAAAACAAGCTTTACCTTCCAGCAAGAGAAGGCTCGCACACAGGACGACAAAGGCCTAGCCTGGCAGGAGTACAGCCAGGGAGTGACCTCCCTGGCTGTCGAGAATCACTTCTCGCTTTCCTCGGGCTGGACGCTCATTGCCGGCGCCAGCTTCGACCATCTGCGCAAGTTTGAGGGTTTGAGCACGTCAAGAATCAACCCCCTGGCCGGCCTCAAATTTTCTCCCCGGGAGAGCTGGGAAGTCCACCTCTCTTTTTCTAGAAAATCCCGCTTCCCGTCCATGCGCTCGCTCTATTCTCCTTCTTCCGGAAACCCGGGTTTGCTCAGCGAATCAGGGAATCTGTGGGAAGTCGGCGCGACCTGGACCGGTCTCGTCTTCCTGTCGGGCGCCGTTTTTTTCAACCGTTTCGACGACATGATTGAAAGCGTCAGGCTTCCCGACGGCATCCGGAGGTTCTACAACATCAATCAGGCTTCAATCGACGGCCTGGAGATTCAGACGTCAAAATCGTTAAAAAAATTAGAGGCGACCCTGAGTTACACTTATCTTAACCACAAGAACAAGACAGAAAACCGGCCGCTCGACGCCCTCCCCAAGCACAGCCTGTCCATCGATGTGTTCTTTTCTCCTTTCCAGTGGCTGAACTGGGGAATTTTAGGCATTCTCGCCTCATCCTCCTCCTGGTATGACCTGGCCAGTCAATCCCTTCTCCGGATCCCTGGCTTTTGCGATTTCGAGACGGTTCTTTCCTGCTCCCTCCGCCGATTCGATGTTTTCTTCAAAGTATCCAATATCCTGAACAGGGACTACTTCACAGAGCCAGGTTTTCCCTGTAGAGGCCGTACGCTTGAGGTCGGCTTCAAAGCGGGTATTCTTGGAAAGTCCTGAAGGCCGCCCCCGTTAGAGCTATTAAAGCCCAAGGTCACTCGAGATGCCCTGCATGGCGGCGAGGCAGAGTGCGACAAACTCATCCAGCTCTAAGCCGATGTTGTGGCACTCTTCGATCTCTTCCCTCTTGGCGCCGCGGGCGAAACTTTTCTCCTTGTACCGCCTTTTGACAAACTCAAGGTCGACATCCTTGAGCTTTCGTGTCGGGTGCATCAGAGTCGCGGCGATGATCAGCCCGGTTAAAGGGTCGATGGAAAAAATGGCCCAGTCCATCGGGCTCTGGCAAGGGACTTTGCCCGCATGAGCCTGGATGGCCTGGATGATATCGGCACTGATCCCCAGCCCGCCGAGAATTTTGACTGTCTCATCCGTGTGGAGCTCGGGGCTCTTTTCCGTGAGCTCGTAATCGAGGTCGTGGAGGATTCCGGCCTGGGCCCATTTCGTTTCGTCCTGGCCAAGCCTTATCGCAACAGCTTTCATGCAGGCCTCTACAGCCAGGCTGTGTTTGACCAGGTTCTTGTTCTTGAGGTGTTGTTTGACGAGGCCCAAAGCCTCCTCTCTGTTCATCGGGCTCCTCCTTTCCGGGTTTGTCGCCGGTTATTCTATTTCCCTTTGATTATCTCAAACGGGATCTCGGCTTCCCTCTCCTGTTTGGCATCGCTCACCCTGACCCCGACAGCATAGGTGCCCTCCTTATCCGGAAACCAGACCCAGGTGTTTCTCGCCGACCCCTTCTGGACGACGGTTCTCTCTCCGTCCTGCCGGAGGAAGAATTCATACCTGGGGATGTAAAACCCAACAGCCGAGGCGGCAAAACTGATTTCTGTGCCCACGGGCTGGGGCGAAGCCAGCGCGGCGCCAATCTGGACACTGACCTGCCGATGGAGAAAAATAACGCTCCCCCTTTCTTCACTCGGGTCATAAAGAGCTGCAACAAGATAAGGATCCAGCCATAACGCGTTTGACCTTAGCTCCGAGCCGGCATCGTAAAACCCCACCTTCTCCCCACTTTTTACATCCAAACAGACAAGTGTGGGAGAGGATGAAGCGACAACGATCTTGCCGTCGCTCGATTCGAGATCATACCGGGCAAGCGAGGGCAGGGCGCGCCACCACTGGATCTCGCCGCTTTTCTTATTCAAACAATAGAGGACACAGTTAGAGGCGACGAAAAAGACATGTCTATCGTCCGTCAGAGGCGGCGCAAGAATCCTGCCGCCTAACTGGATCTTCCACATTCTCCTCTGTGCCCTCAAATCAAAACAGTGAAAGACCGAATCCACGGCCCCCACATAAAGACGGGTATTATCGATAAGAGGCGTTACGAGAACAGGTCTCCCAACTTTGACAACGTTCCGAACGCGTCCCCTCGGAGAGAGAATATAGATGTTCCCATCCTCAGAGGCAAAGACGATCTTCCCTTCCCAAACGAGGGTCTCAGACATGACAGAACCACCCGTGGCAAAGTGCCAGAGCATTTCTCCCGAGTCCGGGCTCAGGGCCAGAACGCTCCCTTCCTGGGTTCCGACATAAACCCCGTGTTGATTCTGGCTGAGGCTCGCCGGAGTATGCCCTTCGATCTTGCTTTTCCAGTGCACGCTCCCGTTCTTATCCACGCACGTGATTTGCCCCCCGTAGTCAAGAACAAAAAGGCGGTCCTTCCCCACCGCAGGCGGCGAGCTAAAGCCGGCTTCAGACTCATGCGTCCATAAAACCTTCTGGGCCTTCCCATCAAGGCAATAGAGCTTGCCTCTGTCCGTGGCGAGATAAATTTTTCCTTCATCCTCCACCATGGTCCGGATGATTTTCCCCTCAATCGTTACCCGGCCGGACTCCTCGACCGGAAATCCCGCGCCGCCCGGATACAGCGCCGGCCTTGTCCCCGAAAGGGAACATGAGAGGCTGAGCAGGCTCAGCGCTAAAGGCAGAATCGTGCTTGTCTTTTTCATCACTCAAGGGGAATCATCATATCACGTTGCCCCTCCTCGCTCAATCTTTACATGGAGAAAGGAAATTGATATTATGCGGAGGGAATCTGGCCGATGGTTAACTACATCATGCTTTACAGGATCAGGAAAAAGGTGAAGAAAATCATCAAGGACAAAATCACCGACGGAGAACTGGCCACAACCAAGACGTCGTGCATCGGCTGCCTGGCCGATGACATCAGCTGGGAAATTTATTACCTTCTCAAGGAAAAAGAGAAAGAGGGCTAAGCCTTCTTTCGAGACCGGAGCTTTTCCTTAAGGCTTTGCCACCATTCCAGCCGTTTCTTGATTTCTTTTTCCAGCCCCATGTCTCCAGGATGGTAGTACTTCCGGCCTTTGAGCGCTTCCGGGAATGTCTCCATATCGGTCGTGCCGAATTCAAAATCATGGGCGTAGGCGTAGTCTTTTCCGTAACCGATGTCTTTCATCAACGGCGTGACCGGGTTGCGGAGATGAAGAGGGACCGGCTCATAAGGGTTTTCTTCCACCTCTTTCATGGCTTGCGAAAAGGCGACATAGGCCCGGTTGCTCTTGGGCGCGGAAGCCAGGTAAATCACGGCCTCGGCGAGAGCCAGCTCTCCCTCGGGCGAGCCTAAGAAGTCATAAGCGTCCTTGGCCATAAGGGCGACGGACAGGGCCTGGGGATCGGCCAGCCCGATGTCTTCGCTGGCAAACCGCACCAGCCGCCGAGCGATGTAGAGAGGATCTTCTCCGGCCAAGATCATCCTGGCCAGCCAGTAAAGAGAGGCGTCCGCATCGCTGTTGCGCAGGCTTTTATGGAGGGCGGAGATAAGGTTGAAATGTTCTTCTCCGCTTTTGTCGTAGAGAAGCGTTCTTTTCTGCAGGGCCTCCTGGATTTCGGGCAGGCCGAGGGAGGAGCCGCGCGCCAGGCTGACCGCAATCTCCAGGGTGTTGAGGGCTCGCCGGGCATCGCCGTTGGCATAATCGATGATGAGCTTCCTGGCCTGAGGGTCGAGCGCTAATTCAAGGCTGCCCAGCCCTCGCTCTTCGTCGCTCAGCGCTTCGTCAATGATTCGAGCAAGCGCCTCTTCGTTGAGGGGATGAAGGATGAGGACTTTGGTGCGAGAAAGAAGGGGCGCGATGACTTCGAATGAGGGATTTTCGGTTGTCGACCCGAAGAGGATGATGTCCCCCCTTTCCACATACGGCAGAAAAGCTCCCTGCTGGGCCTTGTTGAATCGGTGGATTTCATCAATGAAGATGATGCTCGGTTTCCCGAACATTCTTTTGTGGCTCTCCGCTTGAGCCATGACCTCTTTTACTTCTTTGATCCCGGAGAGCACAGCCGAGAAAAACAGGCAGGGCACATCAAAATGCCGGGCCAGCATCGTGCCCAAGGTCGTTTTCCCAGAACCGGGCGGCCCCCAGAAAATCAGAGAAACGAGGTGGCCGGATTCGATCAGCTCGGAAAGGATTTTTCCTTGTCCAAGAAGGTGCTCCTGGCCATAAAACTGGTCAAAAGACCTGGGCCTCATCCTCTCGGCAAGAGGGGTGTGGCCTTCCTTTTTCTCCATCCTCTGGTCCACTTAAATTATATCAGATGAGCCGGCTGCGCACCACCACTGTGTTACCCGAAATTGCCGTTAGAAAATTGTCTTTGCGAGCGAAGCGAAGCAATCTCAGTTTGTGTTGATGAGATCGCCACGCACCCAATGGGTGCTCGCGATGACAGGGATAGCCTTTTCCTACCGGCAAATCTGGGTGTTACGCCTGTGTCCCGCCTTGACGCTGCCCTGGAGACATGATATCGTTAGCGCTGAGAGTCGAAGAAAAGACAGGAAATTCCTGTGGCAGAAAGGACAAAACACGAAAAAGCCCAGGACAAACTCTTCTACAAACTCGATGAAGTCAGCCGTATTGTCGGGCTCGATGCCAAAGTCATAGAGAGATGGGAAAAGGAGTTCCCCTTCTTCCACGTCGGGCAGACAGGAAGCGGACAGAAGATTTTCCGGCCCAAAGACCTCACGATCATCCTCCGTCTGAAAGAACTCCTGGTCAAAGAAAAACTCACCTTGGCTGGCGCCAAGAGACGGATCGAAGAGGAGTTCGGCAGCAGGACCTCGGAACCGGTCCATCCCGACCGCCTCAAGAAGATGCTCTCTGAGGTGCGGGACCGGCTCCAGGAAATCGCCGCTTCGTTGGAAAAAGGACCGCGGAAACTGTAAAAAGGGGTTCTTTTTCTGCTATAATATTTTCCCATTTCGGGACGTGGCGCAGCTTGGTAGCGCACACGCTTGGGGTGCGTGGGGTCGGCGGTTCAAATCCGCCCGTCCCGATTTTTCTCCTTGTTCATACAGCGTTGGCCGCCAGTTGAGGATTATTTTCGCCTGCTGGGCAAATTTTCCAAGTGCAGAAAAATTAAGGAGAGTGAAAAAAATGAGCCCGATCAAGACACAAAAGGCATCAGGCCAGCTTCTGGGACGAGCCTATCGTGTTCAATCGTTGGTTGATTATCAGGCCGGGGCCATCGTCAGCAGGGAGATCATCAGCCGGCCGACCGGCACCGCAACCGTCTTTGCCTTTGACGAAGGCCAGCAGCTCAGCGAACACACCGCCCCGTTTGACGCGTTGGTGGTCATCATTGACGGCGAAGCGGAGATAACGATCTCGGGCGGCCGCCATCGCTTGGCCGAGGGCGAGATGATCCTCATGCCGGCCCATCAGCCCCATGCCCTAAGGGCCGTCAAAAAATTCAAGATGATACTCGTCATGGTCCGTTCCTGAGAATGAGCTCAAGACCTCTTATCCTCCTCACCAATGACGACGGATTCTTTTCCGAGGGAATCCAGGCGCTTCGCCGCCACCTCTGGAAGCTGGGGAATATCAGCATCGTCGCGCCAGACAGGGAAAAGAGCGCCACCTCTCTTTCTCTGACGCTCCGCCGGCCCCTCAGAGTGGAGAGAATAAAAAGGAACGTTTTCGCCGTGGACGGAACACCTGCTGATTGTGTCTACCTGGCGCTTCGAAAGTTGCTACCCCGCGCGGCCAGCCTGATCATCTCCGGGCTCAACCGAGGCCCCAACCTTGGACAACAGGATATCTCCTATTCTGGCACGGTGGCCGCCGCCATCCAGGGGACCTTTCTGCGCGTCCCCTCTGTGGCCGTCTCAGTCCTGGCCGATGCTTCGGGAAAGTTCCATTTCGACTTCTCGGCCAGGTTCATGGCCAGCTTGGCAGGTCGACTGCTCAAAGCTTCCCTCCCTCAGGGGCTCGCCCTGAACATCAACATCCCTCCTCCTCCTGTCAATGGAATCAAGATCGCCAAGCTCGGCGAAAAAAGGTACAACCCGGAAATCATCGAGAAAAAAGACCCCCGTGAAAACCTCTACTACTGGATCGGAGCTGGAAACCCGACGGCCGTGGGAGATGAGACGAGCGATACGAGTGCCGTGGCCCAAGGTTTCATCTCCGTCACTCCTCTCCACACGGACCTGACAGACTACAGGGCTCTTGCTCTTCCTTCTCTAAAAAAAATCTTTCAAGGCCTGATTCCGCCGATCACGTTGAAGGAGGATTAGCGCCCGGCTGTGCGGCTAAAGCTCATTACCTCTGGGGCCGGTAGAGGCGCGGCCGGTCCAGCCGGGATTCGGGGACGCCGAGGGCAGCGGCTATCTCCCTGAGCTTTGCCTGGACCGCCCCGACATTCTCTGGACCTGTTCGGAGAAGATGCTTCTGTGCGTCGCTGAGGCCTTCCAAGACCGGGTCGACCATGATGTAGTTAACGACCGCCTTTTCCAGGAGAATATCTCCCTCGACAACAGGCGTTCTTAAAAGTTCATCTATGGCCCTGATAAGAGTTTCTTGGAAATCCCTGTCGGGATACCCCAGATCCCTGTATGCTTCCTGAAAAAGAGGTTTCAAAGCTCTGAGAAGGCTGACGCTCTTCTTGCTGTCCAGGGACACGAAAACATCCACGACAGGGTCGTAGCGGCCGTATCCGTCAGGGTCAGCGTAACACAGGTCTCCCTTCTTGATGACCTTGAACTCACCGTCGGGCGCAAAAAAATCCACATGCGATCCCGGGCTGAGCCCGTTGGCGATATTGTCGACAGCAGCCGTGAACCGCCGGACAATATCCTTGCTTCTCAGCCAGAGGTCGATCTTTGGATGCGAAGAAAGCTCCTTGGCGAGCTGGCGGACCAGGTCATCGCTCTTGTCGAGTTCGACCGGCGGAAGCGTCGGCTGCGCCTTTTCCTCTGCCGGCACTTGTTCAAGATCCACCGCTGCTGGAGGAGGCGTCTCAGCCGGGACCGGCCTTTTGGGTCTTTTGTAGATTAAGAAATAATACAGCGCTGCCGCGGCTATCAATACAATCAGGAGGCCGGCAGCCGTTTGAATGACTTTTCTCGTCTCGTCCATTTTGTTTCTTCCTCTCGATGGCCTTATTCTTTTCCTTTTTTTATCCGGATGTCGCCGTTGAGCGCCTCGAGCAAGAGCCGCGTCTTCTGGGCCGGCTCTTCCTCTTTCCCGAGATCAAAATCGCTGATGATGCTTCCCCTGGTTGCGCTGGCCTCAACCCGGATCTCTGCCTGAGGTTCGAGATAAAGCCGGATATCGCCTCGCTCTGCCGCGATTCGGACTTCATCCTCCGGCCTGAGGTCAAGGATTTCCGCCTCGACATCGCCTCTCCCAACCCGGACATCCACAGAGCCTGAGAAGTTCTCAATCCTGACCGTTCCCTCCTCCAGCTCCACATCGACACTCCCGTAAACATCGGCCACCCGAATGTCTCCGCTCCTGTTCCTGATGCCCTGGAGGCGGACGGATTGGGGGACAAAGAGGACATAGTTGACGAACCGGGCTTCGTCTTTCTGGATCGTGGGATCGGTCTTGATACTGATGATACCCAGAGATTCTTTGACCTGGATATTCAGGCCGGATTGTTTCCAGGTTGAGACATAAAAGCGGCGAGCTGGAGCGTAGCTCCTTCGTTCCACGGCGGATATCTCGATTCTTTCCTCGTCCCAGCCTTCGATTTCGACGTTCCCCCTGGCATTCTCCAGGGAAACCGTCCCGCCAGGCTCAAAGGCTAAAGTCCGGCGGAAAGAGCTCTTCGGCGCGAAGCGGCCCTCAGCATAAGGGGAATCGACGACAGCGATCACGCAGGCAGCTAAGAAGACAAAGCTGAGGAGGCTGCAGAGAATAAATACCATTTTCATATGATATCTCCCTTATCCATAAGAACGAAAAAAAGCCACAAGAAGTTTAACACTTCGAGCGGAACATTTCCAGCTACTCCCGAAGAGCCGTGAGAGAACCCCATCCCCAAATTGGATCATCACATAAACAGAGATGCGACGTCATCCGAACCGGCCAGTGATGTAGTCCTCTGTCCGCCGGTCACTCGGGGCAGTGAAAATCTGCGTCGTTTCCCCGAACTCCACGAGTTCCCCTAACAGAAAATAGCCCGTGAAATCAGAGACTCGCGCCGCCTGCTGCATGTTGTGCGTGACGATGACAATCGTGTACTGTTTTTTCAGCCCGCGCATCAAGTCCTCGATTTTTTCTGTGGCAAAAAGGTCGAGGGCAGAGCAAGGTTCATCCATGAGAAGGACCTCCGGCTCCACGGCAATCAGGCGGGCGATGCATAACCTCTGCTGCTGCTCACCCGAAAGGGAAAGGGCGTTCCTGTTGAGGGAGTCCTTCAGCTCGTTCCAAAGGCGAACGGATTCAAGACTCCAGCGGAGTCTCTCCTGAATGACATCCCTGTCCATGATGCCATGAACTCGAAGCCCATAGGTAACATTATCGAAAATGCTCAACGGAAAAGGGTTGGGCCGCTGGAAGACCAGGCCCACCTTCCGGCGCAACTCCAGCAGGTCGACTCCTTTCTGATAAATATCAAGGCCGTCGATGAGGACCTGTCCCTGGCATCGCGCTCCCTCGACGAGGTCGTTCATCCGGTTGAGCGTGCGCAAAAAAGTCGTCTTGCCGCAGCCGGAGGGACCGATGAGGGCCGTGATTTTTTGTTTTTCGATGCTCAAGGTGACATCTTTGAGAGCCTGGAACCTGCCGTAAAAAAATGACAAGTTGTTGACTTCAATAGTGCCCATGTTCTTCGCCTTAGCCAAATCTTCCGCTGATGTAATCGTTCGTCCGCTTGTCCGAGGGAGAAGAAAAAACTCTCGCTGTCTCATCCACTTCGATAAGATCGCCGTTCAGGAAAAAAGCCGTCCGGTCGGCCACTCTCGCTGCCTGTTTCGTGTTGTTGGTCACGAGAATGATCGTGTAGTCTTTTTTGAGCTGGCGCAGCGTTTCTTCGATCTTCATCGTCGAGATGGGGTCAAGGCCCGAAGTGGGTTCATCAAGGAGGATAAACCGGGGCTTCAAGCCTAAGATGCGGGCAATGCACAGCCTCTGCTGCTGGCCGCCGGAGAGCTTGAGAGCGCTCGAGCGCAGCCTGTCGCTGACCTCCCCCCAGAGAGCCGTCTTTTTCAGCGAGTCAATGACAAGGTCAGTCAAAGCGGACTTATCCTTGAGCCCGGCCATCCTGGCGCCAAAAGCCACATTCTCATAAATTGACCGCGGCAGGGGCACAGGAATGGCAAAGACCATGCCCAGCCGGCGGCGAAGCTCGGCTACGCTCGTATCAGCCGAATACACATCCACGCCCTCAACGAGCAGAGTCCCCTCAGTTCTGGAATCGGGAACGAGGTCGTTGAGCCGGTTGAGGGCCCGGAGGAACGTTGATTTGCCGCTTCCGGCCGGGCCGATGATGCCCAAGATTTTGTTCTCCAGGACTTCCAGGTTGATTTTTTTCAGAGTCTGCTTGGTGCCAAAATAATGGCTGAAATCTTTGGCCAGGATAGCGACAGACGGCATGATTCGCCTTTTCCTCCCTAGCAGTACTTTCTCATGAACCGATTCATTATCGCATACGTAACCAGGTTGACGGCCAGAATGGCCAGGATGAGGATAGCCGCCGTGCCATAAGCTTTGGACATCGAGATACCCTCTCTGGCCAGGATGTAGAAATGAACGGACATTGTCCGGGATGAGGAAAAAATCGAGGTTGGCAGGCGCAAGGCGCTTCCGGCCGTGAAGATGACGGAGGCGGTCTCGCCGATGCTCCGTCCCACGCTCAGGATGATACCCGTGACGATTCCCGGCAGGGCTGACGGCAGGATGACCTTGGTCACGGTCTGCCATTTTGTGCTTCCCAGTGAATAGCTGACTTCCCGGTAGACGTAGGGGACTGCCCTGATCGCCTCCTCGCTCGTCCGGATGAGTGTGGGCAGAATCATGAAGGCCAGGGTCAAGCTGCCACTCAGGATTGACCAGCCGAATTTCAGCTTGGTCACAAAAAGGATGAACCCGAAAAGCCCGAAAATAATGGAGGGGATGCCGGCCAGGCATTCAGCGCCAAAGCGGATAACCCGGGTTGCCCAGTTCTCCCGGGTGTACTCGGTGAGATAGATCGCCGACCCGATCCCTAACGGAGCGGCGATGAGGACGGCTGCGACGGTCAGGGCGATGGTGCCGATGATGGTCGAGAAAATGCCGCCCGTTCTTCCCATCTCCTCGGGGTTTGTCGTCAGAAACTTGAAGCTGAGGACAGGCAGCCCTTTCTTCAGGACGAAAAAGATGATGAAAAAAAGGACAGCAATGGTCACCAAAGTAAAGACCCAGAGAACGGCTGTGGCCGCCTTTTGCTCTGTCCGCGGGTGGAGATAAACTCTCAGGTTTTTCTCCTTTTTGAGGTAACGTTGGCGATCGTGTTGAGAATCATGATGATCACAAAAAGGATGACGCCCGTGGCAAAGAGCGCCTGGCGGTGCTCGCCGCCGGCGTAGGCCATTTCCAGGGCGATGTTGGACGTGAGCGTCCTGACGGGGTCGAGAAGCGACCGGGGAATGGCAATGGCGTTGCCAGCGATCATGATGACGGCCATGGTTTCTCCGATGGCCCTCCCCATTCCAAGGATGATGCTGGCGATAATCCCGGACCTGGCCGCCGGGAACATGACCATCCTGGTCGTCTGCCAGCGAGTCGCTCCAAGGGCGATCGATCCTTCCCTGTAGGCAGGCGGGACGGCCTCCAGAGAGTCGACGGAAATGCTGATAATAGTCGGGAGGATCATGATCCCGAGGATGATGGAAGAGGCCAGCACGGATAGGCCGGGACCGCCCAGGGTCTCCCGGATAAACGGCACAAGGATGACGACTCCCATAAAGCCATAGACCACCGATGGAATCCCGGCCAGGAGCTCGATCATCGGCTTGATGACCCGACGCAGCCTTTTCGAAGAAAATTCTGTCAGGAAGACGGCGCAAGCCAGCCCGAAAGGAACGCCGATGGCCAGAGCGCCAAACGTAACCATGATCGACCCGATGACCATCGGCAGAAGCCCGTAGCTCTTTTCAGACGGGTACCAGTCGAGGTTGAAGAGGAATCTCTTGAACCCGTACTTGACCATGATGGGCACGCCTTCTTCAAGGATAAAAATCGTGATGACCACAAGGACCGATATGGCCGAAAAAGCGACGACCAGCAGGGCGATGCGGATCAGGCTCTCTTTTCTCTCTAAGCGCGTCATGGTTTCTTTAATCCCTGAAAACGGGAATCAGCCCCTCCCGTTCGATCAGCTCTTGTCCCTCGCGGGAAAGGACAAAATTGATGAACTCCCGCGCCGCCGGCTTGGGCGGACCGTCGGTCACGAAAAGAAACGGCCGCACAAGCGCGTATATTTTCTCCTCGATATGTTCATGTGAGGGTTCCACCCCGTCAAGGCGGACGGCTTTAACCCTTTCGTTGACCAGGCCGAGCGAAATGTAGCCGATGCTCGCCATGTCGTTGGCCACGATCTCCCTGACCGTGCCGTTGGAATCCTGGACGATGGCGCGCGGGAAAATCCGTGACTTGCCCATGACCATTTCCTGAAATGCGCCTCGCGTTCCCGAGCCTTCTTCTCGCGTGACCACATGGATTTCTTTGTCAGGGCCGTCCGTGTATTTCCAGCTTCGGATATTTCCAGCAAAAATATTCTGAACCTGGACAAGACTCAAATCATCAACCGGGTTTTCTGGGTGGACGATGATGGCCAGGCCGTCCCGAGCGACGACGATCTCTAACAGGTCTTCCTCATCATCTTTTAACTCGCGCGAAGACATGCCGATATCAGCAGCTCCGGACTTGGCTGCCTGGATTCCCGCGCTCGACCCGCCGCCCTGAACGTTGACCGCATACCCGGGATGTTCGTGCATATAGACTTCGGCCCAGCGGTCGGCAAAAGGCTGGATACTGGTTGACCCGGCGACAGTCAGTCCTTTATCAGCCGCCGTGCGAGAGCATCCGACATTTAAGGCCAGCCCGGCCAAGAAGAAAAACGCGACTGTATGGATGGAGCGGATGCGTCTTATCGTCACTATCCTTCGCTCGCCCTCTCTCGGCAGTTGACGGCATGAATTCTCAGAGCAGTCATAGCCCCAGCTCCTTGATGATGTGACCAGCCCCTGAGAACTTTTCGGTGATGAACAGGACGTACCTGATATCAACGCTCGTCGAACGCTGGAGCTCTGGCAGGACGTAATAGTCGCCGATAACGCTCTCATAAGTCATATCAAAGATGATCCCGACCTGCTCGCCGCGGGCGTTAAGGGTGGGAGAGCCCGAATTCCCGCCAGTGACGTTGGTCGTGTTGAGAAAACAGCAGACGACGTCCTTCAGCCGTTCGGCCTCGTACCGGCCGAAATCGCTCGTCTGGTAAAGCTCTTTAAGTTTTGCCGGGACGCGGAATGGAAATTCTCCCGTTTCTTTTTCCATGACTCCTTTGAGTGTCGTTAAAGGAGAATAGAAAACAGCATCCCTTGGCGAATAGCCTTCGACCGTGCCATAAGTGAAACGGATCGTCCCGTTCGCATCAGGAGCAAACCTTCCCTCGCTCCGGTTGAGCAGGGCTTCTTCATAGATTTTTTTGAGCTCGGCGCGTTCCTGGCTTAGAGCTTTGCCTTCCTCCCGCAGAACCTTGAGCTCCTTTTCCAGCTCGGCGG
>JBBILQ010000035.1:0-27793 GCA_037444845.1 Candidatus Aminicenantota bacterium | reverse complement strand
CACATGGGGAGAGGGGATTTTTTCCTTTCATTTCGTGAATAGTCCAGGCTAAAAAGGAGGGTAAGGAAATGAGAAATCAGCGCTTTTTTTCGGCAGACGGAAAACGAGGACTGTCGCGGCGGGAGTTTCTTGCCGGTTGCGCCGCCTGCGCGACTTATGCCTCAACCTTTAGCCTGGCCAGGAGGAACGCTTCGGCTGCGAGCCAGGCGTTGACCCAGTTCGCCGCCAGCGAGGAGAAGCCTAAAATCCGGCTTGTTTTCACCCACATCCCGCCCGATCGGCCCACCTGGCCAAACATCGGATACGATTATGAGGGCCGAAAAAGAGAACTCGCAGCCAAATTGCGGAATGCTCTTCCGGGAATTGAATTCCTGCCCGTGACGGTCCAATCGGCCCAGGAAGCCGAAAAGCTTCTTCAGAATGAGCGGAATGTGGATGGCTATGTCGTCTACATCGTCGGAATCTGGACGGGTGCGGTGCGCAAAATTGCCTCTTCCGGGAAGCCGACGGTCCTTGTCGATGACCTTTACGCCGGGTCGGGGGAGTTTCTGATCGAATACGCTGCAGCGAGACGGCAAGGTTTGAAAGTGGCTGGCGTTTCTTCTTCCCGGTTCGAGGACGTCGTGGCGGCGGTCGGGTGTTTCGAGTGCATCAAGAAGTTTCGTGCGGCCACAGTCCTGGATGTGACTGATAGCGAAGGATTCTGGGGCGATCCGAAAGTAATCAAGGAAGTGTTTGGCACGGAGATCCGGAAGATCAATTCGCCCGAAATCAACGACGCTTACCAGAAGGCCGACAGACTCCAGGCTGAAAAGTGGGCCAAATACTGGGTTGAGAACGCCGAGAAAGTGGTGGAGCCGAGCCAGGAAGAGATAAAAAAATCCGGTGCCATGTACGTAGCCCTCCTGGACCTGCTCAGCCGGTACAGAGCTCAGGCCATTGCCATCGACTGCCTGAGCCTTTTTTACGGTGGCAAACTGCCGGCTTATCCTTGCCTGGGCTTTTTCCAGCTCAACAACGACGGCCTGGTCGGCGCTTGCGAGGGAGACCTTCCTTCGACGATGATGATGCTCCTGGCGACTTACCTGCTTGGACGACCGGGCTACATTTCCGACCCGGTTATCGATACATCGAAGAACCAGATTATCTACGCCCACTGTGTTGCTCCGAATAGAGTCTTCGGGCCGAAGGGGCCGTCTAACCCCTACCGCATTCGCAACCACTCCGAAGACAGAAAAGGTGCAGCCATTGAGTCGCTTATGCCGGTTGGCGAGATGACGTCGTCGTTTGAGTTCAACTGCGAGCGCAAAGAGCTTGTCTTCCATCAGGCGACCTCTGCAGGGAATGTCGAGGAAGACAAAGCCTGCCGGACCAAGCTGGCTGCAGAAGTCCGGGGCGATATCCATAAGCTGCTCGGAGAGTGGGACCGCTTCGGCTGGCACCGCGTCACGGTCTACGGCGACCACAAGCCGGCCTTGGAGACGATAAGCGCCCTCCTCGGGATAAAAATCATCTACGAAGCCTGATCTAATGAATTGGTCAAACCTCGCAACGCACGAACTCAGTCCCTGATTCCATGATTCTGGGCAACTTCAGCTCCCTCGATGCGCAGGGGGCCGCTTCCTAATTGTAGACGCGACCGGCCGTCAGGGCCTTTTTCAAAACAGAGGGGCTTGGAGGGTCTTATCCCGCCGTCCCAGGAGGCGAAACTGTTCTCGGCCACGGGAACGAACTTCAGGCGCAGAGAGAGGCCGCGCATGGACATCCCCAGGAGCAGGGGTTCCGCGTTCTTATCCCAGACATAGGTCCTGTGTTCGGAGCCTCGCTCAAAGAGGAAGCGGACGACCGTCTCGTCGCGTTCCTCTATCCTTGCCGTTCCGAGAACTTGGTGACTGCGCAGCGGGCCAAGCCTTTCTACGATGTTAGCCATCATTTCCTGCCAGCGCTGGCGCAGCCTCTTCCGGGGGACGCGGCCCTGGTAGGCCTTTTCGAGGGGAACGAAATCGCCCGTCCGGCAGGCAGCCATGATTCTATCCAAGAGTTGATTGAGGCGCTCAGTCCGTCTAACCTCGACTGGTTCTGCCGAATGGAGAAAAGTGAAGGCCTGCTGTCCTTCGGCTTCCAGGACAAGCGCGTCTCTTTCGGCGGTGACGATGATCGCACCCGCGTTGTCATCCAGCTCGTAGCGTCCGGCGAAGGGAGTGACAGGGCCGGCCGCAATATCAACCACGTCAGGAATCTCAGGATACGGCTTTCCGGCGAGAATCCGGGCGCTGGCCCGCTCAAGAAGACGGTTGACTCCCGGGATCTCGGCGATGACATTAGTCTGAAGAAAGATGACGAGCTTGCGCTCGGGAATGATGGCCATGTCGGCAAAAAATATCATGTTTCCGCCGTTGTGAGTGATAATCTTCTCGCCTCCGGGGTCTCTCATGATAACCCAGCCATAGCCATAGTAGGAGTCGCCGCCTTCACTGACGTGGGGCGTCCAGTAGGCCTCCATGGATTTGCGGGAAAGGACGCGACCCTCTATTAAGGCCTGGGCCCAGCGCAGCATGTCGTAGGCCGTGGAATGAATTCCGCCGTTGCCGCGAAGCCCCCAGTAGGGGCCGTCCTCAGCCATAGGCCGGCCAAGCACCGTGCCCCAGAGATTATTCCCTCTATATCCCTGGGCCATTCTTCCATCGCCCCAGGCCGGGAGGACATGTCCTGTCTCGTACATTCCACAGGGAATGAAAAGGCGTTCGCGGATGAACTTCTCGTAGGGCTTGCCAGTTAACTGCTCGATGATGGCCGCAAGCAAGCTGAAGTTGGCGTTGGCATATTCGTATCCTTTGCCGGGGAAAAAGGCCAGCGGTTGATCAAGGACAAGGCGGACGTATTCGTCACGGCCTATTGGGTCCCAATCGCCGATTTTCTCCGGGTCGAGGAGCCCCGAGGAGTGGGTCAGGAGATGATGGAGGGTGATCGCCCGCTTGTCCTCCGGCGCATCATGGAAATACTTTGAGATAGAATCGTTGACGCCGAGGAATCCATCCTCCTGGAGTTTGAGGATTCCCGCTCCCGTAAACTGTTTGGTGACCGAACCGATTGTCGAGACCGTGGCCGGAGTCCAGCGGATGCCCCGCTCCCTGTCTGCCAGGCCATACCCCTGGGCGAGAAGGGGAGTGCCATCGCGAGCGATGAGAACAACTCCGGCAAACCCGAGCTTCTCCATACGCCGAAGGTATTCCCTGGTGTCGGAGATGATTTGCTGATCGTCTTCCTCTGCGGGCTTTCCAAGAGCGTATGCCTGGCGCGGCCAGATTAAGCTCAGGCAGAATATCACCAGGAGACACTTAAGAACAGGTCGGCATCGTCCTTTCATTCCTCGACCCCTTATCATTATCTACTTTAGCAGACCAATCACAAAAACTCTAATGACTAAAAAATCGTTTCATCCCTGCTTGACAAGCGAGGACATCTCGACCGCTCCATTTTTTCTGTCTTGCTCAATGGCTGAAAAAGCCCACGGCCGCTGAGGCTGCCCGGACTGACCCCCAAAATTCGAACCACCCTGAGCGCTGAAAACTAAGGGTGCTATAATAGGCTATAATAGACATCATAGGAGCTAAAATGGGGCATAACTAAATGAATAAAAAAATTTTCAGTGATAACATTACAGTTTTAATATCTACGAAGGTTGCTCTCATTCTTCTGATGTATTTTATTTATTACTCATCGAGATCAGAACCGGAGTGGTTTCCAGATAACGTTATAGCTCTTTTTATTATTTTCTCTTTTTATTTTCTTCACAAAAGAATAGAGGTGACAGCTGTTTTATACCCCTTAGCATTGCTTATAATTATTTTTCATAATTTGGGCACCTTCGGCTTCTACTCAAGACAATTTCTCGGCGTTGAATGGGATACAATCACTCATCTCTATTCTGGAACGATCCTCTCTATGATCGTCCTTCATTACTTCCATAAGAAATTGAACATCAAAACATCAATGAAAATAATACTAACCATTTTTGTGGTGATGGGAATCAACTCCCTATCAGAAATTATAGAGGTTTCAGGGGCCCTGCTCTTCGGCCCTGGGGAAGGATTCTTTCAGTATGGAAATGGCGACATGGGTTTGTTTGATACTCAAACAGACTTGATGCATGGATTTTTTGGCATTCTTATTGGATTGGGAACATATTATCTCAGTCATATAAGGAAGCATTCCCAGAACCGTGATGGAATAGAATAGAGGCTCACCGTATGCTGTTGTTATGAGCAAAAAACACAGTTGAATGACGACGGTTGCCGGTTAACAGCGGGAGGACGAAGGTGGCCAGAAAGATTTGAATCCCCATCTGTTTGACCTGATCCAGCACTTCCTCAATCTCGTCGATATGCTTGTCCTCATCCTGCAGGATAGACGCCAGAACTTCCCGGGTGGCAAAATCGTTTACTTCGCCAGCTAACTTGCCTGGACTATTCACGAAATGAAAGGAAAAAATCTCCTCTCCCCATGTGGGAGAGGGTCGGGGTGAGGGGGATCATTCAAAGATTCCCCCTCCCCCCTATCCCCTCCCCCCAGGGGAGGGGGCGTTTTATCGTATCATTTTGTGAATAGATCAGGCTTGATGGCTTCATTATAAGCCTTGATGGCGTCAAATTCGGGTTTGTGGTCAAAGGCAAACATCTTAGGCATATCATCTCCAATATTAATCTTGCGGAGTTCACTAACCACGGGCTTTCCCTCGAGAAAAAGGATGCGGTTAATTAGTTTTTCAGCGTGACGCATCTCCTGGATGGCTCGCTGTTCAATGACTTTGGCCAGCTTCTCATAGCCCCAGCCCTCGCTCATTTCGGCATGCACCATGTATTGGTTGATGGCGGTAAGCTCGTCTGCTAACAGAGAATTTAAAGTGGCCAATAGCTCTTGGTTGCCTTATATTTCGGATCAAAAAATTACCCACAAGAAAGTCGGAAGAACCATTTTGATTTTTTTATTTTTTCAGCAGACACTAATGACATGCGGCTCGATTCCATGAGCTCAATATAGGAGGGCAAGTCGGCCGAAGTCTATAGACAAATGTCCTATTTTCCGGAATAGGACACTTGCCTATCGGACGCCAAGCCTTGGACCACTGGAAGGACGTGGATGCAGAGGAACCGTGTTCGCGGAGATGAAGAGCTTTCGATCACGCTGTCAGCCCTGTCGCCGACAACCATGAAAGCGCTCCTGAGCTTCATCCACATCCGGACCACTGTGGCGATGCCGGAAGCGACGCAGAGGAAGGCCAGAATGACGAGCCATGACGTTCTCCAGGACGGCGGGACAAAAGGATTGCTTTTCACCTCCTTTGGGTCAAAGCTGTTGTAGCCGTTCACTCCGCCGAAGAACATCCTGCGAAAAGCGTCTCAAGCTTGCCCAGAAGCTCGGCTATCGTTTCTGCGGGCAGCGAGCAGATGAATTCCGCTTTCCGGACTCTCCAATCGAGGCTTTTGACCTGATCGCATAATGCCGCCCCTGAGATAGGCAGGCCAGGCGGGATCAAGACTTCAAACGGATAGCCCTTGATTTGACGCGTAGTGGGACAAAAAATCGCTAGCCCCACCTTTCCGTTGTAGGCTCGCGGGGAAAGCACGACAGCGGGCCGGCGGCCTGCCTGTCCATGGCTCACCTGAGGGCTCAAGCTGACCCATACAATGTCTCCTCGCTGCGGAATATACGGTTCTGGAGTTACCATATCTTTTCGCCTTCCGCAGAGCCGATCTCCCACTCATGATGGATATTTTCCTCTGTAACCCCCGCCAGGAGTTCTTCAAGGCTCCATCTATGTTCTGCAGCGGGAGATACGACGAGCCTCCCTTCTTTCAGCGTCAATTCGACAGACGAATTTTTCTTGAGCCCAATCTCAACAGCAAACGACTTCGGGATGCGCAGGGCCAAGCTGTTTCCCCATTTTTGAACTCTCGAGCGCATTTCCAACCTCCATGTATCTACATTATAGATACATAATTTCAGAAATCCTGTCAACTATGGGCTTGACCCAAAATTGCCGTCAGGAAAGCGCTATCCCCTTCATCGCTCGCAAAGACAATTTTTTATCGGCAATTTTGGTCTTGACATCCTTTTTTATCATGAGTTAAATTCCCTAATAATACTTTGGAGGAAAAATAAGAGCAAAAATGCATCGTTGGCGACCATGCCTGAAGAAGAGTTTTTAGAGAAAATTTATATGGGTAACAAAACCAAAGGCCAGGTTGAGGCACAGATTGGCGAGGCAATAATTAAGTTTGAGAAAGAATATATGGGGAGAGGCCCATCTGAGACTAAGACGTACTTCATAAAGGATATGATTTTTGTCCGGCTCAAGGGGGTTCTCACACCTGCAGAAGAGCAACTGGCTAAAACCGTCGAAGGAGCGGACTTGATAAAAAGGACCCGCATGCGGTTATTAGAAAACGCTCGCTTTCTGCTCGAAACAATTATTTCAGATATCACCGGATTTAAGGTGCAAAGCATGCATACCGATATCAGCACCAAAACCGGCGAGCGGGTCATAATTTTTACCCTGAACAAGAACCTGGAGGAAACGTTCTCAGATAAAGATTGACTAAATCAATTTTTTCATTAGAATGATTTTATATTTTATTGGAAGACTGTAGGCAAGAGCCCAAAAAAGGGGCTGTTGCACAGTAAGCCAACAACCGTTTCTTAGTTCTCTCTCGATGAGAGAGCGGGAAGCAATTGTTGGCTTTTTTTATTTAAGGAGGAAGAAACATGAAAAATGACTATCTTGGAGCATTAAGACCAAAGCTTGATGAAATGAATGATCAGAAGTTATCTCAAATAACTAATCCAAGAGTTTTGAGATTCATTGCTGAGGCAAGCGAACTTTGTCAACCCGAAAAAATATTTGTCTGCAGCGACACCCCCGAAGAAATCGCCTTTGTGCGTCAACAGGCAATTTTCTACGGGGAGGAAAAACCCTTAGCGCTTTCTGGGCATACCTACCATTTTGATGGCATGTATGATCAAGGAAGAGATCGCGAGGTGACAAAGTTTTTAGTGCCCAAAGGAGATTTCTTAAGTCCTGCCCTAAATCAGATTGACCGGGATGATGGGTTAGAAGAAATAAAGGGTCTGCTTAAGGAGGCAATGAAGGACAGAACAATGATTGTTCGCTTTCTGACATTAGGTCCGGCAAACTCTGAGTTTACTATCCTTTGCATGGAATGCACGGATTCTTGGTATGTTGCCCATTCTGTAGACCTGCTTTACAGGCCAGGCTATAAAGAATTCATTAAAGCAGGGAAAGATACAGATTTTTTTTCGACTCTGCATTCTGCCGGGAAGCTAAATAAGGATATGGTGAGTATCGAGCATGAACGGAAACGCATTTACATTGATTATATGGACAATATCGTTTACAGCGTCAACACTCAGTATGCGGGAAATTCCGTAGGTTTTAAGAAACTCGCTCTTCGTCTGGCGATCCGTCGGGCTCACCAAGAAGGCTGGTTAGCTGAGCATTTTATGATGACGGGAGTCTCTGGCCCTGGAGGCAGAAAAACGTATCTTGCGGGCGCCTTACCCAGTGCCTGCGGTAAAACTTCTACCGCTATGCTTCCCGGCGAGACTATCCTTGCCGATGACCTCTCTTACTTGCGCAATATTGATGGCGTTTGCCGCGCTGTGAATGTCGAAGCGGGTATCTTTGGAATTATTCAGGATGTTAATCCGAAGGATGATCCTGGAATCTACAATATTCTTACAAATCCAGGCGAGATTATCTTCTCAAATATTTTAGTCAAGGATGGCAGGCCGTTCTGGTTGGGTATGGGTGAGGAACTTCCCAAGGAAGGAATAAATTACTCCGGACAATGGCACGACGGCAAGAGGGATGAGCGAGGTGAGACAATTCTGCCTGCTCATAAGAATGCCCGCTATTTGGTGTCTCTTAAGGCATTAGAGAATGCCGACCCGGCTTTAGAAGATCCTTTAGGCGTTGAACTGGCTGGGGTAATGTATGGAGGACGCGATTATCGAGGTTATGTTCCGGTTCAGCAAGGCTTTTCCTGGGAGCATGGAATTGTTGCCTACGCAGCAGCGCTGGAAACAGAGACAACCTACGCCATTGTGGGTCAAGAGGGCAAATATGAGATAAATATGATGAGCATTCAAGATTTTGTCTCTATAAGTTTAGGTCAATATCTTAAAAACTATCTGGAATTTGGGAAGAAACTGAAGAAAGTTCCCCTTGTTTTTGGCGTTAATTATTTCTTGCGGGATCTAAAGACAGGTGAATTTTTGAATAACCGCCGGGACAAACATATCTGGGTAAAATGGATGGAGTTGCGCGTGCATAATGATGTGGATGCAATAGAATCTCCAACAGGTCTTATCCCCCGGTACGAGGACCTGAAGATGCTCTTTCAAAAAGTGTTGCACAAGGAATATACGAAAGAAGAATATCGTAGACAATTTACCATCCGAGTCCCAGAAAATTTGGCCAAGCTCCAGAGAGTCGGGAGCTTTTTCCGGGAAAAAGTGAGCGATGCTTCAGAAGAAATTTTCAGAGTGCTCGAAGAACAGAGGGGTCGTTTACTCAGGGCCCAAAAAGAATTCGGAGACTACATCTTGCCTGAGAGCCTGGAGATAAAAGAAAGATAATTTCGATTTCCCTTCAATGAAGCAAGCTGAGGACCCCAGGATCAAGGTTTCCAGCCGGGCCCTTCTCGTTTCCTGGATCTTCTTCTTTGCGTACCTCGCGGCCGTGATGGCGGCCTCCTATCTCCTGGGAATAGAACCGCGACTGTGGGGACTCCCTCAATGGGTGACTATCGGCAACATCCTTCTGCCCGTCGTTTTTGTCATCCTCCTCATCATCGTTGTCGAAAAGCTCATCCCGGATGTGTCTCTGACTGATGATAAGCCGGATCAGAGAGGACCGGAATGAACGCGGCCACGATTTCTTTCCTGTTCTACACTGCTGTGCTCGTGGCCATTGGCGTCTGGTCGTTCAGGATCGTCGAGAGGGTACCCATAAAAAAGTACGAAGAAGAGTTTTATGCTGCGGGGCGGGGGCTCGGGGGAGTGGTGGTGGCTCTGATTATCGCGGGAGGTCTCGCCAGCGCTGGAACATTCATCGCCGGGCCCGGGATGACATACGCCTACGGCTATTCCTGGGTCATGCTCAACAACTTCCAGATATTCATGAACCTTCTGCTTCTGGCTCCCATCGGGATCCTCGTGGGCATCGTGGCCCGGCGGGTGAACGCCGTGACCTATCTGGATCTTTTCAAGGCCCGGTACCAGAGCAAGACGGTCATTCTCCTGCTGGCCTCCCTGGTCACCTTTTTCCTGATTCCCTACATGGCCACCCAGTTTGTCGGCGCGGCCCGGGTCATTTCCCAGATGACCGGTATGGGCTATCTTGTTTCGCTGGCTTTCGGCTCGCTGGTCGTTCTCGTTTACTGCGTGCTGGGAGGGATGCGAGGAACGTCTCTGGCGACGCTTCTTCAGGGCATCGTCATCACCGTGGGCTGCATCCTGCTGTTCATCGGGACCGTCCGTTCCGCGGGCGGTTTCGCAAGATCGACCGAGATCCTGGCCGCGCAAGATGCGAGTTTCCTTTCTCCGACAAAGAGCGGAGAGTTTTCCCCCGCTTTCGCTTTTTCTATCGCCTGCATGACGGGATTCTTCATCGTGGGAATGCCACATGCCATGCTCGGCGCCCTTACCTACAAGAATACGAAAGCCTTGAAACGGGGAATCTGGATGGGAGGCATCTTTGTTTTAATCTGGACGCTTCTTCTCTGCCTCTCCGGAGTGGTCGGGAGGTCCATCATACCCGACCTTGCCGTGCCCGATGAGATCGCGCCATGGCTGGCCATGAACGTGATGCCAAAAGCCCTGGGCGGAATCGTGCTTGCCGGGATTGTCGCCGGCATCCAGACGACGGTCGCCGCCATGGCCATCATCATCACGTCGAGCATCGCCAAAAACGTTCTCCAGGAACTCAGGCCCGGCGTTCCCGCCGCGACGATAAAGGCCGCCTCCCGCTGGACCATGGCCGCCTGCCTGGGTCTGGCCATGGGGCTGGCGGTTTCTCAGCCGAAGCTGGTCCAGTGGATCATCTTTTTTTCGATCGGAGGACTGGAGGCTGCCACTTTCGGTCCCATCCTTTTAGGGTTCAACTGGAAAAGAGGAAACAGGTATGGCGCCCTGGCCGCGATCGCCTGCGGAATGATCGTCTATGCTCTGGCCAACACGGTCGTTCCGCAGTTGAGGCTGTGGGGTACGCATCCCTCGTTCGTCGCCGTCGCGGCCGCTGTCATTGGCTTTGTCGCGGTGAGCCTGCTTTCCCCCCGGCCAAGCGAAAGCATTGTCCAAACCTTCTGGGGAAAGAATCCTTACCTACCGCTCGGACGATTTTCTGGCCGGCTTTAGCAAGAGGTCCTGGAAGTCGAAGCTGAAATCGGTTTCCGGCGACACCGCTTGCATTTTTGCCTGGTCGATCGTCCCGTCGGGATTGAGGGCAAAGGTCACATAGGCGTCGGCCCGAAGCTCCCGGTCGCGCCACCTGACGATGAATGTGTCGTGCTGCCAGTGTTCGAGGTCGCCCATGAGCAGGGGAGTCCTCGTAAACCTCATCACGAGCTTGCCGCCCTCAAGAGCCATTGTGATGTCGCCGTACCAGGCATCCGTGTATGCGCCTGCGTATTTTTCGAGAGCAAGCGATGGTTTCGATGCCGCATCCCGGGCGCTCACGGCCTTTTCTATCGCCTCGGCCGTTCGTGCCTCCCCCCGCGCCCTGACCTTGAGGTAGGCATCAACCCAATCCGTCGTCGGCACCCCGAGATAGTGATCGACGATATGCCACGTCAGGGAGCTGAAAGCTTCTCCAGATTCCTGGTTTGTGAGCACCGTAATCCCCAGGTTCAACTCGGGAAGGAGCGTGACTTTCGATACGTATCCGGGCAGCCCTCCCGTGTGGGTGATGACTTTTTTTCCGCGATAGTCATGGACGCCAAGGCCGAGCGCGTATCCACGGAAGTTCGCTTTAAGGGCAGTGAGTTCAGGCGGCGGGGCCTGGACCGGCATCGGCGTCACTAAGGTTACGAGCTCGCGGGCCGTCTTCTCGCTGAAGAGCCGCGACCCGTCGGCCAGGCGCCCCTCGTTGAGCAGGACGAGCATCCACCTGGCCATGTCCTCGGCGTTTGAGTTGATGCCGCCCGCGGGGTTGGTGTTGTCGCTGTCCATGGGCTTGACGAGCCGGACGACGCCCTCGACCTTGGCGTGCGTCCCGGCAACGTTTCCCTTGTTCGCTGTGGCCGAATAACGGACATCGCTCGTCGTCATCCCGACTTTCTTCAGGATGCGCTGGCCGACGAAGTCCTCCCAGGTCAGGCCGCTCACAGTTTCGATGACCTCGCCGGCGACAAGATAAAGGACATTGTCATAGGCATAGGCGCTGCGAAAAGACGTGGTCGGTTTGATGAACCGCAGACGTTGCATGATCTCCTTGCGGGTGTAAGTGGACGGGGGCCACCACAGGAGGTCGCCGGCTCCCAAACCCAGGCCGCTCCGATGGACGAGCAAATCTCGGATGGTGAGCTCACGGGTAACGTACGGATCCCACATCTGGAACCATGGAAGATAGTCGATGACTGGCGCGTCCCAGGCGATTTTCCCTTCTTCGACTAGCAATCCCAGGGCCACAGCCGTAAAAACCTTGGTGTTGGAGGCGATCCCGAAGAGCGTCTGGCAGTCAACAGGAGCGGGCTCGCCCAGCCTGCGCACGCCAAAGCCTTTGGCGATAACAACCTGGCCGTCCTTGACGATGGCCAGCCCGATTCCCGGCACCTCGAAGGCATCCATCACCCGCGCCACCGTTGCATCGAGGTCGGGCGGAGCCTGGGCACTCTTCTGCAGTTCGGCCTGGGCGCTGGCCCATGATACGGCCGCCAGGAAAGTTAAAATAATGAAAATCGCAAAATGGCCATGATTTCTGATTCTCATGATGCGCCGACTCTCCTTTCATCCCCAACTGTACCGTTAGCGCGGAAGCCCTGTCAAGGACACCCGCAAAATTGACGTTACCTTTGCGATTGCGTTATAAGCAATGCCGAACTTATCATAAACGCAATTATTCATGATATGCCCTCTCCCTCACCCTCCCCCTCGAGGGGGAGGGAAAGGCGAGGGTGATATCACGAGATTTTTGGCGTTTATAACAGTTTTTTTACGGGAAATCTGTCATGGACAAGAAAATCAGCTTCCTATTCACCGTTGTCCTCGTCTCGGCCGCTCTCATTTTTCTTTACGTGGAAAAACTCACCCACGAGGAATTCTTCCTCCACCTGGCGGCCATCCCGCTGGAAGTCCTCCTGGCCGTCTTCATCGTGGATATGATTTATATCCTCAATTTCATCCAGGATGTTCTGCTGGTGAAGGAGACACATCCCGGGAAGCTTTTCATCGAGGAGGCAGCTCAGAGAAACGTTTTGATGAAAAAAAGCCGGAAGGTCCTGGAAGACGGCATCAAGAAATTCCTGGACTATGCCATCGAGCTCAAGGAGAAACGCCCGGAGATGTTCGAAGACCTCCTTGACGATTATGTCCAGTGCGCCGAGTTGTGCCTGCTCGAACGACAACCTGCACCTCCGGACGACGAAATTTCTCGACAATAAAGACCAGCAACAACTGTCAAAATAAATCTTATGAATTTGTTTCCAAATCCTGTATAATTTAATCACAATTAATAAAGGGATGCATGATGAGAAGAAATAACATGGCAAAAAGTGATATTTCTCTCAAGCCAGCCAGGCGAATATGGACAGTCGTATTCGTCCTGATTTCTCTCGCGGTTCTAGCCGGCGGGCACTGGTATTTCCGGACAGAAGCGGAGCGGATTAGGAAGGAAAAATTCCAGGACCTTGCAGCCATAGGCGAGCTGAAAGCCAGTGGGATAGCCCAATGGCGTGCGGAGCGGCTGGGTGACGCCCGGAATCTTGCCGAGAGCCCTCTCTTGAGGAAAGCGATCGAAGAGTGGCTGGGAAAGCCCAGCATCCTTGTCCTCCGCCAAGATATCTTGAAACGCCTGGAGCTCACAAAAGAAGTCTTCAGCTACGCCAACGTCGTCCTCCTCGACTTGGACGGCCAGGTTCTTATTTCCGTCAAAGAGGACCCCAGCCCGGTGGGAACCGACACCAGGGAGGCCATGGACGAGGCTGTTCGCAGCGGGAAGGTCGTGCTCACTGATCTCTTCCGCAGCCCCTCCGGAGTTATCTGTCTGGACAGCGTTGCGCCCGTGCTGAACGCAGCTGGTTTACCCATCGGAGTCCTGGTTTTAAGAAGCGACGCGAAAGCCTTCCTGTTTCCGTTTATCCAGTCCTGGCCTACACCCAGCCAGAGCGCAGAAACGCTCCTCGTCAGGCGGGAGGGGGAGGAAGTTGTCTGTTTAAATGAGCTGCGCCACCGCGCTGGGACAGCTCTCTCCTTTCGCTATCCTCTGAGCAGAACGATGCTGCCCTCCGTCCAGGCGGTGCTCGGAAAAGAAGGCACGCTTGAGGGGAGGGATTACCGCGGTGTCAAAGTTCTCGCAGACCTACGTCCAGTGCCCGGGTCGGCATGGTCTATGGTGGCCAAGGAGGATGTCACCGAGGTCTTAGCCGAGATGCGCTACCGCGCCGGAATCACAATCGTGATCGTCGCCTTCCTCATCCTGCTTGCCGCCGCGGCGACTTCACTCGGCTACAGGCTGCGGCAGGCCCACCTCTATAGCGCGCTGTACGAGTCGGAAAGAAAGCACAGAGAAATCCACGAAGAAATGCGCACCACCCTCTACAGCATAGGCGACGCTGTCATCACCACAGACACAAAAGGGCAGGTGAAGGTGATGAACCCGGTGGCCGAGCGCCTGACCGGCTGGAGTGAGGCCGAGGCCAAAGGGAAACCGCTGGAAGAGGTGTTTCACATCATCAACGAAGAAACAAGAGCTGAGGCTCAAAACCCTGTCGAGCGTGTGCTTCGTGAAGGCGTCGTCGTAGGCCTGGCCAATCACTCGGTGCTCGTCGCCCGCGACGGGCGCGAAATTCCCATCGCAGACGCCGGCTCCCCGATCCATGACGAGAAGGGCGTCATAACCGGCGTCGTGCTCGTCTTCCGCGACCAGACTGAAGAGCGCGCCGCCGCAAGGGCGCTGCGGGCGAACGAAGAGCGCTTTCGGCTGGCCTCAGAGTCCGTCAATGACGTCATCTGGGAGTGGGATATTGCCAGTGGACGACTTAACTGGTACGGAGATATCGACAAACTGCTGGGTTATGCGTCTGGAGAGTTCCCCCGCACGATCACGGCTTGGGAGGAAATTATCTGTCCCGATGATCGTGCTCGCGTCATGGCTGCCTTAGATCGCCATCTCAACGCTGGAGCTCCATACGACGAGGAATACTGGGTCCGAAGGAAAGATGGAAGCCGTTGTTGCTGGCGAGACAAAGGGGTTTCAGTCCGAGATCAACAAGGGAAAGCTGTAAGGATGATCGGGTCAGTCTCGGATATAACCGAGCACAGGCGGGCGGAGGAGGCGCTGCGGGCGAGCGAAGAAAAATACCGGATTCTCCATGAGTTCGCCGGCGAGGCCATTTTTACTTTCGGCGTTGACCTCAAGCTGATGGAAATCAACAAAACGGCCTGCGATTACGTTGGAGCGGTTAGAGAAGAAGTGCTCGGCAAGGACATTCTCGAACTGGGCATCCTCCATCCCGATGACCACACCCGGGCAGTCGGAAACATCCAAAAGATATTATCCCGGACAAAGCCCCTTGTTGTCGACAAGCTCCGGTTCAGGGGTAAGCACGGGCTTTACGGTATCTTCCAGGTGACGTCGACTCCGGTTATCCGGGATGGGGAAATTGTCGCGGTGACCAATGTCTCCCGCGATGTGACCCTTGAGGAACAGCTTTATTCTACTCTCGAAGCCTCGGAGAGAAGATACAGGTTCTTGTTCAACGCCGGAAACGACGCTATTTTTGTTTACGAACTCACAAAAGACATAAAGCCGGGAAAATACGTTGAAGTCAATGACCTTGCCTGCATGATGATGGGGTATTCCAGGGAGGAATTGTTTGAGCTTTCCCCTCTCGGCCTCGCCGTCCCGGAAGAGAAAGAGCAGGTTTACGAATCCCAGCTATTCCTCAGCGAAAAGAAACACCGGGTTTTTGAACGGACATTCATGACCAAAGACGGACGCAGGATTCCATCCGAAGTCTCTTCCCACTTGTTCGAGCTCAACGGGAAGCCCACGGTGCTGGCCATCGTCCGCGACATTTCCGAGCGAAAGAAAGCAGAAGAAGCGCTCAAATCGGCGCTCAAAGAAAAAGACATCATGCTCCGGGAGATTCACCACCGGGTCAAGAACAACATGCAGATCATGTCCAGCCTGCTCAGGCTCCAGGCCCGCCAGACAAGCGATGAGAAGGCCAGGGAGGCCTTAAGCGAGAGCCATACAAGAATCCGCTCCATGGCCATTATCCACGAAAAGCTTCACCAGTCAAAGGACTTCGCCAACATCGACTTCGCCGATTACCTCGAGAAGATGGTCACGCACCTCTTTGCTGTTTACGAAGTGGACGCCCAGAGGGTCCGTTTCAAGATAGACGTGCGGCAGATTGAGATGGATATTAACCGGGCCATTCCCTGCGGCCTGATCGTTAACGAGCTCGTCTCTAACGCCCTTAAGCACGCCTTTCCTGAGGGAAAGGAGGGAGAGCTCGTGATCAGGATGTTCAGGGACGAAAGCGGCAAGTTCGATCTCGTCGTCAAGGATACGGGATGTGGGTTCCCGGAGAGTATCGATATCCAAAAACCGCAAACCCTGGGCCTCCAGATCGTCGCAGATTTAACGAAACAATTGGACGGGAAGCTCGAGCTCAGCCGCGACGGCGGCACCGAAATTCACATCACATTTTAGAGGGGAGAATGCTTGGCAGGCGCGGCGTCGCACTTTGGCGCCGTCGCACATAAATTGACAGTGCCCTGTGCCTGTGGTAAAGCTAAGGGCAAGATTGCCTGGTTTTCATGAGAAATAAATGGGCGGGGAAAGCCGCGGCAGTTTCCCTGATTCTCTCAGCTGGACTTCTGCTTCTGGCGGGCAGATTCCTTGCGGGCGGGTTTCATATGTTCGATAGAGAGAAAATCATTTCTCCCTTTCCCCTCCTGAAGCTCCTGCCGGGGGAGATCGCCGGCTGGACGGCCAGTGTCGAGGATCAGGTTTTCGACCGGGACAACATCTTCGACTACATGGACGGAGCCGGAGAAAACTACCTTGCCTTTGATTTTCAGCTTTTATTTGTCAGGGAGTACGCTAAACCAGATAGCCCCTCGATCGTTGTCGAAATCTATCAGATGGGATCATCCGGGGATGCGTTTGGCGTGTTCACGCAGGACACCGACGGCGAAGAGGTTGATTGCGGCCAGGATGCGATCTATGCTGCCGGGTTGTTGCGCTTCTGGAAGGACACGGTCTTTGTCCGGATACTGGCAGATAAAGAGACGCCGGAAGCAAAGTCTGCTGTCATGAAGATAGGAGGCGCCATAGCTGCGGCAATCCCGGGGGTGGGGAAACGCCCTCAGCTCATCTCCGTCCTGCCAGCCGAGGGTCTCAAATCAAAGAGCCTCCGCTATTTCCATACGCTCATTTCACTGAATGTCCATTATTATCTGGTTAATGCTAATATCCTCAACCTCTCCCCGGAGACACAGGTGGCGATGGCCCGGTACCAAAAAGACGGAAGCCAGGCGTATTTGCTACTTGTAGGCTATCGGTCGGCCGAGAGAGCCTATGACGCGTATGGCCGGTTCGTGGAGATGTTCTTGTTAGAACGGTTCGTTCCCGATGTTCAGGTCCAGCCCAAAAAGCTCGAAAACGGAAAATTCGCCGGAATCGTGCGGAAAGGCCAGTATTTGATCATCGTTCTTGACGCCGACACAGAATCGCTCCTCGAATGGCTTGTCAAGCAAGCTTCTATGAATTTATAAAACGGGAGGACAAAGAATCATGAGAAAAAAGAAAAACGGCTCTTTGGTGACGAGGCGGGATTTCATCAAGGGCGCCGCCATGGGCGCGCTGGGCATTGCGCTCTACGGAAAAGAGAAGCAGCTTTTTGCAGCCTCAGGCGGACAATTTGAGCCGGTTGCAGCCGGGAATCCCCAGAGCACGGTTGTTTTGATCCGGAACGAAAAAGCCGTCGGGGCAGGCGATAGAATTGACGCGGCCGTCGTCCGTGAGATGATCGATACGGCCCTGGCCGAATTTTCAGGGGAAAAAGACGCCGCTAAAGCGTGGGCCAGGTTTATCAAGCCCGACGACACGGTAGGCGTCAAGTTCACCCGCTGCGAATGGATGCGCGTCCACACCGAGCAGCCTGTTATCGACGCCATCATAAAGAGAGTGGGGGAGGTCGGCGTCTCCAAAGACCGCATCTTCGCTCAGGATGGGGGGCTTCCCGTGACAAAGTGCACGGCCCTCATCAACGTCCCTTCAGTCAAAGTCCATACACTGACAGGCATCGCTGTCTCGCTAAAAAACTACATCAATTTCAGCGCCCAGCCTTCCAAATATCATGCTTTGAGCGCGAACCTGGGCGAAATTTTTCTTCTCCCCGAAGTTAAAGGCAAGACGAGGCTAATCGTCGTCGACATGCTCCGGCCTTATTTCGGCCCCGGGCCGCAGATCAACCCCCTCCATCGATGGAATTACTGCGGCATTATGGTAGCGACCGATCCAGTGGCCGTTGACACTGTCTGCCTGAAAATCTGCCAGGCCAAGCGCAACCTGTTCAAGGGAGAGGAATGGCCCCTTTCCCCGCCACCCGATAGTATTTATAGCGCCGATAAGAATTATAAACTCGGCACGAGCGACCCGGCCAGGATAAAGCTCGTCAAGCTCGGCTGGGAAAAGGATATTCTACTCTAATTGGCTGGATGATTTTTGCCGTCGGTTGCTACATTTTCTTGAAATTGCGCGGTGTCGGCGTCCCGTAAGTCCGCGGCCAGGCTCTCTCTCCCGACATGATCACGTGCGGACGTTTTGGTTGCCCAACCTTGTTTTTTTAATATAATAACGGCAGTCAAACAGGACTAATAACGATGAAAAAGCTATTTTTTAGAATTTTGATCAGGCCTGAGTCCGAGGGTGAGTTTATCGTAATTGTCCCATCTTTACCTGAGAGGGTAATCTGGTCTACGCGGCTCCTTGACGCGAGGACGCTCTTCCTGTAATAATATTTTCGCTTCGTGGGGCTGTAGCTCAGCTGGGAGAGTGCTTGACTGGCAGTCAAGAGGTCGCCGGTTCGATCCCGGTCAGCTCCACCAGTTTTCCCTCCCTTTTTTATTTGAGCAGGTGAATTTTTCCGTCGATGATTACAATTTCCGGTTTTCCCAAGTCATCGAAGGATTTGAGCGGGTCGGCCTTGAGCACCTGGATATCAGCCAGCTTCCCGGCCTCGATCGTCCCCAGCTCGTCTGCTTTTCCCAGTATGAGAGCGCCATTCTTTGTCGCAGCCACAATGGCTTCCATCGGGCTTGCGCCAAGCTCGACAAAATATTTCATCTCGGTGAAGTAAATTCCAGGATAGAGCTTCATGAATTGGCCCACAGAATCTGTGCCGATGCCCATGATAATCTCGCGTTCTCTGGCCTTCTTAAAGAGCGTCTCGTGCATGGATAATGTCCAGCGCCTTTTTTCGACGAGAAATGCAGGAACGCCATTGGCTCTGTAGAGCTCTCTGTAAACAGCCAGAGTGGGGACGTTATAGACTCCTTTTTGAGCCATCAAGTCGAGGACGTCTTCTTCCATTTCGTTAAGATGTTCGATGCATTGAACGCCAGCCTGAACAGCTATCCTGGTCATGGTTGTTGGGATCGTATCTGATAATCCTCCCCCGTGAGCTGTGATCCTGACGCCCAGCGTCCTGGCTTCTTCCACCGCTGCCACGACTTCTTCCAGAGTGAATGTTGGAGAAATCTTTATGTGTCGGAATCCAGACTTATGCATTTCTCTTACGGCCTTGCGGAAAGCCCAGGGGCCATCGGCGGCAATCGAACCCCTTAACCCATCTCCATGGCCTCCAGTGACTGTGATAAGTTGCCCGCACGCAAAAAGCCTGATGGAATCAACGTAGCCGAGGGTTGCGGCCGCAAGGAGAGCTTGCATAGGCTGAACAGGGGAGCCGACATCCCTGACAGAAGTCACGCCGCTTTTCAGGTAAAGGTTCATGATATTGAGCGCGCGCAGAGTGGCCAAACTGTCAGTGTCGGTAAAGAACTGAACATTGTTATAAGGGTAAGTAAGATGAATATGGCAATCGATGAAGCCAGGGAGCACCCATTTGCCCGAGATGTCGACCTTTTTTGCCTTTTCAGGGATTTTTATTTTATCTGCCCGCCCGACTTCCCTTATCTTGTTTCCCTGGATAATGATGGCCGAGTTGGCGAGAGGCGCGCCTCCATTCCCGTCGATTAACGTTCCTCCCAAGAGCACCGTAACGGGTTCCTCCTTTTCTTTTTTCTCTTCAGCAGCCACTAATGCCGGAACAAAAAAGAAAAATAACGCGAGAACAAAAAGTCTGCTCAGCGCTTTCATCTTTTTCCTCCTTTTTGGAATGAAATCATAAGCCTGAACAAAAATCTAATTTCCAGTTAGCGCGCCACAAAATTTAAAACATCGACCCCAATGGATTGGATTTTGTTTTTGTCGAATAAGTGCATTATTGAAAATACGTGATACAAAGAAAAAGTTGACATATTAGGCAATATTCTATAAATTATATTCTATAAAAAGCAAGCGCGGAGAACGAAAATTTTTAAGTCACCGTCCACCATCAGTGAAACGATCTTCAGGTATCTCAAAAAATCCATCATTGAAGGGAAGTTCAAACCGAATCAGAGACTCCATGAGAAAGAAATCGCAAAACTCTTCAACGTCAGCACAACTCCCACGAGGGAAGCTTTTCAAAGGCTCTCTGCAGAAAAATATTTAACCATCAATGCCAGAAAAGAAGTCATTGTTGCCCCGGTCGGTATAGAGGAAATCAAAGAGCTTTTTGAAGTCGTCAGGCTGCTTGATGCCTTTGCGACAAAAAAGGCTCTGGGAAAACTCCGCGATAAGGATATCAAGGACCTCAGGGAAATGACAAAGAATCTCGGAAACTTCTACAACCAGAAAAGAGTCGCGCCCTATGTAAAACAAAACCTAAAAATTCACTTTCGAATCTGGAAGGAATGCGGGAATAATTTCCTCTATCAGTCCTTAGTCAATCTTGGAGAAAAATTTGCCTTTTACAGCAATAAAATTTTTGCCATCGTTGAGAATCCCTCCTTTTTTGAGAAATCCTACAGGGACCACCTCGAACTCATGAAAGCAATAGAGGAAAGAGACGCCGAGAGAGTTGAAAAAATCCTCCTCAATCATTGGGGGGGAGTAGGTTATTTATAAGAAGAATTCGCTCTCCGATGTCGCCAGCTTTTTTCCATTTTTGACCTCTTGCCAGAGCACGTCAGGTCTTTCCGCCGTCGATTATTTCTTCGATTCAGGAGGCATATCGCCAGGGAGTTTATAAATCACCTTGCCGTTTTCATCCAGGAATTGGAGAGAAGGGACGTTTTCGCTGTCAACAGAGATCAAGATGCGAGGCTTGCCATTTCTATCGGCGAGGCTGACAACGGCTTCATTCTTTGTGCTTCTTCCGACAAATATCCTCGAGACCCCGGCTATTCCACTTTCCAGAGCTTGCTCGCGTAGCTTTTTCATGGCAACGGCCTTTTCCGGGCTTTCCTTCATGCTTTCAACCTCGTTTAACTGCCTGGCAAAGTCTGCAAGTGGGGTTAGCGGGCGTTCCCATACTCTCAACCCTGATGACCTCTCTTCGTTCATTTGAGAGTAGGTGATGCCGACAGTCTGGTCCTGGTTGTACTGGTCAAACATCAAGCCGGCGTTTGCGCTGATGTGGCCATCCTGTTCCCTGCTTCCCCATGTCAGGCCGCCGCATTCATCCCCTTTGTCGTTGAAAAAAATCAGGCCAGGCCGCTGGCCCTCTCGGCTTTTCAAGTGCAAACCCCCGATAATCGGCCCTGGAGACCGGTCGCGATTAGAGATGGCCAGCCTGAGTTTGCCGTCTTTTTCGACGATGTTGATCCGCTCGACGTCAATCTCTTCGAACCTGGCTTTCTGCGGCGCTGGCTGTGTGGCGATGAAGAACAGGGCAATGAATAGGAGAGAAGAGATGACGGCATAAGTCTTAAGAATCAGAAGCTCCTTTTTCGTCTTACCGTCCATGCTCGCTCCTTTCTTTCCGGGATTGGAATTCATTGTTATTCCAATAAGCCATCTCTATCTCTATCTCTCAACTCTCCTCCCGTTTCTTTTTTAGCTCCTCAATAATGGCCTTGGCCTGATTCGCTTCTGATGAATCCGGGTTGAGCTTCAGAAAATCCTCAAAATACTTGACCGCTTTCTGATAATCTCCTTTTTTGACATTGGCCAGCCCGGCTTCATAATAGGCTGAGGATAGCTTCGGGTCCAGAGCAATGGCCTTCTCGAGAAAACCTAAAGCCTCGTCTGTCTTGTCGTATTTATAATAAATGATTCCAAGATTATAATAAGCTTTGGCGTTATTTGGGTCGAAGTTGGTCGCTTTGGAGAAAGCAGCCAGCGCTTTTTCGCTCTGTCCAAGATTGAAATAGCATTCGCCAAGAGCAAAATAGGCTTCTACCGTTTCAGGTTTCAGTTGAATGACTTTCTCCAGGGGACCGACCGCACTCTCTGGGTTCCCATTGCGCAAGTAGCAGACGCCAAGGTTATAAAATGGTTCAACATTTTCTGGAAATCTTTCAGCCACCTTTAAGAAGGCGTCTATCGCTTCCTGGTATTTTCCCGCATTAAAAAAATTTATTCCGGCAGCAAAGCCTTCATCGTCATCGATCTTGGGAGGAATTTTCTTCAGGGTAATCGCGACCTTTTCTTCAGTGCCAACGTGGACGACGAGCTGACTTTCAAAAGGGAAATAACCTTCAAGTTCAAAGCTCGCCTTGTAGGCCGAAGGAGGGATTCCCACTTTTATGAACTCGCCCCGCTTGTTTGAGCTGAGGACAAACCTCGTGCCCCGGCTCGGGTCGAGGAGGGTAATTTTGACTTTCTGCAAACGGTTCCCCTGCTCGTCATGAACTGTTCCTCGGAGAACGGTCTCCTGGCTGAAACCCTGAGAGAAGAAAAAGGTTAAGAAAATGAATGCCGCCAAAAAAAAATAAAACACTGATGTTCTCGGCCTTGACATAGTCATGAAAGCCTCCTCTCCATGGCAAAAAAGCAATTTCTGCTCGGTTTATTGGCGTGCGGTCTGCGGATGAAGAAAATTTTATTGAATGATAGTGAATTCGACTCCTTTGGTCAATGATTTTCCAGAATTCCCGTCGGTTGCCTTTACCTCAAGAGTATATGAGCCAGGTTCAAAATTCTTTAGACGAAAGGCCGTGTGAACACGGCAGTCCCTATCCCCGGAGGGTTTTATGTCTTGTCGAGGAATCCGGACGAGCGATTTTCCGTTTTTTAAAAAAGAATATTCTGCAGCCAGGTCATTTTGCCCTTTTGTTTCGTCGAGGGCGAGGTTATAGACTTCAAAATAGACATGCAATTCTTCCTCAGCCCGGAAGGATCGTCTTATCTCCCTCGCCGGACTCTCTGAAGCTGGAGGGATTTCTTGACGTTCGCTTTTTCTCTCCGTCGTCGCCTGGGGAGAGAGAAGGATGTCACTCAGACACAGTTCTGTCGTGTTGAAATTCGGCGCCCGGATTACCTGCTCCGACGTGCCAATCTTCCCGCTAAAATTGTCAACAGCAAGAAGACAGAGCTTATGCGCTTCTGGTGCCGCGGTCACGGATAACGATGTTTGAAGCTGAAAGGACTTGTCCTTCAGAGAAGCGAGCTCAGAGAGGCTGTGCTTGAAATTGATATCCTTGTTTCTCTCAAAAAGAACGTTGCCTGCGTTATCCTGGACATTGAGAAACAAGGTCAGTGAAAAATAATATTCGTCGTTGATTTCTTTCTTCGTGAGGGCAGAATAAGGGATGTCAACAATGAGGGGGATATGAACCTTTTTCTCTGATGCCTTGAAGTAGAATAAATCAGGCTTTAGAGGAATCAGATTGTAGCTGACCTGGGTGCTGACGACGCCCCGGAGCTTATCCAGATTTTCAAAAGGATTTCTCGTCGCTTCTGCGATATTTTCCAGATGATCAAAATAGAAACGGAGGGAGGAAATGTCCAGAGGGGAGCTCATTCCCCCCTCGAGACTGAGGCCTTGTTGCAGAGTGTAGCTGCCCGTGCCAAGCTTATCAACAAAAACAAATTCCATGTTGTAGGGAAGTCTTGGATTCTGCAGCCCCCAATAACCCCAGGTTTCACTCGGCCCTTGAAATGTTGTCACCGAGGCACGCGAGGGATTCATGTCTCTCTGAATCTCATGGGGAGGGCCAAGAAGGATATAAATCCTTCCTCTGTCCGTGCGCCAGCCCTCCGTTCCTGACTGCCCGAAAAGTTTATTGGCCAGGGCAATTCTCTTGTAGTATTCGAGTTTGAACTCGTTTTCTGGCGTCTGAGGGTTCGGGTCTCTTTTTCTCCAGAAGTTTTCAATGAATCGACCCCTTTCTTCTTCATCGGGGAGACTGAGAAAAACACTTCTTTCTTCAGGAGTGATGATGTACGGGACAACTTCTTCCAGCCATTGTCTTGAATGCTCGCTCAGAGGCTCGGGCTTTTTTTCAGTCTGGAATCGCTCGCCGCATAATCCATCGGAGGGGAGGAGCAAGAGTGAAACGGCGCCGCCAAGAACGAACATGAAAAACAGATGAGAAGTTAAGCCCAGCGGTTTTGACCCCAGCATATCTCTTGTCAACCCGGTCCTCTGCCGATGCTTAGAAAGCATCGGACCCGAGAAAAAAGCACGGGGAGGGCAAAAGCCCTCCCCGTTGCGGTTTGAGCTCCTGCTTTTTAGAAATCCACCCGTGCTCCGAATTGAAGCTGGCGCGGGCTTCCTGCCGACAACGGCATTCCGAAGTTGGCCGTGCCGTGCCTCGTATAAATGCTGCCGAAATTGACCTTGTTCGTGACATTATACACCTCAGCCAAAACCTGGAAACGGAATCGGCTGATCGTGATGTGCTTGGATAACCTCAGGTTTATCGTGTAGGCGTCAAAACCGCGGCGCGAATTGCGATTCCAGTCAACATAGTCGGTGTTCAAGCTGTCCTTATTCACGTCTGTCGCATAGAGGGCGGTCCACGGGGTTTTGGAATTATACACAAAGAGTCCGCTAAACTGAAAACCGAAGGGAAGATTGGCTATCCACGAAGCAGCAATCCTGTGGCGGGCATCGTTGTTCGTATAACCATACTGCCTTTCCCAAGCGTTATCGTCATAACTCCAGGCAATCGTCTGCTCTGTTTCCACGTCTGCCTTGGATTCAGAAAGCGTGTAAGAGATGTCCAGAGCCCACCCGCGAGAAAAGCGCTTGGTCAAAGTAAAATAAATCGCTTTGTAATCGCTTCTTCCTTTATCTGTGTACATATACACGTTGCCCTTTGTTGGATCTTTGCGCTTATTAGTTGTTCCTGGAATGATCGGGTTGAAATTCTCCAGCCGCGTGAAATTTCTTCCTCTTGTCAAGACAAGGTCCACGCCCAGAGAGAAATCGCTCAAAATCTCTCTTTCCGCCCCTAAGGTCATTTGAGTTGAAGTGGGAGGAGCCAAATCCGGGATCGTGTCAAATTTATCAATGGGGATGACGCCCGGGATGGGAGGAACGAAAGGATTAGGCTTGTAGGGATCTGGGTAACCCGGATAAAAAATCGTCCTGATGTCCATAGCAGCCATCAAGCCGGCGACAAGTCCGATATTCAATATCGGATTTTGCGTGAACCTTCCCACGCCGCCGCGGACGGACGTCTTCCCGTCTCCGATGGGATCCCAGCTGAACCCAAACCTGGGGTTGAGGTGGTTAAGGTGGCCGTGGTCGAGATCGATGTCCTTGCAGGAATAATAGTTCCATCTGAGCCCAAGATTAAGAGACAACCGGCGATGGACTCTCCAAGTGTCTTGAACAAAAATTGCTGCCTCCCTGTAAGGGTAATCAAAATCCTTGACGCCCTTATTGTAGACAAAATAGAGCGGATAGGTGGTGGAATCCGCCGCATTAAAGGGCTTATCCGTAAAGAAAACGAACATTCCTGGGATGTATTGATCGGCATATCCCGCCAGAGAGATGAGAGAAAAATCAACGCCGAACTTGATGTTGTGATTTTCGAGATACCAACTGAAGTTGTCGTTGAATTGGAATCTATTTTCGTCGTATGCCTGGGGAAGGTTCCCGGCCTTTCCAAAAAACCCCGAAGGACGGTTCACCGTGTACGTATCGGGATAATGGACGGAGAGGTCTGTGGCCGTGAACGAATACAGGAACCTGAACTCGTTCATGGAATTATCCGACGGGTAAGAAATCCAGCTTCCCTGCAATTCATGAACTGTCCATTTATTGTCGTAGCCCCTTTCTTTGGTAGAGAGTCCTCCGATTCCCAGGTTTGTGGATTTTTGCGCATCCAGAGTATAGCGGAAGGAGAACAAATGCTTCTCGCTGAGCTGGTAGTTGAGTTTTGCCAGCAACTGGTTGGGAACTTGGCGTCTCGGAATTTCTTCTTTCGAGACCAACGGGGAAGTGATCAACGCATAATCCTCATGCCTCAGGCCCTCATACGAGAGGAAGAAATGAGCTTTGTCCTTTTTGATCGGACCCCCCAGGACTCCGCCGAGAATATAGTGAGAATAGGGCGCCTCGCTCCATTGATCTTTGGGGAGCTCGGGACCTTGATACGTGGCATGGTTGACAAAATAATTGACGTCGTCGAAAGTTTCATCCCTGTAGAAGAAAGAAAGCCGGCCTTTAAACTCGTTCGTCCCCGACCTCGTGATGGCTGTCCAGACCATTCCGCTGGAGTTGCCGTATTCAGCCTGATACTGGTTGGTTATGACGCGGAATTCTTGAATGGCGTCCGCAGGAATGTTTGACCTCTGGACGTTCGTCCCCACCCATTCGTTGGAGACGCCGTCCACGATAATCTCTTCGCTTCCTGCCGGAAGAGCATTCGACCGGCTTCCCTGAACGCCCGCTTTCATCATGGCCAGGGCGCCGAAATTCCGGTCCAAAAGAGGCAGGTCTTCAATCTTCGAACGGTCAATAACCTTGCTCACTTCAGACCTGGTCACTTCAACCATGGGAGAGGCGGCAGTGACCGTAATTTCCTCTTCAAGGGCTGCTGCGGCAAGAGAAAAGTCAATCGTCAACCGGGCGCCGACGTTGAATATCAATCCCACTCTTTTTTGAGTCTGAAAGCCCGAAAGGCTGACCTCGATTTCGTATTTTCCAGGTTGAATACCCGAGATGATATATCGCCCGTCTGGCCGAGAGGTTGTGCTATATGTGTAGCCTGTTTCTGCGTTTTTCAAGATTAACGCCACTCCAGGCAGTGCGCTGCCCTGTTCGTCCGAGATTGTTCCTTCAAGAGTCACGAGAGTTGTCTGGGCAACAGCCTTTTCACCGGCCAGGAAAAAGGCCAGTATCAGACAGATCAAATGAACGACGATTTTTTTTGATGTTTGTTTTTTTTCCATCTTTCCCCTCCAATGAACTTCAATACATAAACTGTCAATGAACTATAACTATAATTGTCAAACTTAGGTCATTCTCACCCCCTGATTATTAGCGTTCTTGCCCAAAAAAGCATCCCTCTTTCTTCGCACAGCTGCTATACTTTATAGGATATAGCGTTAGGTGTCAAGTTTTTTGAACAACTGGAGTTATCGCAAGATTTTTTAAACGAGAACAGCTTGACCGTGATGGCCGCCTCGAGGATGTCAAAAAAAGCTTTTAAAATCTTGACCTTTGTATCGATGGATGATATAGTTTACAGGCTATAAAAAATAACATTCATTCTAAGGAGGTTCAATGTCTAAAAAGATCCTGACCTGGTTGATGAGTTTTTTCGTTCTGTTTCTTTTTGTCCTGTGCATGGGGCAACTCTCATCTAAGGCAGATGCTCAGAGTTTTGGCCCAGGCCTCGAAAAATACGCCAGCGCTCCAAAGGCTCAGAGACAAGCTACTTTAGGAGGCCAACTCGATCCCAAGCTCGCCGCAAAATTGAAGAAATTTCGCGCCTTTTTGAACGCAGAAATGAAAAGGTGGGAAGTCCCTGGGATGGGCGTGGGAATCATCAAGGACGGCAAAATCGTCCTCGCTGAGGGATTCGGATACCGAAATCTCGAGAAAAAACTTCCGGTAACGCCAAACACTCTGTTTGCCATCGGGTCAGCCTCCAAAGCGTTCACGACGATGGGCATTGGCATCCTCGTTGAAGAGGGGAAAATCGAATGGGACAAACAGGTGCGTTTGTACCTGCCCGAATTCAAGCTCCAGGACGAAATCGCCACAGAGCGGATGACCATCCGGGATCTTGTCTGCCATCGCTCTGGACTGCCCAGACACGACCTCCTCTGGTATGGCTCAACGCTCAGCCGAAAAGATTTCGTTGACCGGCTTCAGCACCTGGATTTCAGCGCGGACATCCGGTCCACCTTCCAGTACAACAATTTGCTGTATCTGACAGCGGGGTATATCGTCGGGCGAGTGACCGGCAGCTCCTGGGAGGAATTCACCCGGAAAAGAATCTTCGAACCCCTGGGGATGACCAACAGCAATTTTTC
>JBBILQ010000034.1:15807-27851 GCA_037444845.1 Candidatus Aminicenantota bacterium | reverse complement strand
CCCGACCCTCTCCCACATGGGGAGAGGGGATTTTTTCCTTTCATTTTGTGAATAGGTCAGGTTAGAAGCCTCACAGTCTACTACGGGCGCTTTTCTGAAAAGGTTCACCCCCAGCCGCAAAAAAACTGCGGCGAAAAGGTCTTACGCAAATGGGCCCCTTTCGTTTCAAGCCCTCGAGAACGGGCCTCAATGAATTCTTAAAGGGTGAAATTTATCTCAAAACTTGCGGAAGTCTCTGCGCTCTCCTCCCCGGCTTTCTCGTTTTTCTGTCCGAGGCCTGGCATCGTTCACGATGATTTTCCGGCCGTCAAATTCTGTCCCGTTGAGCTTTGCCTTCGCATCCTGGGCCGATTCCGGGGTAGCCATCTCGACAAAGCCAAAACCGCGTCCCTGGAGGATGTTGACTGAATTCACTTCTCCGAACTGCGAAAAAAGGTCTTTCAGCTTCTCCTCTGTGGTCCTGTAGTTGAGGTTACCCACATACAATTTTGAAGCAGACATAAAAAAAACCTCCTTGCACCTCCATCGCCCTTCCAGTCCTTTTTCGGCTGGACGGGGCGATCAAAGTCACTCAATTCTTTCATAACCCAGAAAAGAAATCAAGGCCCTCCTTGTCTTTATGGGAGCTATTCCAGGCCGGCCTTTTCTGGTATATTTATATGTGCTCCTGAACTCTGAGGCGAGAAATACGTAACAGGAACAGGGAGGAGAAATGAGAAAAGGCAGATATATCCTCATCATCGTCCTCATCTTCATTTTGCTGATAACAGCCACGGTCTTCGCTTTTCTCTATTACGAATTCAGAAAACCGCCGGCCGTCAAGGCTAACTCTTATCTTGAAATCGACCTTGCCGGGCCGGTCCAGGAGTTTGCCGAACCCAACTTCTGGACCTCTTTTTTCCTTGGAATCAGGCCTCTCTCCATCCACGACCTCTGGCAGAACATCCGCAAGGCCAAGGCGGACACCCGCGTCCGCTGCCTTCTCCTGCGAACCGGTTATCTCGAATGCGATTGGGCCAAGGCGAGTGAGATTCGCGAGGCCATTCTTGACTTTAGAAAATCAGGGAAGAAAGCTTACGCCTACGTCGAGGAAGCGCCTGAGTTCGATAAGGAATATTATCTGGCCACGGCCTGCGATCGAATTATCCTCCACCCCCTCGGCTGGCTGGGCGTCAACGGGATAGGCGGCTGGGTACCGTTCCTCAAGAAAGGACTTGGCAAGCTGGGGATCGAGGTCGAAGTCGAACATGTCGAAGAATTCAAAACGGCTTACAACATGTTCACAGAGGAGGAATTCACCCCAGCCCACCGGACGATGATGGAATCCCTGTACGGCGACATCTTCGGCCGGTACATCCGGACCGTGGCCGAAGCAAGGGAAAAGACCGAGGAAGAGGTCAGGCAACTCATCGACCAGGGCCTTTTCCAGGGCGAAGAAGCCCTCCAGGCGGGCCTCGTGGATGACCTCCTCTATCAAGACGAACTGGAGAAGCTCCTCCTGGAAAAAGAGAAAAAGCTCAAGCGAATCAAGCTGAGCGAGTACGATAAAGTCAGCCTGTCTTCTGTCGGCTTGGGCAGGGGAAGAAAGATGGCCCTCATCTATGCGATGGGACCTATCCACAGCGGAGAAGGTTATTACCAAACCATCGGCGGCCGGACGCTCTCCCGCTGGATTCGCAGGGCCCGTGAAGACAGGAGCGTTGCTGCCATCATTCTCCGCGTCGACAGCCCCGGAGGTTCGGCCGTGGCCTCTGATGTCATCTGGAGGGAGATGGCCCTGGCTAAAAAAGAAAAGCCCGTCATCGTCTCCATGTCCGATATGGCAGGGTCGGGCGGTTACTGGATCTCCATGGCAGCCAACAAAATCGTCGCCCAGCCCCAGACCTTCACCGGCTCCATCGGCGTCCTTTCGGGAAAAGTCAACATGTCCGCGTTCTACGAAAAAATGGGCGTCACCGCCGAAAAGCTGACCTATGGAAAGAGGGCTGACCTCTTCACGACTTTTCGAGGGCTAACGCCTGAGGAAAAAGAATTCTTGAAAAAAGAAATCCTGTGCATCTATGACCAATTCCTATTAAAAGCCGCTGAGGGCCGTAACCTCTCCAAGGAAGATGTGGACAAAGTCGGCCGGGGAAGAGTCTGGACCGGCAGCCAGGCTAAAGAAATCGGCCTTATTGATGAGGTCGGCGGTCTCGCCAAGGCCGTCGAGCTGGCTAAGAATCTGGCCGGAATTCCCCTCGACGAAGAGGTCCGGCTGGTCGTCTGGCCAAAGAAAATCTCGCTTCTCACGGCTCTGCTCGGCAGGAAAGAGGTCACGGTCAGCCATCCGCTCCTTAGCCCGGATATAGAAAAACTTTTATCTGTTTTTCGAGTGCTGGAAAAAGAAAAGCCCTGGGCCATCATGCCTCTATGGCTTCCGGCTGACTAATAGGCATAAGTAAACGGGCAAAACGTTTTGAACTCGCAGTAGCTGCAATGATGCCAGTCCGGCCGGGCCGCGAATTCCTGGGAGCGGATGCCTTCTTCCGCTTGCTTGATCTTTTCCCAAGCTCTGGCGGCCTCTCGCTCCCTTTTATCGGCCCGTCCAATGATATCTGACTCCAAAAAATAGAGTTGTGTTTCAATAAGCGGGAGAGGCTGGGTTTTGAAGAAGGAGAGCGCATACAGGTCCATCTGCAGGCTCTCCGCTGTCTTCCGGTCAGCCTCTTTCTGGTTTTTCACTTCAGTCGCCTTGAAATCGACGATCACAGCTCCCCCGTTCCGAACGTCAACCCTATCCCAGCGGCCGATAAACTTGATCCTGTCCTGCTGCCACTTGAAGCTTTTTTCGAGATGCGCAGGCACCTGGCCTGAAGCGGCCTCCCGGCGGAAGAAGCGCCGCAGGGCTTCGCGGCCCGCCTTCTTCCTCATTTCTTCATGCTCCCGGCTGAGAAATCCCTCGTTGATCCAGAGGCGTTCGTACTCCTCAAGAAGCTCGATTTCCCGAAGCGGCTCGCCAGCCATTCTTCTTCTCAAGAAAAAATGGACAGCGTTGTGCAGCACCCGGCCAAAAACAAGGTTGTGATGGGGAAGGACGGGAATCCTTAAGAGGTGCCGGTATTTATACTTTAGAGGACAGGTAAGATAGTCCTCAACCTGGAAATAACTCAACGTGATAACGCCCTTGAGTTTAAGCCGGGGAACGATTCTCTCCTCAACCTGCTCCTGGCCGTACCGCCTGATCTCCTCTAAGGCTGAGGACCGCAGGATTTCATCGGGTATTCCCGGGATGTCCAGGGCTTCGAGGACGAACGGGCTCACCTTTTTCAGCCTCTTCAACCCGTAGTCCCTGGCCCAGGTAAGATAGAGAAGTTTCTTGGCCCTTGTCATGCCGACATAAAAAAGGCGCCTTTCTTCCTGGAGGGGGCTTTCCTCAGCCGGCAGGTCCTCTTTCAAGATCTCGTCTGGCACGGGGATTTTTTCCCTCCTCTCCCGGCCAGGAAACCTGTCCGCGATCAGGCTGACCATGAAGACGACCTTGAATTCCAGGCCTTTCGCTTTGTGCACAGTGAGAACGTTGACCGCATCTTCCTCCAACTCGGCCTCGGCTGTGGCTGGATTATCACCCACTTCCTGGAGAAGGTCGAGGTGGCGGGAGAAAGATTGGATAGAGTCATCGGCAGCGAGCTCGGAGAAATTCCTGATCTTATCGAAGAAAAGCCGAAGGTTCTTGATTTTGAGCTCTGCCTGGAGACTCCCCTCTTCAACGAGCTTCTTGACATAGCCTGTCCTCTCCAGGAATGAATAGACGACCTGCCCGGCGTTCCGGTCGCTTGAAACATCGATAAAAAATTCCAAGTCCTCGTAAATTCTCTTAACCGTCGCTGCAGATTCAGGGGAAATGGGCAGGTTGAGTGTGCCGGCAGAGATGTCTCTGAAGACGCGGTGGAGCGAGAGGTTCCTTTTTTCGGCATGGTTGGAGATGACGGTCAGGTCATAAAGGTCAGCCCGGTAGATTTCGGAGTGGGCGAGGAAGAAAAGACTCCGGCTTTCTTCAAAATCGGTCAGCGCTTTGATAAAAGCGACGACAATTTTGATCTCTTCCTGAGCATAAAGCCCCCGGCTGCCAGAAAACCGGAAGGGGATCTGCTTCAGGTTGAGGGCCCGGAGAAACGAGTCGGCATCGGCGTTCCGACGCACCAAGACGGCAATGTCGCTGTGCTGGAAACCCGAGTTTACCTTTTCCCGGATGATCTCCGCCACCCTGTCCGCCTCGTGGGAGAGTGTGTCAAACTGGAGGAGATGAATCGTCTTTCCCTTCGCTTCGACCGCCGAGACGAGTTTCTTGTCAATCTTGTACCTGTATTCAAGCCGGTTAGGGTTGTTCTGCTGGATGAGTTTGTAAGCCGAGTCCAGGATGGGCTGGGCCGAGCGGTAATTTTTCGTCAGGACGATCTTCTTCGCTCCAGGATAGAACTTCTGAAAATTAAGGATATTGCTCAGGGAGGCGCCGCGGAAACGAAAAATGCTCTGGTCATCATCGCCCACGACGGTCAGGTTCTTATGCCGGGCCGCCAGAAGCTTGAGCAGCTCAAACTGAACATAGTTGGTATCCTGCAATTCATCGACCAGGATGTGCTTGTACTTCTTCTGAAATTCGGCGAGCACAGAGGGCCTTTGCCTGAAGAGCCGAACGACAAGGGTGACCTGATCCTCGAAATCGATCTTGCCTTCTTTTTTAATCAGCTCCTGGTAGGCGGTATAGACCTCGGCCATCTCCTTGTGCCTCTGCGCGGTTTCCCTGTCAGCCTCATCCCGGGCGCGCTTCTCCAGATCTCCCGCATATGCCAGGTATTCCTGCGGGCTGATGTCTTCCTGCTTGAGCCTCTTGATGGCTTCCTGCAGTTCCTGGATGTGCTTGGTCGGGTAGCTCAAAGGACGGTAGTAGCGGAGGGGCAGGCGGAAAAGATTCTCGCGCAGATAGATGGCCTGCTCGACGTCGTCTAAGAGCTTAAAATCCAGGGGATAGCCGAGGTCCAGGGCATAATTCCTCAGGACCCTCTCCCCGAAGGAGTTGAACGTGCTAATCTGAACAAAAGAATAGCTGTACGGGATAAGCTCGTCGACTCTTTCCTCCATCTCGTTGGCGGCCTTTTCGGTGAACGTCACAGCCAGAATTTCTTCGGGCTCAGCCGTTTTAGAAGCGATGAGATAGGCGATGCGGTGAGTGATGACTTTCGTCTTTCCGGTGCCGGCGCCGGCGATGATGAGGAGAGGACCTTCCCCATGAAGGACGGCTCTCTTCTGATCGCGGTTCAAGCCTTTGAGCAAGTCTTTGACGGCCTGACGAGGTTGTTGAGGCATGGCCTGTGAGCGCGCCAAGGCGTTTATTTATTCTTTTCGTTTTTCCTGATAATGACCTTTTCTTCGGGCTTCATCAGCCAGAGCTTTCCCCTGGCTTCTCCATCCATGGCCAAAGGGTTTTTTTCGAGCTCCTCAATCTCCCTCAGCAAGCGGTTCCTTTGTTTTTCCAGGCGCTCGATCTCCTGCTGGAGAGACTTAAAATTTTTCCTGGCCAGGTAAATCTCGATGAGCCCTTTTTTCCCGAAAAGAGAGGAGATCAAGAGGACAAGGAAGAAGAACCCGATGGCCGCCAGGATAAGCTTGCGGCGGAGGGATCCACTCTTCTGGTCGTGCCTGGCCATCAGACCAACTCCGCCAGGCCGTGGGCCAACAGCTTTTCCAGCTCTTTTTTTGATTCGGCCTCGGCGTAGCAGCGGATGAGCGGCTCCGTGCCCGAGAAGCGAAGGAGAAGCCAGTCGTCGTCATCAAAATCGAACTTGATTCCATCGATTCTCTCGATGGCCACAACTTTTCTCCCAGCCATGCGCTGGGGAGGGTTGAGGATGAGCTCGGTGAGCTTCCTCTCATTCTTGGGATTGAGGGGAATGTTCCTTTGACCCCCGTACTTTTTCCCGTACGCGCGGTCGAAGTCAACCCGCAGCTCGGTCAGCGATTTTCCCGTGACGGCCATCATTTCGGCGACCAAGAGGCCGGCAAAGATCCCGTCCTTTTCTGGAAGGTGGTCCTTGAACGCGATCGAAGCGCTCTCCTCTCCGCCGAAAATGATCTGGCCCCGCAGGAAAAGGTCGGCCATGTATTTAAACCCAACGGGCGTCTTGAGAAGCGGCAGGCTGAAGCGCCGGGCGATCCTGTCGATCAAGTGGGTCGTGGCCACAGAACGGGCCACGCCGCCGCGCCAGCCTTTGACCCTGACAAGATAATCGAGGAGCAAGGCAAGGATGACATTCTGGATGATAAAACGGCCTTTCTCGTCGACGATCCCAAACCTGTCGCCGTCGGCATCAGTGGCTATCCCCAGGTTGCATCGCTTTTCCTTGACCAGCTCCTTCAGCTCTTTCAGGTTGCTTTCGCTGCAAGAAGGAATGACGCCGCCAAAATAGGGGTCAATGTAGCCGTGGATTTCTTCAACGGGAATGCCGTTCTCCTCCAGAATCCCATCCAGATACTCCCGGCTGGTTCCATAAAGCAAGTCCACTCCGATCCTTAAGCGCGATTTCTGGATGGAAGCAAAATCGATTTTTCTCTGGATAAATTCCAGATAATCTTCCTGGAGGTCTATTTTTTTTACGTATTCAGCTTTATGGTAATAGGGATAATGAACCGGATGCCTGGACAGCCGTCTGATTTCGTCTTCAACCCTGTCGGTGTCATCGGGAAGCGCAGGCGCGCCTGTTTCCATGTTGAACTTTAGTCCGTTGTACTCGGGCGGGTTGAAAGAAGCCGTGAAATTGATGCCGGCCTGGGCCTTCTTTTTGATAATCTGGAGGGCCTGCGCCTGGGAGGGCGCGTCCCTGTCGGAAAGCAGGACATAGATCCGGTTATGAGACAGTACTCTGGCTGCCTCTCCGGCGAACTTTTCCGAGAGAAACCGAGTGTCGTAGTTGACGACAACTGAGATCGGGCGGCCAGCAAACCGTGTTTTAAGGTAGTTGGCAATAGCCAAGACGACAACCCTGACATTGGAAAACGTGAACTCCTCACCCATCACGGCGCGCCAGCCGGAAGTGCCGAACTTGATCATTTTCCCAAAATTAGCACAAGGGACGGGCAAAAGCAAATGTCTCGGCTTAACGTCAGCATCTCCGTTTATATGATTTAATCGGGTACAGGAGGCTGCCCTGAAGCCCCCGTAGCGGAGGGGGACCCGTCGGGTTCTCCGACGGGGGGAACCGACGGGACTGGTTCCCCGGGGTGCGTGGGCCAAGGGGCAGCCTCCTGTGCCCATTTTAAAGATCGCATATCGAGTTCTCGGCTTGACAGTGGGATGGCGATTACTCAAACTAATAGCAATCGTGGAAAAACCAAGGCTGTCCCTGCTTGCCGGCATTTTCTTCATCTCCGCAGCCACGCTGTGCCTTCAGGTCTCCCTGACCCGGTATCTTTCCATCTCCCAGAATTACCATTTCGCCTTCCTGGTGATCAGCCTGGCTTTTCTTGGCTACGGAGCCAGCGGCACCTTTTTGACTCTGTTCTGGCGACGGGCCGAAAAGCTGAACGATCGCTTCCTCAGCCTCAGCTCTCTTTTTTTCTCCGTGGCCGTGCTGCTGAGTTTATTCCTCTCGAATTCTCTCCCGTTCGATTTTTTCCAGCTTCCCTGGGATAAAAGACAGCTTATCTATGTTCTCCCTTACTATTGCCTTCTTGGCTTGCCCTTCTTTTTTGCCGGCGCGACCATTTCCTTTGCCCTAACCCGATTAGCCAAAGCGGCTCACAAGATTTATTTCTTCGACCTGCTGGGCGCGGGATCCGGTTCCTTTCTGGCTGCCGTCGTGTTTCTTCCGCGAGGTGAGAGGGGCGTCTTCGTGATCATCTCAGGGCTCGCCCTCCTTGGCTGCTTTTTTCTAAGCCTCCACCGACGCCCCCTCTTTTTTGCCTTTCTTTTAGTTCTCTTTGCGGCCGAAGCGTTGCTTTTCTTCACCTCCCCGAACTGGCTGAGTTTCCGCATCTCTCCCTTCAAAGCCCTTCCCCAAGCGCTTAGATATCCCCAGGCTACACTCTGTCTCACCAGATGGAACTCAATCTCGCGCCTCGACATCATTCGCTCGCCGGCTGTGCGGTTTGCTCCCGGGCTGAGTCTTGTCAGTGGGCAACAGCCGCCCGTCCAACTTGGTCTTTCTGTCGACGGGGGCGATCTCAACGCGGTCACGAAGGTCTCCAGCCTTAGCGACCCGGGCCTGGGTTTTCTTTCATCTCTTCCTTCATCCCTGCCCTATTTTCTCCTTTCCCGGCCGAGGGTTCTCGTGTTGGAGCCGAGAGGCGGCTTGGATGTCCTCGGAGCTCTCGCTTTCCAGGCCCCAAAAGTTGTCGTCTTCGAAAGCAACCCGCTCCTGCCTAACCTTCTCCAGAATGAATTAGCCCCTTTTTGCGGGAACATCTATAACCGGCCGGATGTCAGGGTTGTGTCTGAACACCTCCGAGCCGCCATGAGAAAAGAAGCTGACTCCTACGACCTCATCGTTTTCGGGCTGACCGACGTCTTCGGCGCGGCGGCGACCGGGCTCCATGGAATTGGCGAGAATTATCTTTATACTGTCGAATCTTTTCTCCATATTCTGAACCTTCTCGCTCCCGACGGCATGATTGGCCTGACTTTTTATCTGCTCCCGCCGCCGCGTCAGGAGGCCAAGATCCTGGCCACCTGGATCGAAGCCCTGGAAAAAAAGCAACTTGACCCGGCCTCCAGGCTTGCTGCCATAAGAACCTGGGGCACGCTGAGCCTGTTCGTCAAAAAAGAGCCGTTCTCTGACCAGGAGATCAGCCGGTTGAAAGATTTCTGTCGGCAACGGCTATTTGACACTGTCTATTATCCCGGAATCAAAAAAGAAGAGCTCAACATCCATAATCAGATGGACAGGCCTGTTTATGAGGAGCTCTTCCGCTCTCTTCTCGATCCTTCCCGCCGGAAGGCTTTGTCCGAGAGCTATCTTTTTGAGATCAGGCCCCCCACGGATAACCGGCCCTTCTTCTACGATTTCTATAAATGGAAAAAGGCCAGGGCGACCTATGAAGCTCTAGGGAAGAACCTGACTTTTCTTTTTGAGGGCAAGTTTCTCCTCGCCCTTCTTCTTTTTCAGGCAGGATTGGCCGCCTTCGCCTTCATCCTGCTCCCGCTCTCAGGTCTAAAGCGGGTTTTTCCTTCGTCCCGGAGGAATCTGGTCCTCGTTTTCTTCTACTTCGGTCTTCTTGGCGCCGCTTTTATCTTCATTGAAATTATCCTCATCCAAAAATTCATCCTTTTATTGGGACACCCTCTCTATTCAGTCTCAACCATCATTTTTTCACTCCTCTTTTCCTCCGGACTGGGAAGCCTCAGCTCAAAAAGAATTCTGGGGGCATACCCGTTGAAAAGGATGAGAGCAGGCCTTTTCTTCTGCGCCGTTCTGACCTTGCTTTATCTCTTCGTTCTTCCTTCCTTCTTTGAAAAATTTGTCGGCCTCAGCCTGGGGCTTAAAATGATCTTTTCTTTCGGGTTGATCTTTCCCTTGGGGTTTTTAATGGGATTCCCCTTCCCCACGGGCATCCGCCTCCTCGAACGAACGAATTCAAGGCTCATCCCCTGGGCCTGGTCGGCCAACGCCTTCTCAACAGTCACCAATTCCGTCCTGGCCCCTTTGATCGCCCTGGGAGCCGGGCACAACGCCGTGCTGGCCCTGGCTGCCGGCGGCTATTTAGCCGCTCTTCCTTTTCTCCGCTTCGCCGATCATCGGAACAAAGCGGACACCTGAAATGTGTTTCACTCTCGGCTTTCCGTCGATCTTTGTGATCAGCGTCAGAGTCTGAAAATAAAGAGTGCTGCCAAGGGGGATGATCAGCCGGCCGCCTTCTTTAAGCTGGTTGAGGAGCGGAGGGGGGATATGATTGGCGGCGCAGGTGACCATAATGGCATCGAACGGCGCTTCCTCTTCCCAGCCAAAATAGCCGTCCGCCCATTTGACCTGAACATTTTCATACCCCAGGTTTTTCAGAGTCTGGGAAGACTTCGTGGCCAGATTTTCTCTTATTTCCACAGTAAAAACCTTGTCGGTAAGCTGGGCGAGGACAGCCGCCTGGTAGCCTGATCCCGTCCCGATCTCCAGGACTTTTTCTCCGGACCGGAGACCGAGGCACTGGGTCATCAGCGCAACGATGTATGGTTGAGAAATTGTCTGGCCCTCGTCAATTGGCAAAGGATAGTCTTCGTAAGCCTGGCTCCGGTAGGAAGGACTGACAAAAAGATGCCGGGGGACTTGCGCCATCGCTTCGAGAACCGTGCGGTCATTGATATCGCGGCCAGCCAGTTGTCTGGAAACCATATTCTTCCGCTTCTTTATATAGGGATCGCTGTCCTGACCATAAGACAGGGGCCACACTAAAAAAGACAGAAACACAAGAGAGAGAAATACGGCACGAGAATTTTCCCTCATCGTCATGCCAATACCCTGGCCAGAGCCATCGAGATTATTTTCTTTCAAAAACACCGAGAAATCAACCCAACTGTCCGCGTCTTTATAATCGGGCCCTGCCTCCTGAACGGCTATCGCCGACGACGGCGGCCTGATTTCACCTCCAATCTCCCCTCAAAGGGTGATTGACTGAGGAGAATGGCCTGTGAAATTGTATAAGAGTGCAAAATCCCTGTTTTCAACGGGAAATTCTGTTGACAAAGCAATACTTTTCTGATAATGACTTATGTAACTTCTTGAGAGAAGAACGGACTGTGCCTTGGATGGAGAACTGTGCTGTCTACCCGGGTTTTTTTGATCCCATCACGAACGGCCACGTCGACATCATTCTGAGGGGGTTGAGGATATTCAACAAGATCATCATCGCCGTGCTCAAAAATCCCAAAAAAAGGGCTCTTTTTTCGACTAAAGATAGGGTTATGATCATTCAGCAGATTTTTGCCCAGGAACCCAGGATTGAAGTCAAGGCCTTCGACGGGCTGCTGGTCGATTTTGCCAGAAAAAATAAGGCGAATATCGTCATGCGGGGGTTAAGGGCCGTGTCTGATTTCGAGTACGAATTTCAGATGGCCCTCATGAATCGAAAGCTCAATCCCGAGATTGAAACGCTGTACATGATGCCCAGCGTCAACTACTCCTTCTTGAGTTCGAGGCTGGTCAAAGAAGTGTTCATACTGGGCGGCTGCGTCAAGGATTTGGTGCCCAAAATCGTGGAAAAGAAACTCAGGGAAAAACTCTCCAAAGGGAAAAGTTTTTTCCCGATTAACGCTTAAAAGGCAGGAAGGAACATGTTTGGTTTAAGCCAAGACAAAGGGATCGTCGGATTGGACATCGGCTCTCATTCCGTCAAGGCCATAGAGGTGAAGGCCAAGACAAAGAAGGACCGCGATGTTTTTGAAGTGAGCCGGATCGGCTACGAGCTTCTCCCTCATGACGCCATCGTTGAGGGAACGATCATCGATTCCACAGCCGTTGTCGAAACAATCAAGATGATCTTCGACGAGTCTAAATTCAAGAACAGGAACGTCGTCATTTCCATCTCCGGCAACGCGGTGATCATCAAAAAAATTTCGCTCCCTGCGATGGAGAAGGAGGAGCTGGCCGAGTCCATCGTCTGGGAAGCCAAGCACAATATCCCCTATCCTTATGAAGAGACGAACGTGGACTACGCCATCCTCAAGCCGCCACGGGGCGCCCCGGAGAAAAACCTCGACATCCTCCTTGTCGCCGCCAAGAAGGATAAAATCGCCAACTACAGCAACGTCGTCAACCAGGCTCGCAAGAACCTGGTGGCCATCGATGTCGACGTTTTTGCTCTTCAGAACGCCCTGGAAGTCAACTATCCCGAAGAGTTCGAATCCAAGATCGTGGCCGTCATCAATATCGGGGCCAACATCACCAACATAGCCATCGTCGAGCGGGGAAATTCTCAGCTCTTCCGCGATCTTTCCATCGGCGGCTTCTTCTTCGTCGAGAACATCCGCAAAGAGCTGAACATCAGCTTCGACGAAGCTGAAAAACTGCTCAAGGGCATCCCCA
>JBBILQ010000034.1:14075-15797 GCA_037444845.1 Candidatus Aminicenantota bacterium | reverse complement strand
CCGGCGGAAAAAGCGGATGAGTTCATTCATTTCAACGTCAAAGACCTGCTCGATGAAATCGGCAAAACCTTCTCGTTTTACGAAGCAGGAGAGAAGAGGGAAAAGAAAATCGAACGTATATATTTGAGTGGCGGATTGGCCCACCTTAAAAAAATGGCCGGGGCTTTCGAGCAGAAATTCAACATCAGGACAGAGATTTTCAACCCTTTCCGCAATGTCCACTACGATGAGAAGAAGTTAGAGCCCCTCTACCAGGAAGAGATGGCCGCGCTTTTCGGTGTGGCTGTTGGATTGGCCACTCGGAAAATGGAAAAGTAAAATGATACGGATTAACTTACTCAAGCCGGAAGCAAAGGAAATCAAGGAAGGGCCTCCTCTTCCAGGGCCGGAGATCAAGGTAAGAAAAGCCTTCCCCCTCACCACGCTCGTCGTCCTGTTGATCATCGGGGTTTTGGCTGCCGCCTTTGTCCTCCAAAAACGAATGATTAGCCAGGAAAGGAACGGCCTGGAAGCCGCTCAAGCTGAAAAGAGCAAGCTCCAGTATGTCACGGCCAAGCTCGAAGAATTGGAGAAGCAAAAGGCTCTTTTCGAGCGAAAGATCAACCTCATCAGCGATCTCAAGGCGCAACAGGACACGGCGGTTAAGATCATGGACGAGCTAAGCCGGAGGTTGCCGGAGTGGGTTTGGCTGACCGAAGTCTCTTTCCAGGGGCAACTCGTCCAGATGCGAGGGAACGCGCTCTCCAACAACCTCATCGCCGACTACATCTTCAACCTCCAGAACTGCCCTCATTTCGTCGACGTGAACCTCATCGCTTCGACTCAAAAGACGATCCGGAACACGCAATTCCTTGAGTTCTCCCTGACGCTGAACTACTTGCTCCCGCAGGCGGCCCAACCTCAAGAGAAGGCGACGAAGCCAAAGCCGAAAGCAAAGAAGGGGTGATGATCATGAAAAACTGGCCTTGGTATGGCTATGTCCTTTTGGCGGTGGTCATCTTCGGACTCGCTTTCTTCCTCTACTTCAAGCCGCAGCAGGCTGAGCTCCAGAGGATCAAAGCCGAGAGGCTGAAAGTCGAGAGAGAAGTTGCCCAGCTTCAGGAAAAGAAGAAGGAGTTAGACAAGATTGAAGCGCAACTCGTGACGCTGAACCAGACGCTCAAAGAGCTCGAGGTTATCATCCCTAAACAAAAAGAGATCGATGTCATTTTAAGGCGAATCCAGCAGCTGGCCTACGATTCCAGGCTGGACATCATCAGGTTCGCTCCGCGCGGAGAGATCAACATGGAGTTTTACTCCGAATGGCCGATTCCTATCGAAATCAGGGGGAACTATCACAACCTGGCCACCTTTTTTGACCGGTTGAGCAAGTTCGCCCGGCTGTTCAACATCGAGAACTTCACGATTAAGGCTATCGCCAACCAGACTGATGATGTGACCATCAGCTCAAATTTCACCGCCAAGACGTACATCTTTCAGGATGAAAGCGCACTGCCTCAGGTTCCCGCTCCCAAGCCAAAGAGGAGGGCAACATGAAAAAGACAATCGTCCTTCTGATTGCCTTGGGTCTTTTATGCGGGGCGCGCTCCCTTCTTGGCCCGCAGGAGCAGACCCAGGTCGTCGATCCGGAGAAGGAGATTCTGAGCGACCTTCAATCCAGTCTGCCCACTTACGACCCGGCGGGAAGGCGCGACCCCTTCAAGAACTTGCTGGCCGGGAAGG
>JBBILQ010000034.1:0-14065 GCA_037444845.1 Candidatus Aminicenantota bacterium | reverse complement strand
AGATTAAAGAGAAAATAGCGGGCGCGGACGCTCTTCAGCTCTCGATCGATGATATTAATCTTATCGGAATAGTCAAGTACAAGAAAAAATTCACCGCTGTCCTTAGCGTGCCTCAAGGGTTTCCCTATTATTTTGAGGTCGGCGATAAGCTCGCTGACGGCTTCATTCTGGCCATCAACGAGCGTCAAGTTATTTTCCGAAAAATCAACGAACGGGGCATCCCCCTGACCAAGCCAAAAGACGTCGTTAAAGAAATAAATCCGGAGGAGCGTTAAACATGAAAAGGAAAATATGGCAACTCACTTTTTTAAGCCTCTTAATCTTCTGCTCCGCCTCTGCTTTCTCTTCATCTTCTCCAGCCACCATAGATAAGATTCTCGTTGAGCCCGGAAAGCTCAGCACCAAGATTGTCCTTGAGGCCGATGCTGCCGCTCCCTTTATCAGGGCATTCTACGCCAAAGAGTCCCCCAAAACCCTGGTCCTTGACCTCAACGGAATCATCCCCGCTCAAGCCCCTCAGGTCCAATCAGCCGACCCCAACTTGCTGGTGGGCATTGACCTGGAGAAATTGGGAAGCGACACATCTCGTCTCCTCCTCAAGCTCCGCGAACAGGTCCCTTACCGCGTATATGCCGACCGCGCGAAGACGATCGTCGAATTGATCAAAATCCAGAGGGGAGGCGGAGAATACCCCGTCGCGGCGGACGTCCAGCGGGAGCTGGAAACAAGGCCGGGGGAAACAATTTTCATGGACAAACTGAACGTCGAAGAGAACGATAACCTGCTCCGTTTCCGAGCCCGCCTCAGTTCCGGAGCTCTCTCTCAAGTCTTCGCCTTGGAAGAGCCGCTCCGCCTGGTTGTCGACGTTTTTAACGCGATCTATGAGGAGCCAGCCTCCGTCTTGGCCGTGGAGAAATCCGGGCTGAAGAGAGCCAGGGTCGCCCAGTTCCAGCTCGGCAACCCCAGGCCGATCACTCGAATGGTCTTTGACCTTGACAGGCCTCAACAGTACAGCCTCAGTGTCGGCAACGATGAAATCGTCGTCGCCTTCTTCAAGGACGCCGCATCTCTTCCCGCCGTCGCGGCCAAAACTGCACCAGAGAAGCCTTCTCTCCTCTCGACTGAGGTAGTGACGGCTCCTCCGCAGGCGAGTCAGCCGTCTCCTCAGGCAGCGAAGTCCGTGTCCTCCCCCAACGGCCCGAAAAAAGCTGCCAATAACAAGCCCGCCCAGGAAACGCCATTTGGCCAGGAACAGGCTCAAGAGGAAAAATATAAACCCAGGACGATCGCTGAAGCCGAAGTCAAATACACGGGGGAAATCATCACCCTTAAATTCAAGGATGCCGACCTGAGAGATGTCATCCTCTACCTGGGAGACTTCGCCAAGCTGAACGTTGTCTTCGACCCGGAGGTCAGGGGCGTCGTGACATGCAACTTAGAGGATGTTCCCTGGGACCAGGCCCTTGACATCCTCCTGAGGAACAACAAGCTGGGCAAAGTCCTCGAGGGGAATGTCCTGCGCATCGCCCCGATCAGCGTCCTGACGCGGGAAGACGAAGAACAACGAAGGCTTCGTGAGAGCCGGGAGCTGGCCGGCCCGTTGATCGTCAGGACCGTCACGCTTTCCTACTCCAAGGCCCGGGACATTATGTCGCTCCTGAACCAGAAAAAATCAGAGCGCGGCCAGATCACCATCGACGAGCGGACAAACACGTTGATCATCTCTGACGTGAGAGAGAGCTTAGACCTGCTGGAAAAGCTGATTGAAGTCCTCGACACCCCCACGCCCCAGGTATCGATCGAAGCAAGGATCGTAGAGGCCACCTCAACCTTCATCCGCAACCTCGGCATCCAGTGGGGCTTCCGGGGTGTGGCCGACCCGTTCTACGGAAACCAGACCAGCCTCGAGTTTCCCAACAAGGTGCTCGTCGATGGCTCCATGATTCCCCAAGGGATCGTGACCAAAGGCATTGGCGGCCCGCTGGGTGGCTACGCGATCAACCTTCCGGCGCCGGCTTTTACGACCGCGCTCGGGTTTTCCTTCGCCAACATCCTGGATACCTTCAGGTTGGACATGGCCATAACGGCCCTCGAAACGTCCGGAGAAGGACGGATTATTTCCTGCCCGAAAGTCACCACTCAGAATAATCAGGCCGCCGAAATCATCCAGGGCCGGCAGATCCCCGTCCAGACGGTTGCCAACTTCACCGTGACCACTCGCTACGTCAACGCCGCCCTCGAGCTCAAAGCCACGCCCCAGATAACAGCCGAGGGCACGATCATCATGACGCTCGAAATCCAGAACAACGCTGCCGATTTCGCCAACCTCGTCATGGGCATTCCGCCGATCACAACGCAGAGCGCCAAGACGACGGTCATGGTTCCTGATGGAGGAACGACCGTGATCGGCGGCATTTACAGGACAGAAGACTCGATCACCCGCGAGAGAGTGCCGTTTCTCCATTCCATCCCTATTCTGGGAAACCTCTTCCGGTCTTTTGCCCGAACGAAACAAAACAGGGAGTTGCTCATCTTTATCACTCCTCGAATCATAAGATAAGGGGTGCGACCATGAAAAACATGAAAAAGGTCTTAAGCATATCGTTTGTCCTCCCGGTTTTCCTCCTCCTCTCGGCCTGCAACCCTATTGAAGATGACTCCAGGTCAGGCTCGTTGCTCATCGTCGAAAGCATTCGCGGCCAAGACCATGAAGGGAATGCCGCCGACTATCTTCAGTCCGACGTCGTTAAAAATAACACCGTGGTTGCGGACACAGCCACGGCAACGTTGAGAGCAGAGACGCTGGATCCCAATCCTTTTCTTGGAACCTCCCAGTATAACGACATCATCGTCAGCCGGTTCACCGTCTCTTATTCAAGGGTGGACGGAAAAAACACTCCCGGCGTTGACGTTCCGTTGCCGTTTGAAGGTTCCCTCTCAGCCCTGATAAAGGTGGGAAGCACGACCTCCATTTCTTTCGTCGTTGTCAGAGAAGTGGCCAAGCTGGAACCGCCGCTGGTCCGGCTCGCTGATGGCAGAGCAGAAGGAGTCCTCCAGGTCGTTGCCAGGATCGATTTCTACGGCCAGGACCTGGCCCAAAGAAAGGTTAAAGCGACGGGCTACCTGACGATCTACTTTGCCAACTACGTTGATGAAAGCGAAACCTAAGAGAAGAGAACAGAAATGAAGATGTCGATGGAATATAAACCAAAAAGGATGACGAACATGAAGACAAACAAGACGACCATCATCATCGTCTCTTTGGCTTTGGCAATCTTTTGCTTCTCTTCCTGCAAAAGAAGCGCCGTGGAAGAACCCTCACCGCTCGGTCCGTCCTCTTTTGCCATCCTTCTCCATCTCAACGCCAACCCGAATGTCCTCTTTGCCGGCTTGACCACCCGCCAGATGACGACGATAACGGCCACCCTGAAAAAGTACGACGGAACCGCTATCGCCGGCAAGACAATTTTTTTCGAAACAGTGAACAGCGCGGGGACGAGGGTCGACCTCGGCTACTTCGAGGGGAACATGGCCCTTCAGTCAAAAAACACAGACAGTTCAGGATCGGTCAGGATTAACTATTACGGTCCCCTCTCCAAAGAAATATCAGGCAATACGACCTTTTATGTCAAGGCGACCGTCGCCTGGGAAGGCTCGCAGTTTATCAACGAAACAGCTCCTCTCTATGTCGTCCGGGATGCGGATCAAATTTCGTTCACCTTAGAGGCTATCCCGTCCGTCATCTACGCCGGCGATTCGAACCCCACGTCCGAAATCAGAGCTCGCGTGCTCATCGGTGGAGCGCCAGTCCAAGATTACCCGGTTTACTTCATCCTTGAGGGACATATTGGCATTTTTGCTGATGGTCTTAGGTATACTTACGCCTCGACCGGTGGCGATGGAGTGGCCTCGATAACCTACATTGGCCCGACCTGGGTGGAGATTGCATCGAACGAAGTTACTGTCACTATCAAGGCCGTGCTCACGCAAACCGTCTCACAAACGGTCACGATCAAGATCATCCGAAAACATGATTAAGAGCGGAAGCGCCTGCGGGAAGCCTCGCCGCCTAATCGAAGATTTTTACTGAGCGTTTAAAACGAATTGCGTCGAGGACGGGGCTCAAAACCTTATCCAGCTTTCTTTTATTCTTCGCTTTTAAGCCCACCTGAATACGGCCTAACCCTTTCATCCGGGCAACAGACGCTAGGGATGGCCCAAACATTTCTATGTCTTCGCTCGCATCTCTTATCCTGGCGGCAAAGTCTCTTGCTTTCTCGGCCAGGCGGCGCAGGTTATCACCCTGGAAGACGACCTCGGCCAGGCACGAAAAGGGGGGATAACCCATGAGCCGGCGGAGCCTGATCTCTTGAGCATAGAAAGCCGGATAACAGCCGCGGGCAGCCTCCCGGATGCTGAAATGTTCCGGGGTCGAAGTTTGAATGATAGCCTCGGCTGCGGCGTCGTCAGAGAGAAAAGCGAGCGCTTTCGAGATAGACTGAAAGGCCTTCTGGCTGGACCTGAAATCGGCCAGATGGAGGATCATTTCAGGATGAAGGATGCCGACCAGGGAAACAGGCGGAAGGTTGACCTGATGAACAAGGAGCTGGGTTCCGATCAGGATGTCAACATGGCCCCTCGAAAAATCGTCTAACATCGTTTCTCTTTCTCTCTTCCGCCCCGCCTCGTCTGCGGCCAGGATTTTAACCCGGCTCTGAGGGAAAGTTTTTTTTAGGTCTTCGGCCACAGCCTCAATCCCTGGTCCTCTTTTTGCGATGAGCCGGCTTCCGCAACGCGGACATTCCTCAACGCTCGGCCTGGAATAGCGGCAATAATGACAGATGAGTTTTCCCTCCTTCTTATGGTAGGAAAGAGCCAGGTCGCACCGCTTGCACTTGGGAACAAAACCGCACCGGACGCACACCAGATAAGCGGCGTAGCCCCTCCGGTTAAGAAAGAGAAGGACCGGTTCCTTTTTATCGAGCCTCTCCTTTATCTTCTGTTTGAGCAAACGTGAGACCACTGCCGCGTCCTTCCGGCTGTCAATCAGGATAACTCGTGGCCTCCGTCCCTCCGGGCCGAGGTCGATGAGACAGCCGCCCTTTTTGGCCCTGTAATAAGACTCAACAGCAGGCATGGCGCTTCCCATGAGCAGGATTGCCTTTTCCTCCTTCGCTCTCAACCAGGCTCCCTTGCGGATATCAAAAGCCACTCCCTCCTGCTGACGATAAGACTCGTCGTGTTCTTCATCCAGAATGACCAGCCTGAGGTTATCGAGGGGAGAAAAAAGCGCTGAGCGCGGGCCAACGACAACCCGGGCCTGTTTTTTCTGGATTTTCTGCCATTCAAGCTCTCTCCTCTTTTCAGACAGCCCGCTGTGGAGAACAGCCGCTTCTCTACCCATCCGTCTTTCCAGTTTATCGAGGACCGCCGGGGATAGAGCAATCTCAGGGATAAGATAGAGCACCCTTCCCCCGTCGAGCAGCGTCCTTTTGATAAGCTCAAAATAGATAGCTTCACGCCGTCCGGAAGAGCCAGAAACGAGGAAAGATGTGAATATTTTACGGGCGATGGCCTGGTGAATGATGTCACATGGCCGCCGGAGACTGCTGTCGAACGAAAAATCAAGCTCAAGTTGAGCCGACGGGCTGGCGCGTTCGGTCTTCGTCCTCCTTCTCACACGCCTGACCTCTTTCCTGGCGAGAATCAGGCCCTTTTTTTCCATCCGGGCCAAGACAGCCGCCGCATTCATGAAGCTCAGCTTCCTTTCCACGAACCGGGGACGGCGAGCTTTTCCCCTGATCAGGAGAGCAACCGCCTTCTCCTCCTCGGATAAAAGGTCCTGGCTAAGCGCCTCAAGGCCCTTTTGGCTGAGAACAAGCAAGGCCCTGCTCCTGATCAAGAAGGAAGGAGGCACAGCAGCCTGCAGGATATCCCCCCAGGGGAGGAAATAGTAGCGGCTCAGCTTTTCGGTAAAGGAAAGTACCCGCGAAGAAAAGAACGGCGCTTCGTCCAACACTTCGCAAACGGCTTTAAGCTTGAAGTCTTCCCTCTTTTTCTTTGCCCTGGACCTGATGACGAACCCGGTCAACAGCCTCTCGCCAAAGGGCACCAGGACGCGCACGCCGGGCTTTATCTGACTCTCAAACTCAGGAGGGACTGTGTAGCTAAAGGCCTGGCTAAGAGGAAGGGGCAGGACGACATCCGCGTAAAGCGTCATTTTTTGCCGAGGACAGACATGACGTTCTGCATATCCTGCCAGACAAGTTTTTTGATGTTCTTATTCCCTTCGTTTCTTATGACATAGGAAGGATGAAATGTCGGCATGACGAGTATTTTCCCGAATTCAAAGAAATTTCCCCTTATGCTGCTCATGCTCACATCGATGGGCACGAAAAAGTCTGTGGCCACTTTGCCGAGCGTCACGATCACGCGGGGCTGGATGGTCTCTACCTGGGCCAGAAGGTAGGGCTGGCATGCTTCAATTTCTTCTTTGAAGGGGGTGCGGTTATCGGGCGGGCGGCATTTGACGACGTTTGTGATGAAGACATCGTCCCGTTTGAATTTCATGGCTTCGATGATTCTGGTTAAAAGCTGTCCGGCCCGGCCGACAAACGGCCGGCCCTGAATATCCTCGTCTGCACCCGGAGCTTCGCCGACGAACACGAGCGGCGCGCCGAAATCGCCCTCTCCTGGCACTGCGTTTTCCCGGCGATCGGCCAGCGGACACAGCCGGCAGCGCAAGATTTTCTCGTGGAGAGAGAGGAGCAAATCGCGCTTCCGAGCCTTCTTGTCCTCGGCGAAAACGAAGCCGACGCCAAGCTCGGCCAGGAAGTTCAGTTTCTCTCCCAGCGAGTGAAGCAGGTGATCAGTTTTTCCGTTCAAGCAAATCCTCTATCTTGTCCATAATCAGGCGGCTGATCTCTCGTTTCGTCAATCGTCCGGTATCAGCCACGACGCCGCGCTTGTCGATCAAAAGAACCTGGTTGAAATCAGACTCGAACCCGGTCTCGCGGCTTGAGACGTCATTGGCCACAATGAGCTCCAGCTTTTTCTCGCGCAGCTTGGCCAGAGCATTCCGTTCCACATCCTCGGTCTCGGCGGCAAAACCGACCACGACCAATCCTTTTTTTCTTTTTTTCTTCCGGACGCCGGTCAGGATATCTTCCGTGCGAACGATTCCGACCTTGGCCGGAGCCTTGCTCTTCTTTATCTTCTGCGAACCCTCCCTCTCAAACCTAAAATCAGAGACGGCGGCGGCCATGATGAGAACATCGGCTCCGGGAAGATTCTTGTAAACTTCCCGAGCCATCTCGGCCGCTGTCCGGACATTGATCACAGCGGCCTTCACCGGAGGGATTAAAGCTGTGGGTCCGGAGATGAGGACGACCTCTCCTCCCCGCCTCAGGGCTTCAGCAGCCAGCTCATATCCCATCTTTCCCGAGGACCGGTTAGAGAGAAAGCGAACCGGGTCGAGGGGCTCCCGGGTCGGCCCGGCCGTGATCAAGATTTTTTTCTGGCGCAGGCTTTCGCTTTTTGTGAGCAACTCCATCCCTCGGTCGACGATCTGGCCGGGCGTTGCCAGCCTTCCCCAGCCTTCCTCTTTGCAGGCCAAGTATCCCTTCTCGGGCAGGACAAACTCGACTCCTAAGCCGCGAAGCTTCCCGATGTTGGCCTGCGTCTGGGGGTGGAAATACATGGCCTCGTTCATGGCCGGAGCGATAAGAACAGGGCAGCGCACCGAGGTATAGAATGTGGACAGGAAATCGTCAGCCACTCCAGAAGCAAATTTCCCGATGATGTTGGCCGTGGCCGGAGCAACGACCAAAAGAGACGCTTCTTCGGCCAGAGAAACATGGGCAATCCGGTCCACGTCGTCTTCTCCGAACAGGTCGACCAGAGTCCTGCGGCCGGAGAGAGCGCTAAAAAGCTGCGGCGAAATCAGCCTGGTGGCGTTCCGGGTCATGATCACCTGAACCTGAATCCCGTTGTCCTGGAACCGGCGCAGGATTTCGCAGGCCTTGTACAAACTGATTGACGATGTCACGCCTAAGACTATTTTTTTCATCGGTTCTTAGCCCTTTTTTTTGCTGAAGCTCTCCAGGATGGGAGCTATTTCTTTCCTGCAATAGACAAGCCGCAGGCGGTGGCAGCGGATGATGGACTCGAGCTCTCGGCCGGCCTCTTCGAGGTCGTCGTTGACAACAATGTAATCAAAGCGAGAATAGGATCGGATTTCCTGGCGCGCGCGGTCAAGCCGCCTGCGGATATCTGCCGGACTGTCGAGGCCTCTTCTTTCCAGCCGCCTCTTGAGCTCCTGGTAACTCGGGGGCAGGACGAAGATGAAGAACGCTCGTTTAATTTTTTCCCTGACCTGACGAGCCCCCTGAACATCGATGTCCAGGATGAGGTCGCCCTGAGCGGCTTTTCTGATTTCCCCTGTTGATGTGCCGTAAGAGTGGCCATGAACGACAGCGTGTTCCAGGAATTCGCCCCTGCTGAGCATCTTCCGGAACATTTCCTCGCTCGTAAAATAGTAGTCCCTGCCTTCGACTTCAGACTCCCTTTTCTGGCGCGTCGTATGGGAAACAGAAAAACGGAGACCCGGCAGGCTCTCCAGAGCCCGCCTGATCAGCGTCGATTTTCCTCCGCCTGAAGGCCCTGAAACGACAAAAATCATGACTCTCGTTCACTCCAAGTTCTGAACATGTTGCCGGATGCTCTCCACCTCACCCTTGATGGCCAGGCTTTCCTTGATGATGTCGATGTCCTGGCTCTTTGAGTTGATCGTGTTTGCCTCCCGATAAATCTCCTGAGAGAGAAAATCCAGCAACTTCCCGACCGGCTCTTCTCTCTCTTCCCGGACTATTTTTTCGAAGGAGTCGGCATGAGCACGAAGCCGCAGGATTTCTTCGGCGATATCGGCTCGCTGGGCCAAGATGGCGACTTCCTCCTCCAGACGCTCATTGGAGAGCGCGCCTTCAGTGTTCAGTTCCTTCAGGCGATGCTCCATTCTCTGGCGAAACAAGGAGGACTGTCCTTTAGCCAGGCCGGCGATGCGCTTCAAGGATCGCTTGATAAGCCGAAGGTGTCTTCTGATCTGCCCGGCTGTTTCCCGGCCTTCGCGCCGGCGCTCCTTCGCGACCAACTCCAGAGTCTCATCAAAACATTTTTCCAAAGATGCCGCCTCGGCCGCCGATAGGCTCTTTCTTTTAAGCTCAACGAGCTGGGGAATCCGGAAAATGTTATCCACGGAGATGAAAGGCTCCCTGCCCAGACGGCGAGACGCCCGCTCCAAGGAGACGAGGATTTTATTTAATAGACCCTCATTGATCGAAACTTCCCAGGCCGAAGGATCGAGGAAAGTCACCTCGAGCGAGGCCTCCACCCGGCCGCGCTGGAGCTTCCTCTGCGCCGCCGACCTCAGCTTGTTCTCGAGCTCGCCGAGCGGCGTCCCTTTGTAATTCCAGTCAAAAAAACGATGATTCAGGCTCTTGATGCTGATTTTAGCGCGCAGCCCTGGCGCTCCAAAATTCTTTTCGCCGTAACCGGTCATGCTCCTCAAGGGATTTTCTCCGCTTCTTCCGGGAACTGAAGGTCGTACAACTTTCTGTAGATCCCGTTCCTGGCATACAGCTCTTCATGGGGTCCTGATTCGACGATGCGGCCGTTATCGATGACGAAGATATTATCAGCGTTCCTGATGGTGGAAATCCGGTGGGCAATGACCAGCGTGGTCCTGTCTCTCATGGCGTTGTCCAGCGCCATCTGGATGAGCCTCTCGGATTCTGTGTCCAGAGCCGATGTGGCCTCATCGAGGATGAGGATGGGCGGGTTCTTCAGCAGCGCCCTGGCGATGGCCAGGCGCTGCCGCTGTCCGCTCGAAAGAAGCCCTCCCTTTTCTCCGATCCGAGTGTCATACTGCCGCGGCAGGGCCATGATAAATTCATGGGCTTTGGCTGCTTTCGCTGCCTCGATGACCCTGTCCTCGGAGATAGAATCAAGGCCATAAGCGATGTTGTTCCGGACAGTGTCGTCGAAAAGAATGATGTCTTGAGTCACCAGGCCAATCTGAGCCCGAAGCGAGCTCAGAGTGACTTCCTGGATATTGATCCCATCGATGGTGATCTCTCCCGAGGTTGGCTCATAAAACCGGGAGAGGAGGTTGACGATGGTCGTCTTGCCCGCGCCGCTCAGGCCGACAAACGCCGTCGTCTCGTTGGTCTCGACCTCAAAGCTGATATCGACAAGAGTCGGCCGTGCCTCGTTATAGCAGAAAGAGACGTTTTTGAACCTGACTTTTCCTTCGACCGGCGGGAGTGGATAAGCGTCCGGACGGTCTTGAATCTGGGGCGAGCTGCGCAGGATCTCCTTGACGCGCTGGTGGCTGGCGACGGCTTGCTGGATGACGTTGTTGGCCCGGTTAAGCCTGTTGATGGGCGTGTACATCATGAAGATGGCCATGACAAAAGAGCCGAAATCGCCGGGGCTGATGGCTCCCTGGGCGATCCGTCTGGAGCCGACATAAAGGATGAAAGCGCCGACGACGCCGCCGATGAATTCCATGAAAGGCGAGGACAGGCTGCCGATCCAGGCGAGCTTCATGCTCGTCTTGAAGTAGCTGGCCGTCGCCTGGAGGAACTTCTTGATCTCGAACTCTTCCGACGTGAACGCCTTAACAATTTTGTTGCCGGTGACTGTTTCATGGATAAGGTTGTAGATTTGAGCCATTTTCCTCTGGCCGACCAGGCTTTTCTTTTTAACCTGCCGGCTGAACGCAACAAGGAGGATGATGGCCAAAGGCGTGATGACAAAAGACACGATGGCCAGGCGAAAGTCAATGATGAACACGCCCACTAAGAGGGCCACGAGGATGAAGATCTCTCCGATGAAGTCAGCCATGCTCCCGGAGATCCCCTGATGGATCTTGTCAACGTCATTGGTCAAGCGTGACATCAGCTCACCCGTGGGAGTCCTGTCGTAAAAGCTCGAGGATTGGTAGAGGAGATGGCTGTACAGGTCATCCCGGAGCCGCTTGGCGACCCGGTGACCAACGCCCTTCATGAAAAAAGACGAGAGGAAAGTGAAAAGACCTTTCCCAAAGATGGCAATAAGCACGAGGAGCGGCAAGTGAGCCTCGCTGATTCGCAACTCTCTGAAAACAAAATCCATGAACCGGGCCTTTTCCGGCACATCCCTGCTCGAAACCTGGATAAGCTTGTCCATGATTGGCTGGACAAGGTTAACGAAAACGTACGTAAAAAAGGCGACAAAGATGGAGGCACAGAAGGAGAGAATGAGGAGCTTTTTTTCCTTGAAAGCCAGCCTAAAAAGTTCGACGATTTCTTTCATGGGGAGGCGGACTCTTGCGCCCTGGAGGCAAAGATGATCTTGGCTATCTCCAGGGCGTTCAGGGCTGAGCCGCGGGTCAGGTTATCGGTCACGGTCCAGATCCAGAAGGCGTTCGGGAAAACCTCCTCTTTTTTGATCTGGCCGATAAAAATCTGCTCTTTCCCGGCAACAGAGATACAAGAGACAGAACAGGAGGCGGATGGAGCGCTGATCTTGAAAAGCGGGCTTTCCTTGTAGACAGATTCAACATCCCTGACCTGCGCTTCGCTGGCGAGCTCGATGTAAGCCATGATCGAATACGTGTGGAATACAGGCGCCTGAATGATGGTCAGGGAAATGGGAAAATCAGGCCTGGCCAGGACTCTCTTGATCTCGGCAATGACCTGTTTTTCACCCGACGAAAAACCATCAGCGCCGAGTGCTTCGGTATGGGAAAGAATGTTGAAGGCAATTTGCTCTTTGAAGACGTTTTTCTTGAGAGAAGCGCTCGAAAGGAGGGCAGCGCTCTGGCTGGCCAACTCCTCGATCCCCGATTCATCAAAAGCTGAAACCGGCTGGAGGACGAAGGCTACGGTTCTGGCGACTCCAAATTTGCCGATCAAGCAATGAAGAAGGGAAGACAGCACAATGGTCGCGGGATGGGGGTTGGCGATGACGGGGAATCTCTTTCGGGCAACGATCGCATCATTCACGCCGGCGACAACAAGAGGAATATCTTCCTGGCCGGAGAAAGCCTCTCCCAGGTCGATCGCCTGGAAGTTCATCTCCCGGGCCAGGCGGCCGCACGCCCGGTTTGTCTCGTTGTCGGACGCCAGGAAGACCAGGTCAAGGCCTTCAAGCGATTTATGGGCAAGATGATGAATGACTTTGGGCTCGTCCTGAAACTCCGTCAGTTTGCTGTACTCGGCTTCGACATCCGGGTCAAAGAATTCAATGTCCGTGAGGGGAAATCTTTTGACGCTGAGGATGCTCTTGATTTCCCGGCCGCGCAGAGAGTCAGTGCCGACAAGTCCGACCCGAAACTTCTTTTTCGTCTTCATCAGGCTCAGCTGGTTGCCACCTTCGATTTGCGGAATTCAGCCATCATCAGGTACATCCTGTCCTTGAGAGCGAGCTTGCGTTTCTTGAGCTCCTTCACCTTAAGCTCATCTTCCTCGGTCAAAAAGCCCTTGGTCATGAAAGCTTTTAGCTTCTTGTCGTAGGATTGATGTTCTTGATAGAGCTTCTTAAAGTCTTCGTTCTCCTTGAGCAAGAGTTCCTTCAGTTCATTTTCGTCCATTCCGGCTTCCTCCACGGCCAAGGATAGCACAACAAGGGGGCTATTTCAATTTAGCCCCGGATGCGCCTATCTGGCCGTTTTCTCACGGCAAAACCGAGGAAAAAATGGCCTCTAACTTCCGAGCCAGAGCCTCCCAGGTGAACTCTCGCACCTTCTCGCAGCCGGCCTCAGCCAGGCGTCGGCGCAGGCCAGGGTCGAGGATGAGCCTTTTTATCTGACGGCAAATAAAGAAGGGATGGGCAAAGCGAACGACAAGAGCCGTCTTCTCGTGGAAAGCGAAATCCTGGGTGCCGCTGGCCGTGCAGACGACCGGAAGACGGCAGGCCATGGCTTCGGCAGCCGTGTTGGCCCAGCCGGCGCGTTTTTCAGCGCTGGCGAAGAGGTCAGCCTGCGAAAACAACCAGGCCATCCGGCTCTGGGGAAGGTTGAGGTGGAAGTCGTATGGGACTGCAGTTTTTATGAGGGAGCGAGGGTCATGCCTTTCCGCGCCAACCAGGCTGTCAAACAGGATCAAGCGGATACCCGGAAATTCCCGTCTAAGCTTTTCCACGGCTTTGATGATATGGTGAACGCCTTTTCTTTTCTTGTAAACTCGCCCATAGCTCAGGATTTTGAACTCTTGCTGTCCGATTGCCTTCCGGCTGACCTCAGGTTGATCATCCTGTCTTTCCGTCTGCGGCCAGGGATAAAAAATGTCGGGACTAACACCGCCTGGCGCTCTGAAACAGCGCAGGCCGTACTTCCGCTCCAGCCGGCGACAGATGCCCTCTGAACTTCCCAGAAAATGGTAGCCGCGCTTGACGACGTCCTTTTCTTGCTTATGTCCCTCAAGGACAAAATTAAAAAACTTGATCCTTGAGACCAGGCGGTCAAAATGGGGCAGGATGTAATACTCGCTGCACAGCCCAACGTCGAAGCCGACTTTTTCGTTCAGGGCTTCAAACGGCTGGCAGACGCCTTTGAATTCGAGCCAGTCAGGCCTTTCCCCTGTCGGCGTAAAAAGAGTATATTCGTGTCCTCTCTTGACGAGTTCATTCCCGATTTCGATATAGCGCCGGACCCCACCGAAGATTTCCACGTGGGGGAGCAGAGCCGCAATCTTCATCTTGCGTTGAACCTACCACGACTCCTTCGTTCGGTCAAGAATGAGACGATGTTACTCATCAGGTCAAGAAGCAGACGATTGACTTTCAGGGGAAGGAAAAATATACTAATAGCCAGTTCGACGCAAGAGACCATGGCGAGGTAGCTCAGTCGGTAGAGCGAGGGACTGAAAATCCCTGCGTCGGCGGTTCGATTCCGTCCCTCGCCATTTCATTTTTCCCACTGTTTTAGCCTGATCTATTCACAAAATGATACGATAAAACGCCCCCTCCCCTCGCGGGAGGGGATAGAGGGGAGGGGGAATCTTTGAATGATCCCCCTCACCCCGAC
>JBBILQ010000033.1:0-28186 GCA_037444845.1 Candidatus Aminicenantota bacterium | reverse complement strand
GCGCGTCTTTGGTGATCGCAATTTATGTGATGTTATTTGTGAGACGCACCACTAGGTTTTCGGCCTCAAAACAGGAAGTTCTTGTTTCTTGCTTCCAGAAATCTGTTTTGCTAAAATCCTTCACAGATAGCTGCTTAAAGATTCTTAAACGAAAGCCATGAAAAGGATTGTTAACAAATCCCGAGATTTTAGGGAAGCCGAACTCTGGGACATCAAACAGCAGGTGAGTCTGAGCCCTGAAGAAAGACAAAAGGCCGCTAAAGCGCTGAAGGCAAGGGTTTTCGTAAACCAGACGAAAGATGTTCGAGACCGCGCGAAAAAGAGATAAAGGCGTCTCACTTTTCCCCTGATATCCAGGATTTTCTCTTTCTGCTTTCGCTCCACAAGGTCAGATATCTCATCGTCGGCGGTGAAGCCGTCATTTACTATGGCTTCTCCAGGCTAACTGGAGATGTCGGTTTCTTTTTAGAGCCAATATCAAATAACGTTCGGCGGCTTTATCGAGCGCTCGATGAGTTCTGGCAAGGTGCTGTGCCAGGAATTCAATCGCCCGATGAGCTCATGGCCCCAGCCGTCATCATCCAGTTTGGAGTTCCGCCGAACCGTATCGATTTAGCCAGTTCAATCACCGGGGTGACTTTCGGAGAAGCCTGGAAATTCAGGACTCGAGAAAAGGTCAAGATCAAGAGGCGTCTCTGCTCCATTTTCTTCATTGACTTAGACCAACTCATTAAGAACAAAGAAGCTGTCGGTCGGCATAAAGATTTTGAGGATTTAAAATATTTGAGGGCCGCGGCCAAAAAAAGAACAAAGTAATCAGCGGTAGAAGGAGCTGTGGGGAGAGGGGAGATGAAATGCCCGAAATGCCAGGCGGATAATCCAGAGACCGTGAAGCGCTTCATATTGACACTTTAGGGATAAATTCCCTACAATACAGGCGTTCGGTTGATTCGAAGGCGCGTAGCTCAGTGGTAGAGTGCTTCCTTGACGCGGAAGAGGTCGAGGGTTCGATACCCTCCGCGCCTACCAACGACATGAACTGAGTATTCAAGAGGAAAAAGAGAAGATTGTCACCCCCTTTCTCCCTCCCATTGAATACTTTTAAACCATAAGGCGCTGAAGATGAACGTCAAAATAGAGGGGTCTGCTTTCTCGGTGGAGAAAGGGGCCCGGTTGAAAGACCTCCTGGCGGGGCTCAGCCTGGACCGGACTCCTGTGTTAGCCCGCGTGGACGGCGAGATCGCCGGCCTCGATTTCTGTCTCGACAGGGAGGCCACCGTCCAGCTCATCTATGCTGACTCCGAAGAAGGCATGGACATCCTAAGGCACAGCGCCGCCCACCTCCTGGCCCATGCCGTGATCGAACTCTTCCCCGGCACCCGCTACGGCATCGGGCCGGCCGTTGAGAACGGCTTTTATTATGATTTTCTCCGCGAAATCCCGTTCAGCGTCCAGGACCTTGAGGAGATCGAGGCAAAGATGAAGGAGATCGCCAGCCGGAACCTGCCCATCGAGAAGGTGAGCCTTTCCAAGAGCGAGGCGGTCCGAATCTTTAAGAAGGCCGGCCAAACCCTCAAGGTGGAGCTCATCGAAGAGAAAGCCGGCGACATGGTCACCTGCTACAGGCAGGGAGATTTTATCGATTTCTGCCTCGGCCCTCATGTCCCCTCGACCGGCAGCATCAAAAACTTCAAGCTCCTCTCCGTTTCCGGCGCCTACTGGAAAGGCGACGAGAAAGGATCTCAGCTCCAGCGGATCTACGGCACCGCCTTTTTCGACCCGAAGCAGCTCACCGACCACTTGAACCTGCTCGAGGAAGCCCGGAAAAGAGACCACCGCCGGCTGGGTCAGGAGCTCGACCTTTTCAGCTTTAACGAAGACCTGGGCGCAGGCCTGGTCCTCTGGCACCCCAAAGGAGCGACGATCCGCCACATCATCGAGGAGTACTGGCGCGAGGAGCATCTGAGCGACGGCTACGAATTCCTCTACACTCCCCACGTCGGCAAGTTAGACATCTGGCGCAAAAGCGGCCACACCGAATTCTACGAAGCCATGTTCCCCTGTCTTCTCACCGAGGGCGTCGAGTACGAGCTCAAGCCGATGAACTGCCCTTTCCACATCATGGTCTACAACTCCCGGCAGCGCAGCTACCGCGACCTCCCCTTGCGCTGGGCCGAGCTCGGCACGGTCTACCGGTTCGAGAGAAGCGGCGTCCTGCACGGCCTTCTCCGGGTCCGCGGCTTCACCCAGGATGACGCCCATCTGTTCTGCCGCGAAGACCAGCTTGAGGACGAACTCAAAGGAATCATCTTTCTGACTCTCCGGCTCTTCAAGACGTTTGGTTTTCATGACCACGATGTTTTCCTCTCGACCCGGCCAGAGAAGTATGTCGGCCGGCTGGAAGATTGGGACAAGGCGACTCGGGCCTTAGAGAGGTCTCTTCAGGCCGCTGGTCTCGGCTACCGGGTTGACGCTGGCGAGGGCGTTTTCTATGGGCCCAAGATCGATATCAAGATTAAAGACGCCATCGGCCGGTCCTGGCAGTGCACGACCATCCAGTTAGATTTCAACCTGGCCGAGAGGTTCGACCTCAACTACGCCGGCGAGGACGGGAAGATGCACCGGCCGTTCCTCATCCACCGGGCCCTTTTAGGGTCGTTAGAGAGGTTTTTCGGCATCCTCGTCGAACACTACAAAGGCAATTTCCCGCTCTGGCTGGCGCCGGTCCAGGCCATCATCCTGCCGATTTCAGAGAGGCATCACGATTACGCTGTCTCCTTGGACAACAAGCTCAAGGAGCATGGCCTGAGGTCCAAGACCGACCTCAGCCGCTCAAAGATTGGCTACAAAATCAGGGAAGCCGAGAGCCAGAAAATCCCGCTCATCCTTGTCGTCGGAGACAAAGAGGTGGCCAGCGGGAAAGCTTCCCTCCGCGTCCATACTCAAGGTGACAAGGGGGAGGTCGATGTGGATCAATTCCTTGAAAAAATTGTCCGTTTGAATAAAAATAAATCCCCAATGTTAGATTTTTAAAAAGGAGGCCAAGCATTATCAAGAGACACGCTTTCTATCCTGTCGCAAGGAAGGCAAGACCTCATCGGATTAACGAAATGATTCACGCGAAGGAAATAAGGGTCATCGACGAAGACAAGAAGCAAATCGGCATTCTGCCCGTTCCCGAGGCCCTGAATCTTGCCAGGCCTCGGTGAAGGTGATGGCCGCCAGCTCGCGGGCCGAGGCCACCCCGCCCGTCTGCCGGATAATGGATTATGGGAAATTTTTGTACGAAGAGCATAAGAGGGCTCAGGAAGCCAAAAAACACCAGAAGCAGGTTCAGCTCAAAGAGATCAAATTCAGGCCAAAGATCAGCATTCATGATTACGCCTTCAAGATGCGCCACGTCCAGAGGTTCCTCGAGGAGGGGAACAAGGTCAAGATCACGATCATGATCAGGGGAAGAGAACGGTCGAGGCCGGACCTGGCCCAGCAGATCCTGGGCCGGGTTTTAGAGGATGCCCGTGAGTTTGGCCGCCAGGATGGAGAGACTCGGAAACAGGAATGGGCCATGTCCGCCCTGTTAGTTCCAGTCAAGTCAGGAGGAAAAGATGCCAAAGCTAAAGACACACAGGGGGGCCAAAAAGAGGTTCAAAGTAACGGCGACAAAGAAAATCGTCCATAGCAAAGCGTACAAGAGCCATCTTCTGGCCAAAAAGAAACCCAAGAGGAAAAGAACCTTAGGGAAAAAGGTGGTGGTGAGCCGGGCTGACCGGGCCATGATCAAGAAAATGCTGCCTTACGGATTCTAAGAGAAAGCGAGGAATGACATGTCGAGAGTTAGAAGAGGACCTAGAAGAAGAGCCCGCCGGGCGAAAATCCTCAAGCTGGCCAAAGGCTACAGGGGAGCAAAGAGCCATAATTACCGGACGGCCAAGGAGGCGGTCGAGAAATCCCTCCTCTATGCCTACCGCGACCGACGCAACCGCAAAAGGGACTTCCGGCGGCTCTGGATCATCCGGATTAAAGCTGCTGCTGAGGAGAACGGCCTTTCCTACAGCCGCTTCATCTCCGGGTTGAAAAAGCTCCGCATCGAGCTCGACCGGAAAATCCTGGCCGACCTGGCCGTGAATTCTCCCGGGACGTTCGCGACTCTTGTCCGAAAAGTCAAAGAGGCCGCGACAGCATGAGATGAAGAAATTCGAAGCGAAAATAGAGGAACTCAAGAAGAAGTTCGACGAGGCCATGGAAAAAGCCCGGGACGAACGGACGCGCCTCGAACTGCGGCATCAGTTCCTCAGCCGGAAAAGGGGACACATCACGCTCCTTTTTGAAGAACTCAAGGACCTGCCAGCCGGGGAAAAGCCGGCGCTTGGCAAGCTTCTCAACGACTTCAAGGCGTACGTTCAGGAAAAGCTTGGAAGAGATGTTGTGGGTGGAGCAACTGGAGGTGCGCGTATTTCAGGCGGAAGTTCAGTTTTGGTTAGAGGGGTTAAAGCGGAACCCGAAAGCATCGACCTGACTCTCCCGGGCAGCAGGGCCTACTGGGGAGCTCCCCACCCCCTGATGCTCTTTGAACAGGAGATCGAGGACATTTTCCTGGCCATGGGTTTCTCCATTGCCGAGGGGCCCGAGATCGAGACGGATTATTATAACTTTGAAGCGCTCAACTTCCCGCCGCACCATCCTGCTCGTGACGACTGGGATACCCTTTACATCAGCGAAAGCCTTCTCCTGCGGACGCACACGTCGCCGATGCAAATCCGGGTGATGGAGAAAAACAAGCCTCCTATCCGGGTCATCCTCCCTGGCCGCGTCTTCAGGCGGGAAGCCATCGACCCGACTCACCTGCCGATGTTCTACCAGGTGGAAGGGCTGCTGGTGGACGAGGGCGTGACGTTCGCCCATCTCAAGGGGACTTTGGAACATTTTCTCAGAGCCCTCCTTGGGGAGAAGATCGCCATCCGCTTCCGGCCGAGCTTTTTTCCTTTCACCGAGCCTTCGGCTGAGGTGGACATCGGCTGCACGGTCTGCCGGGGCCAGGATGCCTCTTGCCCTGTGTGCGGAGGGACCGGCTGGAAAGAGCTCCTGGGTGCTGGCATGGTTGACCCCCAGATTCTTAAGAACGTCAATATCGACCCGGAGAAGTACTCGGGCTGGGCCTTTGGCCTTGGGATCGAGCGCACAGCCATGTTTTGCTACCAGATCTCCGACATGCGCACGTTTTACGAGAATGACCTCAGGTTCATCCGGCAGTTTAGCCTCAAATGAAAATAAGCGTCGCCTGGATAAAAGAGCACCTGGAGCCGGACATCTCCGCCCCGGAGATCATCGACGCGCTCAACCGGATCGGCCTGATGGTCGAGAACCTCGAAGAGCGCGACGGCGACATCATCCTTGATGTCGAGACATACGCCAACCGGCCGGACACGCTCGGCCACTTAGGGATGGCCAGGGAAATAGCGGCCGGCCTTGGGGTCAGGATGAAAGCGAAGGACTGGCCGATCCTTGAATTGCCCGTTGACACGGCCGCGGTTGTTGACGTCCAGGTTCAGGATGAGGCTCTCTGTCCCCGTTACTGCGGACTTGTCGTCAAGGGAGTCAAAGTCGGCCCCTCGCCCGTCTGGCTGCGCCAGAAGATCGAGGCCATGGGGCTCAACCCGGTCAACAACGCTGTTGATGCCACGAACTACGTCCTCTTCGCCACCTCGCAGCCCATCCACGCTTTTGACGTCGAAAAGATCGCCGGGAGCCGGATCATCATCCGCCGGGCCAGGAAAGGAGAAAGGCTCCTCTGCCTTGACGGCACAGACCTTGAGCTTCTGCCCGAGATGTTAGTGATAGCCGACGAGGCCAAGCCGGTGGCTCTGGCCGGAGTCATCGGCGGACAGGAGGCGGCCGTCACCGAGGAGACAAAGGATGTTTTTATCGAGAGCGCTTGCTTTGACCCGGTTTCCGTTCGCAAGACACGCAAGGCGGCCGGGCTTCTGACCGACGCGTCCTACCGTTTTGAAAGGGGGGCGGACATCTCTTTTCCGCCGCGGGCAGCCCTCATGGCCGCCTCTCTCCTTGTCCAATTCGGCGGGAAAGCAACCAGAGGAGTCATAGACGTCTACCCGGCGCCGCGCAAGAAAAAAGAGGTTGTCCTTCGCCACCGCCGGGTCAACGACCTCTTAGGAATTGAGGTCAATGAAAGCTTCATCAGCAAAATCCTCATGGACTTGGAGTTTGAGGTAGACATCCAGCAGCCCGGCGTCTGGAGGATTAAGGTCCCCACATTCCGGGTGGACATCGACCGGGAGGCTGACCTCATCGAAGAGATCGCCCGCTTTTTCGGATACGAGAATATCCCTTCCGTCCTTGCGCCGCTCAAGGTTGTCGAGCCCATTGCGGACAAGAAACGGGAGAAGCTGGCGAAGCTGCGGCCTCTTCTTTTCCATTACGGGTTCAACGAGGTCATCAATTTCAGTTTTTCCGACCCGGACAAGGAAGAGCACCTGGGGACGGGGCTTGAACCGGTCGAAATCCGAAACCCCATCTCCTCCCGAGCCTCACTCCTGCGGACATCGCTTCTCGGCGGGCTCCTTGAGACGCTCGCCTGGAACAAGAACCGCGGCCTTGAAGCGGTGCACATCTTTGAGGTCGGAAACATCTATTACCGTGAGGACCAGGGATGTGTCGAGAGCCTGACTTTAGGGCTTCTGAGCATGGACCCGCAGGCGAAGCCAGCCTGGGAATTAGCGACCGAATATCCGGAATTTTATCATCTCAAGGGAGCCTGCGAGGCGCTGCTAACGCAACTTCGGTATGAGCCCTTTTCTTTTTCTCGCGAAGACCACCCCCTGTTCGAGCCGGGCCACTCGCTGAGCCTGACTTACAAGGAGGAGAGGATCGGCTTCCTGGGGCAGGTCAGGCGGACGCTTTTGGATGCCTTTACCGTGGAGGAGAACGGAAAGGCTTACGCAGCCGAGCTCGACCTCGAGCGCCTGTTCAGCAAACAGCCCAGGGCTTTCGCTTTTACGGCCGTGGCCAGGTTTCCGGCCGTCAGGAGGGATATCTCGCTCCTCGCGCCGCGCCAGGTTTCCTACCAGGACCTGAAAAAGGCGATCGAAAAGACCTCTCTTTCCATCTTAGAGGAGTTCGAGCTTATCGACCTGTACTCGGGGGAATCGATTCCTCCGGATAACGTCAGCCTTTCGTTCCGCCTTGTCTTCCGGCACGGCCAGCGCACCCTGCTGGCCGGGGAGGTCGATAAGGCGGTAAAACAAATACTCAACCAGCTCCGGCGGACTCATCAAGTCCAGCTCCGGGAAGGAGGCAAAATTGACAGCAGAACTCGAAAGAATTAAAATACTTGAAGGAAAAATCAGCCTGGTCATCGAGCACATCCATAAGTTGACGGCCGAGAACGATAAGCTTCGCCAGCAGGTCAAAGACCTCAAGGCGGGGATTAAGGATTATGAAGAACAGGCCAGGAAATCGGCCAAGTTCGAGGAGGACTTGAAACGCTACGAGAGCGAGAGGGAAGCCGTAAAAAGCAAGGTTGAGGCGATCATCGGCCAGATCGATAAGCTCGGGATATGATCGACAGGATCATCGAAGTCGAGATTTACGGACAGAAGTACCGTATCAGAGTCAAAGGAGAAGAGGATGAAAAATATATAAATCACCTGACTTCATACGTTGATCAGAAGATGCACGAAGTGGCGGTGAAGTCAAAATCCGCGGACATGCTTAAGATCGCGGTGCTCGCGGCCCTGAACATCGCCGACGAGTATTTCCTCTGTCAGAAGAACCTGGATCAACTGAATGAAGTCATCGGTAAGATGGAGAGCGAAATCGGGAGTTTAGAGGCAAATCTCTTCAAAGAGGACAAGAATACCAATGATTTTGATAAAGCTCCGTAGGTTCACAGAGACCGTTTCAGGGCTCGTGATAAATGGGCGGGGAGCGTTCGATTCCCCGGCCGGCATTCCCCCGGACTCCCCTTCGATCGTCTGATGGCCTAATCCTTCCCCTTTTCCTCTCCGTTTTAGACTCCTCGAAGGAGGTGATGAACATGAATATCGCTTTAGTCATCGGTATCGCAGCCCTGGCCCTCTGGGCCGGGGTGGTTATTTTTTATTTCCTGAAAAAGAAGATGGGCGGCCGGGCTCTCTTCAAAGCTCATGAAGAAGCCAGGGAAATTCTCTCGGGAGCTAAAGCCGAAGCTGAAAAAATCACCCAGAAAGCCGCCCTCGAAGTCAAGGAGAAATACCTCAATTTCGAAGCGGAGTTCGAGAGGCAAACCAGGGACAAACGTAGAAAAATCAGCGAGATGGAGAGGCGGCTGATCAACAAAGAAGAGAACCAGGACAGGAGGTTCCAGGCCCTTGAGCGGAAGGAGAGAGATTTTTCGACGAAAGAGCGCCGTCTTTATCAGAAAGAGAAAGACCTGGACATCCAGGAAGAAAAGATCAACGCCTTGATAAAGAAGCAAACAGAAGAGCTCGAGAGAATCTCTGGGTTGTCTCAGGAAGAAGCCAAGAACCAGCTCATCAAGAAGCTGGAGGACGAGGCAAAGTTAGAAGCCGTCCAGGTCCTCCGCAAGATTGAGGAGGAGACGCGGGAGAAGGGCCAGGCCATGGCCAGAGAGATCATCAGTCAGGCCATCCAGCGGTCAGCAGCCGAGCACGTCGTCGAGACGACGGTTTCGGTTGTTGACCTGCCCTCCGAAGACATGAAGGGCCGGATCATCGGCCGGGAGGGCCGGAATATCCGCGCCCTGGAGCTGGTCACGGGCGTGGATATCATCGTCGATGACACGCCCGAGGCGGTCATTCTCTCGAGCTTCGACCCGATCCGCCGAGAGCTGGCCCGGCTGGCCATCCAGAAGCTGGTCATCGACGGACGGATTCACCCTGCCCGGATCGAGGAAATCGTCGAGACGGTCAAGGCCGACCTGGAACAGGAAATCAAGCAGGAAGGAGAGTCCGTCGTCCTCGAGCTCCGCGTCCAGAACGTCCACCCGGAGCTCATCAAACTCTTAGGCAGGCTGAAATACCGGACGAGTTACGGCCAGAACGTCCTCCAGCATTCAAAGGAAGTCGCCATGCTGGCTGCCCTCATGGCCAAAGAACTGGGAGTTGACACCCAGGTGGCGATCCGGGCCGGGCTGCTTCATGACATCGGCAAGGCCGTGGACAAGGAAGTGGAAGGCACCCACACGGAGTTGAGTGTCGAGCTGGTCAAGAAGCACGGCGAGTCTGATAAAGTGGCTCAGGCCATCGCCTCCCACCACCGCGACGTCGATTTTCCGTCGATCGAAGCCGTCCTCGTCCAGGCTGCGGACACGCTCTCGGCCGCCCGGCCAGGAGCGCGGCGTGAGCTGTTGGAAACGTACATCAAGCGGCTGGAAAAGCTGGAGGAGATCGCCCACTCCTTCGAGGGCGTCTCCAAGGCCTTTGCCCTCCAGGCCGGCCGGGAGATCAGGATCATCGTCGAGAGCCAGCGTGTCTCCGACGACCGGGCGACGGTCGTGGCCAAGGAAATCGCCCAGAAGATTAAGAACGAGATGGACTATCCCGGCCAGATCAAAGTCACGGTCATCCGGGAGATGAGGGCTGTCGAATATGCCAGATAAACTGGGGTTTCTTTTCCTCGGGGATATCATCGGCCGTCCGGGCCGGGCGGCCATGAAGAAACATCTCCCCCGGCTCGTGGAAAAATACGAACCGGCCTTTATCGTGGCAAACGCCGAGAACGCGGCGGGAGGCGTCGGCATCACTGAAGAGATCGGCCGCGAGCTCCTCAGCCTGACGGATGTCCTGACCTCTGGAAACCACGTCTGGGACAAAAAAGAGGCGCTGGCCTACTTAGAGAAGGAGCCGAGGCTGCTGAGGCCGGCCAACTACCCGCCCGCGAACCCGGGACGGAGCTCTTATATCCTGGAGAACCGGGACGGTTGGAAAGCTGCGGTGCTAAACCTCCAGGGACGGGTCTTCATGGAGCCCATCGACTGCCCGTTTCGCGCAGCCGACGCAGAGGTGGAGAAACTCCGCGCCATAACTCCCGTTATCGTCGTTGATTTTCACGCCGAGGCGACCTCTGAAAAGCAAGCTTTGGGCTGGTACTTGGACGGCCGCGTGTCAGCCGTCATCGGAACTCACACCCATGTGCCCACAGCCGACGAGCGCGTCCTGCCCGGGGGGACGGCGTACATCAGCGACGTCGGCATGATCGGCGCTTCGCATTCTGTGATCGGCATCCGGACAGAGCATGCCCTGACCCGGTTTCTTACTGCCCGGCCTCAGCGCCTTGAGCCGGGGAAAGAAGGCCTTTTCTTCTCTGCGGTCTTCGTCGAAGCCGAACCGCGGACAGGCAAGGCTTTTTCGATCCGGCGAGAGGTCATCATCGAGGAGAGAGGTGATGAACCAAAGCCTGGTGAAGCCCGATAAGATCTACACTGTCTCCGAGGTCACACGGCTTGTCAAGCTGGATCTCGAGACAGCCTTCCCGCACCTCTGGGTTGAGGGGGAGGTCTCCAATTTTCACCGTCATTCCTCGGGCCATCTCTATTTCACCCTGAAGGACGCTAACGCGCAGCTCCGCACGGTCATGTTCCGGGCCGAAGCCAGGCAGGTGGCCTTTGAGCTCAAAGACGGTCTGAGCGTTGTCTGTCGGGGCCGGCTGAACGTCTACGAACCCAGGGGAGAATACCAGCTCATCGTCGAGGTCGTTGAGCCCAAGGGCAAGGGCGCCCTTCAGTTAGCCTTCGAGCAGCTCAAAGAGAAGCTCCGGGCAGAGGGCCTTTTTGACCCCCGGCACAAGAAAAAGCTGCCCCTTCTTCCGAAAAAGATAGGCATCGTCACGTCGCCGCGCGGGGCGGCTATCGTCGACATTCTACGGACCTTGGAGCGGCGCTTCGCCCGGGTCCACATCCTCATCTATCCGGCTAAAGTCCAGGGCGAGGGCGCAGCCTCGGAGATTGTCGAGGGAATTGATTACTTGGGAAGCCAGCCCGATATCGACGTCATCATCGTCGGCCGAGGCGGCGGTTCGATCGAGGACCTCTGGGCCTTTAACGAGGAAAAAGTGGCGAGGGCGATCTTTCGCTGCCCCATCCCGGTCATCTCGGCCGTCGGCCATGAGGTGGATTTCACTATCGCCGATTTCGTGGCCGACATCCGTGCCTCCACGCCTTCGGCGGCGGCAGAAATTGTCATCGAAAAAGAGCAGGCCCTTGTTGAACGCATCGAGCGCCTGGGAAAGAGCCTCCGTGAGCGGACTCTCTATTCTATCCAGGAAAGGAAACACACAGTCCTCAACCTCAGCCGTCACCGGATTTTCGAGAATTTCAGGATCCGGCTTCTCAACCTTGAGCAGCGGGTCGATGAACTCGAGGAGAGAGCCAAGGAGATTCTCCGCCGGAAAAAGACGACGCTGGCCGAAAGCCGGTCTTATGCCGCTCTCTTCGAGGAGAAAATCACCAACACGGTCAAACGCCTGCTCCGGGACCTTGTGGCACGGTGGGAGAAGCTCTCGGTGGAGTTGCACAACCTCAGCCCGCTCGATATACTAAGGAAAGGCTACACCCTCTGCTGGAAAGACGACCTCCAGCTCATCAGGAGGATTGAGGACGTCGACAGGACGAAGGACATAACCGTTTCTTTCTATAAAGGGGAATTCACATGCCGGGTAAAAAGCCTCGACCGGGACATCCTTTTAGAGTCGCGCCTGACAAAGGAGAAAAAATGACCGCACTGAGCTTTGAAAAGGCTCTCGCCGACCTGGAACAGATTGTCGAAAAGCTGGAGAAAGGGGGGCTCTCGCTCAACGAGTCCTTAGCCCTTTTCGAGAAAGGCGTCAACCTGGCCAGGTTCCTCAGGGAGGAGTTGGGCAAGGCCGAGAAGAAAGTCGAGATTCTCCTTAAGGAGGAGAAGGGAGAAACGAAAAAGGAAGCCTTTGACCTTGATAAGGCCGAAGGTTTTTCCCCTGAAGAAGAAGAGGAAAAAGAGGAGGAAGAAGGCGAAGAGCCGCCGTTTTAAGCCCTATGCGCGTCAAAGACAGCTTGGCCGCCAAGAAACGACTCGTCGAAGGGGAACTCAAGCGGGTCCTGTCCGGGGACGATTCCCTGCTCTTTCGGGCGATGCGCTACGCTGTCTTCTCCGGAGGAAAACGCTTCCGGCCGCTCCTCCTTCTCAGCTCCGGAGCCTGTTTGGGCGCCCCCCGCCGCGTCCTCCTTCCTTTTGCTTGCGCGCTCGAGCTCGTCCACAACTATTCCCTCATCCATGACGACCTTCCGGCTATGGACAACGATGATTTCCGGCGCGGCCGGCCCTCCTGCCATAAGGCTTTTGGCGAAGACATGGCTCTCTTAGCCGGTGACGGCCTGCTCACCTTAGCCTTCGAGCTGATGGCCGGCGCCAATGTCCCGCCCGAGCTCGTTCTGAGAAAACAGGAAGCGCTGCGGACAGTCAGCCGGGCAGCGGGCGTGTCCGGGATGATCGGGGGCCAGTTTTTAGACATCACGCTCAACCCGGAAAAATTAACCGGGGGGGCTCTGGAGGAGCTCGTTCTCAAGAAGACGGGAGCGTTGATAACGGCTTCGGTCGAGGTGGGCGCTGTGCTGGCCGGAGCAGGTCGCCGGGAGAGGAATGCAATCACTGACTTCGGGCGATGCTTAGGGCTGGCCTTCCAGATCCGCGATGACATCCTGGATTCCTGTAAAAGGGAGGCAAGAAAAGGACCCCGGCGGCCCGATTATGCGGCTTTTTTGGGGCTGGACAAAGCGAAAAGCAGGCTGGGGGAGCTTGTCCGCAAGGCCGTTGCTTCTCTGGACAAAGCCTCTTTGAGGGCGGAAGAGCTCCGGTATCTTGCCCTCTCTCTCGTCGCCCCGAAACCGGAGGCATCCCATGGATAAAACGCTCGATGAAATCAACTGCCCTGAGGACGTGAAAAAACTTTCCGCCGCTGATCTTCCTCAGCTTGCCGATGAGATCCGCTCGCTGATCGTCGATGTCGTCTCCAAGAACGGCGGCCACTTGGCCTCAAACCTGGGCGTGGTAGAGCTCACGATCGCTCTCCACTATGTCTTCAATTCTCCCCGGGATAAAATCATCTGGGACGTCGGCCATCAGTGTTACACCCACAAGATTCTGACGGGCCGGAGGAGGCTTTTCTCCGGGCTAAGGCAGCAGGGAGGGTTGCTCGGGTTTCCCGACAGACAGGAAAGCGAGCACGATGTTTACAACACGGGGCACGCCTCGACGGCCCTCTCCGCGGCGCTGGGCCTGGCCGTGGCCCGGGACAAACGCCAGGAGAACTTCCAGGTCATCGCGGTCGTCGGCGACGGTAGCCTGACCGGCGGCGTCGCATGGGAGGCGCTCAACCAGATCGGCCACCTCCGCGAAAAGGTCATCGTCGTCCTCAACTACAACGAGATGTCCATCTCGCCGAACGTGGGAGCCCTGTCGAAATACCTCAGGTATCTCGTCTCCGGGCAGCACTACCTGCGCATCAAAGACCATGCGAAATCCTTCCTCAAGTCCATCCCGGCTGTGGGCTGGCCGATGATTAAGGCCGGACGGGCGGTCGAAGACGCCGTCAAGAAAGCCTTCTTCCCCGGGCTGGTCTTCGAGGAGCTCGGGATCAGGTACATCGGCCCGGTTCAGGGCCACAGCCTGCCTTCTCTCATCGAGGTCTTTGAGGAAGCCAGGGACTATGATGGCCCCGTCCTCATCCACTGCGTCACCCAGAAAGGCCGCGGCTACGCGCCGGCCCAAAACAATCCCGAACAGTTCCACGGCGCCTCGCCCTTTAACCGGGCGACGGGAGAGCCGGTGACAAACGCCACCGTCCCGACCTATTCAGAGGTATTTGGCCAGGCGGTGGTCGAGTTAGCTAAGCGGGATCCTAAGATTATCGCCATCACGGCCGCCATGCCCGAGGGGACGGGTCTCAACATCTTTGCCCGGGAATTCCCTGACCGGTTCTACGACGTCGGCATCGCCGAGCAGCACGCGGTCAACTTCGCCGCCGGGCTGGCTGCGGGCGGGTTCAGGCCGGTTGTGGCCATTTATTCCACTTTCCTCCAGCGGGCTTACGACCAGGTTTACCATGATGTCTGTTTGATGGACCTTCCGGTCATTTTCGCCTTGGACCGGGCGGGCATCGTCTCCGAAGACGGGCCGACTCACCAGGGCCTCAATGACCTCGTCTATCTCCGCCACATGCCCTATCTCGTCGTCATGGCGCCCAAGGATGAAGGGGAGCTGCGACAGATGCTCAAGTCGGCCCTTGGCTACGGCCATCCCGTTGCCATCCGCTACCCCAAGGGCAGGGCTGTGGGCGTCGGAGTGGATGAGAAAATCAAGGGCATCCCTCTTGGCCGCAGTGAACTGCTCAAGGAAGGGAAGGGGCTTCTCCTCCCCATCGGCAGCATGGTTTACCCGGCCTTGCGGGCAGCGGAAAAGTTAGAAAAGGAGGGGATCAGCCTGGCCGTCGTCAACGCCCGGTTCGCTAAGCCGCTCGATGAGGAGATGATCCTCCGTTTTGCTGAGGACGGCAACACGATCATCACGGCGGAAGAGGGCGTGGTCACGGCGGGGTTCGGCAGCGCGGTCAGGGAATTCCTTGACCGGGAAAAAAAGTTCGGCGTCCGGTTTAAGAGCATCGGCCTGCCGCTCGAGATTTACCCGCTGGGAACCTCCAACCAGATCAAGAGACTCTACGGACTTGATGAGGACGGGCTGGCCGGGCAAATTCGCGCCTTTTTTAGAGAATAAATTTTTTTAATGCCAAGTGCATTAACCTGGACTATTCACGAAATGAAAGGAAAAAATCTCCTCTCCCCATGTGGGAGAGGGTCGGGGTGAGGGGGATCATTCAAAGATTCCCCCTCCCCTCTATCCCCTCCCGCCAGGGGAGGGGGCGTTTTATCGTATCATTTTGTGAATAGATCAGGTTAAATGGGTTGTCATTGCGAGGGCGAGAGCCCGAAGCAATCTTAATATTTTTCAGAGCAGATGGAGATTGCTTCGGTCGCTTTGCTCCCTCGCAATGACATCGCCGTACAGTCTCGGACGGAAGAGGGCGGGGTAGAATTCCCGTCGGCAATTTATTATAGGATAATGAATAAACTGAAGAGAAGGACCGGCCGTGGAGAGAAAATGAAGAAAGACAGGGCGGACAGGCTGGTCGTGAGCCGCGGCCTGGCTGAAACCCGCGAGAAGGCGAAGGCTCTCATCATGGCCGGGATGGTTCATGCCGGAGGCAGGCTGGTGGAGAAGCCCGGGCAGTTGGTCGCCTCCGATGAAAATCTATCCGTCGAGAAAGGCCTTCCCTATGTCAGCCGGGGAGGGTTGAAGCTTGAGGAGGCCCTGGACACGTGGAAGATTTCCGTCTCAGGCAAAGTGGCGGCAGACCTCGGGAGTTCAACGGGCGGGTTTACTGATTGTCTTCTCAAGAGGGGAGCCAGCCGCGTCTATGCCGTGGATGTCTCCACGAGCCAGTTGGACTGGCGGCTGAGGCATGACCCCCGGGTCGTTCCCATCGAGAAAAACGCCCGCTACCTCGGCCAGGAAGATTTTGCCGAAAAGGTCGGCCTGGCGACCGTCGACCTGTCTTTTATCTCCGTGCTCAAAGTGCTGCCGGCAGTGCGCGGGTTTCTGGGGGAAGGATTGGTCCTCTGCCTTCTAAAGCCCCAGTTTGAAGCGGGTAAACGCCAGGTGGGGAAAAAGGGCGTCATCAGGGACCCGGGACGGCACGAGGCCGTTCTTGGCCGGGTTTTGGAAGAGGCGCAGAAGTTAGGGTTTGGAGTCGCCGGCCTGTTGAAATGTTCAACCCGGGGGCAGAGGGGAAACAGGGAGTTTTTTGCGCTTTTCATTCCTGGCGGAAGTCCGCTTCCCCGGGAAGAAATAAGAGCGTTGGTCAGGGAGGTCGTCCATGAGCCAAAAGATTGAGCGGGCTGGAATTATCGTCAAGCCTCACGCTCCCAACATCGAAAAAATACTATCCGAGCTTGTCGACTATTTAGAGAAAAAAAACATCCTCTGTTTGCTTGAGGACGTGGCGGCGCGGAAGATTCACCGGGAGGACGGCGTGCCCCGCGAAGAGGTGCCGTCCAGGTCGGACATGGTCATCGTCCTCGGGGGTGACGGCACGCTCCTCAGCATCGCGCATCTGGCCGCACTCGAGAACGTGCCCGTGTTAGGCGTTAACCTGGGCAGGCTTGGTTTCCTGACCGAAGTCCCGACCGCTGAGATGTACATGACCATTGAGGCGCTTTTAGCCGGGGATGAACGAATCATCAGCCCAAGGGAGATGTTAGAGGCCGAATGCCGGGAAAAGAAGTACTATTGCCTGAACGATGTCGTCGTCAACAAGGGCGCTCTGGCCAGGATGATCCAGATCGGTCTCTGGATCGACGACAAGGAGATCGCCGCGCTCAAAGCGGACGGCTTCATCATCTCCACGCCGACCGGCTCGACGGCCTATTCGCTGTCGGCGGGCGGGCCGATCCTCCAGCCTTATGTCCCAGCACTTATCCTGTCCCCTATTTGCCCGCACACGCTTTCTTTTCGGCCGATGGTCATCTCTTTAGAATCGACGGTCAGGATCCAGCTCCTGACGGCCGGCGAAGAAGTCTACCTGACCCTGGACGGCCAGCGGGGCGTCCTTTTAGGCCGGAACGATGTCGTCGAGGTCCGGCGGGCCCGCTGCGAGCTTCTTCTTGTTTCCTCCCCCCTGCGCAATTTCTTCGACCTCCTCAAGGAAAAACTCGGCTGGGCTGCTTTCCCTTAGTCCCTTCGTTTGACTTTTTCGCACCCCCTCATTATCATTGATTTTCCCCATGAGCGCCAAAATGAACGTTGCCATTGTCACTCCCGAAGCCCTGCCCTTTGCCAAATCGGGCGAGCTGGCTGATTTTTCGGCCGCCCTGCCCAGGTATCTCGCTTCGCTCGGCCTCAACGTCTCTCTCATCATGCCCAAGTACAGGACGCTAGAGATCGATTCCCTGTCGACGCAAACAGTGCTTCCGGAGCTTTCAGTCCCGCTCGGCGGAGAGCGGGTGAAGGCCGGCGTCTCCAAAGCCGAGCACGGCTACTTCGACATTTATTTTATCGATAACCCCAAGTATTTCCTGAGGGAAAAAATCTACGGGCCGTCCACCGGAGAGTACCTGGATAACGACGAGCGGTTCATCTTTTTCAGCCGGGCCGTCCTTGAATTCCTCTTGAAATCGAAGCTTCGATTGGACATCATCCATTGCCACAACTGGCCCTCAGCCCTGGTCCCCGTTTTTCTGAGGACGCACTACAAAAATGAGCGCGCCTTCAGCCGGGTGGCCACGGTTCTTACCCTCCACAACGTTGCCTTCCAGGGTGATTTTCCGCCCGAGAGCCTGATGCTGACCGAGCTCAACTGGAATTATTTCAACCCCCGCGAGCTTTCCCTGAACGGCCGGTTCAACTTCCTCAAAGCCGGGGTCGTCTACGCCGATGTCATCAACACGGTCAGCTCCGCCTACAAGCAGGAGGTTCTGGCAAGGAAACACAGCCACGGCCTGAGCGAGATTCTGAAGAGCCGCCGCGGCACCTTTTTTAGTGTCCGGAGCGGCATCGACTATGAAGCCTGGAACCCGGAGAAAGACCCTTATCTCGCGGCCAACTACGGCCCAGCCGACATATCGGGAAAAAACGCCTGCAAACTGGCCCTGATCAAAGAACTGGGGCTCCGCTTGCCCGAGACGGCGCCTCTTATCGCTTACATCTCTCATCTCTCCCGATACAAGGGAACGGACATCCTGGTCGAGGCCCTGGACGAGATCGGTGCCGTGGAAGCCGCTCTCGTTGTCTGCGGCGAGGGAGATGAAAAATTCGAGCTCGCCCTTGGCGAAGCAGCCAGGCGTCACCGCGGCAGGATTGCCGCGCCGCTTGAGATCAGGCCAGCCTTGACCCACAAGGTCGTGGCCGGGGCTGATATCCTGCTCATCCCCTCACTCCACGAGCCGTGCGGGCTGAATCAGTTCTACGGCTTTCGTTACGGCACAGTTCCCGTTGTCCGGACCACGGGCGGCCTCAAGGAGACGGTCAAGCCTTATTCGCCCGCAAAAGGGGAAGGGAACGGGTTCGTCTTCAGGGAATATTCGGCTGCCGCTCTTTTGGCTGCTTTGAGGGAGGCGATCGATTGCTACCGCAACGCTCCTGATGCCTGGCGCAGGCTCAGGGAAGCAGGGCTGCGTCAGAATTACTCACTCGAGGTCACGGCCAGAGGCTATGTCAGGCTCTACGAGAAAGCATTGGAATCCAAACGAGGAGGATGAATTGGCTGGGGACGTTCTTAATGTTTCAGATGCCACTTTCGAGGAAGAAGTGCTCAAAGCCGGCGTGCCTGTGTTAGTCGATTTCTGGGCGGAATGGTGCATGCCCTGCCGGATGATCGCTCCGGCCGTTGAAAACATCGCTCAGACTTACGGCGATAAACTGAAGGTAGCCAAAATGAACGTCGATGAAAACATGAAGACCCCGGCCAAATACGGCATCAGGGGTATCCCGACGCTCCTTCTTTTCAAAAACGGCGAACTCAAAGAGACGCTGGTCGGCGCCCATCCGAGCGAAAAAATCGTTGAGCTTGTCAGTAAGCACGTATGAACTCGACCGCCGTTTACGATGTCGTCATCATCGGCGCCGGGCCGGCGGGCCTGGCTGCCGGTCTCTACACGGGACGCGCCCGCCTGGCCACGGTCATTTTGGAGAAGGTCCTGCCCGGAGGCCAGATCCTCCTCACGGACTGGGTGGAGAATTTCCCGGGCTTTCCCGAGGGCGTCGCCCCCCTTGACCTGATGGAGAATTTCAAAAAACACGCGCTCAAGTTCGGGGCGGCCATCGAGACGGACGAAGCTCAGGCTATCCGTAAAGACGGCGAGCGATGGGTCGTTGACGGGCGGAACAGAGAGTACAGGGCGAGGGCCGTAATCATCGCTACGGGCGCCTCTTACCGGAAGCTTGGCCTGGCTGACGAGGAGAGGCTCACGGGGAAGGGCGTCTCCTACTGTGCCACCTGCGACGGAGCGTTTTTCCGCGACCGGGAGGTCGGCGTTGTCGGCGGCGGCGATAACGCCCTGAACGAAGCCGTCTTCCTGACGAAATTCTGCCGAAAGCTCTACCTCATCCACCGCCGCGACCGGTTCCGCGCCATCAAGATTCTCCAGGAGCGCGTGTTCTCAAACGCCAAAATCGAGGTCCTCTTGAACTCAGTCGTCGAGGCTATCGAGGGGGAAAGCCAACTTGAGCGCATCATCGTCAGAAACGTCAAGGAGAATAAAACCTATCCTCTCCGGCTCGACGGGCTCTTCGTCTCCATCGGGATGGACCCTCACACGGCGTTTGTCAAAGGGCTCGTGGAGCTTAACGAGTGGGGGGAGATCAAGGTCGATCAGAAAATGGGGACATCACAGCCGGGAATATTCGCCGCGGGCGATGTGGCAGACGCATGCCCGAAGCAGGTGGCCACGGCCGTGGGCACCGGAGTCGCCGCCGCCTTATCCGTCAACGACTACTTAGAAATTGGGGGACGCCATACGTAATTACCTTAATTCTTTCCATCTAAATTCTTTTTTGTTCATTGGGTACAACATACCTGATAACTTAAATTATCATCAATAATCTGGGATAGATCGCGGATACTAACAATGATTAAGCGCGCGTGCACCGATCCCGTTGCATTAGCTTCGTCTCGCCCTAATTATCAATCGGTCCGTCAATCAATCAGCCAATCAATCAATCTGCCTGTCTCTGTTCTAGTCTGGATGACGCACGCATTGAACCTAAAAAAATTTCTTCTCCCTAATTAACCTGATCTATTCACAAAATGATACGATAAAACGCCCCCTCCCCTGGCGGGAGGGGATAGAGGGGAGGGGGAATCTTTGAATGATCCCCCTCACCCCGACCCTCTCCCACATGGGGAGAGGGGATTTTTTCCTTTCATTTCGTGAATAGTCCAGGTTAAGTGCATTACGTATGGCGTCCCCCTATTTGAGGGATTTTTCGAGCTCCTCGACCTTGGCCTTAAGCCTCTTCATGTCCTTGACGAGATCATAGAGCTTCGGCAGGAGAGCCCATATCTTCGCTGACTCCTTGATATCAAGGTGTGGGGTTCCGGCGACGATCGCGCCCGCCGGAATGTCCTTGTGAACCCCCGATTGAGCGGCGATCGTCGCGTCATCCCCGACATTGACATGGTCGGCCACTCCCGCCTGGCCTCCCATGACGACGTTCCTGCCGACCCGGCTGCTCCCCGCAATCCCGACCTGGCCGGTCAGGATGGAGTTTTCGCCGATCTCGACATTGTGGGCCACCTGGACAAGGTTGTCGATCTTTGCGCCGCGCCGGATGATCGTCTCGCCGAGCGCCGCCCTGTCCACGGCCGTGTTGGCTCCGATCTCCACGTCATCCTCGATGACGACGGTCCCTTTCTGGGGGATTTTCCTGTGGCTTCCGTCTTCCAGCCTGATATAGCCGAACCCGTCCGAGCCGATGACCGCGCCGTTGTGGATGATGACGCGGTTCCCGACCCTCACCCCCTCGCGGATGGAGGCGTGGGAATGGATGACCGTTCTCTCGCCTATCTTCACCCGCGGATAGATGGCCACCAGCGGGAAAATGACCGTCCCTTCCCCGACCTCGACCTCATCGCTGATAACGCTCAGCGCGCCCACCGCCACGCCCTTCCCGAGTTTCGCCGTCGGTGAGACCTGGGCCGAAGGATGGATTCCGGGCTCCAGCCTGTAAGGCTTAAAAAAAATCTCCACAGCCTTGACGAACGCCAGATGAGGATTCTCTGCGATCAGCACAGGAATCCGGCGGAATGTCTCACCCGGCGGGATGATGGCAGCCGACGCCCGGGTCTCCTCTAACCTCTTCCTGAGCTTGGCCTGCCCCAAAAAGACAAGGTCTCCTTCCCCTGCCTTTTCCAGGCTCGAAACGTCCCTGATCCGGACTTCGCCGTCGCCCTCGAACGGACAGCCTAAAATCTCCGCCAGCTCCCTGACCGTGAGCGTCAATCGCTCGGCTTCTTGTTTGCGCTCCACTTTGCCCATCGCCACCTCTTCCTCTTTTCCTTAGCCGCGTCCTTCACCTGTTTTGGCATGTCTCCTATCGTTGAGCACTGCTGCCAGCTCGGCGCTCCAGAGCAGGATGACGAGCGAGAAGGAAATCCACAGGAGGAAGAAAATGATCGAGGTCAGCGTCCCCCGGAGGAGCTTGGACAGGACGATGCCGATGGCCGATAAGTTGGCCACATAGAAGGCGAAAACCCGCTTGAACGCCTCCCAGAGCACGGCGCCGATTGCCGCGGCCAGCGCCGCCGCGGCCGTGTGGACTTTAACTTCAGGGATGAACTTATAAAAGATAAAAAAAACCAGAAACGTCAGGGCCAGAGGCAGAAGGTACTGGACGAAGAAGTTGTTGACGATGGACATCAACCCCGGGTTGATGTGAGTGGCCACGAACGCGCTCTCCTGGAGCGTCCGGTGAAGGGCCGTCCAGATGGCCGTGATGGAAATCGAGATGAGCAGGACGATGCCCATGGTGAACATGATCGTGTATTCGATCAGGCGGTTGTAGACGAACGAGCGCTGGTAGTTCGCCCGGAAGATGATGTTGATCGAATGGATGAGGTTGGAAAAAAGAAAGCTTGCCGAAATGAGCGACCCGATAAGCCCGAACCAGCCGAGGTTGCTGAGGTTGTCGGATACAGCCCTGAGCTTCTCAAAATAGGACGGATCAAGGTGGGCGAAAAATTCGTCCGAGAAAAGGTTAAGGCTCCGCAGGGCCAGCTCCGAGCTTCCCACGATCTTTGTCGTGACGTAGACAAAAAGGGCGACGACCGGCACCGAGCACAGAAAAGCAAAGTAAGAGATAATGATCGCCGCGTTCCAGCACCTGTCGCCGTTAAACCTCTTGAACGTGTCTCGGAGGATCGCAAAGACCGCTAAGTTCATTCTATCGCTCTATCGCCAGCGCGAGAAAAACATTGGCTCTGCCGCCGTGGGCGAAGCGCGCCTGGCCTTGCCTGTCCCCGCCTTTCTCAGGCGTAATTTCCCCACTGAATCAGGACGATGATGATCGTGATGAGCAGGGCGTAGATGACCAGCGTTTCGATGAGGACGAGGCCGAAGATGAGCAGGAAGCGGATGTGAGAGGCGGCTCCCGGGTTCCTGGAGATTCCCTCGCAGGCGCTCGAGATGGCCTTGGCCTGGCAGAAAGCGCCCGCGGCCGCAGTCAGCGTGATGATAGCTCCGCCGACTATAAGCGCTAACTTGTAGAGGGATGCCTTGACCGGGTTGACAGCGGCTTCTGCCGCCCCTTGGGCGAGCAGCGGGCTCGACGCCACCAGGACAAAAAACAGCAGGCTGCCCAGCGCTTTGAGGTGCTTCATCGTCTTTTCTCCTTTCTTTTCTATTATTTTTCTATGGGTTAAGAATGTTCTCCCTCATGGGCCACGGCGCCCGCAATGTAGATGCAAGCTAACAGGACGAAGACAAAGGCCTGGATGATGGCCGTGAAGATGCCCACGGCCATGAAAGGGAGAGGGAGGACAAAAGGCATGACGGAGGCGATGATCACGATGAGCAGCTTCTCGGCGAAAATATTTCCGAAGAGTCGGAGCGAGAGAGACACCGGCCGGGAAAAGTGGCTGATGATTTCAATAGGCAGCATGAGAGGTGCCAGGGCTGGAATCGGCCCCGTAAAATGCTTGAGGTATTTCAGGGCTCCCTGGGCTTTCATCCCCTGCCAGTGGTAGTAGACGAAAACGGCGAGGGCACATCCCGCGGTCACGTTGAGCTTTGAGGTCGGCGACATGAATCCCGGCACAAACCCCAGCATATTGGCGCTGAAGATGAATAAGCCAATCGTGCCGATCATCGGCAGGTATTTTTTTCCCTGCTCGCCGATGATGTCGGTGAGGATGCTCTCGAACATCTGAACGATGATCTCTAACACGCTCTGTCGCCCTGACGGGATAATGGAGAGCCGGCGTGAGGCCAGGCCGAAAACGACGATGAGAAAGGCGGCCACCATAATGCACATGACGATGTAGTCGGGGATGGGGCTTTCCGGATGCTTTGGCTCGATTCCCAAAAGGCCGAGGAGGGCGACGACCGGCTTGCCGAAGATTTTGTTGAAGAGCTCGACGATATATAGGCTGTGTTCTAACTCTTCCATGACTTTATCTGTGAGAGCGCTCTAACAGCTTCAACGAAGAAAACAAGGACGATGGCCGAAAAACCGGCGACAAAAGCCAGGACCATCCTCGGAAATAGGAGAATTATAATCAAAAAGACGCCGAGAAGCAAGGCAAGTCGGGCAAGGTAGAAGACGAGGCCGGATCGGATCGCCTTTTTGCGGTCCTTGCTGAGGAAGCGGTTGAGGGCGCTTTTGAGCCAGAAGAAGCTCGCCGCCGAGAAGGCGCCGCCGGCAAGGATGAAAAGGCTGGTCAGGGCGGGAAAGAACAAAAGCGCGCCGCCCGCGAGGACGGCTGAGACGGCCAGGATTTCGGCCGGGATGCGGCGGAGGATGCGCTCCTCGACAAGATGCTGGGCATTCTGGCGCTCGACGCCAGCGAAGTTGCGTTCTTCGCGTTGGGAACCTTGAGGGCCAGAGTCCTGTGGAGAGTTGAACTCCCTAAATCTCATTATTTTCTTTATCCCGCTCAATGCCCAATTTTTTAAGACCTCGGATAAGGCTGAGAAATCCCGAGACGATACCGAGCACGGTGAAGGTGGCCAGCAGCCAGGGCCAGGTGCCGAAGATTTTATCGAGGAGGTATCCGATGGCCAGCCCGACGGCGATCGACGACGGCAGCATCAGCCCGAGCGAGCTCAACTCGGCCAGCCGGCGGTAATTCACGCGCCGCCGCGACGGCGGCTTTTCCGGAGGCATCAGACATCCCCCAGCCATTTTACCCAACTCAGGTCTTCTTTGACATAGCTGAGGAGATTTTTGTCGGCCGTGACGAAGACGGCGGACTCTTCCTCGGCCAGAGCCAGGTAACTCGAATCATAGGCTGAACGGTTATAGGCCGTGCTAAATTTTAATACGCGAGGATAGAAAAGAGAAGGATCTTTCAAGTTGATTCCCAGGGCCATAAAACCCTCGATTGCCTCGAGGATTCTTTTCTCTGCGATCCTTCCCCTTTTCTGAGCGATCATCAGTCCGTTCACAACCTCATAGGGCAATAGAGATGGAGCCAGGAAGTCGAGGTCGCCGGATACATACTTGTCCAGTAAATCAAGAGCTTTCGGGCCTAATTCTTCGTCGGCCAGATACCACTTCAGGACCACGCTTGCGTCTATCACCACGCGCTTCAACGCCTTTTCTCCAGTTGCCTTTTCGACTCTCGAAACACGTCTTCGGCCCGAATCTCTGCTTTGATGAAAACTCCCCGCGCTTCCATGATCTTCGTATACCCCTCTCTTTTTTTTGCGCGTTCATATTCCTCGTAGGAGACGATCGCGGCAACGGGCTTGCCCCGTCTCGTGACAATGATTTCTCTCTTTTTTTCGGTCGCTTCCCGGATCAACCGGCTAAAGCCTCTTTTCCCTTCGGCGACGGTCGCAGTTGTGCTTTTCATGGGTCCTCCAATATGGCCAATTTATATGACTAATTATATAGCCATATTTATGGTTTGTCAAGTTTCCCCCTTTTTTATTTCCCCCGGCTTGGGGAAATGCTGGATCAGCTTATTAAAACTTCGAGGCTGAGCCTCGGGGCTTCAAATTAGGCCGAATAATCCTTTTGTGCTATCATCACATTGGTAGTGAATGATCATGGCGGATGGGCCAAAGACAGAAACATTGAGGGAATTGAAAGAATCGCTGGAATCTTTCCTTGGCGATCGGTTGTTGAGAATGGTCCTCTTCGGTTCGATGGCGAGGGGAGATTGGAACGACGAGTCGGATGTGGATGTCGCGATCATCATTCGAGGACTCACCAGGGAACTGAAACACCAGGTTCTTGATAAAGTGGCGGAAGTTGAACTCAACCATCTCATGCCCATATCTGCCCTGATACTTTCGGAGGATGAATTTAATCGTTTGAAAAAGAGAGAGAGACGAATCGCCCTTGATATCGAAAGAGAAAGTGTCCTTTTATGAACGAAGAAAACAAGAGGGAGAACATCCGGGAAGAGATCGAACGAGCGCATGAAGCTACAAAAGCTGCCGATCTGGCCTTTCTCTCCCTTTTTATCTTCTGCCTCGGCGTGGAAAAATTCTGTAGAAAAATACTGGAGCAGCTTAAAAGCCAATTCTAATATATGCATAGATCTGCTTGCTTTTATGCATCAATTAGGTTAAAATTAAGCATAATTATCGACACTTTGAAATGCTAAAAAGGAGATTTTTATGAGAACAACGTTAGATATCGATGCGGATCTGCTTGAAAAAATGGTAAAAGCCACGGGCGCATCCTCCAAGAAAAAAGCCATCGAGATAGCCATTAAAGAATTCCTCCGGGCCAGACGTCGTGAGGAGCTGAGCGAACTCATAGGTAATTATGAAGAGTTCGGCCTTACTCTTGAGGAACTAAAAAGGATGCGCCATGGATCCTGAAAGGATTCTAATCGATACTTCTGCCTGGATTGTGAGCTTCAAAAAGGCGAGCGACCCCCGACTAAAAGAGTTCTTGAAGAGTTCAATCCTTTCTGGCCTGGCGGTAACGGCTCCAATCATTATTTTGGAGCTCCTGCAGGGCTGCCGGACAACAAAAGAAAAGGATGCCCTAAGGAGTAAATTAGAGAGCCTTGATGTCTTATCCATTTCCCAACCTGTCTGGGAACGTGGTTATGAAATTGCGTTTGCGCTGAGAAGAAAGGGCTTGACGATACCGACGACAGACTTGATTATTGCCGCTTTGGCCATCGAAAATAAGAGTACGATTCTTCACCATGATGAGCATTATGAAATGATTGCTCAACACTGTCCGGCTCTCCATACAAAGCATTTTGGCCTGGCCACGAAGACAAACCAACATTGATTTGCCTGCTCTGCCTTTTCCTGCCCGTCTCCTTCTATCTTCTCCCCCGCCTTGAGGAAATGCTGGATTAGCTTATCAGAGTTAACAACGCTAACGGCTCAAGGCAGCCTTGAGCTCGAAGGATTCAGGCTCATCCAGGGCAATCTCAAGCCCGTTGGCTCCCCAGAACAAGTATTTTTTTAGGCCGTTCCGGCCGATGCCGACCCGCAATTTTTCCCCTCGAAACTCCCTGTGAAAAGCCTCTTTGTCATTGATGCTGATTTTGACGGCCACCGGCAGATTTTTCCTTTCGGGCTCAAGGCGCCGGATGCGCAGTTCGAGATTCTGGCTCCACAGGCCCGGCGCCACGGCGATCAAGAAAATTTCCATCCGGCCATCGGGCGCGAGAATTTTGGAACGCGGGGTTCGGGGGCCGTCCGTAAGGTGAATCAACCTGTTGTTCCTTCCGGACAGAAAAGGGAAAAAGAAAACGAGAAGCAAGCACAAAACCATCGTCCCCGTCAAAAGAAGCGGGCGCGTGGGCCTCAGTCGAGAGACGCCGGGAACTTCCCCCAGAGGAACAATCAATAAAATTGCGAACAAGGGAAGATAATAATACTCCTCCGGCCTAAAGGCGTATCTGCTGAAGAACAGAAAGGCGAACAGCCCCAGGGCCAGAAACAACCAGAGGTTGCGCTCGCGCAGATACTTCATGGCAACAACATAAAGACTAAAGAGAAGGATCATAGACACAAGCGTAGCCAGCCATTGGCGATTGGAGAAATAATAGGACAGGCCGAGGGAGTGGACCTGGAAGAGGGCAATCCGTGGAGGGCTGCTCAGGTGCTGATAGGCACGGATCAGGTTCAGGAGGAAGCTCTGAGGAAAAAGGAGAGCCGGAAAGAAACCGGCCAGAAGGCCGGCGGATAAAGCTCCGATGACGGGAACCCTTATCCGGTTTTCTTTCCAGGCGGCGATGGCAAAGAAAGGAAAGAGGAAGATGAATATCTGCCGTGTAGCCAGGGCCAGGCTCAAGAGGTCATAATGAGTCCGCGACACTAAGCTATCATTCAGGTTGAAACGGGATGACTCCAGAATTTTCACAACCAGGAGAATGAGCAGAGCTCTCATCTGTTAATTGGGATATCTCTGGCGAGTTTGACACTTAACTGTCTTAAGTTATTGATATATAACAACTTCATTTTTTTTATCGTGACTACATTTGCTGTAAAGAAGCTAAATGTTTATGCTGAGGGAAGGGAAGTCCAAGTTGTTTACAGATGGCTTTCTGCTCTTTATCTGCAGTAGTGATGCCCCTTCTCTCTAGCGCTTCTGTCTTAATGATAAAGGTTTTAATACCCCGCAGACGTTCTACGGCCTTCTCCCAAGACCAAGCAGAGCCGGCAAGTTTCCTCCGCATAAGCCGAGAGAGCTGAAGGGCTATGACACAGAGGAAGACATGAGCCCGGATTCTGTTGGCTGTCCAGTGATACATTGGCCGCAACTCCAAGCTGGATTTTAATGTCCTAAAACCCCTCTCCACATCCTGCAGGTTCTTGTATTGCTTTACGACCTCTGAGGGAGAGAGTTTCTCTTCGGTCGTCTCCAAGACCAGCACCCCGTCGATTCTCTCTTCCCATCTCCTGTTGGTCTGATTGGCATTTACGATTATCCCTTTCCCTTTAAGCTCTATATCAAACAGACACAGGAGCTTACGATCCCTCAGATAATCATGGATAACATCATAGGTCCCCTGCGGAGTGAGGGGGCGGCCACGCCCCTTCTTCATTCTTCCATCTGTACTGCGTTTCAAGCTTTCGAGTTTTTCATCGAGGAAAGACTGAGCTTTGTCGAGAGCCCTGTGGCGTCTCGCTCGATTCTCTTCTGCCCTGCCTTTATGATAAGAGATGACAAAGCGCCGGCCCTGGTAAATAGCCTCACTGTAGAGCTCATCATCCGTATGTTGGGCCATCCTTTTAAGAGAAGGAAGTCGCCTTTCGATGACACGACAGACGGCGTTATCCCCTCTCAAAGGATGAGAGAGAATAAACCTGAATTCCTCTTCCTCTATTTTATCTATGTTTTTGCCGGAGAGCATTCCTCTATCTCCTACCAGCACCACATTCTTGACCCCGAATCGCCTCTTCACATCTTCAACGACTCCACAGACCGTGCTTTTATCCTGGGTGTTT
>JBBILQ010000032.1:0-28187 GCA_037444845.1 Candidatus Aminicenantota bacterium | reverse complement strand
GGCGACCGGACAAGGCCTATCGGCCTGAACCGTATTTCTTTTCTTACCACGTCTCGCCGAAGTCTTTTTTAAAGGCATTGCACAGTATTCTGCTCCAGCTGTCTAATACGTCCAATTTGCCCAGGAAGAACCTGAGCACGGGCGGCTCAGAGACAAACTTCAGTCCCTTGATCAACTCTCTATTCTGATAGAGCCAGTTGAGCCTGTCGATGATGTATTCGATATGGGAGAGCGAGTAGACCCTTCGAGGCAAGGCGATCCGGGTGAGCTCCAGGTCGGCGTAAACGTCATTGCCGTCCTTATCCCGGTCCATCGAGATGGTGCCCCTTTCCATCGCCCGGACTCCGGAGGCAATGTGGAGGGCGGCCGTCAAGGCGCCGGCGATATACTGCTCTTTGGGAACGTGGGGCAGGAATTTCTTGGCATCGACATGGCAGGCCAGGCCGCCCGGAGGGGTGACGACAGGGATGCCCATCCCGTCGAGCTTTTCGACAAAGTATTTGATCTGTTCGATGGCGCAGCCGGCCACAGAGGGATCGACCATTTCACGCAGCCCGACGGCCATGGGGCCTATCTCTCTCATCGACATCCCGCCGTAGGTGAAAAATCCCTCATAGACGGGAAGCCAGGGTTCTATCTGTCCAATTAGTTCTTTGCTGTTCGTGGCAATGAAACCGCCCCTGACGCACGTGTTTTTTCTTCCGCTGAGGTAGAAGACGTCGGCCAGGCTGCACATTTCTTTGATAATTTCAGCCACCGTCTTGCGTTCATAGCCTTTTTCCCGTTTCCAGATGAAATAGGCGTTCTCGGAAATCAAGCTGCCGTCAAGGATTAAGAGGAGGCCGCTGTCGTCGCAGACCTTTCTCACCTCTTTCAGGTTTTCCATGGAAAAAGGCTGGCCGCCGAGGAGGTTTGTCGTTGCCTCCATGCGCACGTAACCGATCTTTTCCTTTCCGTATTTCCGGATGGCATCCTTGAGCTTCTGGATGTCCATGTTCCCCTTGAAAGGATGGACGCTCTTCGTCCTTAAGGCCTCATCCGCGTAAAGCTCCAGGCAGACGGATCCGGCCGTCACCTCAATATGGGCTTTGGTCGTGGTGAAATGGTAGTTGGTTATGATAACGCCGCCCTGTTTTCCGAACACCTTGGAGAGGAGGTGTTCGGCAGCTCTCCCCTGATGGACGTTCATCACGTGCTCGTAGCCGAGGATGTCTTTGACGGCGTCCGCAAATTCGTAAAAAGTCATGCTGCCGGCATAGGCGTCATCAGTCCTAATAAAAGCCGCGAATTGATTGTCGCTCATGGCATTGACGCCGCTGTCGGTGAGCATATCCAGGAAAATGTCTTTTGTTTTGAGCTGGAAGGTGTTGTACCCGGCTTCTTGAATGGCTTTGAGCCTTTGCTCGGCCGGGATGAGCTCAATCTTCTGGACCATCCGTGCCTTGTGCATCTCAACAGGCAGCTCTTGTCCGGTCGAAAGCTTTAAGATCATCCAAAACCTCCTTTATGTGAAGAAAATTAGAGGACTTTTTTTAAGACGTCGATGAGTTTCCGATTCTGCTCATCGGTGCCGACGGTGATGCGCAGAGCATGGGGAAATCCGTATTCTTTAATTGTTCGCGTGATGATCCCGTGCTTCTGCAGGGCCTCGAAGACGACCTGGCTGTCCCTGCCAAAATCGACAAAGATGAAATTGGCATAGGTTGGAATATAAAAAAGACCCAACTTCTCGTAAGCACGATAGAGATACTTCTTCCCGGCGTCGTTGACGGCTTTGCCTTTCTTGACATGGTCAGCATCGTCCAGGGCGGCCATCCCGGCGACCTGAGAAAGGCGGTTGACGTTGAAAGAGATGCGGAGCTTGGCCAGGTTGGCGATGATTTCTTTGGCGGCGATTCCAAACCCGAGGCGGACACCGGCCAGTCCGTAGATCTTTGAGAACGTGCGAAGGATGAGGATGTTCTTGCCCTGGCGAAGATAGTTGAAAGAATCCGGATATTTAGGGTCATCGATGTAATCATAATAGGCTTCATCCATGATGACCAGGATGTCTTCGGGGATTTTCCTGAAAAACTCATCAACCTCATCCCTGGTGACCACGGTTCCTGTCGGGTTATTAGGGTTGGCGATGCAGATCATTCGAGTATTTTTTTTAACGGCCTTGAGCATCGCCTCGAGGTCATAAGCGTGGCCCTTCATCGGCACTTCGATCAATTCGCCGTCAGCGATGCGGACGGCGATTTTGAACCAGATAAACGCGCCCTGGCTGACGATCGCGCTGCATTCTCTGTTGAGATAGGCGAGGGCGGCGGCGGGCAGGATTTCCACCGATCCGTTGCCGACGAAGATGTTCTCCGGCACAAGGCTTAATCGTTCTGCCAGCTTTTCCTTGAAGTAATAGCAGTTGTCGTCGGGATAGAGGTTTGATTCTTTTAAGGCCCTTCTGATTGCCTGAATGGCCAAAGGAGAAGGGCCCAGAGGATTTTCGTTTGAAGCTAACTTAATGATCTTTCCTTTCAATCTCAGCTCCCGGGCGACTTGCTCAACGGGTTTGCCCGGCTTGTAAGGACTGATTTTCTCCAGGAATTCTTTAGGTTGAATCATGGCGTCCGTTCAGCGTGCGACATAGGTCAGCCATTTTTTGTATCGAGGGATTTTTCCGGTGACGATATCCCCGAACATCTGCCTGAGCCGGGCCGTCATTTCCCCAACGCGGCCCGGGCCAATCGTGTGTTTGGCCGGCGGTTTGCCGGGCTTGGAAGCGTCGGTGACCTCGATGATAGGAGTGATCTCGACCGCTGTGCCGGAAAAGAAGGCTTCGTCTGCCCTGAAAAATTCTTCCTTGGTTATTGGGCCCACGGCGGTCTTGATGCCGCTGTCTTGGGCGATTTCCAGCACGCTTGTCCTCGTGATGCCCTCCAGGATGGATTCGGAGCTATCGTTCGTCTTCAGCAAGCCGTCTTTCCAGATGAAGATATTTTCGCCAGGGCCTTCTGCGATATTCCCCTCGAGGTTCAGGAAGACAGCTTCATCGTATCCTTTGGCCCTCGCCTCCATGCCTGAAATGGTCGACTGGACATAGGCTCCCCCCAGTTTCGCATTCATGTCTAACTGGCTGTAGTGAACTCGAGGCCGGTGGGTGATGCAGACGCTCACGCCCGCTGCGGATTTCTCCCCTAAGTAAGCGCCCCACTCCCAGGTTCCGATGACGAGCTCGACAGGGCAAAACTTGGGGACGAGGCCCAGGTTTCCGTAAGAGTAGAAAAAAAGTGGCCGGATGTACGCGGATTCAAGCTTGCTCTCGCAGAGAGTGAGCTTGATCGCCTCGATGATCTCCTCTCTGGTGTAGGGAACCTTCATGCCGATCACGGCCGCAGAATACAGAAATCGGTTGACGTGCTCGGGAAGGCGGAAGATGGCCGGGCCGTCGGCTGTCTTATAAGCGCGAATTCCTTCGAAAACAGATCCCCCGTAATGGAGGGCAAAGGCCATCGGATGGATATGGGCGTCATTCCAGTCGTAGAATTTCCCGTTGTGCCAGTATTTCCCGGCCTTGGGAAAGTGGGTCGTATCAAACATCGATAACTCCTTGGATTATGATTGAGATGGGATGGAATGAATTAGACAAGCCCCCTCGATCGGCTCGAAGAGCCGGTTGAGCATGCATCTATCTTTCTTGAAGGCGAGCCTCTCAATAAAAAAGAAAATCTATCACAATTGACGAGGCGATTGCAAACTCTTTATCCCTTTCGGTAGCGTTTCTTTTTATGTGATTAAAGTGGGCGCAGGGGGCTGCCCTTGGCCCCCGCACCCCGGGGAACCAGTCCCGTCGGTTCCCCCCGTCGGAAAAGCCGACGCTTGGAAGGGAGTCCAGGGGGATATCTCCTCCTGGTCGCAGGCCGAAGGCCGAGAAGGGGAGGCAGGGAGCGAAGCGACCGTTGGAAGGGGACTCATAGTCCCCTCCAAGACGTCGGGTCCCCCCTCCGCTACGGGGGCTTTTGGGCAGCCTCCTGCACCCATCACAAAGATCACCTGTTGAGAAATGCTTCCCATCCCTGTTAGCTTGTTACGGTCCTTTCGGCTCATAGAAGTTTCTTCCCTTGTGGCTGACCACTCTGATTTTCTTCGCGCTCAAAAGGACCTTGAGGTGACGGAGGATTTCAGCCTCGCTCCTGCCGAGCGTTGCAGCGATATCTCTGTTTGTCGCCGGACGCCTGGAGACGAGCGAAAGAATGGCATCCTCGAGCGATCCGTCAACTGCCGGCTGCGGTTTTTCCCGGAAATCGGCCACAATTTCGGCTCGCCCGCCCAACTGAACTTTTATCCTCTCGAGCTTTTCCCGGCCCAGCGGAAGGGCCCACTTTTCCGCCGGCGGCCTGACGACTGTGTTGAGTTGCACGCGATTCGGTTTTATCCTGGCGATGGCTTTTTTGAGTGCCTCGATGTCCGCCGGAGAATCGTTGACGCCTTTAACCAGCATGACTTCAAGCCAAATCTCACCCTTGAAGTCCCGGCGGAATCTTTCCAGGCCCTCGATGATGGCCTCGATTTTGATCGAAGGCTCGGGCCGATTCACCTTTCTGAACGTCCGGGCCGTGGCCGCGTCAAGCGAGGGGATGACGACATCAGCTTCGAGAAGGGATTTCCGGACAAGCTTTTGCGCTAAGAGAGAGCTGTTAGTCAAGACGGCGACCGGGATGGTGGTCAGTTTCTTGATCTCCTGGATGAGTTTTCCGATCAACCGGTTGAGGGTAGGCTCTCCCGAGCCGGAAAAAGTGATGAAATCAACCTTGCGGCCGGAACAAATGGCCTTCTTGACGGAGGAAAGAATCTCCTGAGACGAGAAATATTCTTTTCTTAAGACAGTCTTCTTTTTCGTCCGGCCGAGCTGACAGTAGATGCAATCGAGCGAGCACGTCTTGGGAGGGATGATATCCACCCCGAGGGAGAACCCGAGCCTCCTTGACGGCACGGGACCGTAGACATGCGCACTCATTTTTCTTTATAGAGAGAAATAAACCGGCGCAGCGACCGGTCATAGGTTTTTTCCACCTGATCAGGGAACAGGCAGGCCGGAACCTCCCGGTTTCGCCAGTGATAGGCGAGACACTCACAGCAGATACCCTTGCGGCTGCACGGCTCATAGGTGCAGTTGCAGCGGGCCAGGTTGTCTTGGGTGCGGCATTTATCCATGTCCTCCTCCATCGTCGATTTGTTCGGGATTTTTCTCTCCGGTCAAGGGATTGTCGCCAGGGCCTGGTCGAGGTCGGCGATCAGGTCCTCCGCGCCTTCGCAGCCGACAGAAATGCGAACAAGGTCGTCTGCAATCCCGGCCTTCTCTCTTTCTGGCCTGGGCACGCCGGCGTGAGTCATGCTCGCTGGATGCTCGATCAGAGTCTCGACGCCTCCGAGCGAGACGGCGCGGGTGCAGAGCTTCACGGAGTTGATGACGCGGCGGCCGGCCTCAAGGCCTCCCTCAGGTCCAAAACAGATCATCGACCCGAATCCTTGCATCTGCTCTCTGGCCAGCGCGTGCTGGGGATGAGATTCGAGCCCCGGGTAGTTTACCCATCTCACTTTTGGATGAGCGGAGAGGAAGCGGGCAACCTCAAGGGCGTTTTTCTGACACTTGTCCATGCGAAGGGCCAGCGTCTTCACGCCCCTCAGGACAAGCCAGGCCTGATGGGGGTCCATGGTGCCGCCCATGAGAGTCAGGATTTTTCGGAGGCGATCGAGGTCGCTTTTTTCCTTAGGAATGATGATCCCCCCGACCACATCGCTGTGGCCGTTAAGAAACTTGGTCAGGCTGTGGATGACGATGTCTGCGCCCAGCTCCAGGGGGCGCTGGACGATGGGACTGGAAAAGGTGTTGTCCACGACAAGAAGAAGACCTTTCTCTCTGCACAGACGGCTGCAGACCCTGATATCAGTCAGGGTCAAGGTCGGGTTGGCCGGAGTTTCGATGAAGAGCATCTTTGTTTTCGGTCTGAGACAGGCCGTGATGTCGCCGATGTCGGACGTGTCGACGAAATCGGCCTCGACGCCGAAACGGCTGAATTCGCTCTCTAAGACAGTCCGGGTGGGCCCATAGACGGCGGCAGTGCCGATGAGGTGATCCCCCTTGTTGAGATAAGACAGATAAACGGTTGTGATGGCGGCCATTCCGGAAGCTGTGGCCAGCCCTCCGCAACCGCCTTCGAGAGCGGCCACGCAGTCCTCCAGGGCCCTGGTCGTGGGGTTTCCTATTCGCGTGTAAATGTAGCCATCATCCTGGCCGGCAAACCGGGCCGCTCCCTGTTCGGCAGATTGGAAGGCGAAGGTGGATGACTGGTAGATAGGGACGGAGACGCCGCCGAAAAGGGCGTCCGGATGCTGCCCGGCATGGATAACATTAGTATAAGGGCTGCGGGATGTCTTTTCTTTCAACCTGATCCTCCTTTTTCCTGACGAGATCCATCTCTTTCTCGACGAAGTTCTTAGAGTCGATGATAATAGAAATTTTTTTCAATAACAACCCCCTTTAGTTTCAACAGATGGAGACGGTCCTGGCGGGGGGCCGTCCCCGATGGACTTCGGGCGGAGGTTGGTATATACTGCTCCGGCGAGGCCTGAGGATGAGCCGGTCAAAAAGAAAAGACTCAGGTTACGGCGAAAAAGAAGCCCGGGCCGGGCTCAAGGATAGGCTGCCCCGGCTGGCCACGTTCCCTAACCAATTTCTTGATTATGAGATCACGATCGAAATCCCCGAGTTCACTTCTGTCTGCCCGAAAACGGGGCTTCCCGACTTTGGGACGGTTACAATTCGTTATGTGCCCAAGGGGTCGTGCCTGGAGCTTAAATCATTGAAAAACTACATCCTGGCTTACCGGAACCTGGGAATCTTCTATGAGAATGCCGTCAACCGAATTCTTGAAGACGTGGTTAGGGCCTGCCGGCCTGTGCGGGCAACCGTCAGAGGAGAGTTCAACCCGAGAGGAGGGATTATGTCGATTGTTGAAGCCCATTATCCCCGCAGCGATCAGAAATCGACACAAACCTGAGATTCTGTTCATTTTATCCCCCTGGAATTTTCCCGGAAAATGAACCAAGAAAACAACTCCAGGTTTGGAGCAACAGACCTGTTCATGTTCCTGACCGTCCTGGTCTGGGCGGCAAATTTTTCTGTGGTCAAGATCGCTCTCCGCGAATTCACTCCCCACAGCTTCAACGGCCCGCGGCTGACCCTGGCCTCACTCCTTCTCCTCTTATTCCTCTGGAAAAAAGAGGGCGGGTTCTCTCTGAGCAAGCCTGAAGCGGCGAAGCTGATCATTCTCGGCATTATCGGGAATACGTTTTATCAGACCCTTTTTATCAACGGCATCAACCTGACCACGGCTTCAAGCACCTCCCTGGTGATGACGACCACTCCCGTTTTCATCGCTCTGATGAGCGCGGTCTTTATCCGAGAGCGGATCCACTGGGCCGGATGGGCTGGAATTGTCATCTCCTTCGTGGGCCTTTATCTTGTCATCTTCGGCCCCTCGCTGCCCGCATCTCTCTCGCGCCGCGACCTCCGGGGAGACCTTCTCATCCTCCTGGGCAATCTCTTCTGGGCCGCCTACACCGTTTTCTCCAAGCCCCTCCTGAAAAGACTATCGCCCCTCAAGCTGACGAGCCTGACGCTGGCCTTCGGGACGTTCTTCTATCTCCCCATCACGGCCGGAGACATGCTCCGCTTTCCCTGGCAGTCTCTTTCGTTGAGGAGCTGGGGAGCGCTCCTGTTTTCGGCCGTCTTTGCCATCGCTTTGTGCTATGTCATCTGGTATTCATCCGTCGGGCGGGTTGGAAACACGAAGACGGGCATCTACGGAAACATCACTCCCATGTTCACTGTCCTGTTTGCCCATCTTTTCCTTTCCGAACGGATCACAGTCTATCAAGTCATCGGAGTCCTGATCATCTTCTTTGGTTTCTACATGACGCGCTCGGGGTACCGCTGGCTTGAGAGGAAGAAGAGATGGCCGCTCTCGGTGAGGCTTTTTAAGAGCAATCCACAGTCAGGGCGCAAATAAGAAATCAAGAAGACGAGGTCCCATGTCGAGAACACCGGCCATCGCTTTTGGGCTCAATATGGAATCGTTTGTATAAAACCACTAAGTCACCTTCCAGATTCCTGGAATCTTCTCTCCGCAGAAGGGGCACAGTCCGTTCTTAACCAAATTTTTTCTGACGATAAAATGGGTTCTCTCAATCAACGTCCTGCCGCATTTTGAGCAGTAAGTGCTGTTAGCGGGATGTCCGACCACATTCCCGATATAGACGAATCTAATTCCCTCAGCCATGGCGATCGCCCTTGCCTCTTCAAGGGTCTCAACAGGGGTGGGAGGAAGATGCGTCATTTTATGAGAGGGAGAAAAACGGGTGAAATGGACAGGGGTTTCCCCTCCGAGATTTTCAGCGATCCATCTGCTCATTTTCTTTATGTCCTCAAGGATGTCATTCAGCGTGGGGATGACCAAGTTGACGATTTCGAGGTGTTTATTGACGCTGCGGATTGTCAGCAGGGTTTCCAGAACCGGCTCCACCTTTGCTTCGGATATTTCCTGGTAGAACTCGGGGGTGAAGGCTTTGAGGTCGACGGTCACGCCATCGAGGAATTTCAGAAGTTCGAGCAGAGGAGTTTTGTTCATCCCTCCGTTCGTGTGGCAGAGAGTGAGGAGCCCCCTCTTCTTGGCGATTTGCGCTACCTCATACATCATTTCATAAAAGATCGTGGGTTCGTTGATGCTGTGAGAGATAGACAGACAGCCCTGTTTTAGGGCTTCTTCAACGATCTTATCCGGGGCAAGGTCGAGAGACCGGATTTGTTCGGGCGGATATTGAGAGATGGACCAGTTGTGGCAATGTTTGCATCGAAAATTGCAGGAAGCCGTATACACGCAGAGATTCCTATGGCCGGGGACCATGTGATACATCGGCTCGAGTTCGATGGGGTCTATCTGAAGGCCGGCCGGTTTTCCGTAAACAAGGCTGTAAAGTTCACCTCCCCGGTTTTCCCTTGCTCTGCAGAAGCCTCTTTTTTTATCCGCAATCGTGCATCCCCGGAAACAGAGCCCGCAGTGAACGAATTCGTTTTCACCCTTCCCGAAAAACATGGCCTTCTTAGCGGGAATTCCAGAGGAAGAGAGCATCCCTCCGGGCCTGGAGCCCAAACCGATCGAAAAGAGGCAGAGGGTTGATCTTAATAAAAAGGAGCGGCGGTTCATCATCGAGCCCAAATCCCCTGGAGGGGAAAATTACAGAATGCGCATTTTCCTTTTGCTATTTTTGTTTCGAGAACATCAAAGTGGGCGCGATGGATAACCCTTCGATTGCAGGAAGGGCAAAACGTCGAGTTGCGCAAATGGCCCGGCACATTCCCGACGTAGACATATCTCAAGCCGTTCTTCCTGGCTATTTCATAGGCCGACTCCAGCGTGGAAATAGGGGTTGCGGAGAGATGGGTCAATTTGTAATTCGGGAAGAAGCGCGTAAAATGGAGGGGAGTATCTATCCCTAAGTTTTGCTCGATCCATCGGCACATTTCATCGATCATTCGGGGGTCGTCGTTTAAGGTCGGGACGACCAGGTTGACAATCTCCAGCCAAGTATTATTTTTTTTGACGGTGATGAGAGATTCGAGGACAGGCTTAAGGCTTGCCGAGCAGACCTCTTCGTAAAATTTCTCGCTGAATCCTTTCAGGTCGATTTTCACGGCATCGATAACGGGGAGGAGGTTGAGGAGTGGTTCCTGGCGGATGAATCCGTTAGAGACCATCGACGTCTTCAGGCCCTTCTTCCTGGCTATCACTGAGATGTCATAAAGATACTCATAGTAGACCGTTGGCTCTGTGTACGTAAAGGAGACGGAACGGAGTTTATGATTCTCTGCCTGTTTGACGATGTCGGAGGGAGAGTGGGAGTGATAATCCAGGTCTTCGAGACTCTTTTGGGAAAGGTGCCAGTTGTGGCAATATTTGCACCTTAGGTTGCAGCTGGCGCAGGTGAGGCATAGCCTTGAATGGCCGGGGATGAAGTGGTAAAGAGGAGCCTTTTCTATCGGGCCGATGTCCACGACACTGGGCTTGCCGTAGACTTTAGAATGCAGCTTGCCCTTCTGATTCTCCCGATTCCTGCAGAACCCCCGTTTCCCTTCGCTGATCACACATTGTCTCGGGCAGAGGAGGCATTGGACGCTTTGCCCATCGAGAGTTTTATAGAACATCGCTTCGTCTGGCATAGATCTTGCTGTCCCATTCCTTTCGGCAGAGAAGATGCTGGCGCATTTCAACCCAGAAAGCGCTGGAATGATGCTTTGAAGGAATTTCCGCCTGGTCCAATGAAATAGCATTCCCGAAGAGCCCACATACGAATTATATCTTATCTCTGGATTCTTGTGAAAAGGAGGATGAGGAGGAGACTGGTCATTTTAACCATCGCCATCATGACGCACGACTCTTTCAAACCGAGAATGGGAAGCAAAAGAACCCCTCCTAAAAGCCCTCCGAGGAATCCGCCAAAGAGGTCTGCTCCGTAGAGTAAGCCGGCGGTGTGGCCGACCCTTTTTTCGCTAAAGCGGGTTTTCAGGAAAATCTTGGTGGCCAGCGGGAATTGGAGTCCAACCAGAGCACCGCAGACAAAAGACATAGCCAGAAATGTCGCATAGATGAGGGCGTAGATAGCTTTCTTTTCAAGATGATGAGACGGGACGGAGAGTGCAAATGGGAGAAGGAGGGAGAAAAGAACGAGCGATAGTTCAGTTGCCAGGAAGAACCTGTATCCCTTCTGGATTCTATCGAGACGCCGGACTGTGAAGAAACTGCCGGCTGCGATACCCGCCATGAAGATGGTGATGAGAAGGCCAATCTGATGGTAAAGATAACCGTAGAGGGTTTGAAAAGCAAAGATGATGGCCAGGTCGAGCAGCATATCTGCGAAACCGGAGGTGAATAAGGCATAGGGAAGAAAATAACCCGAGAGCCGGGGCATCTTCAGGGAAAGGATGGCTAAAAGAGCGGTCAGGACAGCAAGAATGCCGAAAGAGAGCTCAAGCCTGAACCCCTCAAGCCATCTGAACAATTTTGAAAGATAGGGAGAGAAGAGAGAGTTCCAGTAAGAGAGGTAGTAAAAGACGCCCAGCGGTTTAAAATCGGAGTTGATATGAACCTCTTTCCTCTCTATCGATTTTAAGAACCAGTCGACCCGCCTTTCGTGAAGTCGATATTCGATATAGCTTTGTGTAAAGAGACTCGTCGGGATTCTTCTCTCCTCGAGCCTTTTCATGATGTCTTGAGAAGTCGCTCTTTCGAGCGTATCGGAATCCGAAGCGAAGTAGAGGTTTGTATCTCCGGGAATGATCCGCACATATTTGAAAATACTCTTCAAGGTGTCCAGGATGCACCCGTTCAGTTCTCTCAATTCCGGACTGATATAGGTCAATGAGCCGGGGAGGGTTAGGACGATGATCCCTCCAGGCCTCAGCTTTCTTCTGGCCATAGAAAAAAATTCGGACGAGAAGAGCCTGTTTGTCTGAAGCTCCTGAGGGGCCTGAAGCCCGATGAAGATGAGATCGAAACGATGCCGTGCCTTCTTTACAAAGAAGCGTCCATCCGTATAGTGGACCTTTACTCTCGGGTCGGCCAATTCGGATTGAGTTAACGGAGTGGCGAATTTATGGATCAATTTTAGGAGGAGAGGGTCGAGTTCAACATAGTCCACACGCGTGACCGGATATTTTAGGACTTCGTTGATCATTCCACCGGCACCGCCGCTCAAGATGAGAACCGATTCAGGATGATGGTGGAAGAGCATCGAGAAGTGAACGAAGTCTTCGATGAAAGCGATGTCGGGCACGGGAGCGGTGATAGAAAGAATGCCATCTGTAAAAAAGGTGAATTGCTCATTCCTTTGAATCACGGTGATATTCCCGTAGATCGAATTCTCGTAGTGAACGGGGTTCAAGCCTTTCCATTGAAGCTGGATAGAGGATTGATGGATCATATCCGATGCTGGCGAAAAAAGAAGAATGAAAAAGACAACGGTGCAGATGATGGAAAAAACCCAAAGAGCATCTCGAATTTGAGGGAAGGAAGGGCCTTCTGGCCAGAGAAGAAATATCGAAATAAGCGCGTTCATCGAGGCAATCAGCAACGCGATCTCAAAGGAATGGAAATATTGGATGAGAAGAAAGGTGATGAACAGTCCGCCGATAATGGACCCGATCGTCTCGAAAACATAGACTTTGCCTATGGAAGATGCATCCCTTTTCTCGTGTTGGGAATAGAGCTTACAGCCGTAGGTGAAGAGGGCGCCGTGGGAGACGGAGACAGGAAGGAGGATGAAAAAGGAGGAACAAAAGATGGGGACAAGGCCCACTCCTTCTCCAGGGGAGGCAAGAAGGATGTTCTTAAATACCCGCGAGAGGAGGACGGAAAAGGGAAGGGCGATGGAAAAAAAGATTTGCAGTAATACATAGACTTCCAGCCTTCTTTTGAGCCTTTCCACAGACCTGCCGATAAGGGACGAACCGATAGCCTCAAGAAGGAGCCAATTCGCCAGGATGATGCCAATCGTGAGTTCATTGCCTAAGAAAGAGATGAGGAGTTCTCTCAGGAGGACGATCTGAGCGACGATCCCGCTCGCTCCCATGATGAGAAGAGAGGCCTTCAGGGTTAATGCTTTCATTCCCTAAATCAATATCAATATGTTCAACACTTGTAAAGCCGTCTCCGCGACTGAAAGCGCCCGGTTCAGCGGAGAATGAGAATCTTGTGCGCCTGGAGACTCAGCCGGATATTCTCTAAGCCGGCGGCGAGGGATTCGTCTAAGAGTTTTAGGGCCAGCTTCTGGCTCCAGTGCCGGTTGGACTGCGGCTGGAGCAGGAGCGGAGTTTTTGCCGGGAATGCCTGACGCAGCCTTTTTATCGTTTTGAACCGAAGGTCTTTCGTGACGACGAGTTTTACTTCTCTGGCTGACTTTTTGTATTCAGGTGCATAAGCATATCTTTTGGGCTTTGGAGAAATTGTGACCCAGTCGAAGCGAAGCGGTTTGTAGTAGGTAGCATTTGTTTCCACCTGAATCTTGAATTTTTCTCTTTTGAGGAGCCCGACGAGCTCCCTGAGATCCTGGAGCAAGGGCTCTCCGCCGGTCAGGCAGACCCAGTGAGTTGGGAAACGTTTGTAAAGACGCAGGACTTGGGCGATAACTTGGGCCGCCGAATGCGGCCTGCCGCGTTGCCAGGCAAATTTTGTGTCACAAAAGTTGCACTTTAAGTTGCAACCGGCGAAACGGACGAAAATCGTCGGCTCTCCCTGACGCAGGCCTTCGCCCTGGATGGAGAAGAAAATTTCACTGATTTTCAGTGTAGGTGGCTGAGGCATCCTCTGATTCCCAGACGGTCACGGCTTTGACCGGAAGGTGCTTTTTTAGCTCGAGAAAAAAATGCCTGGCCAGGTTCTCAGCCGAGGGGTTAAAGGGGAAGAGATCGTTGAGCAACGTGTGATCGGGAAGGATTTCCGCCAGCCTGGCCTTGATCAGGGCAAAATCGACGCCGATTCCGGTCTTATCGAGCCTGTCAACTTCGATGACGGCTTCAACATGGAAGGTGTGGCCGTGGATTTTTTCGCACTTGCCCCGGTACTCTTTGAGGAAATGGGCCGCCTGGAATTTGTCCCTCACTCGGAGTTCCCAGCTCATCGTTTGCCTTCCTTTTCCAGCCTTGCGAGGAGGTGATCCCTGCACCCGGTTTCAGCCCAGGCTTTCCGGCGGAGGAGACAGGACGAGCACCCGCCGCAGGGGATCTCCTGGCCGCGGTAGCAGGAGATAGAATAAGAATAGTCGGCGCCTAAAGAAAGTCCCTTTTTGATGACGGCCGACTTTTTCATCCGGATAAACGGGGCAATAATCTTTATCCGCCGGCTTCCCGAAGCGGCCCTTGTCCCTGTGTTGACCGCTCTTTCCATGGCTCTGATAAAGGAGGCCCGAGTGTCGGGGTAATTGGGAGAATCAACGGTGTTGAACCCGCAGACGATCGAGTGGACGTTGTTCGCTTCAGCCCAGGCGGCGGCGAGGGAGAGAAAGATTCCGTTCCGGAAAGGCACGTAGGTTGGAGGAACTCCTTTTCTGATTTCTTCGACGCGCTTGAAACGGGGGAGAGAAATTGCCCGGTCGGTCAGAGCCGATCCTCCGACCTGGCGAAGGTCTACCTTAAAAACAACGTGGGGGAGATGCAGCCTTTTGGTAAGTCTCCGGGCCAGGGATATTTCGATCCAATGGCGCTGTCCGTAGTCAAAACTCAGGGCTGTGACCTTGGAGTACCGAGCTACGGCCCAGTAAAGCGCCGTCGTGGAATCAATCCCTCCAGAGAAAAGGACCACCACTTTTTCAGGCTTTAGCATTCTTTCTCTGATATTAAAGAAGGCCGCTGTTTTTTTCAACTTGCAATCTAACCTGGACTATTCACGAAATGAAAGGAAAAAATCCCCTCTCCCCATGTGGGAGAGGGTCGGGGTGAGGGGGATCATTCAAAGATTCCCCCTCCCCTCTATCCCCTCCCCCCAGGGGAGGGGCCTGCTTTCTGGCATAATTCGTGAATAGGTCAGGCTAACAACCTCGCCATCAGTTGCGGCGCAGCGGCGCCGACTGCAGCAGTAGGCTATTAGATGCCTCTGTGTCTGACAACTCACTAAAGAGCTCTGCTTGTCGTTTCAATACGGAACGAAGTTCAGGCCAGCGTTCAATGAACTCTACCGCAGAAACGCGGCCAAGCTCGTTCGGCTCGATTTTATTGAGGCCACCGCCATAAACGCGTCCCTCACTGCGGAGTTCATGGGCGGTTACCTTCCTGAGTAATGCAAATACTTCGGCAGCAAGATCCGAATGGTCTCGCAAGATCCGCGCCAGACCGTCTTTTGGGTACAACATGAGGTAGAGATTTGTTGCGATGGCCTGCGAACGGTTCCAGATGAACCGAAAAGGTTGCTTTTGATCAGCACCGCGTCCCATGTAAGTACAAAGGAAAGGGGCAGGGTCGCGCTGCTCCTGTTTGTACCACGGACTTCGCCTACTAATGAGATATCTATCTTTGATGCCCAAAGCTCCAGCGGTGTGAAGATACTCCCACAGGGTTAGGTGTCGGGCTTGAAGGACATTTTCTGGCAGGTCGCAGTCAATCAGGCAGAGTTGTGGCTCGATTAGTGGGTACCCATCTTTGTCAGCCTGGATCACCGTCTCCTTGAGAAGCCGTGGACTGGGAAGGATGGGCCGCAGATAGCGTTTGGGAAACCCACGTCGCAGGGCATCGCGGCGGTCGAGCACGAAGAACTTGTTACTGCCTGTGGCGACGCCACGCTGAATTCGGAAGAAGTTTCCTAGCGTTGGTCCCTCTCTTCTCCGCATCGCTCGCCGATCGTTCAGAGCGTGAGCTGGGTACACGGTCCATTTCCGGGACTCACGAAGTTGCTCCAGTGGGATCGAATCGCTCGCGTACGGCTCGGACAGCGTGCCCCCTAAGGTGAGCCTAACGACGTGCCCGGGGGGTGAGAGAGTTTTCCGGAATACGAGGACAACCGAAGACACAAGCGCATCCCGAAATTGCAGATCCTCAGGATCGAAGCGATGCGCGCGAAACAGCGTCACGCGATGTGTGAGATATCGCTTGAGTGCCGCCCCGTAATTTACATCCATGAACTCAGACGGGACAAGCCATGCCGCGTAGCCGCCGTCGTCCATCCACTCCGTGGCGAGGAGGAGGAAATAAACATAAAGGCCCGCTAGACCATTTACCCTCACACCGGCCATCCGGGAGGTCAGAGCCTGCAAGCGATCCTTGTCCTGGCGATCAACATGGTGATGCCGAATATAGGGAGGATTGGCAAGTACCATGTTGGGCGAAGGCGGGCGGCAAGGGCCAGTGACAATTCGTGTAAAGTCGCCCTGCACAACATGAAGGCCCGTATCTGCCCAGAGGTTACGGGCAGCATCGCATAAAACGGGATCGAGTTCGATGCCGACGGCGCTTTCGATTCGCTCTGATCCGAACACGCGGAGTGCAGCGGAATAGAAGCTGCCTGTACCGATGGCTGGGTCAGCAAAACGGATGGTATGGAGGTGTTGATCAGCAATTGAGCGGACATAGCGGGCGATCTCGATGGCTAATGCGTTGGGAGTTGCGAATTGGCCGAGACGGTTCCTTTGGACAGATGATTTTGCGGCATCAAGTGCTGCCTGGATCGCCCTTCGGCGGGTTTCAATGCGCTTTACCTCTTGTGCGATCATGGTGCTACAGCCCTAGTTTATCCAGGTCTTCGATTCGGTGCTCCCAGACCCAGTCGATCCCTTCGGCAGCTTCGTAACCCAGATAGTCGCTACCGAAGTATCCACAAAGGAACAGCACGTAGGCCACCGTCTTGCCGTAACTCGCCCTCAACTGGCGAACTTTGGTTGCTTCCTCCTTACGCCGCTTATTGGTGTTCGTGAAATCACCAGCAGACTTGGCTTCGATAAGAATAGGCAACCGGTCGCTGTAAAGCTTTTTTGGCTGGATGGCGACATCGACCGGAACATTGACTTGATGGATCTTTCCGCATGGCACATTCATATGCAAGGCATACGTGCCCCGGTCCATCTCCTTGATTGGTTTCCCCGGTGGGTGCGCGTGCTTGCGATAGCCCCTCCTGTCGAGATAGGCACAGATCAAGGCGAGCTGTCGCTCTTCTTGAGCGTTGCGCACGATCGGATTCGCAACGGCGCTACACAGCCGATCGGCCACGATTGTTGAAGCACGATTACGCTCGTGGTCGGTCGGGGGCTTCCGGTCAAGCAACCATGGAAAGATGTCCCGGTCCAAGAGCCGCGCGAGAATGCGGCAGATCCTTGTCAACTCCGTGCTGAGAATGGCAGGCCGCATGCTGGTGGGCAGCTTTCCTTTCTCCATGCGGCTGACGAGGTTCTTGCTCACGTCGGCGAGGCCGATCAGTCGGTCAACGGCCAGGGGTGGTGACGTACACATGCGCAGCGTCGAGAGAGCGATTGGGTTCGCTTTCAGCGTCGCCGCATTGAGATCGCACAAATCGTTGGTTGCCAAGAGCGCTGCTTTGACGTGCTCGGTCGTCTTGACGCGGGTCGAACGGAACGCCTTGGGGGGCAAAGCGCAAGAACCACTGGTTAAATCGATCAACGGAGGCCGCGATGTCGGCTTTCCAGAGCTGCGGCTTGTCGGCGTTTATCCGTCGAGTCTTCATGAGACCCAGTTGTTGGTGACAACTTGGTGTTCCGGGGGTACGGTCACCGCTTCAAGGTGGCTAAATATTAATATACAGCATGCTTTGTTTGATACAAATCTCTTTTGTTCGCCTCGGATATTATGTGCTTTCAGCAAGTATCCCCGCATAATTGCAATAGTATCTTAAAATCATCCATATGAAATTGCAAGCCGTATTCGATATTGTATCTATGCTGACTTTTATTTCCCAATGATGATTGGCGGGAAAATCGATAATAAGAGGCTCGCTCGCCGCTGAACCCGAAAGGGAAACACTAACCATCAATTTATTTTCAGCTTCTCGAGACAGCGAAGAATATGGAATATTTCTTCTGCACCGTCGTCTTCTTATAATAGAAGCTGATATTATTTTAAAAAGATGGTCCAAGGTTTGCCTTTTGACAAAGAAAAAGGCTTAGAAGAGATGTTGTCCTGGAGCGAAAATATCTTCCTTATCTGCCTGGGATTCTCCAAAGACCCTCAGGATGCCGAAGGCTTGGCCCAAGAGGCTTATTTAAAAGCATATAAGAAGATCGATTCTTTGCGGAGCGCAGCTTCTGCCAGAGAATGGCTTTTCAGGATCGTTCGAAACACCTGTCTCGACCACCGGAAGAAACGTTCGCCGCTCCATCTTTTTTCACTCCAATCCGTTTCTGACTCCTCAGAACCTGAAGCTGCAGAGGCTCAAATCATTCGAGGCGAACAAATCCGGCTCATGAAAAGAGCGGTCAGTGATTTGCCCAAGAAGCTCAAGGAAATCTTTGTCTTGAGGGAATATGGCCATCTTTCCTATCAAGAAATCGCTGCTGTTCTAGAAATTCCCCAGGGCACAGTTATGTCGAGATAGAACCGTGCCCGGGAGGCTGTAGCCAGGAGGCTAACGGAGGTCGGCCATGAAAAATGATGTCAATGATGAAAATACGGCTGGAATCCAAGATTTGATCAGGGAGGAGCAGGAAGAAGCCCTTCGATTATTTAGAAAAAGGGATTTCCAGGCCCGGCTGCGGTCAGAGCCAAGAAGGAGCCGCATCTCTCTTCAATGGTTCAGGAAACCCGCGCCAATTTTTACTTTACTTTTTCTACTTCTTGTTGCCTCTATTGCCCTAATAAAAACATTTATTTCCTTCTCCAAAAACGGTTATCTTGCAGCAATTGAACAAGCTCTCAACAATTCGCCAAACTTAAGGGGAATCACGACGGGCCAGGGAGTAAGCGCTGCCCAACTCAAGAGATCTGAATTTTCAGCGCTTGAAGAGGAAATTAGTCGATTTCTATTGGCCTTGAGTAGTGAAACCAGTGTTTCAACAGATAAAATCGAAGTTACTGGGGAAAAAATATCTCCCCCACAATATAATTTAAGGCAAAAATTCAGAATTTTAATCATGGAAAAAAAGGTTCAAGAGGTTCTGGAAACATACGCCAGGAACAAGGAGGTCTAAGAATGATTCGGAAAACTATGGCGTTAAGTCTTTTTGTCTTTTTTGTATCCTCAGCCTATCTGCCGGCGAAGGAAGAGCCAGGCTATGTCCTCCTGGATAAGTTCACAGAGGCCTTCCGCCAAATGGCCGAGAGCGGCAGCGGAGGCAGGGAGGCGGTCACAAAAGCCCTCCAAACCCTGATGATTGAAGCGAGGCAGGCGAAGGATAAAAGAGAGGTCGATCCTGTTTTCTTTGGAGGCTACATAAGAGTTCTCCAGATTCTCCGGCTTGCCACTATCGAAGACCCGGCACGTATATTAGCTCCTTTAACTGAAAAAGAGATCAAAGCCTTCATTGAGGACGTCAAAGGAGAGAAACCTGATTTCACCAAGAATAAAATAGGTCAAATCGCAGAGGCTATCGCTGAAGAAATCATCAGCCTCCATCTTTACCTGGACACCAAAGAGGAAAGAACTAAGCTCTGGAAGGAGTATGAAAAGAAAAGCTCAATAAGAGACTAAGCTATAATAGATTCTTGAGTCGTGACCTATGCTTCCTCCACGACAGCTTGATGGGGAAAAAATCAAGTTATTTCTTTTTCATGAGCCTGTTCAGCATTTCGACGGCGTTCGCGTTCTTTGGGTTCAATTCCAGGGACTTGGCATAGTTCTTGATCGCCGCCTCATTGTCGCCTTTGATCATATAGGCCTCCGCGAGGCTGTCATAGCCGTTGGCATATTTCGGATAAACCTCCACGTTGAGCTTGAAGACGGCAATGGCGTCATCAACGCGCTTTTTGTTCTGAAGCAAGTAATATCCCAGACGATTTAATTCTGCCTCCCGGAAGACATAATCCTTGGGCTCGTTTTTCTGGAGTTCGCGGTAGCGGCCGATGGCGGCATCCACTCCCTTTTCAATCAGCACAGGATATATCGCCTCAGCAACCGACTGTTTAGCCAGGTCATAGGGCTTGTCATACAGAATGCGGGTAATCGCCTCGCTCATGGCGCTCAGGCTTGCTCCCGGCGAATTATTCAACAGAACGATCAGGTGCTTTTCATCGACCAGTCGTTCGATCAGGGTGTTGAACCCGTTGATCCCGCCGCCATGGCCTATAACATTGAGCTTGGTTTCAGACTCCGGCAAGCTCCTCGTCCCAATCCCCCATCCGTAAGCATAACTTCCTTGCCCGGCTGAGATGTGGGGTTTGAAATAGAGCTCTTTCATCTTCTTGGAGAGCAGTTTTTCCGCGTATAAAGCCTGGTCCCAAAGGTAAAGGTCCTCGACCGTCGAATAGAGAGAGCCCGCGGCATAGGGAAGAGACATATCCAGATAGGGAGCATTTTTGTATCCGTCAAAGGTCCTCTCATAGCCGGTCGCACGATGGGGAATTATCGTGTCGTGATGATCGTACCCTGAGTTTTTCATCCCCGCGGGAAGGAAAATCTTCTCCTTCAGCCTCTCCTCGTATGTCGTTCCGGTTACTCTCTCAATGACAGCCCCCAGGATAAAATAGCCGGAATTATTGTAAACGTACCTGGAACCGGGTTCGAATTCTAAATCACCGCTGCAGTATTTCTGGACGAAATCGTCCACCGCATAGGGATCGCGACTGACTTCCCGCATAAAATTGGGAAGTCCGGTGTAGCTGGGGATTCCGGAGGTATGCGTCAGCAGATGATGGATGGTCACTTTTTCGCCTGTGTCTTTGCGGTAATAGGGAAGATAATCCGAGAGCTTCCCTTGCAGATCAACCTTCCCTTCTTCGACCAACTGAAGAATCAACATGGCGGTGAACTGTTTGGTGATGGAGCCGAGGCGGAATTTTGTGTCCGGCTTGTTGGGAATGTTACATTCCATGTTTGCCATTCCAAATCCTTTCTTGAAAATGACCTCACCCTTTTCTGCAACCAGAGCGGTTCCGCTGAACTGCTTCAAGTCATGGTAGCTCTGGATGAGCTTTTCTATTTTCTTTGCCTTGGATTGAGCAAGACTTGGATATTGAAAGGCAAAAAGCAAAAAGACAGCCGCCAAGAAATAACGGCTCGAGCGAGATTTGTGAAAGTTAGGCATACGGAAACCTCCAATTTAAAATTTAAAATCAGAATGATCTTCCATTTTCCTTTTGCCGCTCCGCGGTGTCAAGATCGATTTGAAGTCTGAACCTGTCATGAATATAATGACGAGGCCAGGCCAAAAATCGAGGAGCTCAATCTCCTGGCCAGAGCCTGCTCCCGCGGCGGGGCTGTGGTTGTGTATTTCCACGTATCGCTCTGATTTTCCCTTCCTGGCTGGGGCTCTTGCCTCTTTTTCAGGCAGAAGCGGCCGTGTCCGTGAACTTGGCCCGTTTTTTGATCTGCAGGCGGGCGCCATTCCGGCTTTTCGGTTCACAGCCGGGTCAGGGCCAAGACCAAGAAAGAGGCTGAGAAAGTGGGAGAATACATGATTCGCCCTCTCCTGTCGTTAGAAAGGCTTTCTTTTTCGGAGAGACCGGCGGTGAGTATTTTTCATAATTTTCTCTTTCTCCGGGAGGAGACGTCTCGATGATTTGCGGCCCTTTTGGCGCCTGGAACAGCGTCAAGGCGACATCCCGTCGCTTTCAGGCCGCCCTTGACATCTTTTTGAGCTTTGATTTAGCCTTCCCCGTCGATGATTGATGAAAGAGTCGAGTCAAAGACGCCCACCCGGCCAGCGAAGCCCAAAACTAAATTCCCATTCATCAATTCCTATTCATTCCCCACATGAACTATCAAACTCCCCTAACGGACGTATAAAAAATCGCCTCCCAAGAAAGATCAAGATGGGCCTTTACTTACAAGGGGGCAGGAAAGAATCACCTGCCAGACCACCCCCAAGGGGGATTGACTCCTTAAAGGAGCTTGGAAAAAAATAAGTGAGAGCTTCAGGAAGACAAAGGCGTATCCCATCAAGGGAGAAGTAAAGAAAAATGGTTCTTCAGAAACGCTATGATCCCTTATCCTTGAACCCGCAAGACGAATTAAGTCTTCCGCGGGCCTGGGGAAATTATTGACTATGAACACTGAAGGTGGTAAATTTTTTTATGAGAAATTTTTAAACGACATTGAACTAATCGAAGCAAGTTGCATCATGAGAATAAACAAGATTGCATCTTTTTTTGTCTTTCTCCTGTGGGTTTCGAGCTTATGGGCGAGCGGCCAGAGCTTCGGGTATGAGATCGTCAAAAACCCCGCCGGGAAAATCATCCTGAAACTCAAGACTGAGGTCAAGGACGAAGCGCTTTTCCTCGGCGTCTCGCTTTACCCTCCATCCGTTGTGAACACCCTCGATCAGGGGAAACACTTTTCTTTCCCCGTCAGGCAGGGCGTCTTCAGCAAAGAGTTCGAGATTGACCAGGACTTCGAAGGAGGGAGCTTTGAAGCCGCCTTGTGGAGAAACAAGCTGCGTAAAAATGATTGTCCGCCGGATGATGTCATCTGTCAAAAACTCGGCTATAAACATACGGGAATGGTGGGCTATATCTGGGGCATCCTGAAGATACGCTTGCTATGACGGCCTCCCCCAAACGCCTGAATGCTCTCGCCGTGAGCGAGTCTGGTTTCATCTTTGACCCTAACACCGGTCAGGCTTTCACCACGAATGAAATCGGGCTGGAGATCATTCATCTCCTTAAAGAAGGGAAGACCTTCGAGGATATCGTCTCTCATATCGGAGAGCACTATGAGGCCGATCGCGACCTTATTTATAAGGATGTCGCTCAGTTCTGGGGCCAGATGAGGAATTATGGGTGGCTCGATGAAAATTAATGTCGCGGTGACTGGCCTGAATGCTTCGGATAACCCCGCCCCCGGTGTCGCGGTCATCCGGTGTTTGAAGGAAGAAAAAGATTGGTCAGGCAAGATCATCGGTCTCTCGTATGATGCCTATGAGTCGGGAATCTTCGATTCGTGCCTCGTTGACTCCGTCTATCTTCTTCCCTATCCGAAAGAAGGCAAAGAAGCACTCCTTGAGAGATTCCGCTACATTCAGCAGCGGGAAGAGATCGGGGTCCTCCTGCCGACGCTGGATGTTGAGCTCAAGAGCTTTAGCGACCTGGAAAACGAACTGTCGGCTATGGGCATCCATACTTATCTGCCATCGGCGGAACAACTTTATCGTCGGGAGAAGAAAAACCTTCCGGAGCTGGCCGCGAAACTTGGCCTGAGCGTTCCTGAAAGCAGGACTGTCTACGACTTGCGGGATGCGGAAAAGGCGGCCGAAACCCTTGATTTTCCTCTCATGGTTAAGGGAATCTTCTATGAGGCCTACCGGGCCTTAAACCCGGCCGAGCTTTTTTCTTTCATCCAAGTCATTACTGCCCGATGGGGGTACCCGGTGATACTACAGAAGTACATTCCTGGAGAGGAATACAACTTGGCCGGACTTGGAGATGGGAAGGGAAGGCTTGTGTCCTCGGTTTGCATGAAGAAGGTATTGTACACCGATAAAGGAAAAGGATGGGCGGGAGTAAGTATTCATAACAGAGAACTTCTCTGGACGGCCGAACGATTGACTTCACACTTGAAATGGCGTGGGGGGTTTGAGCTTGAGGCCATAATTTCACACCAGAAAAAGCTCTATATCATCGAGATCAATCCCCGCTTTCCGGCCTGGATCTATCTGGCCAAGGCGTGCGGGATCAACTTGCCGCGGGCCTGTTGTGAGCTGGCCCTGGGACGCAAACCTAAGCTTCCCCGCAATTACAAAGCTGGAACGATGTTCGTCCATTACACGACCGACCTTGTGGCGAATGTTGGCCAGATTGATGCCTTGCTAACGCAAAGAGAGATTCATTACGGGTAGGGTTTAAGAAGCCAATGGTAGGTTTCAGGACGAAGGAATCGGTGGGGAGGAAGACTAAAATAGCTGGACGAGAGAATGCGGGCGGAAGAATAGCGAGGCGATTGTGGGCGACATATGAGGGGGTGGCCTATGCCTGACAAAACCAAGAAGGCCTATACAAGGCCTTTCTTAATGCGCCAGCATGCAGGGCTTACGGGCAAATTCGCTCCGTTTGCCGTCTCGAGATACATGGAAGAGATCGACAATGTGGATGTTGAGAAACTTGTGGCCAGGTTCGGCTCGCCTCTATTTGTCTATTCCCATCGGACACTTAAGGAGAAGTATGAGTCTGCGTCTCAAGCTTTTTCTAAGAGGTATCCGAAAGTTCAGTTTGCCTGGAGCTACAAGACGAACTATCTGAAAGCCGTTTGTAAGACATTCCACAACCTGGGCGCCTGGGCGGAGGTGGTTTCTGAATTCGAGTATGAGCTAGCCCGGAGCCTCGGTCTCGAAGGTAGAAACATCGTTTATAACGGCCCCTACAAAACTCGGGCTTCCCTGATGCGCGCGGCCTCTGAAGGCGCGATGATCAACATTGACGGTTTCGATGAAATCCCGGAACTCGAGAGCATCGCCTCCGAACTCGGCCGGCCAGTGGACTTCGGAATTCGGGTCAATATGGCCATCGCTGGCTATACAGTATGGGATAGGTTCGGGCTGAATATCGATTCGGGAGAAGCTTATCACGCTATCAAGCGCACGCTCTCGGGAAAAAAATTACGTTTAGCTGGACTTCACACTCACATCGGGACGTTCATCCTCGAACCGAAGTTCTATCGTGAGGCTGTCCTGAAAATGATCGAGATGGCGAAGGTTCTGAAGAAGGAATTCGGCATCTGTCTGAATTATATCAATGTCGGCGGAGGGTTTGCCTCGAAAAACAGGCTGAAGGGATCCAGCCTTCCTACCGACCAACTGGTGCCCGACTTTGACAAGTACGCGGAGGCCATTTGTTCTCCGCTGCTGGACAGTTTCGAGCAGGAAGATCTTCCCCTTCTTCTTCTGGAGACAGGCAGGGCTCTAGTGGATGAGGCGGGATACTTGGTCGCTACGGTCGTGGCCACTAAGACGTCGGCCTCGGGAATTCGCAGCCTGGTGCTCGATGCGGGCGTGAACCTCCTCTTCACGTCTTATTTCTACGATTTCGAGATTCTATCGACATCGGATAAAGGAATATCCTCCGAGGTCCATAATGTCTACGGGCCTCTCTGCATGCAGATCGATGTCGTGGGGGAAAACCTGCGCGTTCCGTATCTGGAAAAAGGGGACACCGTCGTCATCCGTCCTGTAGGAGCGTACAACAATAGCCAATGGATGCAATTCATCCAATTTCGACCGAGCGTCGTCATGATCAGCAATGAGGGTAAGGTTGAAGTCATCAGGGAGGTGGAGACGTTTGATTACGTGACGAAACTCGACAGGATCCCTCCATGGCTGAGGTAGGCGGATCGCATCGGGGAGAGGCATTCTCAGATTGAAAGGTAAGCTGTCTTTCCTCCTCGATGCCACTCTGCGGAGCTACTCGGTCATCTTGTTCTCCCAGAAGAGAATCTTCGGGTTTTTGCTTCTGACCGCAACGTTCGTCGAGCCGGTGAGCGGGCTGCTCGGCCTCTTTGGGCTTTGTGCTGCGAACGGGTTCTCCTTTCTTCTTGGGTTCGAGCGGCGCTCGATCCGGAAAGGTTATTTTGGGTTCAATGCGCTTCTTCTCGGCCTGGCGCTCTCCTACTTCTACGCGGCCTCCTGGAATCTGCTGCTCCTCATCTTCCTGGCCAGCCTTCTGGCGACACTCGTGAGCGCGGCTCTCCAGAATGTCCTCTGGCTTCTTTTCAGGCTTCCAGCGTTGAGTCTGCCATTTGTCATGACGTTTTCTTTTGTCATCGCGGCAACAATGGTATTCGGGAAGATCGAGCTTTTAGACCCGCCAACGGCCAACGCTCTCAAGGTCACCGGGTTTCCGCTCCTTGAGCTCCTGCTGAAGTCGGTCGGCTCGACCTTCTTCAAGGCGAACGTCGTTTCTGGGGCTGTCGTGCTCCTCGGCATGCTCCTCTATTCCAGGCTCGGTTTCCTGCTCGGCCTGGCAGGCCTCGGTTCGGGGTACCTCACGCATTATCTCCTCGGCGCGTATCCTCAGGTGCTGACCGAACAGTACCTGGGCTTTAATTATTTTCTCATCGGCCTCGCCCTCGGCGGGATTTTTCTCGTGCCGTCTCTCGGGAGTCTTCTTCTGGCTATGCTGGCGACGTCCGCCTCGGCGCTGTTCATGTTGAGCCTGAAGGCTCTCCTACCGGCGTATCTCTCGCCGACAGCCCTCCCCTTCAACCTTATGACGCTTCTCGTCCTGTACTCCTTGAGGTTGAGGATGTTTTCGTCTGCCAATCTCGTTTTCTCATCCTCAGAAGTCTCCAGCCCGGAGGAGAATCTTGCCGCCCAGCGGGCGAACCTGAAAGCCTTCCGGCGGTGCGGGGTTGAACTCTCTTTGCCTTTTCACGGCCCCTGGCGCGTTACGCAAGGATTCAACGGGAAGTTGACTCACAAGGAGAGCTGGCGGTTCGGCGTGGATTTTATGGTGTCGGGGTCGAACGGGAAGCTCTACAATAACGTTGGGTCAGAGATTAAAGATTACCTTTGCTTCGACTTGCCGGTCCTCGCTCCGGCCGATGGAAGGGTCGTCGTCGTGAAGAGCGAAGTGCCGGATAACCGTGTCGGCGAGGTCAACGAGCGGGACAACTGGGGGAATGTGGTGATCATAGAGCACGCTTACCAATTCTATTCTTGCCTCGCTCATCTACGCGAAGGAAGTGTCAACGTTTCGATCGGGGATACGGTAAAAAGCGGGCAGATGATTGCCCGTTGTGGGAACTCCGGTCGCTCTCCCTATCCTCATCTCCATTTTCAGATACAGGCGGGTACGGACCTTGCGTCGCCTACGCTTTACTTCGAGTTCTCGAATTTCTTTAAGAACGCAGGCGGTCAGAAAACCTTTGTTCTTCGGGGAGAGGTCGAGGAGGGCGATTTTGTCTCCAACCTCGTCCTCGCTCCCGACTATGTTGATTTCTTTCCTTACTCTTTTGTGCATGACCTTGTCTACGAAGTGCGAAAAGGAGAAGCGCGGCAGGAAACCTGGTCGACAGAATTGGACCTCTTCGGAAACCTGATGATGAAGAGTCGGCCCGTTGAGACAAAACTCTACTTTGCGCTCGCCAACGGAGTTTTAAGCCTAAAGAGGCTGGAAGGTTCCCGGAAAACGGGATTGTGGGGCGTGGGCAAGCTCCTCACTGATGTTCCGCTGGTCGCCGGCGAAAGAATCACCTGGCAGACGGAGGAAGAGACGGATTATGCCCTTCCAAGAGGCGCCGTGTTCCTCCTGGACCTGCTCTCGATCTGCGGCGTGCGATTCAGATTCGAGCTCGACAACTCCCTTTCATTTAGCGAAGCGTCGTTGAAGTTGGTTTCGACAGCAAAGCTGAAGGTGAAAACGCCTTGTGGGTCATTATCCCCCTCTCGCCTGAACCGGGATTTCGTCTATGAGTTCTTTAAGAAGATAGGTCTCGTCAGGTTCCAGGGCGATGGCATGGAACTCCATCTCATCGAGAGAAGACGGCAGGAAAGTATCCCCTCATGAGCCTCAGACGCCGCTGTACGCCATGGCGAAGGATGCGTCCGTTCGTCCTTCTTTTATTATCCTTTTCTTCATCCCTGTTTTCTCAGGTAAGGACGTATCCCTCTTTTTATGTCAGTCAGAAGGGGACTTATGGCACGTACCGTGAAGCCGCGCAAACACGCATCTACCACCTGTCTACGGAATTTTCCTTAGTGCCGAGCTGGAGCCGGTCGTTCTGTTTACTTTATCGGGAAAGCCGTATCGACTATGACAGCGGGTTTATTTATAAGCAAAACCAGTTCATAGGATCTTATTCCCAGCTAATTCCCAGCCGGAGCAATTTTTTCTGGTCGAGGTTTGATATCTCCTTTGTGAGTTCCAACGCTGATCTTACAAATAAGAATGTCACCATTTACGCTGAAACGGGATTTCAGAGCGAAAGCGCTCGTGCCGGGATAGGGCTAAGCGGTTTCACCAGTAAATATACGGATGTGAGGAGCTACGGAGCCTCCGCCTTCGCCTGGGCCAAACTCGGCGGCAGCGTTTTGAGCTCTAAATTCAGTGGAAACACCTTTTCGGGAAACTATCATCATCAAAAAAAGTTTTACTCCGGCAGCGTCAGTCTCTATCTCCCGTCAAACGAGAGGGTCGCCTTTCTTTTCTCCGGTATCATGGGGAGGCGAAGCTTTTTCTATGATTCCGATATCAAGCTTGTCTACAACCTGACAGATATCCACCTCCAGAGCGCTGCCGCAACTATCTATTTTTATGCGTCTCGCTCTTTGACCATCTTTCTCGACGGCACCATCGAGCGGTACGAATCTTACGCCGGGGGCAAATACAGAGTGTTCTACCTCACGTTAGGTGGAATCATGGGCCTTTAGTCAGTCTGCCGGCTCTTGGAGCCTTCAAACCTGTCCGCTTGGCTTTGAAGCGTGGCCGTCAATGGGAAGATGGATCTGTGAACCTCTCGGTCAGCTAAGAAAAAGTTATTCTTTTACGATGCAAGAAGTGAGGGATGTGGTTGCCC